>JBBAUA010000050.1:0-25073 GCA_040398465.1 Hyphomonadaceae bacterium | reverse complement strand
AGCGCTTTGCGTAAAGGGCCTGGTGGAACTCCTTCACCAGATATTCGAGGCGCGCGTTGTAGGCGCCGAGCTCGGCATTCTGGTCTTCAAGCTTTGCTCGCGTCTCACGCGTTGCTGCGTGCGCCGCGCGCTCTTGTTCCCGCGCCTCACGTTCCGCCTTGAGCATTGCGTCCTGCGCAAGAAGCACGTCCTGCTGCGCAAGGAGCACCTCCCGAACATTGGTCGGGAGTGAAGACAGATCGAGCGTGGCGAGTGCGTCGGTCATGGCAAGCATTATAACTTGCTTCGCGCCTCAGCTGCAGACCGGTGTGCAGATTTTTCTGTAGCGAGTCACTCCGCCGCAGCCGGCGGCAGAACTTTCGGCGTGTGCACGCGGCGCCAGTCCAGGCTGGCAAAAAGCGCTTCGAACTGGGCGACCGAGAGTTTCATGACGCCCTCGCGGATCGGCGGCCAGGCAAAGCTGCCCTGCTCGAGACGCTTGTAGACCAGAACCAGTCCGGTGCCGTCCCAGACCAGAACCTTTATCCTGTCGGCGCGACGCGAACGGAAGACCACGACGACGCCAGAATGCGGGTCAAGACCGAGCTCGCTCTGAACCACAGCGACAAGTCCATCATGCCCGCGACGGAAGTCCACGGGCTTGGCCGCCACCATGATCCTGATGTTCTGCGCGGGAAGGATCATAGCTGGCGCAACGCCGCCGCGATCTCGCCGATCCGCCTCGACGACACATCCGCCGGCAAGCGCACCAGGACACCCGCGACTTCCAGCTCGATGTGCGCCGGCACGGGCGCGGTCAGCCGCCGCTCCGGAGAGCCGCCAACCACCAGCGGCACGAAGGACGTCGATCCATGCGCGGGAAGCGTCAGGCGGCCCTCTCGCGCCAGCTTCCGCCAGGTCGTCAGATACTGCGGTGCAACGCCATGGCGATCAGCTACTTCGCAAACCCGGGCGCCGGGAGCCAGCGTTTCGGCGACGATCCGTGCCTTCACCTCGTCAGGCCACTTTCTTCGGCCGGTCGGCCCCTCAAGCACCTCCAGCCTGGAAACGCGCTCGTCATTTGTTTGCAGGAAAGTTTGCAAAGTTTTCTGCAAAGATGAGCTCCAACGTTCCGCAAACGATGGACCTCAGCTGGCAAGGGCGGAAGACGTTCAATCCGTGGGGGACTCGCACCGTTTACATCTCGCCTGCATGACTCACAAGAAGATCCTCGGCCTGCATGCCGCGCACCGTGACGACATCGCGGATCTCGTCACGCGCCGTCCAATTCCTGGCCCTCGCGTGCGGCAGGTCGACCCGTTTCTTTTCCTCAATCACCATGGGCCGCAGGTTTATCCCCCGAACAATCGCGGCTTGCCGTTCGGCCCGCATCCGCATCGCGGGTTCGAAACGGTCACCTTCATTCTCGAAGGCGAGTTGATGCATGCCGATTCGGGCGGGCATCAGAGCATTATCGGAGCAGGCGGCGTTCAATGGATGACGGCCGGTTCCGGCCTCGTGCACGCTGAGCTTTCGCCGGATGGATTCAAGCGCGCGGGCGGGCCGCTCGAGATCCTGCAGCTCTGGGTGAATCTGCCGTCGCGGCTGAAGATGACGCGGCCCCGCTATCAGGGTCTGCAAGGTGATGCCTTCCCCGTTGTCGAAGCGGCCGGCGGCAAGGCGAAGATCAGCGTTGTTTCCGGCGTGTGGGGCGGGGCGACCGGGCCGATCGAATCGCTGACCGGACATTTCATGTCGGTGATCACGGCGCAGGCGGGCGCGGAGCTCGTGTTCGACGGGCTCGCTGGCCGCAATGTCTTTCTCTATGTCGTTTCCGGCCGTGTACGGATCAATAGCGCCGACGTCGCCGAGCGCCATCTCGTCGAGTTCGACAGTGCTGGCGACGCCTTGGCGCTCAAAGCGACCAGTGACGTGCGACTTCTGTTCGGGCATGGCGAGCCGATCAATGAACCCGTCGTGTCCTACGGCCCATTCGTGATGAATACGGCTGACGAAATCCGCAATGCGATCGCCGACTATCAGGCAGGCAAGATGGGTCAGGTTCCGGTCTGACTGGCTGCGGCGCGTTGTCGACACAGTGATACAAGTTTGATCCGCATGGCGCACACGCTTTGCGGGAAGTCCCTTCACTTGTGGTCGAAGCAGGCGTACCTTGCGTCAAAGGAGACCAGCTCGTGTTCGCTGCGATCAAACGCATGGGATGGAGGCTTGGCGCATTTGCGCTGATGGCTCTGCTCGTGCGCGCGGTCATGCCGGCGGGCTACATGCTGGCAGAGGCGCAGACAGCCTCGGGCCGCTATCTCACCCTCGAACTCTGCGATGCGCATGACGGCAAGCCGAAGCTTGTCGATCTCGACACGGGCGAGATCATCGATGTGCCGGAGGATGGCAATACCGGCGCACCGCAACCGCCCTGCGTGTGCGGCGCCGTCGTCTCCATGGCCCCGCCTGTTTCGGGCGCCGAACCGATCGTCTTCACAAGTGCGGGCCTTGTAGATTTTGCAGAGGTCCGCGATCTCATCCCCGGCCGCGGCATTGCTGCGCCGCCGCCGCCGTCGACCGGCCCTCCCACAAGCATCTGATCCCGCGCCTGGCGTTGGCTGACTTCCGCTGACGAGCGCCGTTTCTTCACGCCCCCCTGAGTCTCGTCGCGTCACCTCTGGCGTGGGCGCTGCGTCATGGCCTTCGCCTTACGCAGGCCGCAGCCGGCGCCGTCGCGGCGTCCTCCTTGCTTGTCGATTGTCTACAGAAAGTATCGCCGTGAAATTCTCCCCCCGTTTCTTGATGGGATGCGCCGTCTCTGGCGCCGCCATCGTTGCCGCAGGCGCGCTGGCCGGGCCGGCCAGCGCCCAGTCTGCTCCCGCAGATGAACCTCAGACAGACCGCGATACCGTTATCGTCACGGCCGTGCGCAACCCGGAAGACCCGCCCGTCGTGGCTGAGGTGCGCGAACGCCTGTCGGAAACGCCGGGAGCCGTCGCCGTCGTCTCGTCGGAGAGCTATGCCGGCCGGCACGCCGCCGGCCTCGTCGACATGTTGCGCGATGTTCCCGGCGTCTACATCCAGAAGAAGTGGGGCGGTGACACGCGCCTTTCGATCCGTGGATCTGGCATTGGCAACAACAACCATCTGCGTGGAACGCTCGTCGCGCAGGACGGCATGCCGCTGAACGAGGCCGACGGCTTCGGCGACACGCAACTCGTTGATCCGTTCCTCGCGCGCTATACTGAAGTCTACAAGGGCGGCAATGCGCTGCGCTATGGCGGCGCGTTGCTGGGCGGCGCGATCAACATGATCACGCCGAACGGCAAGACGATGCCGGAGAATGGCGTTCTGCGGGCCGAAGGCGGCGACTACGGCGCCGCGCGCGCGCATGCCAGCGTCGGCGGGCAGTGGGGCAACTGGGACGCTTTCGGCGCCGTGTCGGGCTACAAGTCCAATGGCTGGCGCCAGCAGAGCGAAGGCCAGTGGCAGTTCGCATCAAGCAATCTCGGCTACACGTTCGGCGAGGATCAGGAAGTCCGCGCCTATGTCTCTGGCGGCTATATCCACCAGCAGATACCTGGATCGCTGTCGCTGACACAGGCGTACAATTCGCCGGAGCTCGCCAATCCCGGCAACATCGGCAACGGCGTCGGCGTCGGCAATTACCAGCGCGACCAGAGTGTTCAGCGCGCTGCTGTGCAGACGCGGTGGCGCCTTGACGCCAACTCGGTTCTGGAGGGCGGCGTCTATGCAACCCACAAGGAGCTCGATCACCCGATCTTCCAGGTCATTCACCAGGAAAGCGACAACTGGGGCGTCTTCGCCCGCCTCGACTGGGGAGGCGAACTCTTCGGCATGAAGACGGACGCGTTCTATGGCCTGTCATATCGGGCTGGCGAGAACGACGCCAAGCAGTGGATCAACGCCAATGGCTCGCGCGGCGTGCTGACGGCGCAGAGCTATCAGGACGCGACCGGCCTCGACGTGTTCGCTGAAGGGCGCATGTTCGTGATGGATGGCTTTGCGCTGGTGGCGGGCGGTTCGTTCGGGCGCGCCGAGCGCGACTATCGTTCCGTGCCGCCGAGCTCCGTGGTGGTAACCGACAGCGAAACCTACGAATGGTTCTCGCCGCGCGTTGGCTTCATCTGGCAGGCGCCGGACGGCTTGCAGATTTATGGCAACGTCACCCGTTCGGTGGAGCCGCCGAACTTCGGCAGTCTAGCTCCGACGACAGGCGGCTTCCAGCCGCTGCAGGAACAGGACGCTGTGACGGCAGAGATCGGCACGCGCGGGCGGACGAGCAATCTGATCTGGGATGTCGCCCTCTATCGCGCCGAGATCGACAACGAACTCCTGACGTTCGCGGTGAATCCGGCCGCGGGCATACCGGCCGCAACATTCAATGCGCTCGATGGCACGATGCACCAGGGCCTTGAGGCTGGCCTCGACTGGCAGATGATCGACGGCCTACGCCTGAGGCAGACCTACATGTGGTCGGACTTCCGTTTCACGAATGACCTTCAGTACAGCGACAACCGCCTGCCCATCGTACCGGAGCATTTCTATCGCGCCGAGCTGAAGGGAAGCGTTGGCGATTTCTGGATCGCGCCTTCGGTTGAAGTTGCGGCGTCTGAGGCGTGGGTCGACTACGCCAACACCTTCCGCGCCAGGACCTACGCGATCGTCAACCTGAATCTCGGCTATGAATTCGAGAACGGGCCGATGGTTTTCATCGATGTCCGCAACGTCTTCGACGAGCGGTACGTCTCGAACTTCACCCCCGTCGTGAACTGGAACACAGCGACGGCGCCGGGCGCCCGCAACGTCTTCTTCCCGGGAGATGAGCGGTCGCTGTTCGGCGGCGTGTCGTTCACGTTCTGAGGAAGCGGCAATGACAAAGGCGGTCGAAACACGCGAAACGGACGGCCCGATCCAGGAAAGAGGGGGCGCCCTCTACCGAACGCTTTGGCGCTGGCATTTTTATGCCGGGCTGATCTGCATTCCGTTCGTGATCTGGCTGGCGGCGACAGGGTCTGTCTACCTGTTCCGTCCGCAGATCGAAGCGTGGTTCGACAGCGACGTCGCCGTCCTCGAGCGCACAGGGCAGCCGTTGACGCAGCAGGAGATCGTTGAGGCGGCGCTGGCGACACGGCCGGGTTCGTCGCTGGCTGGTATCGTGTTGCCGGAACAGCCTGACCAGGCTGCGCGGGTGCTGATTTCCGGCGATGGCGCCCGGACGCGTGTCTACGTGCATCCCGATACGCTTGAGATCCTGAAGACGCAGGACGAAAGCAACACGCTGGAGCGGGCCATCTTCAGGCTGCATGGCGAGCTGATGATGGGCGAGGGCGGATCATTTGTTGTCGAGCTCGCAGCGTCCTGGGCGATCGTGATGATCCTGACCGGGCTCTATCTCTGGTGGCCGCGCAATGCGCGGGGGCTCGGCGGCGTGCTCTATCCAAGGCTTGGACAGGGCGCCAAGAAGTTCTGGCGCGATATCCATGCTGTCGTTGGCATATGGGTGTCGGTGTTCGCGCTCTTCCTGCTGGTCAGTGGACTGCCTTGGGCGATGGTTTGGGGCAACGCCTTCAAGAATGTTCGGGCGTGGACCGGAACAGCCGCGATCAGCCAGGACTGGACGATCTCGAGCAAGGACGAGCATGCTATGCATGCCGCCCACGATGCCGAGTCCGGAGCGCATCAGGGGCATGGCGGAGTGTCGATCGAAACGATTATCGCGAACGCCCGCGCGCTGAATCTTGCGGCGCCCGTGATCGTGACGCCGCCGACGGCGCGCGATCCGGTGTGGTGGGTGAAATCCAACGCGCAGAACCGTCCTGCCCGCGAGGATGTGGCGCTCGCCACCGACACCGGGGCGGAGGTGCGCCGCGACACGTTTGGCGAGAAGCACATCATCGACCAGATCGTCGGCGTCGGCATCGCCGCACACGAAGGCCAGTTGTTTGCGCCCCTGAACCAGGTGCTCGGCGTGCTAATCGCGTTGGGGCTCATCACGCTTTGCGTCAGCGCCTTCGTGATGTGGCGCAGGCGGGCGCCTGAAGGCGTGCTGGGCGCGCCGCCGCCGATACCGGATGCGCGGGTCGGCTGGGGGTTGGCCGCGCTGATCGTCGTTTGCGGCCTGCTTCTTCCGGTGCTTGGAATCAGCCTGCTGCTGATCGGCGCGGTCGAGTGGGGGGTGCTGCGGCGTTGGCCTTCCGCCCGGCAGTGGCTGGGGATGGCGCCGACCTGAGTGGCCGGAAACCATACAGTTTCGCGTTTACGTGATCGCGACATCCTTGTGCCACTCTTCGACGTAAAAAGCGGGTCGGGGTAGTTGCCACACAGCGCAATATCGAATATCGATAATGCGGGTGTCAGGACCCCTCACAATTTGAATTGGCTTCCAAAGAGGGATCCGCGATGAGCCTTGCGCTCTCGACACTCTTGTATGAGTGGCGCCGCTACTTGGCGGCCATTATAGCACTCGCGCTTGCCGGTGTGCTGATGCTGGCGCTGGGCGCCATGTTCGTCGGCATCATGCAGTCCTTCACCGTGACCATCGACAAGTCGCGGGCGGAGCTCATCATCATGCCGCCTAAGGCAATGGCCAGTGGCGGGCCCGGTGGCGGGGCAGGTCCTTTGCCCAAGCGCGTTGTCCCGCTGGTCTATCGCCACCCGGCCGTGGTCGAGGTGCAGGATCTGCCCGACGATTTCGGCCGGTTCATCGGCCCGGGACAGGCATCGCCCTCGCTGGTCAACATCATGATCATCGACACCTCGCCCAATGGCGTGACGCTGCCGCAGGATTTCACTGACGAGATGCGGCGCGCGATCGAGGCGCCCTATGCGGTTGGCATCGACGTGTCGGCGCAGAAGCAACTCGGTGTGAAGCTGGGCGACCAGGCTGTGCTGAACGGCAGGACCGTCCGCGTCGCGCTGATCATGAACGGCTATGCCAACAGTCAGCTCGCGAGCATTGTGATGTCGCGTCAGACCCAGCGCCTGATGGGGCGCGCCAATGACGAGCAGCTCGGCCTGCTCATGGTCCGGGTCAGGAACGACGGAACGATGAAGGATATCGAGCGCGTGCGGAACGAGCTCAACGCGATGTCAGACGGCCTTTACCGCGCATGGACCAAGCCTGAGCTGACCGCCTCGACGACCAGGCAGATGATGTCACAAGGCTTTATCGTCATCCTGTTGTCCTTCATGAGCTCCATCGGCTTCATCATAGGCGTGGTCATCACCTGGCAGACCCTGCGCGGCGCTATCCTCGCCAACATCAAGGAGTTTGCCAGCCTGCGCGCGCTAGGCGTGTCCATCGGGCAGCTGCGCGGCGTGGTCATGGAGCTCTCGCTCTGGGTCGGCATTCTTGGAATCGCCGCCGCAGCCCTGCTTATGGTCGGCATCGCCATGCTGGCGAAGATGGCCAACCTGCCGATGGGCTTCGATCCTGGCTCGGTGCTTCAGACGGGCGTTCTGCTCCTAGCGATCGCCATCGGCTCCGGCGCGCTGACTCTTGGAGCCCTCAAGAAGGGCGAACCGGCGGACCTGCTCAAATGATCAACGCGCTCCGCAAGAAACCCGTCGAGATAGAGGAGGCTCCTGCTTCCGCAGTGGAGCCGCGTCCGGAAGAGGCCGGCAAGCGCTGGGCCATCGAGGCGCGCGGACTCCGCAAGAGCTTCAAGGCCGGCCAGATGATGGTCGACGTGCTGAAGGGCATCGACCTGCTGATCGAGCCCGGCGAGATCGTGCTTGTCATGGGCCCGTCCGGCTCCGGCAAGTCGACGCTCCTGGCTGCCGTGTCGGGGCTCATGAAGCCCGATCAGGGCAGCGTTGTCGCGCTCGACACCAACATCTGGAAGATGTCGCGCCAGAAGATCGACAAGTTCCGTCTGGCCAATTGCGGCTTCATCTTCCAGGGCTTCAACCTGTTCCCGGCGCTGACGGCGAGCCAGCAGGTCCAGATCGTGCTGAAGTTCATGAAGATCAAACCGGCCGCGCGTAAAGCTGCTGCTGAAGCGACGCTGCGTGACGTTGGTCTCGGCCATCGCCTCGGCAACCGGCCGGACCGGATGTCGGGCGGCGAGAAGCAGCGTGTTGCGATCGCCCGTGCGCTCGCCAAGAAGCCTAAGCTGATCTTCGCTGACGAACCGACGTCGGCGCTCGACGGCGAGAACGGCAACATCGTCATGACGCTCCTTCGCAAGTGCGCAAAGGAGCAGGGCGCGACCGTGCTGTGCGTTACGCACGACGCCCGCCTCGCCGCCTTCGCCGATCGTATCATCACCATCGAGGACGGCCTGATCACGTCGACGAACGCAGACCCAGCCAGCTTCGCGCACCATCACTGAGAACGGAAAACCGTCATGTCACGCCTCCCTGTCCTGATCCTCGCCGCCACAAGCGCCCTTGTGCTTGCTGCCTGCGGCGGCCCGCCGCCGGAAGGCGATGCGGCCACAGCTGCCGCCGCCAAGATCGATCCGGCGTCGATCAACACACCCTATACCGCGATCTCCGCTGGCAAGGTGGACATCGAAGGCGGCCTCGTCGATGTCGCGGCGCGCGCGCCCGGGATCGTGCGCGAAGTGCTGGTGCAGGAAGGCGACAAGGTGGTGGCGGGCCAGGTGCTTGCGCTTCAGGAAGATGATGACGCCCGCCTGTCGCGCAATCGCGTTGCGGCGCAGCTCCAGCAGGCAGAAGCCCAGCTGCCTATTCTGGAGGTCCAGTTTGACGCCGCCAAACGCGAGGAAGCGCGCTTGCTGCGCCTGACGTCCGAGGAGGCCGCATCGACCCAGGCCTATGAGCAGGCGCAGGATCGCACCAAGCAGCTCCAGGCGCAGCTGGAGGCGCAGAGATCGTCGATCTCCCTCGTGCGTGCGCAACTGGCGGAAGCCAACTTCCAGGTCGAGCTTCACACGATCCGCGCGCCGGCTGATGGCACCATCGTGCGCCGCTACGCCAATCCAGGTTCGGGCGCCTCGACATTCTCCGTGACCGCCATGTTCCAGCTGCAACCAGCGGCGCTGCGCATCGTGCGCGCCGAAGTGGAGGAACGCTCGATCAATGCAGTGAAGATCGGCCAGAAGGTCGAGATCGTTCCGGAGTCAGACCAGCAGGCCAAGTATCCGGGCGAGGTGATCCGCATCGCCGCCGTTATGGGCGCCCGCAAGCTGCGCTCGGATGATCCCAGCGAGCGGGCGGATGAGCGCGTGGTCGAGGTTGTGGTGAACGCCGAAGCCGCGCCCGTTCTGGTGGGGCAGCGGGTCCTGGTGAAGTTCCTCAAGGACGGCGCAGAAACAGCGCCAGTCGCCGCAACGCCCGCAGCCGCCACCGCGGCCGTCACCGGCAACTGACAATCGCGGCATCGCCCAGCCCGCGACATGAAACCCATTGCTTATGAGAATGGTTCTCAATAGAACCTTTTCATGGACACCGGGTCGATTTCAATCGGGATGCATACCTTGGCGATGGGCCGGCAGGCTCGCGTCACCGGCTTTGGCCTGGGCGATGAAAACCTGGTCGCCAAGCTGCGCGAGATCGGATTCGCTGAGGGCGATGAGGTCGAGTTGCTGGCGCGCGGCTGGCTGGGCGGCGCGCCGCTTTCTTTCCGCCTGAACCGCACCGTGATCGCGCTTCGGAAGGCCGAAGCGGCCATGGTTCTTGTGGAGCCTGCAGCTTGAGCGCCGCAACATTGCGGCTCGCGCTGGTCGGCGCGCCCAATAGCGGAAAGACCACACTCTTCAACGGACTGACCGGCGGTCTTGCCAAGACGGCGAACTATGCGGGCACGACAGTTGAGACGCGCACCGGCAAGTTCGAGACGCCGGGCGGGGCGAATATCACGCTGGTGGACCTGCCCGGCATTTACGGCCTCGAAGCGCGGTCGATGGACGAGCGGGTCGCCGTTGAGTCGATCCAGGGCAAGCGCGGCGAGCCGGCGCCGGATGCGCTGATCCTCGTGGCCGATGCGGCCAACCTGCGGACCCATCTCCACACCGTGCTGCAGATGAAGTCGCTTGGGCTGCCGGTGATCGTTTCGTTGAACATGATCGACCTCGCTGAGCGCGACGGCGTGAAGATCGATGTACCGAAGTTGCAGAGCCTGCTGGGCGTGCCGGTCGTGCGCACACGGGCGACGCGGAAAGCTGGCCGTGACGACCTGATCGCCAGAATCGACGAAGTGCTCAAGACGATGACGCCCGTGACGAGCGTCGTCGAACCGGTGCACGACCTGCGCGCGCTGCAGCGTGAAGCGCGCCGGATCGCCAGCGAGACGATGGTCGAGCCGGCGATGAACAAGCTGACGCGCCAGGTGGATGCAGTGTTGTTGCATCCGGTGTCGGGGCTGCTGATCCTCGGCACGGTTCTGTTCGTGATGTTCCAGTCGGTGTTCGCATGGGCGACGCCGGCGATGGATGCGATCGAGGCGGGCTTTGGCGCGCTGGGCGAGGCCGCCGGTACGGGAATATCGGACCCGATGCTGCGAAGCCTTGTGGTCGACGGGATGATTGCGGGCGTTGGATCGGTGGTGGTGTTCCTGCCGCAGATCGTGATCCTGTTTGCGTTCATCCTGTTTCTTGAAGCTTCGGGCTATATGGCGCGCGCGGCCTTCCTGATGGACGAGCTGATGCTGCGCGTCGGGCTGAACGGACGGGCGTTCATTCCGCTGCTGTCGAGCTTTGCCTGCGCGATCCCCGGCATCATGGCCGCCCGCACGATCGAGAATGAGCGCGACCGGCTGACGACGATCATGGTGGCGCCGCTGATGACGTGTTCAGCGCGGCTGCCGGTTTATGCGCTGCTGATCGGTGCGTTCATTCCTGCGACGCAGGTCGGCATTTTCAACATGCAAGGGCTGGTGCTTTTCGCGCTTTATATCCTCGGCGTGGTCAGTGCGGTTCTTGTGGCTTTCATCCTGAAGCGGACGGCGACGAAAGGCTCGACGCAGCCGCTGGTGATGGAGCTGCCGACCTACAAGTTGCCGGTGTGGCGCGACTATTTCCTCGGCATCGTCCAGAAGGCGTGGGCGTTCCTGAAGCGGGCGGGCACGATCATCTTTGTCGTGTCGGTGACGCTGTGGTTCCTCGTGACGTTCCCGCAGGCGAATGGCCAAGCGCCGGAGCTGGCGAACAGTTTTGCCGGCATGATCGGCTCAGTTCTGTATCCAATCTTCCAGCCGGTGGGCTTCAACCTCGCCATGGTGATTGCGCTGGTGCCGGGCCTTGCGGCGCGGGAAGTTGCGGTTGGCGGGCTTGCGACGATCTATGCGGTGCAGGGTGGCGAGGAGAATGTCGAAGGGCTGACCCAGCTGCTCCAGAACGACTGGACGGTGCCGATGGCGCTCGCGTTTCTCGCCTGGTACGTTTATGCGCCGCAATGCCTTGCGACGCTGGCGACGGTGAGGCGCGAGACCAATTCGTGGAAGTGGACGGGCTTCATGTTCGTCTACCTGTTCGCGCTGGCGTATGTGGCTTCGCTGGCGACCTTCTGGGGCGCGACGGCGCTGGGGCTGTAGGGCGGATCCCCCGTTGATCTGTCGGCGGTGCGGCGGCTTGTTCGTCTTTGGGGCGAGATGCCAAGGGGGAGCGCCATGCCAAAATTCAAGACCACCATCATGCAGGCCGAGGACATCAACGCGACGGGGATCGTCGTGCCTGAGGATGTCGTGGCCAAGCTGGGCCAGGGCAAGAAGCCGAAAGTGGTCGTCTTGCTCAAGGGCTACAGCTATCGCTCGACGATCCACGTGATGGGGGGCAAGTCGTTGTTGCCGCTGGCGAAGGAGCATCGCGAAAAGTCGGGCGTGAAGGGCGGCGAGAAAGTTGAAGTGACGCTTGAAGTGGACGCGGCGCCGCGCGAGGTCGAGGTTCCGAAGGATCTGGCGGCGGCGCTGAAGAAGGCCGGGGCTACGGCCGGGTTTGCCGCGCTCTCGTTCACGTATCGCAAGGAGCATGTGCGCGCGATCGAAGAGGCGAAGGCGCCCGAGACGCGCGCGCGACGGATCGCGAAGGCGGTCGATATGGCGCTTGCAAAGAAGGCGTAATCTGGCGGTGCGGATCAGAACCGGTCGAGGAGGCGGTTCAGGTATTCGAGTTCTTCGCGGGTAAGGGCCCGGTTGCCGGCGCGGCGGCGGATTTCGTCGAGGATGTCGCGCGCTTTCTGACGCTCGATCTCGTCGGGGATTTCCACGTTGTCGCCAAAGCCGCTCTCGCCATTGTTGAGGCGGCCGAGGATATCGCGCTCGTCGCGTTCGGCGCGGGCTTCGGGGTCGTTCTCGTCGTTGAGGCGCGCGAGTTCGCTGGAGCGGTCCTGCAGCGATGACATGGCCTGTTGCTGGGCTTCACGGGCGGCGGCGAAGTCGCCGCGGCGGAGGGCTTCTTCGGCGCGCTTCTGCATTTCGATGGCGTTGCCGAGCAGGCGGCGCGAGCGATCGTTTTCCTGCGCGTAGCGGCCATCGCCCTGCGCGCCGGGACGGCCGGGTTGGCCGCCGGGGCCGCCGCGATCGGCCTGTTGGCCGCCCTGCTGGCCTTGCCCGGGTTGCTGGCCCGGCTGCTGGCCAGGGCCGCCCTGGCCTTGCTGCTGTCCGTCGCCGGGCTGCTGGCCTTGACCTTGTTGTCCCTGACCCTGCTGCTGGCCGCCGGGCTGTTGACCCTGACCCTGACCTTGGCCCTGCTGTCCCTGGCCTTGCTGCTGGCCCTGACCCTGCTGGCCTTGCTGGCCGCCGGGCTGTTGCGGCTGGCCGCCGCCGGAGCGTTGCTGCTGTTCGAGGCGTTCGCGCAGCTGGCGCTGCTGGTCGGCGAGTTCCTGGCCCTTCTGGGCGCCGGAGCCGTCGCGCTGGGCTTCTTCGGTGGCGTCGTTGAGATCGCGCTGATCGTTCATCGCGCGATTGGTGTCCTGCAGCGCGCGGTTCATGGCGCGGTTCATCGGGCCGTCGGGCTGCTGGCCGCCCTGTCCGCCCTGACCCATCTGGATCTGCATGTTCTGCATCTGCTCGAGCATGCGCTGCATGTCGTTGAGCAGCTGGCGGGCCTGATCGCGCGCGCCGGTTTCGGCGAGATCGCGCAGGGCCTGCAGCATCCGGGTGAGTTCGTCGTCGCCCATCTGCGGGCCGCCGCCGCCCTGCATGCCCTGCATCTGGTCGCCCTGAGTGACGTTGCCGTTGCGCAGCGCCTCGGCCATCTGGGCGGCGAGGTAATTTTCGATGGCCTGTTCGTACATGTCCATCAGGCGCTTGATTTCTTCTTCCGAAGCGCCGCGGCGGAGCGCGTCTTCCAGCGCGCGGCGGGCAGCCTCGAGCGCGGCGGTGGCGTCGGCGAGCGAGCCGAACTCGGCCTGCAGCGCGATCTCCCACAACAGGCCTTCCGCGTCTTCGGCCTCTGTCCGGTTGGCCGCGCTGTCGATCACGCCGCGCGCATTGCGCAGGCCGAGATAGATGACCGGGTCCTCGAAATAATCTTCGGCGCGCCAGGTGATCGCATCGAGCACCATGACGGAGCGCTTGATCTCCCTCGGCGCCCAGCTGAGGCGGTTGGCGGCGGCGGAGGCGATGGCGTTGTAGCCCGCGCCTTCGACGGCGGTGAAGTTGTCGGCGCCTTCGGGCGTGGAGTATTCCTCGTAATTGCGCAGCAGGACCTGGCGCGCTTCCTGCGCCATACGGGCGTTGGGCTGGAGGAAGATCTTCTCCGGGATGCGGTAGGCGACGGGCTCGCTCTCGGCGACCTGGCCGGCGGCGTCGGTGGCGCGCAGCTTGACCATGACATCGAGCCCGGCCCAGCGATGGCGGACGAGGTCCTGGCTGAAGTCGCCTTCCTCTTCCTTTGGAGACAGCGTGACGGTTTCGACCGGCGTCGCCTCTTCGATCATGCCGGCTTCGGTCGGCGTGTCGATGCGGTAGGCGATCATCTCGAGCTTTTCGACGCCGTAGTCGTCGGCCAGCGCGTACTTGAATTCGGTCCGGTCGCCCTCGCCCAGTTTGGGCGGCTCCACGAAGGAGACGGTGGGCGAGGCATCGTCGACGATGGTGAAGGGGAAGCTGCCGCGCTCGCCCCAGAAGTTGACGGCGACGCGCATCGGTTCGCCGACGATGACGCGGGCTTCATAGGCGCCGTCGATGCCGGGCAGCGGGTCCAGCGAGACGGCGCTGCCATCCGTGGGCATGACGCTGACCTGCGGACGGCCAGGGCCGATGATGCGTATGGTGATCTCGGAGCCTTCGGGGGCCTTCGCGGTCTCGCCCGGCGTGAGGATGAAGGGGGCGGAGCCTGTGTAGGTGGGCGGCGTGATCCACGCCTCGATCTTCAGCGTGTGTGCGCCGAACAGGGCGCCGACATCGGGGAACAGCCCCTTGTTCATCCGGTCGATAACGGCGCCGCCTGCGATGACACCGGCCACGACAAGGACGGCGGGCATGCCGAAGCGCAGGTAGAACGGGTCCGCCTGCTTCCAGTGCGGCGTGACGTCGATGCGGCCCTGCCTGAGGGCGAGCGCGGCCATGCGGTCGCGGTGTTCCTGCCAGAGCGTCCAGCCAGTGGTGTCGGCCTTGGAAGGGCGGTCGGTCCAGACGCTGAGCGGGCGGCCTTCGATCGATGAATCGATCAGATCGCGCGCCTCGTCATCGGTGGGCGAACGCCAGACCTTGAGGCCGAGCAGGGCGAAGGTGAGGAGGCCGATCCAGAAGACGACGCCGGCCATCGCCTGCGCCTCGGGGGGCATGGCGGTGTACAGGCCGGTGAGCCAGAAGACGGCGAAGCCGGTGAACCAGAGGGCGGCGGGTACGGCGGAGCGGACGAGCGACGGCCAGAAGAGCTTGCGGCGCGCCACCGATATGCGGGCGTCAAGCTTTTCCCTCAGGCCAAATCCGTCAGCCACTCGTTATCCAATCCGGGGCCCGTTCAAGGGCGATCATTTCGTCGAATGTCGGCCGGCGACGGACGACCACGCAAGCATCGCCCCGAACCAGCGCCTCCGCAACCAGTGGTCTCGAATTATACTGGGACGACAATGTGGCGCCGTAAGCCCCGGCTGTCATGAACGCCACCAGATCGCCCTCCTTCAGCGGGGGCATGGGGCGGTCCTTGGCGAAACGGTCGGTGCTCTCGCAAATGGGCCCCACAATGTCGACGGTGCGCCGTTCCGAGCCCATTTCCGGGGTGCGGACGGGCAGGACCTCATGGTGGGCGCCATAGAGGGCCGGGCGCAGCAGGTCGTTCATGCCCGCGTCGAGGATGACGAAAGTGCGCCCGTCGCGCTCCTTGATGTACTCGACCCGCGAGATCAAAACTCCGGCATTGCCTGCGATCAGGCGGCCGGGTTCCAGCACAAGTTGCACGTCGAGGTTCCCGAGCACCTCCCGCGCCTGGCGGGCGTAGATGGTTGGGCTGTCGGGATCTTCGCCGTCCTTGTAGGGCACGCCGAGGCCGCCGCCGAAGTCGACCCGCTGGATGTCGAAGCCGCGGTCGCGCAGGCGGCGAGCGAGGGCGACGACCTTCTCCCACGCAGCGCGCATGGGATCGATGCGCAGGATCTGGCTGCCGATGTGCACGGCGACGCCGATCGGGTCGATGTTGGGCAGGCGGCTCGCCTCGTCATAGAAGGCGTCGGCCTCGTGCCAGGCGATGCCGAACTTGGTTTCGGGCGTGCCGGTGGAGATGTGGGTGTGGCCGCCCGCCTCGACATGCGGATTGACGCGGAAGGCGATGGGCGCGCGCTTGCCCATCTCCTGCGCGATGCGGGAGAGGCGGTGTAGTTCCGGCATCGATTCTACGTTGAACTGGAAGATACCGTGCTCGAGGCCCAGCCGGATCTCGGCTTCAGATTTGCCGACCCCGGAAAAGACGATGCGGTTGGCGGGCACGCCGGCGGCCATCGCTTTCAGCATCTCGCCGCCGGAGACGACGTCCGCGCCCGCACCCTCCGAGGCCAGCGTGGCGATGACGCCGAGATTGGAGTTGGCCTTCACGGCATAGGCGATGAGCAGGTTGCGGCCGGCGAAGGCGTCGGCGAGCACGCGGTAGTGACGGCGCAGGGTGGCGTCGGAATAGACGTAGGCGGGCGTGCCCAGTTCGCGCGCGACGGCTTCGAGCGAGACATCCTCACAGTGCAGGACGCCATTGCGATAGTTGAAGTGATGCATCGTCGGGATCCGGTGGTGGTTCGCGCAGGCGAGTAGCGGAACCGGCCGGAGTTGTCACGCTAAGGCAGGAACTGTGTGGCGATCAGGTTGCTGCAGGCGGAGGGATTGCCGCGCACGACGGGTTTGCCGGTGAGGGCGTAGCTGCCGTCGGATTTCTGGCGGAGTTTGCCTTCGAGATCGGCGGCGCCGTAGCCCGTCGGCTGCTTGAGCCAGTCGCCGGCTGTCATCGCGACGGTTCCGTCCGAACTGATCGTGCCGGAGACGTTGAAGCTGCCAGCAACACCTCCGACGGGGCCGGAAGCGCCCGCGAGTGTTGGAAACAGTCCGAGAACGCCGGATGCGTCGAACCCGCCGCCGTCCTTGGGGATCACTGTCGCGATGTCGAGATAGAAGCCGTGTTCGCCGTCGGTGCAGACATAGCTGCCGCCATAGACGCCTGCGTAGGCGTGCTTCGCTGCTGGCGCGGTGGCCGCGGGTGTTTCACCCATCATGGAGCAGGCGGACGCCAGCGTTGCGGCGAGCGCGATGGCGGCGGTGGCTCTGAACGGCATGATTCCCTCCCATGGTGTGGCGGGAGACTAGCGTGATTCAGCCCGGAAATAGGACTATTGCGGCGCTGCCGGCGGTGTCGTCTGCGCGTCGAGAGCTTCGCGCTCGGCCGCGGCTTCGGCGCGGTCGCGCTCTGCTTCAGCTGCGTCGGCGGCAGCCCGGCGATCCTCTTCCGCCTTCAGCGTGCGGGGATCGTTCGGCCCCTCGTTCGGCGGGTCGCCCCAGAGCGGCACGGGACGCACCAGATCGCCGCGAATGCCGCAACCAGCGAGGGCGGTGAGGGACACGGCAAGAAGCAGGATTGTACGCATGGGGAGCACAATCCGACGCGGCGGCGAGCGGGTCAAGTTCGGGCGTCATGACGGCGCCGTAACGGCCACAAAACCACAGGGTCGCGCTGAACGCGTCAGAGCCTCCTGTACATGTAGATCGAGGGCAAGTTCACGCTGAAGCCTGCTTTCTCATACGCGCGGCGGGCGGGTGCGTGACTTGGATCGCCGCCGGCGCCTACGGTGGCGAGCTGCATGCCGGCGGCCTTCAGCGCGGCGAGGGCGTGGTCGTAGAGCGCCGTGCCGACGCCCTTTCCGCCGTGGTGCGGATGTACTGCGTTGAGGGTGATCTCGCCGATGCCGGGCGCGATGCTCGGCTTCCACGAGACGAAGCCAGCGATGGCGCTGTTGACCTCGGCGATGGCGATGCCGTGGCCGCTGTCGGGCTTGGCGATCGCGTCGAGAAGCTCGGCCTGCTCCTGTTCAGCGGTGGCGAGGCCGAGGGTGGCGATCTCCGGGCCGACGATGTCGCGGAAAGACGCGAACACGGGCGCGAAGGCGGCGGCGCGGATGGCGTGGAGGGTGGCGAGGTCGTCTGGCGCATAGGCGCGAATGTGGAATGACATGTGCGTCTGTCCTGTCAGTTATTGAGGATGGTGTGGCGGGCCGCGCGAGGCGGAGCCACATGCGGGCAATCGCTAGCGGGCAACGCGCCAGCGGCCGGACAGACACGACATGTGAAACACGACAAGCAAGCGCGGGTCTCCTTGCGATCCACTTTGCTCCAATTGAAGGATGACGCGCAAGATGCTGACATGCGGGCGGCAGGAGGCGTGTATAGGATCTGCGCTCATGGGAGGATCATGCATGAGCGACCTGAACACCGAGGCCGATCTTCGCACCGTTTACAA
Source organism: Hyphomonadaceae bacterium (assembly GCA_040398465.1). Lineage (GTDB taxonomy): Bacteria > Pseudomonadota > Alphaproteobacteria > Caulobacterales > Hyphomonadaceae > UBA7672. Next base: position 7,227 of record JBBAUA010000050.1, on the reverse strand, counting down.
GCAGCCCGGCGGCGGGGCAGTGGGCAAGGACATCGCGCAGATCGACGCGCACTTTGCGCATTTCATTTCCCTCTCGCCCTTCCTGTGCATCGGCACGGCGGGCGAGAACGGGCTTTGCGATGTGTCGCCGCGCGGGGGCGAGCCAGGGTTTGTGCACGTCATCGATGCGCGCACGCTGGCGATACCGGACAGGCCGGGGAACAACCGGCTGGATTCGCTGGGCAACATCACACGCAATCCGGGCGTTGGGCTTCTGTTCTTCGTGCCGGGGTTCGAGGACACGCTGCGAGTGAACGGCGTCGCACACGTGACGACCGAGCCGGAACTGATGGCGCGCTTCACGACTGACGGGAAGCCGCCACGGTCGGTTGTGCTGATCGACGTCAAGGAGGCGTACCTGCACTGCGTGAAGGCGATCAAGCGCGCGGGTCTGTGGACACAGCAAGCTCAGGTGGACCGCGCGACCTTCCCGACGGCGGGGCAGGTCTATCGCGACCAGCTGAAGCTGGAGATTCCGGGCGAGGTCATCGATGCATCGCTGGATCAGGATGCGCGGGATAATCTGTACTGAGCGGATTCCGCTCTACTGCGGCGCCAGCTTGCGGCGGCGCGGAATGCGCACCAGCACGAGCCAGATCAGCATTGCGAGGACCGGGAAGAGCGCCATCAGGAGATATGCTTGCGAGCTGATCATCCAGTCAGGCAGCAACTGCATCTGGCCGAGGAAGAACGAGCCGGACGCAATGAACAGCGAGAAGCACATGCGCCAGAGATGTCTCGAAACACGCGCTGGACCGCTCAGTTTGCGTCGCGCCAGGACATTGATCTCGCCGGCTGCAGCGAAAAGGCCGGCGACCATGAAGAGCACGAAGGCCTGCGGCGGTGAACCGTCAATCGTGCCGGTCGGATCGCTCAGGCCCATTTGCATGAACAGCGCGCCAGCCCCGCCAATGGTCAGCGCAGCAATCAGGCCAACGACCTGCCAGACGCCTGCTGTGATTTCCGGCCGCTGGGCCGCCGCCCATCCCGAGAGAAGCAGGTACAGCGCCATCAGGCCAGCGATGGTGTTCGTCCGCTGGCCCTCGTCGAGGAATGGCGCCACAGCGGTCGCGACGACGTAACAGACAAGCATCACCCCGAAAAACGCCTTGCCCACGGCACGATGGATCTTGCCGCCCTTGCGGCTGGCGATCGCGATTGCGCCGGTTGCAATGCCCGCCGCCCCGCCTGCGATGTGGGTCCACAAAAGCATTGCTGCGCCAATATGCATCCAGGCGGGAGCATCCGGGGCAACCTGCAGATTCGCCGCATGCCCGGCAGGTGATGCCATCAAGGCGAGCACCGCGGCTGACAGCAGGAACGCGATTGGCAATGCTCGTAGCCGATGCCGAACGACTGACCGCGATGTCAAATGCAACCTCTGATCGGCAAGCTCACGCAGCGAAGTGTGCACTATCGGCGACACTGGGCGCGCTCGCCATGATCTGGCGTAACGAAAGCATGATCCGGAGCAACCAGCCAGCCGGCAATCAAGAAGGCCTGTGTGCACTGCAGGAAGACGATCGCGTCCACAGGTCTTTGGACGCAGGAAGCGAAGATGGACCGCGCGACCTTCCCGACGGCGGGGTAGGTCAATCGCGACCAGCTGAAACTGGAGATACCGGGCGAGGCGCCTGATGCATCGCTGGAGAAGAATGCGCGGGCGAGTCTGTGCTAGACGCCTGTGCGTCCCTTGCCAGGAAGCATCCTGCGCAGCGTGTCGTCCTTCATGAAGTAGTGGTGGAACAAGGCTGCGGCTGCGTGCAGGCCGAGCAGGAAGTAGCCAACGGTTCCGCCCGTCTCGTGAAGTTCCTTGACCTGGTCGGCCAGAGCCTTGTCCGGACTGGTGAGCGGCGGCAGGTTCAGGCCCCAGAACGGGATCGGATCGCCTTCGGCGCTGAGGATCGTCCATCCGGCAAACGGCATCGCGACCAGCCAGGCATAGATGGAGAGGTGGGCTGCGATCGACAGCAGGTGAAGCATGCGCGGCGGCTCTGGCGTGATCGGCGGGGTCTTCCATACCAGGACGCGCAGGCCGATGCGCAGGAAGGTGGCGGCGAGCACGCTGAGGCCGAGCATGAAGTGCCAGGCCTTGAGGCCTTCGCGGATATCGCTGCCGCGTTCGAAGTTCGTCCGCAGCAGGATGCAGGCGTATGCCGCAACGACGAGCAACAGGACGAGCCAGTGCAGCAGGATGGCGCTGTTGGGATAGCGCTTGTGAAGCGGGCTGTCGTTCATGGAAGGGCTCCTTGCCCTTCGTAACAGGCGCCGCGGACTCAGAGCGTGCGTTGACGTACGTCAAGCCGGAAGAAAGCCGCGACCAAATCGCTGTGGGTGCGAATGCGGTGCAGACGCGCCTGGGGCCGGATCGCGCACGCGATCAACCAAGTTTTCCCTTCCAGACGGCGACCTGCTCGCGCACACGCGCAGGCGCCGTGCCGCCATAGCTCTGGCGAGAGGCGACCGACGCATCGACGGTCAGCACGGCGAACACCTTGTCGGTGATGCGCGGTTCCAGCTTCTGCAGCGTGGCGAGCGGCAGGTCGGGCAATGCGACGCCCGATGTTTCGGCGGCTTTCACGGCGGCGCCGGTGATGTGGTGGGCTTCGCGGAAGGGGATGTTGAGTTCGCGGACGAGCCAGTCGGCGAGATCTGTTGCGGTGCTGAAGCCGGATGACGCGCTGGCGCGCATGCGCTCCTTGTTGGGGGTCATCGTGGCGATCATGCCGGTCATCGCCTGGAGGCTGAGATCGAGCGCGTCGAACGCGTCGAACGTGGTCTGCTTGTCGTCTTGCATGTCCTTCGAATAGGCGAGCGGCAGGCCCTTCATGATGGTGAAGAGCTGGACGAGCGAGCCAATGGCGCGGCCGGATTTCGCGCGCACGAGTTCGGCGGCGTCGGGGTTGCGCTTCTGCGGCATGATGCTGGAGCCGGTGGACCACGCGTCCGACATCCGCACGAATCCGAACTGGGCGGACGACCAGATCACGATCTCCTCAGCGAGGCGCGAGAGATGCTGCGCGCAGATCGCGACGGCGCTGAGCGCTTCGAGCGCGAAGTCACGGGCGCTGACGCAGTCGAGCGAGTTTGCCATCGGCCGATCGAAGCCGAGCGCCTTCGCTGTCATGTGGCGATCGATGGGGAAGCCTGTGCCGGCAAGCGCTGCTGCGCCGAGCGGGCTTTCGTTCATGCGCACGACGGCGTCGGTGAAGCGGCCCCGGTCGCGATCGAACATTTCCACATAGGCCATCAGGTGGTGGCCGAAGGTGACAGGCTGGGCGGTCTGCAGGTGGGTGAAGCCGGGCATGACGGTGTCGGCGTGAGCTTCGGCCTGGGCCAGCAGCGCCTTCATCAGGACGGCCAGCTGGTCGCGGCGCGTCTCACACGCGGATTTGACCCAGAGGCGGAAATCGACAGCGACCTGGTCATTTCTGGAGCGCGCCGTGTGCAGGCGGCCGGCGGGCTCGCCGATAATCTCCTTCAGGCGCGATTCCACATTCAGATGAATGTCTTCCAGCGCCTTGGAAAACTGGAACTTTCCTTCGCGAATTTCCGCCAGGACCTGATCGAGGCCTTGTCTGATGGCGGATTCGTCCGCCGCCGAGATCACGCCGGTCTTCGCCAGCATGGCGGCGTGGGCTTTCGATCCAGCGATGTCCTGTGTCGCGAGGCGCTTGTCCACATCGATGGACGCGTTTATCGCCTCCATGACCTGATCGGGCATGGCCGAGAACCGGCCGCCCCACATGGAATTGCTGTCGGGATTTTTCGTCATGAACCTGCGACCCGTCGTTTCAGCCGCGCTTCTCGCACTCTTTGCCGCGGCCTGCCAGCCAGCGGCCGAGCCGCCGGCGGCGTCGGATCCCGCCTCGGTTCCGGACCAGGCCGCGGCGCCTGCGGGCGACAGCCAGCTGGCCTCGTTCAAGACGGGCGAGTTCGAGCGGCTGGACCTTGAGTTCGGCCCGTCGGAGGGCCTGTCGGCGCCGACCACGGCGTTCACGGACGAGACCGGCGCATCGCACACCTTCAAGGCGTTCGAGGGCAAGGTGCTGGTCTACAATATCTGGGCGGAATGGTGCGGCCCGTGCGTGACCGAAATGCCCAGCCTTGCGCGGCTGCAGAAGGCTTTTGAAGGCAAGGACGTCGCGGTTGTCCCGGTGGCCTATGGCTACGGTCAGGGCGTGACGCGCGAGACGACGCTGGCGAAGTTCCGCGAGCTGGTTGGGCAGGACCTGCCCTTCTTCTTCGACGCTGAGCAGGTGCTGCAGTCGGAAGCCAAGACGGGCGCGCTGCCGGCCACCATCATCTACGACAAGACGGGCAAGGAAGTCGCTCGCCTGACAGTTCCGGCTGAGTGGGATTCGCCCCAGGCCGTGGCGCTGGTGCAGGCCGTGCTCGACGGAAAGCGCTGAGCCGGAAACCGGCCCCAAAAACCGGATGGTAACCCGGCTTCACTTCAGCGCGAGAAGGCCGCGGCGCGACACCCCCGCAGCTTGTGGGGCTTCGCGGTTTGGGCATTTATCGCGTAAGACAAGTTACAGACATGACCGGCCAAGCCGGCGATCCCGGGAGTGAAGTTGATGATCAATCTGCGCCATGCCTCGCTGGCGGCAATTACGGTGGCCCTGACGCTGTCTGGCGCCGCCTTCGCCCAGACCAGCCCAGCAGCTGTCGGGCAAGAGACCGACAGGGCCGCCATCGCTGCACCGGTTGTGGAGCCTGGATACAATGTTCCTCGTCTGAAAATCGGTCAGCCGGACCTGCAGGGTGTCTGGAGCAATGCGTCCAACACCACGATGCGCCGGCCGGGCGCGATGAAGAATCTGGTGATGACGCCCGACGAGGCTGAAAAGGCCCGCGCCAGCAACCCCTCCAACATCCGTCAGGCGACCGACGACAACCAGAAGGCGTCCGATGGCCTGCTCGATGGCAAGGACCTCGCTTCGGGCCGCGGCTACAATGCGTTCTGGATCGATCCGGGCAGCAACTACGCCAATGTGAAGGGCACCTGGCGCACCTCCTGGATCGTCGAGCCCGCCAACGGACAGGTGCCGACCAAGCCGGGCGTGAGCGGCGGTGGATACGGTCCGCGGCTTGGCAATGGTTATGACCATCCCGAAGAGCGCAACCTCAACGAGCGCTGCATCATCCTTGGCACGTCTGGCCCGCCGATCGGGAATTATCTCTACAACAACAACCTGCGGATCATTCAGTCTCCCGATCATGTCGTGATCGAATCCGAGATGATCCATGACGCGCGCATCATCCCGCTGAACGCAAAGCACCGCCCCAAGGAGCTCGCGCCGTGGATGGGCGACTCGATCGGCTGGTGGGATGGCGACACGCTGGTGGTCGAGACGATCAACATGACGCGCGGCGGCTCGGGCATCCAGATTTCGCCGACCGGCAAGATCACCGAGCGCTTCTCGCGCTACAACGACAAGCAGGTGTTCTACGAATTCGAGGTCGAGGATCCGGCGACCTACACGCAGACGTGGAAGGGCCAGATGTCGCTCAACGCCACTGATGCGATGTACGAATACGCCTGCCATGAAGGCAATCACGGCCTTCTCGGCATTCTTGAAGGCGGCCGCGTGGCCGACAAGGAAGGCCGCAATATCAGCGAAGACGGCGACCGCGAGGAGTAGCCGCGACGCCGTTTGGTTCGGAAGCGCCGCTGTGGAATCACAGCGGCGTTTTCGTTTTGGCGCATCGCTCGCCCGGCGTTCCCCAGAGATGGGCCGGGCTGGCCTCACTTCGGCGCGAGTTGATTGTGCCAAAAGACGCGGGATGCTTGTCCCCAACAACCGAATTCGGCATCTTCCCGCGATACAACAGCACGACCGGCGAAGCCGGCGGCCCCGGGAGGACCAGATGATCAAGTTGCGCCACATCTCGCTGGCGGTGATTGCCGCCGCAATGCTCGCCGCGCCGGGCGTCGCCGCGGCGCAGGACACCAACGGCCGCGTGTTTGTCCCGAACCAGAAGCCCGCGAAGGAAGGCGACCGGATGGCCGCCGGATATGTCGCGCCGCGCCTGTCCTTCGGCCAACCCGACCTGCAGGGCGTCTGGTCGAACGCCTCCAACACGCGCCTCACGCGGCCAGCCACGATGAAGGCGCTGGTGATGACCGACGAGGAAGAAGCCAAGGCGCGCGCCGCCAATCCCTCCAACATCCGCCAGCAGACCGACGACAACCAGAAGACCGAGGATGGCCTGCTCGACGGCAAGGATCTCGCGGCGGGGCGCGGCTACAACGCGTTCTGGATCGATCCGGGCACGAGCTACGCCAATGTGAAAGGCACATGGCGCACCTCGTGGATCGTCGATCCGCCGAGCGGGCAGGTGCCGTTCTCCGACGAGGGCCGCAAGCTGCTGACGTCGATCCGCGGCTCGCGCGGGCGCGGATCGGGCTATGACAATCCGGAAGAGCGCGGCGCGGGCGAGCGCTGCATCGTCGGCTTCGGCGGCTCGGGCGGCCCGCCGATGATGAACGTGCTCTACAACAACAATTACCAGATCATCCAGAGCCCGGACCATGTGGTGATCGTCGTCGAGATGAACCACGACGCGCGCGTGATCCCGCTCAACGCCGAGCACAAGCCGGCGGCGCTGAACAAGTATCTCGGCGACTCGATTGGCTGGTGGGAAGGCGACACGCTGGTGGTCGAGACCATCAACATCAATCCGGAAGGCGGCGGCCAGGCGCAGGTGACGCCCGCCGGCAAGATCATCGAGCGCTTCACACGCTATTCCGACACCCAGGTGCTGTACGAGTTCGAGGTTCACGATCCGGCGCTCTACAGCCAGGTCTGGAAGGGCGAGGTCGGTCTGAACCGCGTCAACGACCAGGTCTACGAATACGCCTGCCATGAAGGAAATCACGGCCTTCTCGGCATTCTCGAAGGCGGCCGCGCCGCTGATCGTTCAGGCAAGGACATCCGCGAGGCCGGCGACCGCGACGAGGGGTGAGGCCTGCGGGCAAATGAATGGAGCGCCGCTGTCGAAAGACGGCGGCGCTTTTGTTTTGCGCGGCGAGTTCCCCCCCCTCGCCCTGCTGGTTCGCATTCGAGACGCAGCCTTCGGCGGCTCCTCAGTGGTGGCGAGCGCGAAGCGTGCACTTAGAGCCTCGAGGGTCCGGGCTCCCGGTCGCGCCACCCGGACAGAAAAAGGGCGGCGGATTTCTCC
>JBBAUA010000049.1:23919-25382 GCA_040398465.1 Hyphomonadaceae bacterium | reverse complement strand
CTGGTCGACCATGCGCTTGGGCATGTTGTTGCTGAGCCAGTTCTGCAGCGGGTCGGGGGTGACGACGTAGCGGGTCTTCGGCTTCGCGGTGGTGAGGGCGGTGTGGACGACGTCGCCGATCTTCTCGGGCGCGAGGCCCTTGCGGCCCATCTCTGTCATGTAGCTTTTCACCTTCGATACCGAGGGACCGTAGGGCGTCTTCTCGTAGGCGGAGATGTCCATGGCGTCGGCCTTGTCCCAGATCGGGGTGGCGATGGCGCCGGGGGCGATGACGATGACGTCGACGCCGTAGAGCATCAGTTCGCGGCGGAGCGATTCCGACAGGCCTTCGAGCGCGAACTTGCTGGTGTTGTAGGGGCCGACGAAGGGCATGCCGACCTTGCCGCCGACGGAGCTCATCATGGCGATGCGGCCAGGTGCGTTCGAGCGCGTTTCGGGGGATGCGCCGAGGAGCGGGGCGAAGGCCTGGGTGACGATGAGCTGGCCGGTGACGTTCACTTCGAGCTGCTTGCGGAAGAAGTCGATGTCGATGTGGAGGAGGGGGCCGGGGTTGGCGATGCCGGCATTGTTCACGAGGCCGAAGAGCGTCTGACCGGCGAGCTTTTTGCGAACGGCGATTGATGCGGATGCAACAGCTGATGCGTCCGTCACGTCGAACAGGAGCGGCGTGACCTTGTCGCCGAATTCGGCGGAGAGGCGGTCAGCGTCGGCTTGCTTCCGCACGCTGCCGAAGACGTGGAAGCCTTTGCCTGTGAGCACTTTCACGCAGCCCCATCCGATGCCGGTGGAGGCGCCTGTGACGAGGATGCTCTTCATTCTGACTGTCCCGTGTACTGAGGTTGTGCGCCTGCACTGGTAGCGCAGACGGCAGTCGTGGCGCCACGACCACAGGTCGCGATGGCGCACAGTTGGACGTGATTGAACCCGATGAGTTCGCTGCGCATCTGACTTAAGGGTTACCCGCTTTTCACGTAAGCGCCTTTTTGGGACCTGGCCACGGTGGGACATATGGATCGGACAACGCAGCTCGACCTTCGCGGAATCGATTCGAGCGAGGATTCGAGCGTGCTCTTCCGGTTCAGCGCCGGTGGCAAGGAGTATAGCTGGAAGTTCAACGCGGCGACGATGGACGAGCTGGTAGCGCTTGGCCTCGGCGGGCGGCTGGGGAAGGGGAAAGACGTGCACTTCGATGCAGCCCGGGTGACGTTCCAGAACGGACGCGAGGGAAAGCCGGACACCGTGTCGGTCGCGATCGGGCGCAAGGTGCGGATCGTTGCGCCGGTTGCGCGTGGACGCGCGAAGGCGGCGGCGCGGCGCGCGTCGGCTGTGGCGGAGGTTTAGTCCTCGATCGCCTCGGTGCCGCGGGCGGGCAAGGTCCGCGACGCTGTCCTGCATTGCCTTGAGCTGCTCGGGCGGATGACCCAGCCAGCCGATGACCTCCGCGGTGACGCGCAGGGGATCGC
>JBBAUA010000049.1:18764-23819 GCA_040398465.1 Hyphomonadaceae bacterium | reverse complement strand
TTGGGCGATCATGGCGTCAGTCCTTCTGGCTGGGGAGCGCGGAGGACGGGTCTTGGAGGCGATGGCCGGGGGCTTGAAGCAAGGCCCCTGCGATCCGAATACCAGAGGAGGGGTGGCGGTTTTGCGATGCCGTCCCGGGTAGGCTATGTTCCTCTTATGAACGCGCTCGCCAAAACGCATCCGCCTTTCACCAGCGCCGAGTTTTATCGGATGGCTGAGAAGGGTGCATTCGCCGGCTTCAGGGTTGAGTTGCGCCGGGGGATGATCCTGAAGATGAGCCCGCAGCATTACCCGCACGCCCGCACGAAGCAGGACATTCAGTACGCCCTCGAAAAAGCGATACAGGACGCCGGTCTGGCCTGGGAAATCCTCACCGAGGCAACGGTATCTTTTGGCGATGGCTTTGAGCCGATGCCGGACATCGTCGTTTTCGATGGCGACTTGATGCCAAACAAGTCGGGAACGATTCCGGGAAGTGCCGTCAAGCTGATCGTGGAAGTTGGAGATTCGACGCTCGCCGACGACATGGGTGAGAAGCGCGAGGAGTATGCGGCTGCGGGTCTGGCGGAATACTGGGTCGCCGACGTAAAGGCGCGGACGGTGATCCGACATGCGGGGCCGCTCACGGCGACTTATCAGCGGCAGGAGGCGCCCGTGGCCCTGGACCAGCCTGTCGCGATGCTGACCCAAGCCGGGGTCGTCTGCCGGGTCTGAGGTCGGCTTCTGCTTGACTCTCGGGGCTCCCAGCGCCTAGAGAGCCGCTCCCGCCTTGTGGACAGCTCTCGCAAGCCATGCCGGCCCTGCCGGTCCAGGCCCGCGAAATCCCCAGCTGACCCGGCGAAAATCCGTATTCACGCCGCATGGTGCGGCGAGTCCGCCGGACATCCGGTTGGCCTTCATGACTTCTTTCGGAGACTTTTGCTTGCCCGCTACCCAGATGAACCCTTCCACCGATGACTTTGCCGCCCTCTTTGAAGAGAGCTTTGCCGGCTCCGCCATGATCGAGGGCCGGGTTGTTCCCGCCACGGTCACCAGCGTCGGAGGGGATTTCATCACCGTCGACGTCGGCCTCAAGACCGAAGGCCGCATTCCGCTTCGCGAGTTTGCCGCTGACGAAACGCAGCCGACCGTCGGCGCCATCGTCGAAGTCTACCTTGAGCGCATCGAGAACGCGCTCGGAGACGCGGTTCTGTCGCGCGACAAGGCCAAGCGCGAGGAAGCCTGGACACGCCTCGAGCGCGTGCATGAGAAAAAAGAGACCGTCAAAGGCGCCATCGTCGGCCGCGTCAAGGGCGGCTTCACCGTCGATCTTGGCGGCGTCAACGCCTTCCTGCCGGGATCACAAGTGGACATCCGTCCGATCCGCGATGTCGGCCCGCTGATGGGCATGATGCAGCCGTTCGCCATTCTCAAGATGGACCGTCCGCGCGGCAACATCGTCGTGTCGCGTCGTGCGGTTCTGGAAGAGTCCCGTGCGGAACAGCGCGCAGAGATCGTCGGCAACATGGCCGAGGGCGAGCGTCGCAAGGGCGTCGTCAAGAACATCACCGACTACGGCGCGTTCGTGGACCTCGGCGGCATCGATGGCCTGCTGCACGTCACCGACATGAGCTGGAAGCGCGTCTCGCACCCGTCGCAGGTTGTGGAAGTCGGCCAGGAAGTCGACGTCCAGATCATCAAGATCAACCCGGACACGCAACGTATCTCGCTCGGCATGAAGCAGCTGATGACCGATCCGTGGGATGGCGTCGCCGCCAAATACCCGGTCGGCGCGAAGCTGTCGGGTCGCGTGACCAACATCACCGACTACGGCGCGTTCGTTGAACTGGAAGATGGCGTCGAAGGCCTGATTCACGTCTCCGAAATGAGCTGGACCAAGAAGAACGTTCACCCCGGCAAGATCATCTCCTCTTCGCAGGAAGTGGACGTGATGGTGCTGGACGTGGACGCCGACAAGCGCCGCATCTCGCTGGGCCTCAAGCAGGTCATGCACAATCCGTGGGAGGCCTTCCAGGCTGAACACCCGATCGGCACGAACATCGAAGGCGAAGTCCGCGGCATCACCGAGTTTGGCCTCTTTGTCGGCCTCGGCCCGGATCTCGACGGCATGGTCCACATCAACGACATCGACTGGAACCTCGCTGGCGAAGAAGCCGTCAAGAAGTACAACAAGGGCGACACCGTCTCGGCGCGCGTTCTCGACATCGACATCGAGAAGGAGCGTATCTCGCTTGGCATCAAGCAGCTGAGCCAGGACCCGACCGAAACGATCGACCTGCGCAAGAACTCGATCGTCACCACGACTGTCGTCGAGATCACCACGGGCGGCATCGAGGTCTCGATCGCCGACGGCGCGATGAAGGCCTTCATCCGCAAGGCTGACCTCGCACGCGATCGCGGCGACCAGCGTCCGGAGCGTTTCGCTGTGGGCGACAAGGTCGACGCTCTCGTCACCGCGTTCGACAAGGCGGGCCGCAAGGTTTCGCTGTCGATCAAGGCGATGGAGATCAAGGACGAGAAGGAAGCCGTGGAACAGTACGGCTCGGCCGACTCGGGCGCCTCGCTGGGCGACATCCTGGGCGCTGCCCTCAAGGGCGCGAAGAAGGACGAGGAATAGCCTCGTTGGTCTGATGTGAGTTGTGGGACGCCCTTCCGGCTTTGCCGGGAGGGCGTTCTGCTTTCAGGGGAGGGGCGCCGTCCCATCCCGGCACACACTGATACCGCACTGCGATACCGCTCCGGAAACCTTCTCGCGAAAAACTCTTGCCTTCCTCGGCGCTTAGCGCGAATTTGATCGGATGCTGCGTTCAGAACTCATCGCCCGGCTGGCTGAAGAGAACCCCACGCTCAAAGTGCGTGAGGTCGAGAGGATCGTCGACGTCATCTTCGACGAGGTCGCAAGTGCGCTCGAGCGCGGGGACCGCGTGGAATTGCGCGGGTTCGGCGCGTTCTCGGTGCGCAAGCGGGAGGCGCGGACGGGGCGCAATCCGCGCACCGGGAATTCGGTGTCGGTCGAGTCGAAGCATGTGCCCTTCTTCAAGGCGGGCAAGGAGCTGCGCTCCCGGCTCAACAACGGCCATGATCCGGAAGACCGCGACTAGGCGGCGTTCGACCCAAAATGGGGGAATAGGTGCTCTGCCGGATTCCGGCTGGACGCCGCAGGGCTGTTGCGACATTGAAACGGGCGCAGGCCAGCGCTGACGCCATCGACTGAGGAAAAGGGGAGAGATCGTGTTCAAGGAATTCCGCGAATTCGCGATGCGGGGCAATGTCGTCGACCTTGCCGTCGGTATCATCATCGGCGCGGCCTTCGGGGCCATCGTCAACTCGCTGGTCAACGACGTCATCATGCCGATCATCGGCTATGTGACCGGCGGCATGGACTTCAAGGACCTGTCCTATGTGCTGAAGCCTGCGGCAACGGCGGCTGACGGAGCGGCGATCCCCGCGGTCGAAATCCGCTATGGCCTGTTCATCAACCTGATCATCAACTTCGTGATCGTGGCGTTCGCGCTGTTCATTCTCATCAAGGGGATGAACCAGCTGAAGCGCAAGCAGGAGGCGGCGCCTGCGCCGCCGCCGGAAACGCCGGCCGACGTCAAGCTCCTCGCCGAGATCCGGGACTTGCTTGCAAAGCGGGCTTGATATATCCGGACGGCCTTGAGTAGAGTTCGTAGCGTACGGAAGGGGCAGCCAGCGCGCTGCCCTTTCTGCATTTCAGGGCCCTGATTTTCCAAGAGAAATCCGGGCGGCTTGGCGGAGCGTCGGCACATGGCCAGCGTCAAGATCTGCGGAATCACCAGCGAATCAGACCTCGAAATGGCCGTGGAGGCCGGGGCCGACACGGTGGGATTCGTCATCGTGGAGACGAGCCCGCGCTTCGTCGATTTCGAGCAGGCGCAGGCGCTGATCCGGCGCGCGGCCGAACTCGGCGTCGAGCCCTGGGTGGTGGCGACCACAGCGATCCCGTGGCTCGACCGGCTGGTCGAGGAGACGCCGGAGATCGGCGCGGTGCAGCTGCATGGCAAGGAGAGCCCGGGCCGGGTGGCTGGCTTCGCGCGCAAGCACCCGCTCGTGCCGGTGATCAAGGCGATGGGCGTCTCATCGAAGCGGGATCTGGAAGATTCCGAGGCGTTCGATGCGGCGGACGCCTTCCTGTTCGACGCAAAGCCGCCGGCCGGCGCCGATCGCGAGGGCGGGCATGGCCGGACGTTCGACTGGTCGATCCTCAAGGGGTTCCGGATTCACGATCACGAGGACTGGACGCTGTCGGGCGGGCTCACGCCGGAGAATGTCGCCGAGGCGATTGCGAAGTCGGGTGCGCCTGCGGTGGACGTATCGTCGGGCGTCGAGGCGAGTCCGGGCGTGAAGGATGCCGCGAAGGTGCGGGCGTTCATCGCGGCTGCGAAGCCGGCCGAGGACTAGGCGTCGTCGGCGCGGCCTGCGACCCCCATGCCGGCGCCACTGCCGCATCCGCTCGATTGCTGGCGGGAATGATGACGGCGTTGGAGAGGGCGGCCTCCCCGGCGTCGCGGATGCGGCGCACGCGATCAGGTCCGGATGCATCGGAAATGTCGGCGCCCTGATCGCGGGCATGTTGGTTGAGTTCGAGCAGGTGGGTGCGATCCTTCCTTCCTGTCATAAGCGAGCTAACTAATGTGGCTAGTGTCCGCTACACTTTGCGTTGTCACCGAATCTCCAAGCCGAAAAGAGGAAGTCTCGTGTCCCTGAATTCTGAAATCATGCCGACGCCGTTCGATCCCGCCTTGATCCTCGCCATGCTCCATGCCGATCCGTTGTTCGCGGCGTCCGGAGATGAAGACGAGGACGAGGAAGAAGAAGACGGCGACGAAGACGAGGACGAAGACGAGGAAGGCGACGAAGACGAAGATGAGGAAGAAGGCGACGAGGAAGACGAAGACGAGGAAGAAGAAAAAGAAGAGTAGCCCGGCTGGGTGATGTCTGCCGCTGGCGCTCGCCGGCGGCAGGCCATCACCTTTCCAGGTTGTCGCTCCATCACGACAAAAAGGGCGCCGTCACCGGCGCCCTTTTCAT
>JBBAUA010000049.1:13345-18664 GCA_040398465.1 Hyphomonadaceae bacterium | reverse complement strand
GTCGTGATCAGGGTCGTGATCAGGCGATCGGCGACTTGGGGGTGACGACAGCGCCGCGAACGGGACGGCGGAGATTGAAGAACCGCACATTGGCGCCCTTGTCGCGATGGTCGCCGCCCTTACCGGCTGCGAAGAAGGCCGCGACGGCGCCGACCAGCAGCGAGGCTGCGGTGACGAAGGTCGACAGAACGGCGAGCTTGCGGGCGACTTCGGCGCGACGCTCGGTGAAGGACTCATTGGCCGCATCCGGATTGTCCATGCGCTCACGGCTTGCGGCCTGATCGAGTTCTGCGTCGGTTGCGGTGGCGACGCTTTCAATGAGGCTGCCGCCGCCTGCTGCCTCGGTTGTGGCCGTGGCGCCGCCGATGACGGCGGTCGAGATCAGCCCGGCTGCGAGGACGCCGACGCCCCAGACGATAATGCCGTGCAGGCCGTCGCGAACGTCGACTTCGTGTTCGGAGAGTTCAGGCTGGCGTGGGCGGAGGCGGGCGCAGATATAGCCGCCGACCCAGAAGGCGGCGACCTGTGTGAGAAGCAGCCAGAGGCCTGCGCCGATGGCGAAGAGCGCAGGCGAGGAGCCTTCACCCTCATAGGGTGAGTTGACGGCGAGGCCGAGGCCAAGCCCGAATGTGGTGAGGATGACGCCAATGGCGGTTGCGACGACGGCGCCGGCGATGATCGCGGCCCAGTCGACCCGGGTTTCCCGGGTGATGATTTCTGACATGTGCTCAGCCGAGTCCGATGAAGGAGAGGATCGCCAGGACAATGACGACGAGGCCGACGAGATAGATGATGTTGCCCATGTTGGGTCACTCCTGCGCGCGTGGGTTCGCGATGCGCGAACGTCTCGCCCGTAATGTGCTGGTCACACGTTAGTTCCCCAGGGCAGGTGGGGCTCCTCGCTTCCCTCGCGGCGCGTTGGCCTCCACAGGGCTGTCCTCACGCGCGTTGTATTGCCAGTGTGGCGTCTCGCGCGGGGGGCGGATGGGCGAAGCAATTCGGCAGGCTGAGGAAGTCGGCAAAAAGGTGACGCCGGCAGCAGCAACCGCCCGGCTAGACGCCGCTAAGGGCGGCGGCAGTGGAGGGTAGAGCGACTACTCCTCCTCGAGTTCGCAATCCAACAGATCGCCGCCCGGAGCGCCCGTGAGTTGCGCCCCGCGCAGGTTTTCCCAGAACTCGATGTCGCCATCACCGAACCGCATGCCTGCGGCGGCCGAACGCGGGAAAAGGCGATACTCGGCCGTATCGGTAAACACGAGCGCTGTCGTGTAGCTTTGATCGAAGCGGGTGGTGAACGTGCCGGAGGGACAGGCCCAGACAAACTCCTCACCGGCCGGCTGCGGAGCCGTGACGCACGCGGCGGTGACGAACAAGGCGAAAAAGGCAAGGCGGCTCATGGCATCCTGCTGGGGCGGCATCCCCCAGCAGTTCACCTCGTGATGCGAAATTCAAGATCGGCGCACAGCGCAGACTGCAGATCGTGCGACCGATCAATCGTCGAATCCCACGAACACCGCCGCTTCCTCGATCGGCTTGCGCTCCGAGACGACGGCGTTGGCCGGGAAGCTGTGGTCGGGCCAGCCCAGCGCGATGCTCTTCATGATGACCTGATCGGCGGCGATGCCGGCGTGTTCGCGCACCACGGGCGATTGCATGATGCCCTGGCTGTTGATGACCGTGCCGAGGCCGCGCGACCACGCGGCGTTCACCAGCGCATTGGCGACGCCGCCGCAGTCGAAGGGGGAGTCATCGCTGCCGTCGACGTCTCGGTCGTAGGTGATGATGATGCACACCGGCGCATCGAACTGGCGGAAGCCGCGCAACACCCAGTCCTGCCGTGCATCCTTGTCGTCGCGGGCGATGCCCATCGCGCTGAACAATTGCTTGGCGACGCCGATCTGGCGCTCGCGGTGTACGCCGGCGAAGGCGGGGCCGGAGCGGAATTCGCGCGACTGGGGGACGCCCGCCACCATGCGCTCTGTGTTGCCGGCGCGGATGCGGTTCAGCGGCTCGCCGGTGATGACGTAGAAATGCCAGGGCTGGGTGTTCATCGAAGTCGGCGCGCGCATGGCAAGCGTGAGGACTTCCTCGATCAGCTTCCGCGGCACGGGATCTGGCTTGTAGCCGCGGATGCTGCGGCGGCCGAGCATGACTTCGTCGAACTGCATATAGAGACCTCCGGCTTTCGGGAACCGGGCCAGTTGAACTGTCTGACGGCGATTTGCAAGGCAGGCCGGCGCTGAGCAGGACACTTGGCGTGCGGTCGCCGGAATGCTTGAAGCAGGCTTGAGAGTTCAGAGGGCGGGAGAATCGGAATGCGTGCGAAGCTAGCCGGAGTTGCGGCAGTCGTGGCGGGTGTCATCGCCATGGCCGGACTGGGGGCGGCGCATGCAAACGACTCGACCGCCGAACTACGTGCGGGCGGGCTTCACCTGATCCGGAGCGACGTCATCGACATGGTGTCGGAAGACCTGTTCCTGTCGACCACGGAAATACGGGTGAGGTACGTCTACCGCAATCCATCGAGCGCGGATGTGACCACGCTGGTCGCCTTTCCGCTTCCCGACATTGGCTGGGAGTTCGGTGAGGCGCCTGTCGGCCTGCCGAACCCGTCCTCGCCGAACTTCGTCGATTTCCGCACCAGCGTGGATGGCAAGGACATTCCGCTCGACGTCGAGATGCGCGCGGTGCTCGACAGCGGGCTCGATGTGACGGACCGGGTGAAGGCCGCTGGCCTGCCATTTCTTGTCACCAATTTCGAGGCGTGGGACGCGCTTCAGGCCACGATGCCGCTGGCGCTCGCGAGGCAGCTTCGCGACGAAGGCGTGATCTGGCTCGATCTTGATCCCGATACCGGCGCGATCAGCTATCTCCGCCCGGCCTGGACGCTGAAGACGACCTTCCATCGCATGCAGACTTTCCCTGCGGGCAAGGACGTTGTCGTGGAGCATGTCTACAAGCCGGTGGTCGGCGGGTCGGTCGGCGCTTCCTATATCTACGCCGATGAGGGCGAGCGCGCCGCCATCAAGGCCGACTACTGTATCGACGACGCGTTCGACGCGGCGCTGGACAGGATGAAGCGGTCGACGGGCGATGACCAGATGATAAGCGAGCGCACGATGGGCTATGTGCTGACGACGGGGGCCAATTGGGCCAAGCCGATCGGCACCTTCCGCCTCACGATCGAGAAGGATTCACCCGAGCAATTGCTGACCGTTTGCGCTGACGGCCTCAAGAAGACTGGGCCGACACGCTTCGAGCTCTTGCGGAAGGACTTCTCGCCCGAGCAGGACATCAGGATGATGATGCTGCAAAGGTTCTAGCGCAGACTAGGCTGTCAGCGGCATGTGCTCGCCTGCTGCGAAGGCTTCGGCGAGCTTGAATTTCTGGATCTTGCCCGAGCCGGTCAGCGGCCAGGCCTCGACCCAGATCCAGTAGGCGGGGGTCTTCTGCGCGGCGAGCCGCTCGCGGATGAAGGCCTTGAGTTCTGCGGGGGTCGGCTTGTCACCGCCGGCGCAGCGCATGAAGCAGGCGACCTGTTCGCCCCATTTCTCGTCGGGCACGCCGATAATGGCGATCTCTGCGATGGCGGGGTGTTCGAGCAGGGTGTTCTCGATCTCGGCCGGGAAGAGGTTCTCGCCGCCGCGGATGATCATCTCCTTCACGCGGCCTGTTATCTTCACGTAGCCACGGGCATCCATGCGGCCGAGATCGCCGGTGTGGAGCCAGCCTTCCGCGTCGATGGTTTTCGCGGTCGCCTCGGGATTGTCGTTGTAGCCGAGCATCACCTGATAGCCGCGCGCGCAGATTTCGCCCTGATCGCCCACGGGGACGACAGCGTTTGTCGCCGGGTTGCGGATCGAGATTTCGGTGTTGGGCGCGGGCTGGCCGATGGTCTGGGTCAGGTCTTCCTCGGAGTCCTCATGCCAGGTCTGGGTGAGGACGGGGGAGGTTTCTGTCTGGCCGTAGACGATCTGGATAGGGGCGCCGAAAACGACGCGCGCCTTGCGGCAAAGCTCTGGCGGGACCATCGCCCCGCCCGACATGATGCGGCGAACGGAGGAGACATCGGCGCCGGACTTTTCGACCGTCTCGATGAGGGCGACCAGCATGGTCGGCACGCCGAGGATGAAGGCGGCTTTCTCGCGCGCAATGACGCGGACCACCATGGCGGGGTCGAACATCGGCGCCAGAAGCATGCATGCGCCTGTACCCAAGCCGCCGAGAACCAGCACGGCGCAGCCCGTCGTGTGGAACAGCGGCATGTGGTGCACGAACGTGTCGCCCGGCGTGAGGCCGGCGCGCACCATGGTGTCGATGCCATTTCGCACGAGGCCGTTGTGGTGGAGCAGTGCGCCTTTCGGGAAGCCGGTGGTGCCGGAGGTGTACTGGATCTGCACGGGATCATCGGGCTTGGGCGAGCGGAGTTTGCCGCTGTCGGCGCCAGCGTAAAGAGTGGCGTGGTCGGTGAGAAGGATGCGGTGGCGGATCGCAGGGATCTCGTCGCACACGGCATCGGCGATGGCCTGCATCGGATTGCCGCGGAATTCGGCGACATAGTAGATCGCCTCGGAGCGCGACTGCTCGAGAACGTATTTCAGTTCGCGCTTCTGGTAGGCGGGGTTAACCGTAACCAGCGTGAGGCCGGCAAGGGCGCTGGCCAGCTCCAGCAGGACCCATTCGGGAAGATTGTTTGCGTAGGCGGCGATCCGCGCGCCCTCGGCATGGCGGGAGGCGAGGGCGCGGGCCAGGTGTTCGGCGTCTGCGAGCAGCTGGGCGTAGGTCCAGGTGCGCAGGATGGCGCCGTCATAGCCAAGCTCTTTCAACGCGGCTTGATTGGGCGTGCGGGCGGCGGACGCCCGTAGCATGTCGCCAATCGTGATGGGGGCGCGCTCGGGGCCCCCTTGTGCCGGGAAATAAGATTCCGTGAGCTTCACCTCGTACATGGCGTCCGTCCCCCTGGTCTGGGCCCTCTTATGGCCGGTTGTTCCTGCATGAGCGTACTCCCCGGCTACAGGAGGGAAAGACAGACGTAGGGGAAGGGCCTCTTGGATCAGGCTTCCGGACGGTCTATGGGACCGCCATGACAAACCCCGCGAAGACGCCTCCCAATTCCTGGTCGCAATGGCCCGACGCCAATGGGCGGTTCGGTGAGTTTGGCGGTCGGTATGTGGCCGAGACGCTGATGCCGCTCGTGCTCGATCTCGAGCAGGAGTATGCGCGGGCCAAGGCTGATCCGAGCTTCCAGGCGGAGTTCGACTGGCTGCTGGAGCATTATGTCGGGCGGCCTAGCCCGATGTACTACGCCGAGCGGCTCAC
>JBBAUA010000049.1:1706-13245 GCA_040398465.1 Hyphomonadaceae bacterium | reverse complement strand
TGCTGGAGCATTATGTCGGGCGGCCTAGCCCGATGTACTACGCCGAGCGGCTCACAAAGCATTTCGGCGGGGCGAAAATCTATCTCAAGCGCGACGAGTTGAACCACACGGGCGCGCACAAGATCAACAACTGCATCGGGCAGGTGTTGCTGGCGCGGCGCATGGGCAAGACGCGGATCATCGCGGAGACGGGGGCGGGGCAGCATGGCGTCGCCACTGCAACAATATGCGCGCGCTTCGGCCTGCCGTGCGTGGTGTTCATGGGCGAGACGGATGTGGAGCGGCAGAAGCCCAACGTGTTCCGCATGCGCCTGCTCGGCGCGGAGATCGTGCCGGTGTCGTCGGGCACGGGCACGCTGAAGGATGCGATGAACGAGGCGCTGCGTGACTGGGTGACGAATGTGTCGAACACGTTCTACGTCATCGGCACGGCGGCGGGGCCGCATCCCTATCCGATGCTGGTGCGCGACTTCCAGAGCGTGATCGGGCGCGAGGCGCGGGAGCAAATCCTGAAGCTGGAAGGACGTCTGCCGGACGTGCTGGTGGCGGCGATCGGCGGCGGCTCGAACGCGATCGGGCTGTTCCATCCCTTCCTCGAAGATGAGAGCGTCAAGATGATCGGCGTTGAGGCGGGCGGGCATGGCGTGGATACGCCGATGCATGCGGCCTCGCTCTCGGGCGGCATGCCGGGCATCCTGCATGGCAACCGCACCTACCTGCTGCAGAATGAAGACGGGCAGATCACCGACGCGCACTCGATCTCGGCGGGGCTTGATTATCCGGGGATCGGGCCGGAGCACGCCTTCCTGCATGAGACGGGGCGCGCGACGTATCGGACCTGCACCGACAAGGAGGCGCTTGAGGCGTTCCAGCTGTGCACGCGGCTCGAAGGCATCATCCCGGCGCTTGAGCCTGCGCATGCGCTGGCGCGCGTGGGCGACATCGCGAAGGAGCTCGGCAAGGACGGGCTGATCGTGATGAACATGTGCGGGCGTGGCGACAAGGACATCTTCTCGGTGGCGGCGCATCTGGGGATGGACATTTAGCGACACTTGAATTTGCATCAAAGGATGCGTATCTTGATGTCCATCCAAGGAAGCATGCGGATGCGCACGACGATCACGCTTGATGACGACCTGCTGGAACGGGCAGAGCAACTGACCGGGATCGAAGAGCGACCCGCTCTGGTGCGCGAGGCGCTCAAGGCGCTTATTGAGCGTGAGAGCGCGAGGCGGCTGGCGCGATTGAAAGGATATGATCCCAAGGCGGAGGCTGCTCCCCGGCGTCGACCAGGCGTGTAGGCATCGGCCATGGTCCTCGCAGACTCATCCGTGTGGATCGACCATTTTCGAGGTACGCTTGACGGTCTTGACGAGATGCTCGACGCAAGGTCGATCGTCATGCACGACCATGTGCTAGGCGAGCTTGCGTTGGGGTCGCTTCGGGATCGCACAAAAACCCTGTTGGATCTTGGTAATCTTCCGCGAGCGCCGCTGGCGACGGATGCAGAGGTGATGGTCTTCATTGAGTCGCGTCGCATCTTCTCGCGCGGGATCGGTTACTCGGATGCGCACCTGCTTGCCTCCGCAATGCTGGGTAAGCCGGTCACGATATGGACCAAAGACACTAAGCTTGCAGCGGTTGCGGCCGCGCTCGGCGTCTGCTTCGCCGGGCCTTGAACGATGAGGCGGACACTTGCGATCTTGAGTTTGTTGCTCGCTGCATGCGCCGCGCCTGACACGCCGATCCTGCCGGGCAAGCTCGATCTTCCCGTTGCGGCGGGCGATCGCTGGAAGTTGTGTGCGGATGACGGGCTGGAGGACACGACGCCGAATGCGGACTGCGTGCTTGCGCCGCTGGATGATCCGATGACGCGGTATGTTGCGGCTCTTGAAACGCTCGGCTGGCGCAAGGTTGAGACGACGCAGACCGGCGAGACGTGGACGCGCGATGGCGCGACTTGCGGGATCCTGAACGTATCTGGCGTGCGTGAGACCTATGCGCGGAAGGATTACACGCTGCTCAGGTTCGAGGTGAGTTGCGCGGCGACGTGATTGAGGCTTTCCGCCTGGATGCCTTGGAGGCACAAGGGCAGGACTGAACAGGAGTGCGCGATGTCCACACATGCCGGGTCTTGCCATTGCGGGCAGGTCGCGTTCGAGGTGACGGGCACGTTCGGCGGCGCGCTGGTGTGCAACTGCTCCTACTGCCGCAGGTCGGGCAACATGCTCGCCTTCACGACGCCGGAAAACTTTCGTCTGACGACACCGCAAAGGGACGTTTCGACATACCTGTTCGGCAAGCAGACCATCAGCCATTACTTCTGCGCCAATTGCGGGATCTCGACACATGGGTCGGGCGTGGCGCCGGATGGCAATCGCATGGTGGCGGTGAACCTGCGCTGCGTGCCGGACATCGATCTCGACCAGCTCGAGATCCAGGCGTTCGACGGCGCGAACCTGTAGCGACGCCATGCTGCCGGTCTCTGACATTCCCAATGTTGAACTGGCTGAGGCGCAGGCGGCTGCGGCGCTGCAGGCTGGCGGCGGTTACGTGTTTCACGATCCGTGCGTGCTGGGCACGCGGCTGAATGTGGTCGTCGATGCTGGCTCGCAGGACGTTGCCTATCGGGCGGCATGTGCGGCGCGGGTCGAGATCGACCGGCTGGACCGGGTGTTCAACTGGCGCGAGCCGGACAGCGAGCTTTCGCGGCTGAATGCTTCGCGCGTGATGCAGGTGTCAGGCGATCTTTTCGACCTGGTGGTTGCGGCGGAGCATTGGCGCGTCTTGAGCGAGGGCGCCTATAGCGGCCGGCTTGGCGTGTTGCTGGAACAATGGCGCGGCGTTGGCGATCGCCTGCTTGATCGGGCGGTGATGCAGACGCTGGCGGATGAGATTGGCGCGGCGGAGATGGCGCTGGATGCCGGGACGCGGACGATCACGCGGCCTGAGATTGTGCGTTTCGATTTCGACGGGATTGCCAAGGGCTACATTGTGGATCGCGCTCTGGAAGCAGCCATGGCTGTACCGGGCGTGTTGCGCGCGATGGTGGATATCGGTGGGGATGTGCGGTGCGCGGGCGAGGGCGACTGGCGGATTGAATTGCCGCAACCGCTGTCGCCTTTCGACAATGCGCCTGCGTGCGGTGCGTTTGCGATGTCGGAGGGTGCTGTTGCGACCTCGGGCTGTGGTCCGCGCGACCGAAAGGTTGGCGCTGACATGATCAGTGCGACACTTGATCCGCGCGCGGGCTGGCCCGTGCCGCACTGGCGGTCTGCAACGGCCGTGGGGCCGAGCGCGATGGCGGCTGATGCGCTGGCGACGGCGATGCTGGTGCTGTCGCCCTCGGAGGCTGCGGCGTGCATGGCGCGGGTGAAGGGAATGTCAGCGCGCGTGACGCTGCCGGGCGGTGTGACGTGGCTGGGACAGCAGCGTGGCGAGGCGTCGCCGCAATGGATCGAGTATGCGCCGCAGAAGGTTCAGGGGGCCAGTGCGCCGACGCTGTGGAAGGACGGGTGGTATGCCAACGTCACCTTCACCGCGCCGCCGAAGAACATGCGTCGCGAGATTGCGTTTCGCTCGCCCTATGTTGCGATCTGGGTGAGCGACATGGACAACAAGCCGGTGCGCACGCTGTTCATGGTGGGGCGTTACAAGGAGTGGCACGAGGGCAATCATGTCTGGTGGCGGCTGAACCGCGCGAAGCTGGACACTCTGTTTGCGCGCTCGCTGTCGACGCGTGGGTCGGGGACCTACAAGGTCTACTGGGATGGGGTGGATGATGATGGGCGCCCCGTGCCGCCGGGCCGCTACAGGATCAATGTCGAGACCAGCAGGGAAGGGGGAGGGCATTCCCACCGGCAGCTGGAGATGGATTTCTCGCAGCCGCGCGTGTTCGAGCAGGCGCTGCCGATGCAGGCGGACAATGGCGGGCTGGAAGTCTCGTTCCAGAAATTCTGATCAGACGGCCTCGGGGTCGTTTGTTCCTGCTTTGTTGCAGTGCGGCAACAGGAAGCGACTCTGGGGGTAGGTCGAGGGGCGGTTTTCCGGTATAGCCACCGCCTTGCTTCGGGGCCTCGCCCCAGACCAGCGCTGCAACAGCTCAGGCCCGACCCAAAGCATTTCCCCCCAATGACTGCTGACCGCATCACCGCAACCTTTGCCGCCTGCCGTGCGCAGGGTCGCGCCGCTTTCGTCGGCTATCTGATGGCGGGCGATCCGGACATCGAGGGAAGTTTCAACAACATCAAGGCGCTGGCTGAGGCCGGGGCCGACATCATCGAGCTGGGCGCGCCCTTTACTGATCCCATGGCGGATGGTCCGGCGATCCAGAAGGCGGCGCTGCGGTCGCTGGCGGCCGGGACCACGCTTAAGGACACGTTAACCATTGCGAAACGCTTCCGGGCGGAGAATTCGACCACACCTCTGATCGTCATGGGATACGCCAATCCCATTCACAGGATGGGGGTTGCCGCGTTTGCGAAGTCGGCGGCCGAAGCCGGAGTTGACGGCGTGATCACTGTGGACCTGCCGCCGGAAGAGGATGGCCCGCTGCGCCGGGAGCTTGAGGCGCATGGGCTGGCGGTGATCCGCCTGGCGACGCCGACCACCACCGAGAAGCGCATGGCCACGGTCGCCGAAGGGTCCTCGGGGTTTGTCTATTACGTCTCGGTCGCCGGGGTCACAGGCGCGGGTGTCGGCGCGACAACGGATATCAGCGCCGGGGTTGAACAGGCGCGCCGTATTTCCAACCTACCAGTGGCGGTTGGATTTGGCGTCCGTACGCCGGAGCAGGCAGCTGTTTTCGCAAGAATTTCTGACGGGGTGGTGGTCGGCTCGGCGCTGGTCGAGCTGGTGCGGGAGGCGGTGGAGCAAGGCGATCCTTCTTCCGCTGTCAAGTCCATAAGTGTGGTTGCAAAGTCACTGTCAAACGCCATAGCCTCGGCGCGTATCTAACGGAGCGTTCATTGAACTGGCTGACGAACCTTCCTCCCGGGCTGAAGTCGATCTTCGCCAAGCGTGAGGACACAGAGGGTGACAACCTCTGGGTGAAGTGCCCGAAAACCGGCGAGCTGGTGTACCGGCAGGAACTCGAGAGCTCCTACTGGGTGACGCCGGCTGGCGCGCACCTGCGGATCAGTCCGGAGCAGCGCTTCCAGTACATGTTCGACGGCGGCCTCTGGACCGAGATCGCGATGCCGCCGGTCATGAAGGACCCGCTGAAATTCAAGGACGACAAGCGGTACACGGATCGTCTCAAGGCTGCGAAGGCCAAGACGGGCCGCGAGGACTGCATGGTGGCCGCCTATGGCGACATCAATGGACGCAAGGCCGTGATCCTCGTGCAGGATTTTGCCTTCATGGGCGGATCGCTGGGCATGGCGGCGGGCGAGGCCTTCATCAAGGCTGCCGAGACGGCTGTGGCGCGCAAGGCGGCGCTGATCGTGGTCACCGCTTCGGGCGGCGCGCGGATGCAGGAGTCTTCGTTCGCGCTGATGCAGATGCCGCGCACCGTGCTGGCCATCCAGGACGTGAAGCGCGCGAAGCTTCCCTACATCGTCGTGCTGTCGGATCCGACGTCGGGCGGCGTGCTGGCGTCATACGCGATGCTTGGCGACGTGCAGATTGCAGAGCCCGGCGCGCAGCTGGCCTTCACCGGACCGCGCGTGATCGAGGCGACCATCCGCGAGAAATTGCCGGAAGGCTTCCAGCGTTCGGAATTCCTGCGCGAGCGCGGGATGGTGGACATCGTCTGCCACCGCAAGGAAATGACGCCGACGATTGGCGCGATCCTCGGAATGCTGATGCCGTCCTCGCGCCCGAAGCGCGCGAAGGTGGTCGAGCAGGTTGCCGCGAAGTAGTTTTCCGGTTTCGAGATTCTGGTGCGGCGCTCCGAAAGGAGCGCCGCATTTGTTTTGTGGGTTGGAGCCAGCTACGGCGACGTCACTTCCCGCACATCGAACGACGCGTCCTTGTAGGCCGGGCCGAGGTCGGTGGTGATCATCGGCGCGGCGCCAGTCACGCCGAGGCTTGTGCGCAGCTGGGCGACAGTGATGTGCTGGATCAAGGCCCAACCCGTTTTCGTATCGAGGTCTCCGGGGCGGCAGCCATTCTGGGCGAGATCGAGAAGCCCTGCGGGCACCGGCAGGCCCATCTGTTTCACAGCGGAGATGAGGTCGTTGCCGCTCTGGATCGACAGGCAGGAGTCGCTGAAGGCGTTGTGGCCCATGCGCGGGATTGTCACGAGACGCTTGGGCCCGTTGAGCTTGTCATAGGCGGATGTCAGCGACGCCACCGAGATGCCTGAGTCGATCTCGGCGGCGATGATCATGGTTGGCTTGGGCGTTGCGCCTGGCCCCTGCGGCGGCACGGGCGCCCAGCCGATAATGCTGTCGATGCGGGGATTGTCGATCGCGGCGAACATCGTGCCGCCGCCCGCCGAGTGTCCGACGGCGCCGATGGATGATGTGTTGACCAGACCCTTCAACGGACCTTCGGCGTTGGCCTTTGTCATAAGGTCGAGCGCGGCGTCGAGAGCTGCAGCGCTTGCAGTGCGGCGCGCATTCATGTCGCGGGCGCCGGGGGAGGCGAAGGAGGCGAAGCCGTATTCGTTGAAGTCGACCGAGGCGACGACGAAGCCCCAGCTTGCAATGCCCGACAGCAGGTTGCCATGGCCGCTGCGCCAGCCGCCGGCGCCGTGCGAGACCATGACGAGCGGGTAGGCTGCTCCGCTGGCAGCGGGCGCATCGCGGAAGGCGGGGATAGTGACTTTCAGGTCCACGGTGTCCGGGATGCGCTTCAGCATGCCGGCGAGCATGGGGGGCACGGGCTCTGTCTGCAGGTAGACGTCGTTGGTCCGGCCTTGCGCGGCGCCGGCAGCGGCAGGGTAATAGACCTCGACCTTGCGGTCGCTGAGGCTGAGTGTCAGGACGCCGACCTCATGCGGCCCACGCTCCGTATAGACGGGCGGCGACGTTTCCGCAGGCGCGCTTGCGCATGCTCCGAGCACAAGTGCTGCGGCAAGGGCGGCGATGGCGAAGGGGCCGCGGATGGATTGTGCGGTCATGATCGATGTCCCGTTTCTGATCCTGCAGTGGTATCGCTTGAGAGCTTACGCACCGAACGCCGAACGGATCGCATGTTGCCTCCGCAATCCATAGGGCGCCGCCACGGAACGCGGCAAACGTTTGGGTGATGTTCATCCCAGCGCGCCGGCCGTGACGGCGGCAACTGGCGCGGACATGCGCAATGCCTTACGGATCGAAGCGTCGAAGATGAATGCACGGGGTGGACCATGAAACGGAATGTGCTCGCGCTTGTCGCCATTGCCGGACTGAGCGCGTGCCAGCCGGCGGCGGCGCCGGTGGCGGAGGCGCCGGCAGCGCCCGTTGCGGAAACCGCAGGGCCTGACGATGGCGCCGCACCGATGGCATGGGATCTGAGCGCGTCGCCGGCCCTCACGCTTGCGTTTGGCGGCGATGGTCTCAGCATTGCGTGCGAAGAGGCGAAAGGCGTGATGCGGATTTCCTTCGCGCCGGCGTGGGAGAAGGAAGGGCCGTTCGACAATGCGATCGTTCATTTCGGCGACAAGTCCTTTCCCGTGACGGTCGATGCGACGGCGGTAAAGGAGGAGAGGGACAAGTACAGTCCGGTCTACCTGCTGCCGGCAAACGCGGACACGGTGACTGCCGTGATGATGGCCAACAATGCGCGCCTTGTGGTCGCCAATCAGGATGGCGAACAGGAGCGCGGCGGCGAGCCCAACGACACGGGCGCGTTCGACATGTTCGCCACCACATGCGCGCAGATCAACGGCTTGCGCTAGCGACCGACGCCATCCGCCGCAGGCGAAAGCGGTTTTCGCCTGCGCCGCGCCGCACTATCTGCTGCCATTCCTATGGAGCGGAACAGGACGTCACGTGGCCGACTCGCCGATGGTTTCAGCCGAACTGGCGCGCTTTCGCGACAACAGCGCAGGCCGCGTCTCGCCGGCGTGGGGCACGGCGCAGATCCGCAAGGCCCTGGTGGCGCTGGGCGACCCGCAGGACCGCTTGCCGCCGGCGATCCATCTGACCGGCACAAACGGCAAGGGGTCTACCGGCGCCTTCATCCGCGCGATGGCGGAGGCGGCGGGGCTGAAAGTCCATGTCTTCACCTCGCCCCATCTCATACGCGTGAACGAGCGCATCCGGGTGGCGAGCAGGCTTGTGGAGGACGAGGCGCTTGCGGATGTGCTGGAGGATATCTGGCGGCGGACGGATGCGCTCACCTATTTCGAGGCGCTGACGGCGGCGGCGTTCTGTCTGTTTGCCGATACGCCCGCGGACCTTGCCATCATCGAAGTCGGCGCGGGCGGCGCGACGGACGCGACCAATGTGATGAACAGGCCGGCGGCCTGCGTGGTCACGCCGATCAGTCGCGACCATGAGAGCATGTTCGGTGTTTCCGGCGTCGCGGCGATCGCGCGGCTGAAGGCGGGGATCTTTCGCGAAGGGACGCCTGCGATCGTCGCCGAGCAGCCGCGGCTTGCGCTTGCCGTGCTGCGCGAGGAAGCGAGGACGGCTGCAGCGCCGATGCTGTATGCGGGCGAGGACTGGAACGCGGCCTGGGACGGCGATGCGTTCGTCTATGCCAGCGACAAGGTGAAGGTGCGTGCGCCATGGCTCGGCTTGCCGGGCCGGCACCAGTCGCACAATGCGGG
Organism: Hyphomonadaceae bacterium; assembly: GCA_040398465.1. Lineage (GTDB taxonomy): Bacteria > Pseudomonadota > Alphaproteobacteria > Caulobacterales > Hyphomonadaceae > UBA7672. Next base: position 4,544 of record JBBAUA010000049.1, on the reverse strand, counting down.
CTCGGCTTGCGCTGCCGTGGAAGCATTGGGCAATCGTCGCATCACGCCGGACGCGATGGCGGCGGGGCTGCGCGAGGCGGTGTGGCCCGGGCGGCTGCAGCAGCTGAAGCCCGGACCGCTGGCGGGTGATGGCATGGTGTGGGTCGACGCGGCGCACAATCCCGGAGGCGTGGCGACGCTGGCGAGTGAGATACGCGAGACGCGCGGCGAGGACAGCGTGGCGGTGGTGCTGGCGATCCAGGCCGCCAAGGATGTGGAGAGCGTCGCCGGCGAACTGGTTGGCGTGGCCGATGCGTTTTTCCTCTGCCCGTTGCCCGATAGCGGCGGGCAGGAGGGCGGGCCGGGCGCTGAGCCACGGCATGTGGCTGCGATCATCGCGGCGATGGGCGCCAGGGCTGAAGTTGCAGAGGATCTTGCGGCGGCTGTGGCTGCAGCGCGGAAGTCCGCTGAGCGCGTCTATGTGTGTGGATCGGTCTATCTCTGCGGCGCGGCGCTGGCGCTGAATGGCGAGCGGGTGGAGTAGGGCGGGCGGTCAATTACAGCCCGGGGCAATTCCGACCTCGCGCCGCAAACGCAAACGGCCCGGCCTGGGGCCGGGCCGTGCGTTGTGCTTCAGGCGTCGCCTAGACGGTGACGGTGTTGAGGGCTTCTTCGAGTTCGGCGAAGGAGGGCTGGCTTTCGCTCGGGATCTGGCCGCGGCCGATCTCGACGGAGACCTGGGCGGCGTTGCCGTGCAGGTGGGCGACGAGCACGTCCTTGATGATCTTGTAGAACTGCCCCTCCTCGTCGATCACCTGCCCCATGCGGGCGGCGAACGGACCGACGAAGCCGTAGGCGAGAAACACGCCGAGGAAGGTGCCGACGAGCGCCGAACCGATGAGCGATCCAAGATATTCGGGCGGCATCGAGATGGCGCCCATGGTCTTGATGATGCCGAGCACGGCCGCGACGATGCCGAGCGCGGGCAGGGCGTCGGCCATGTTCTGCAGGGCGTGGGAGGCCTTGTGCGCCTCGTGATGGTGTTTCTCGATCTGCTTTTCGATGACTTCCTCAACCTGGTGCGGGTCTTCGAGGTTCATCGTCATCATGCGCAGCGTGTCGCAGATGAGATCCGTGGCGAAATGGTCCTTCAGGATCTTCGGATAGTTCTGGAAGATCGTGGAGTCCTTGGGGTTCTCGATGTGCTGTTCGATCGCCACCACGCCTTTTGTCTTCATCGTCTTGGTCAATATGAACAGCAATGAGAGGAGGTCTGTATAGTCCTTCGCCTTCCACTTGCAGCCGCCCATGATCTTGCCGAAGCCGCCCATGGCGGCCATCACGGTCTTGAACGAGTTGCCGATCAGGAAGGCGCCGACTGCAGCGCCGCCGATCATCATCATCTCGAAGGGCGCAGCCTTCAGGATCACGTCGAAATGGCCGCCGGCGAGCATGAAGCCGCCGAACACCATCACGAAGACGACCACCACTCCGATGATCTGGAACATACGCGGACCCACCGATAGACGTGTTTTTGGTTGTGCCGTTTATGCACTAGCAAGCTTAACGCGCGGTGTCGGGCGGATGCGAAATCCGGTTGAGATGGCGTTAATGGCGATGCTTGCCGAGATGCAGATGTGATGCGCAGCCCGCCGGGTTTCGGGCGCCGCGCCGCCGCAATCACAGGGCCTCCTGATGATTGCCAAGTCAGGGGACTGTGCATGTCTGGTGTTGATCGCAGGTTGATGCTGCTGGGGCTGGGATCGATGCTGGCGCCGGCATGGGCTTTCGCGCAGCCGCCCCAGCCTGATGCGGCGCCTGCCTTTCCACTGAAGGTCGCGGCAGGCGCGGAGCTGCGCGCGACCAAGGCCGAGGTCTATGATCCCGCGTATGTGAAGCTGGCCTATCCCGGCGGCGATGTGGCGGACGATCGGGGCGTGTGCACGGACACGGTGATCCGCGCCTTTCGACATGCTGGCGTCGACCTGCAGGTCAAGGTGCACGAGGACATGCGCGCCAGCTTCTCGGCATATCCGAAGATGTGGGGGCTGACGAAGCCGGATCGCAATATCGACCATCGCCGGGTGCCGAACCTTGAGACGCTGTTCAAGCGCAGGGGCGGGGCCAAGGCGATCAGCGACAAGGCTGGCGACTTTCTGCCCGGCGACATTGTCAGCTGGCGATTGTCGGGCGGCGGCCTGCCGCATATCGGCGTGGTGACGCGCAAGAAGCGGGGCGGGCAGCCGCTGGTCGCGCACAATATCGGCGCGGGCACGCGCGAGGAGCCGTGCCTGTTCGACTGGCCGATGAGCGGATGGTTCCGGTTCGAGAGCTGGGTGTGAACCTACGGAGCCGACAGCTTCGCGACCGGCAGGATGATCAGCGACACTTTCCCCGTTGGCCCGTGCAACACCTGGTTGTTGGCGACGCGGATCTCGGTTGAGGTGTAGGGATCGTTCGCTGTGTTGAGGTTGCGGGCGTAGGTCGGGAAGTTGCTTGACGAGACTTCGACGCGGATGCGGTGGCCTTGTCCGAAGACATTGGCGACCAGCATGGGCGGCGGGGTGATCGTGTAGGTTTCGCCGACTTTCATGAACTCCGGTTTGTCTTCGCCATTGCGGTAGCGCATGCGCTGGATGGTGTCGGAGATGTTCCAGGCCGTACCGTCGGGCGCCACATCGACGAGCTTCACGGTGAAGTCCGTATCGGGCGCGTCGGATGCGACAGTGAGTTGAACGGTGACGAAGCCGAAGACGTCGATGTCGGCGTCGAGCGGTGACGTCGGATAGACGAGAACGTCGGGGCGTTTCTCGATTTCGCGCTGGTCGAAGGCGCCGTCTTCCTGGTCTGTACCCATGC
>JBBAUA010000049.1:0-1606 GCA_040398465.1 Hyphomonadaceae bacterium | reverse complement strand
CGTTTCTCGATTTCGCGCTGGTCGAAGGCGCCGTCTTCCTGGTCTGTACCCATGCCGGAGATCTGGCCGCCGCGGCTGATGACCGGGTTGGCGGGATCATAGGCGAAGGTGTCGGCGCCGGCTTTTTCTGGCGGCGCAAGGCTCAGCGCGCCGTCACCCGTTGAGGTGTTGGCCTTGCCGCCGCTGGACAGGTAGAGGATGTGGCCGGTTGTGGCGTCGGGTGTGGGCACACTGGCGAAGGTCGCCCAGCGATTGGCGCCGGCCATGTAGGCTTCGACGGCCGGTTGCGCCGGAGCGCTGGCGTTGCCTTTCAGCCAGCGGTCGAGCCAGGCGAGGACTTTCGAATCCCAGTCAACGGTGGCGTCGCCGAGGGGACGGTCGCCGATCTGGGTGAGGGGTCTACCGAAGCCGCAATGCGGGCCGTTGGTGATGACGATGGATTGCGTGCCGGCGGGATTTTCTGCGCGGGTCTTTTCGAAGAAGGCGGCGCCAGATGGCGCGGAGATGTCGTAGGCGGCTTCGGCCCAGAGGCCGGGGATCCTGATCGTGTCGGCGTTGGTGACGCGATCTTCGGCCCAGGCGGGGTGAGCAGGCCCGCGTTGCAGGTATTCCTCGATCTCGGTGTCGGGCGCGCCTGCAGCCTTCGCGAGGTCGATCATCGGCAGGTGCATGCGGGCGGTGTTGAAGGTCTCTGTCTTGACGCCCTCGCGCTCGGGGAATTTGAACGCCGCGGTCTGTTGCGTGCGCTCTGCGTCCGAGAGGCCTGCGGCAAGCTGGGGCCAGTCGAGCGCCATGGCGCCGAAGAAATAGTCCGCCCAGCCCATCTGCCAGACGCCGCCGCGCCAGAAGTTTCCGCCTTCGCGATGCGGGCCGGCTTCCGCGATGCCGACGCCAGAGGAGCCGACGACGATGGCCTTGTGTGCGGGGTGGGCGAGGGAGGCGAGCTTCAGCTGGTTCTCGGCGGAGGACGAGCAGCCATAGGTGGCGATGGCGCCGCTGGACCAGGACTGTTTCGTGATCCAGTCGAGCGTGTCCCAGCCGTCTTCGTCGGCGCGGCCCAGCATGCGCATCTCGCCTTCGGAGAGATAGCGGCCGCGCTCGTGCTGCTGGACGACGGCGTAGCCTGCGCCGAGGAGCTTCTCCCAGAAAGGACGCATCTCGGTTTCATAGGGCGTCCGGATGAGGACGACGGGGAATTGGCCCTCCGCCTTCGGGAGCCAGACGGAGGTGCGCAGGCGGACGCCATCGCGCATGGCGGCCTGCAGGTCGGGCATGGCGACGGCGCCAGCGGGCATCTGGAATTCGCGGCGCGCGGGGGCGGGGGCTTCGGCTGTGGGTGTTGATTCGGGCGTGCAGGCTGTCGCGAGGAACGCGAGCGCGGCGAGGGCATGGCGGGTGGGGCGCATCGGGCGGCTCCGGATCAGGGACGGACAAGCTATGCGGCTGGCGTTTGGCGGCGTCCAGCGGGCGGGGCGGGGTTCGGGAAGGAAATCAGACGTGCTAGCAAATCGGGCATGAAGCACCTCGCACTCGTCCTTTCCGCATTCACTATCGTCGCGCTCGGGTCCGATGCGGGGGCGCAGAACGTGCCGCGCTCATCTGTCTG
>JBBAUA010000048.1:24017-25607 GCA_040398465.1 Hyphomonadaceae bacterium | reverse complement strand
CAGCAGGCCGGTGGCAGGTATGTGGCATCAGATTGGGACAGGCAAGGGAGACCGAAATGACGGGCTTTATCGCTGGCGTGCTGCTCGTGGCTCTCAAGCTTGTCCTGATCGCACAGTCGCGACGCCGGTCTGTCTGACAGGGCCAACCACCTCCCCGAAAAGCCGGCGCCTCAAGGGCAAACAAAGACCGGCAGTCAGACTGCAATCATGCGGCGGCCAAATGTCCCGAAAGAAGGACAGGGCCGCCGATCTGTTTCAGCGCGTCACGATCGGAAACACCGGGTTGGGCGCGTCCATCCACTGGCTCAGCTTCAGCAGCGCCTGCGGGCTTCCCTCCAGCTTCACCGCGCCGCTCGCGATCTTCGGGGGCAGGGGCTGGCCGCCGAAAATGCCGCCGAGAAAATCAGAGCGGCTCGCCGTCAGCGTTACGTCTACCGGGCCGGGCGCCGCTATCTCCTCGTGCACCAGCACGCCATTGGCGATCGACACATAGCTTCGTTCATCGCTGTCGCTCAGAACGAAGGCAAGCTTCAGCGTCTGCCCCGCCGCCTTCTCCGCATCGAGCCGCACGGCCAGCAGGTCCATCAGCGATCCGAGAGGCAGGTTGGCCAGCGCCGCCATCTGCGATGCAGGATTGGCGCGAGGCGCGCCGACGCCCTCGCGCAACTCCTTCGCACCGGTGAGATAGATGTTGCGCCATGTCGAAGGCTCCGCCTGCCAGCCGAGCTGGTCATAACTGCGCGCCAGCAGGTCCTTCGCCTCGGCGTCTGCCGCATCCGCCATGACCACGTGGTTGAGCAGCTCCGCCGCCCACGCATAGTCGCCTTTGTCGTAAGCCTCGCGCGCCATCTCCTTCACGCGCATCGCGCCGCCCATCGCGTCGACATAGCGCTTGCCCGTATCCACCGGCGGCATGGGCGCAAGGTTCGACGGGTTGGCGTCGTACCAGCCCATGTAGAACTGATAGACCGCGCGGCTGTTGAAGCTCAGCGAGCCATAGTAAGGCCGGTCATACCATTCGTTTTCCAGCTCCGCCGGAAGCTTCAGTCGCGCCGCGATCTCGTCGCCATTGAGCCCCTTGTTCATCAGGCGCACCGTCTGGTCATGCAGGTAGGCATAGGCGTCGCGGTGCTTGCCCAGATAGTCGCGGATCAGGTCATTGCCGAAACGCGGCCAGCCGTGGCTGGCGATCAGCACGTCGCTGTCGCCGAACAGGCGCAGGGCTTCGGTCAGCCCTTCCGCCCACACCTTCGCATCGCGCACCACGGCGCCACGCGGGGTCAGGATGTTGTGCTGCGTCGCGTTGGCGTTCTCCGCCATGTCGACGATCTTCCAGTCCGGGAAGTAGACGTTCATTTCCGCCGGCGCTTCGGTGCCTGGCGTGAACTGGAACAACATCTTCACGCCGTCGATCGTCATCGTCTCGCCTGTCTCGCCGATCTCCTTCGTCGGTGGGATCAGTGACGATGTGCCGGTGGAAAGTCCCGGTCCGATTCCCGCGTTGACGAGACCGTCCGCGCCCTTCGGCAGCGGAATGCCGAACTGGTACATCGCGCGCCGCTGCATGGCGGGGCCAGCGATCACATTCTC
>JBBAUA010000048.1:0-23917 GCA_040398465.1 Hyphomonadaceae bacterium | reverse complement strand
GCCATCAGCTGGGCCTGCCGCCACAGGCTGGGGTTCACGGTGTCGGACGACGCCTCCCTCAGAAAGTCGAAGGCGGCGAGATTCCAGACCGGCTGGCCAGTCGCCGTCGTGATCATCGGGTCCTTGCGGGTTGCGATGAAGCCGCGCGCCGCGAAGTCGAAATCGCGCGCGTCGGCGAAATTGCGCTCGCTGCGGACAGCGTCGTGCGTGGCACGTGTGAAGGACGAAGGCGACTCGGCTCCTGCCAGCGGCGCTGCCGCGGGAGGTCCTTCCGCTACACTCGTACAGCTGGCGAGCGCCAGCGCGCTGATCCCGATCAGCAGTGCCGATTTCATCCGAACCTCCCACGTCTGTCCGTTTGATAGGAGCGCGGCAATGGCCGGTCCACCGCAAAGTCGTGCGGGTGGACGCGGGCCCGGATGCGCCCCATCCTTCTCCGGGCGGCAAGGAGATCATCATGGATGGCGCGACAATCAGCTTGCTGGTCGGCGGGATCGGCGCGGGCGCCGTGCTTCTGATGTTCGCGATGTCGCGCAAGCCGGTGAAATGCCCTGCCTGCGGGCGCGAACAGCCCCTGCGGCGCGCGCCCGCGTCGATGGAGCAGGCGATGTGGGGCGGCTCCACCTGCGAGGGCTGTGGCGCCAATCTGGACTCCCGCGGTCGTCTGAAGTCGAAGAAGTAGGGCCTCTCTCGACGGCGCGGGAACCGTCCGCCCATCCGCGCATTGAGGAGCGTCCTCGGGGAATTGCATTATGCAGCTGAATGTTCGCGCTGAACTCGTCTTCGACTTCGGGACGGGGTCCGAGGCAATCGTTTCTGTTCAAGCCGCGCATTCGCCCGACCAGACCGTGCTGTCCGAGCGCCTGCTCCTGAGCCCCGAAACCCGGATCGTGCAGGACCAGGCCGATGCTCGCGGCGAGCGCCGCTTCCGCGCGCGCTTCGAGGGGCAGGCCAGCATCCTCTACGAGGCGCTGGTCGACAACGGCCGGCGGATCACGCTTCCGGCGTCAGCGCACAAGTCGAACTGGCTCAGCCTGCCGCAGGACGTGCTGCCCTACCTGACGCCAAGCCGCTATTGCCCATCCGACCGCTTCCTGCTGTTCGCCAACCGGGAGTTTGGGTCGATCGCGGAGGGCGGGGCGCAGGTCCTGTCGGTGCTCGACTGGATCCACGAGCATGTCAACTACACGCCGGGCGTCAGCAATATCGAGACGACCGCCGAGCACACATTTGTGGATCGCGCCGGCGTCTGCCGCGATTTCAGCCATCTCGGCATCACGCTGTGCCGCGCGCTCAACATGCCCGCCCGCGCCGTCAGCGCCTATGCCTGGCAGCTCGACCCGCCGGATTTTCATGCCGTGTTCGAAGTCTATCTCGACGGTGGCTGGTGGCTGGTTGATCCGACGCGCCTTGCGCCCGTCGAGGGCCTCGTGCGCATCGGCATCGGGCGCGACGCCGCCGACATCGCTTTCCTCACCACGACGGGCCCGTGCATGAGCGTGTCGCAGAGCGTCACGGTTGTGGAAGCCGCAGGCGCGATTGCGGGCTGATCCTGCCCACCGTCCGTAAAGGGTCAGGCCTTGAGACGATCTGCCCGCTGCGGATTGTTGGCGTTGAGCCATGCATCCGTCATGGGCGTCATCCAGCGGCGGGCGTCATCGATGAAGACCAGCGCCTTCATGGCGTCCGCCGAGGGGCGTGTCGCCATCGCATAGGCCAGCCCCATGTCGCGCGTGCGGTTGGGATAGTTCAGCGTGAACAGGTCGCGCCGAAGGTCGGCGTCTTCCGTGTAGATCTGCTCGCGCTCTGTCACCAGGGCAAAGCCTGCGGCGAGCACCGAATGCCCCGCATCCATCGCGGCTGCGCGCACCCGCTCTGGCGAGCGCGCGGCGGCCAGACGCCCAGCCGCGTTCAGCATGCGCGGCCGGAAGCCGAGAATGTCGCCATTCATCACAGCGGAATCGAGTTTCTGCGGCGCCAGCATGCGCGTCATGTTGCGCCCGGCTATGCAGACCGAGTTGACCGCAAGGCGGAAGCGGGCAGGCGAGAATGCGCCGTCCGTGGTGAAGACGTCCTTCCAGGAAAACACGGCGATCGCAACGCGGCCAACGCGCGGATGGCGGCGGCGGAGTTGAGCGGCCAGCGCCGACTCCCAGCTGTCGCTGCCCTGCCGCTCATGATGCGTCGCGCCGAGGCGCAGCAGAATGAAAACTGCGAGACCGCCCGGCCGTCCGCGCGCTGCTGGGCCGGAAAGGTAGACGGAATGAAGATGCTCGCTGAAGCGCTCGAGCGCAGCATCTGATGCTTCGTCTCCGGCTTCGAGTGCAGGTTGGGAAATCTGTTCGCGTGCAATCGCTGCGTTGGTCACACGACCCCAGTGATCCTGGGGCCAGAAGGCGCCGCGCAGTCGAACCGTGTGGCCCATACGCTACTCCCGTCTATGCCCGTTAAGACTTGCAGTCCCCGGGCCACGCCTCCCACTCCCTGCCATGTTGCGCATTGACGTTGCGCCGCCACGGCTTCGGTCGTAAACAAAACGTTAAGTCAGGCGCGGCAGAGCGCAAGGAGATTCATCCGCTCTCACAGCAATTAAGTTGTGGCTCACCATGACACGCGGCGTTCATACAGGTTAACGGCGCGAGCCAGCTCAACGCATGACGCGCGCACCGACGCATCGCGTCGGCGACTTTCGTTGATCCTGCGCCGCGCGATCAAGATCCGTCTCGTGAGGATCGTAACCTGGAACATCAACGGCGTTCGCGGGCTTCTACCGCAAGCTGCTGAAGCAGGGCTGGACGTACTCGCTCCGCGAACTCAATCCGGACAAGGCGTCTACACGTTCTGAGACTGTTTCCGCCGCAGGTGGGAGCGCAACGGAGGGCTGCGCATCGACCACATTCCTCTGAGCCCCTCGATCGCGCCGCCGCTTGCATCGGCAGGCGTCGATCTCTGGGCGCGCGGCGAGCCGAAGCCCAGCGACCATGCGCCTGTGTGGGTAAAGCTCGCGCCGGAGGGCAAGCGGAAAGCGGGCAAGCGCGTTACCAAACGCGCGACTACTCGAAGATGATCTTCGGCGGCGGCTTGTTCGGTGCGGCGCCGAGCGCTTCGCTTACGGCGTCGGCCAGCAGGCGGAATGCTTCTGATGCGCTCGATGCGCCCGTCGCCGCCGGCACGCCCGCATCGCCCCCTTCGCGCAGGGCAGGCAGGATGGGCAGGGCGCCGAGGAAGGGCACGCCGAGTTCGGCGGCCGTGCGCTCGGCCCCGCCCTGTCCGAAGATATAGGCGCGCGATCCGTCCTGCTGTTCGAACCACGCCATGTTCTCGATCACGCCCAGCACCGGCACCGCCGTCTTGCGGAACATGGCGACGCCGCGCCGCACATCGGCCAGCGCCACTTCCTGCGGCGTCGAGACGATCACCGCGCCATCAAGCGGCAGTTTCTGCACCAGCGTGAGTTGCACTTCTCCGGTTCCAGGCGGCGTGTCGATGAAGAGCAGGTCGAGGTCGCCCCAGTCCGTGTCGGTTATCAACTGGCTGACCGCCGACATCACCATCGGACCACGCCAGACGACGGCCTGGTCCGGATCGACCAGGTAGCCGATCGACATGGTGGCGAGGCCATGCGCCATCACCGGCTGCATGCGCTTGCCTTTTACGTCGGGTTTGACGCCGACCGCGCCCAGCATGGTCGGCAGCGACGGCCCGAAGATATCGGCGTCGAGCAGGCCGACGCGAAGGCCGCTGCGCGCTGCGGCGACCGCGAGGTTGATGGCGACCGTTGATTTGCCGACGCCCCCCTTGGCGGACGCCACCGCGATGATGCCGCGCGCCGGTCGCGCGATCGGCGCCTGCCCCGGCGGAGACGCTGGTAGCGGGCGGGAAGCCGGCGCTGCGGGCACGCTGCGTGCGCCGGTTGTTGCTTCGGCCGTCAGCACGGCGGTGACCGCGCTAACGCCGGGCGCGCGGATTGCGGCGGCTTCGGCGGCCTTGCGCAGAGGCTCGTCCGCCGCGCCAACTGCCGTTTCGAGCACGAAGCCGACCTTGCCGTCCGGGCGCACCACCAGTCCGCTCACCCGGCCGGATGCGACCAGTCCCTTGCCGCTGACCGGATCCTTCACGCCATCGAGCGCTGCGCGGACGCGGGCTTCAAGACCGGGTTTATCGCTGGGCGAGGGCATAGGCGGAGACGCTTCACGGTGGCGGGTTTCGCGCCCTGCTATCAGACTTTCCGGGCGCCGCCAAAGCGTCTGGCAACCATCCTTGCAAGCCCGCGAACGACATAGGGCGTTTGGCGCATGTCCTTCAGCAGCACGCCGACGGCGTCGTGAAGCCTTGCGGCCTTCAACGCCGCCATGAAGTCGATCCAGGCTATCCGCGACCGGGTGCTGAACCGATGCCGCTTCACCGTCTCGACATCGCTTGGCGACAGCCGCCCAGAGGCCAGCAGACGGTCGTCGCTGGCTTCGAGGGCTGCAAGCTCCCTGCGGCCATGGTTGAGCGACAGGGAGTTCCCCCGCATCACGCTGACATAGCCCGTCCACGGAACAAGCCGCATCCTCGCGCCGAGGCTCAGCGCACGGGCGTAGAGGTCGTAGTCCTCGCCAAGGCGCATGGCCTCGTCATACGTGAGGGCGTGCTTCTCCAGGAAAGCGCGACGCATGAGCGGTTTCAGGAAACCCATTTCACGGCGCAGGCGCGAGGCTCTGGTGACATTGCTGTCGACGAAGGCGCCGAATGAGACGTCGAACGGAGCGGCATTCTCACGGAACCAGAGGAGCTTGCCCGCGGCAAGCGGCTGGCCCTCGGGGGTCTGCAGCAGGTCGTCAGCGATGAGATCATGGCCGCCGCCGGCAAGTTGGAGGAGGGCGCCGAGCCGGCCCGGCTGCATGAAGTCGTCGGAGTCGAGGACGCAGATCCATGGCGCACGGCTGGCGGCGATCGCAGCGTTCCGCGCAGCCGCGGGGCCCGCGTTCCGCGCGAGCGCAAAGACGGTCAGCCGACCCGACCCGTCATCCGCCGCACGAGCGGCAGACAGCGTCGCATCCCCGTCTGCGGATGCATCGTCAACCACAATGACTTCTGCCGCTTCCGGTTGCGCCAGAGCGCTGGCGACGGCGCGCCCGATCGTCGCGGCTGCGCGCCACGCTGCGATGACGACCGTCACGGATCGCGCTTCCGCCAGGCCCGGCGGTGGACTGGCGATGTCGCGGATCATGGTGGATGGGGCTTCCAGCATGCGGAATCAGCTGCAAGAAGGCCGCCAGACGGGCCAAAAAATCCCTACGGCAAGTAATGCCGGTTACCCAACTTGGTCAGGCTTAAGTCTTCACAAGGCTGAATCACGCCTTCGTCATGCACAAATACAATCGCGCCAATAGGGAAACTGACTTATTGCGAGCCCTTGAAGGCGCTTTAATGCGCGCTCAACTACAATACGACAGAAATCTCCCGAACAACGCCAGCAAGGAGGGCCCTATGCCCTGGAACGACAATAAGGGCAGTGGGGGCGGTGGCCCTTGGGGCGGCGGCGGTTCCGGTGGTGGCGGCGGCGGCAATGGCGACAGCCCGTGGGGCAGGCCAGGCGGACCTGGCGGCCAGAAGCCCCCCGGCGCTCCGGGCGGCGCAAAGGATCGCCCTGACCTCGAAGACACGCTTCGTCGAATGCAGGAGCGGTTCAAGCGCAAGGGCGGTGGCGGCAATGGCAGCGGTCCGGGCGGCGGCGCAGGCCGCGGCGGCCGCGGCTTCGGCGTTACTGGCCTTGCGATCCTTCTCGTCATTGCGATCGTCGGCTGGGTCTTCACCGGCATCTATCAGGTCGACGAACGCCAGCGCGCCGTCGTGCTCCGTTTCGGCACGTTCGCTCGCTTCGAGGATCCGGGCTTCAAGGTTCGCCTGCCGAGCCCGATCGAGCAGCACTACATCGTCGAGGTGAACACCGAGAAGCGCACCGCCATCGGCGGCGAAGACCAGTCCAACCTGATGCTGACCGGCGACGAAAACATCGTCGACATCGGCTTCGTCATTAACTGGCGCATCTATGATCCGCGCAAGTACCTGTTCAACGTGGTCGACGAAGAGGGCGGCCGCAACGTGCTCATCGAGCAGATCGGCGAGAGCGCGATGCGCGAAATCGTCGGCACGTCGGCCTTCGAGCCGATCACCACGGGCGACCGTACCGGCGTCGAGACGCGCGTGCGCGCCCTGATGCAGCAGACACTCAATACCTACGATTCCGGCGTCGAGATCATCTCGATCGCGATCGGCAAGGCGACGGCCCCGGACGAAGTGGCCGAAGTCCAGCGCCAGGTCTCCGGCGCTGAGCAGGGCAAGGCCAAGCGCGAAGCCGACGCCATCGCTCACCGCAACCGTGTCGTGCCGCAGGCCGAAGGTCAGGCGCGCGCTCGTCTGCAGCAGGCGGAAGGCTACAAGACCGCACGCGTCTCCGAAGCACGCGGTGAAGCCGACCGCTTCGACCTGATCTATGCCGAATACCGGGCGGCCCCGCGCGTCACGCGGGAGCGCATGTTCCTCGAGATGATGGAAACAGTGCTGGGCCGGACGGACAACGTCATTCTCGACAACAAGTCAGGCGCGGTCCCGGTCATTCCGCTGGACGTGCTGCGTGGTCGCCAGCCGGCGCCGACGACGGGACAATAGTCATGCAACAACGCACCCTTATGATCGGCGGGATCATCGCAGCCATCGCGCTGATGATCCTCGCCAACGCTCTCTACATCGTGCCTGTCGACAAGCAGGCGATCGTGATCCGCGTCGGTTCGGCGCAGTACACGGTCAACGCGACCGAAAAGAGTGAGCTGCCTAACTACGGCGCGGGCCTTCACCTGAAGATTCCGCTGGTCGACGACGTTCGCTTCTATGAGAAGCGCAATCAGGGCTACGACCTCGACGCCGCCGAAGTTATCGCTGCCGACCAGCAGCGCCTGAACGTCGACGCCATCGCGCGCTGGCGGATCAAGAACCCGCTGCAGTATTTCCGCGCCGCGGGCGGGAACGGCGAGCAGCAGCTTGGCCTGCGTTTCACCGCAGCGCTTCGCGGCGAACTCGGCAAGGTCTCGCAGCCAGACATCATCGCCGGACAGCGCGCGACCCTGATGCAGCGCGTTCGCACGGCGCTGCAGGCGCAGATGAACACGCTGGGCATCGAGATCATCGACGTCCGCATCCGCCAGGCCGACCTGCCCGAAGCGAACTCGCAACGGGTCTATGACCGGATGAAGTCGCAGCTTCAGCAGAAGATCAGCCAGTACAACGCGGAAGGCGAGGGTCTCTTCGCCTCGATCACCGCCGAGGCCGATGCGCAGGCGCGGGTCATCGTCGCCGAAGCCGAACAGCAGGCCCAGCGCCTCGAAGGCGAAGGCGACGCCGAGCGTAACCGCATCTTCGCCGCCGCCTATGGCAAGGATGCTGAGTTCTTCGCCTTCTATCGCTCGCTGCTGGCGTATGAGAATTCGATCAAGGCAGGCACGCCGTTTGTGTTGTCGCCGGACAGCGAATTCTTCAAATACATGCGCAGCTCGACGCCGCGCTGATCTGGTAGCTGATGCTCTGGATTGAAAGGCCCGCTCGGTTCGAGCGGGCCTTTTCATTTCGGCTCTAGCGCCGTTTCTTCGGCTCGGTCGGCAGCTCTGCAAATTCCTGTTCGCTCAGAATCGCGTTCTCGACGATCAGCCAGTCGCCATCCTCGCGCTGGCTCAGCTCGACGGTGAAGACGTCGCCGAGATCGGAGGTCGCCACCTTCACGACCGCGTCGCGCCCCTCATAGCGCGGGCCGTCGACCTTGCCGCCTTCGCGGCCGATATACTCAACCATCTGCGGCGCGAAGATGCCCTGCCAGGCCTCGCTGTCGGGGCCGTCAGTGAGGGCAGCCTGGATCGCGTCCATGTTGACCTGGTCGACCAGCGGCAGCATGCGAGAAAGGTCCTTGGCGTTGTAGGCGTCGACGAAGGCGCGCGCGACGGATACCGGGTCCTTCATGTCGGGCGGCGCCGGCCCGCCGCCACATGCAGCGAGCGCAGCGATGGCAGCGCCCGCAAGCCATCGCCTCATGCCGCGAGCCATGCCGGCTTGGCGAACGGCAGGTCGAGATCGCGTGCGACGGCCGCGTGGGCGATCTTGCCCTCCGCCACATTGAGCCCCTCGGCGAGGTGCTTGTCAGCCTTCAGCGCCGCCTTGGCGCCCTTGTTTGCGAGGTCGAGCGCGAACGGCAGCGTGACGTTGTTGAGTGCGTAGGTGGAGGTGCGCGGCACGGCGCCGGGCATGTTGGCGACGCAGTAATGCAGAATGCCGTCGACCTCGTAGATCGGGTCGTCATGCGTGGTTGGGCGCGAGGTTTCGAAACAGCCGCCCTGGTCGATCGAGATATCGACCAGCACGGAGCCAGGCCGCATTCTCTTCAGGTGTTCACGCGTCACCAGCTTGGGCGCAGATGCTCCGGGGATCAGCACGGCGCCGATCACGAGATCCGCCTCGATCACGGCGCGGTCGATGGCGGCCTGTGTCGCATACACAGTATCGACGGCGCCGGCGAACTGGACGTCGAGCTCCTCGAGGCGCGGCATCGAGCGGTCGAACACCGTCACATTGGCGCGCGCGCCGTTGGCCATCTCGGCAGCGTGCACGCCGGCGACGCCGCCGCCGAGGATCACGACATTGGCCGGCGGCACGCCGGGCACGCCGCCGAGCAGCAGGCCGCGGCCGCGCTGCGTCTTCATCAGCGCATAGGCGCCGACATTGATCGACATGCGGCCTGCGACCTGGCTCATCGGTTGCAGCAGCGGCAGGCGACCCGCGGCGTTGGTGACGGTCTCGTAGGCGATGCAGGTCGCGCCCGATCTGATCAGCGCCTCCGCCTGCGGCTTGTCGGCGGCGAGGTGGAGGTAGGTGAACAATGTGTGGTGCGGCGTCAGCATCGCGCACTCGACGGCTTGCGGCTCCTTCACCTTCACGATCATCTCGGCGGATGCGAACACCTCGGCGGCGGTGTCCAGCATCTTCGCGCCGGCGCGCACATAGTCGCCATCGCTGGAGCCGAGGCCCAGCCCGGCGCTCGTCTGCACGAACACGTCGTGGCCGGCGCGCGTCAACTCCATCACGCTCTCGGGCGTCAGGCCGACACGATATTCCTGCGTCTTGATTTCCTTCGGAACGCCGATCTTCATGCCGCTCTCCTCAGCCTCTGAGGTTGCTTATGCCAGAATCCGGCAGACAGCCGCCAGAGCGTTGCGCGGTGAGTTCTGCCTATTTCGCGCAGGGCCTGCATGTCGCGCGCAAGAAGCAGCTTTCCGCGGGGCGTCAGCGCGGAGGCAGGCCGCGGATGAACGCTAGAAGATGCTGCACGGTCTGGTCGGGCAGCTGTTCCATCGGCAGGTGTCCGCCTTCGGGGTAGGTGACGAGGTAGGCATCGGGGATGGCGCGGGCAAGCGCGCGCCCATTGGCCGGCGGGATGAGCGCATCCTTCTCGCCGACCATCACCAGCGTCGGGGCGCGGATGGCCGCGAACGATGCTGGCGTCCATGGCGTCTCGGGTTGCGAGCGCTGCGTGAGCAGCACGTCGCGATGGCCTTCGGCCATGGCGAGTTCGGCATAGCGATCGATGACGGCGCCGGTGACCAGCGCTTCATCGACATAGGCGGACTTCAATCCGCCGCCGACCACGATGCGCGGGTCCACCAGTTTCAGGAGGAAGCGCCCGGCGCCGTTGTTCAGCAGGGAGAAGCCTCCCGGCGCGCCGCCGCCCTCTCCCGGCCAGCCGGCGGGCGAGACGAGGACAAGCCCCTGCAGCCGCGCCGAATGTTCCATGGCGTAGGCCATCGAGACAGCGCCGCCCATCGAGTTGCCGGCGAGCACGAAACGGTCGATGCCCAGATGTGCGGCGAGATCCTCGACCAGTTGCGCATTGCCTTCGAGCGTCGCGCGATACCCGGATGGCGTCTGCGTCAGTCCGTGGCCGGGCAGGTCGATGGCGACAAGGCGATAATCGCCCACGAGGCGGTCGATCCATGGACGCCAGGCATGGACGGAGGCGGCAAAGCCATGCACCAAGATGAGCGTGCGCCCACTGCGCTTGCCTTCATCCGTATAATGAACACGCACGCCGGGCGACGGCTCGAAGGTTCCAGAGGCGGGCAGGCCATACTGCAGCCGAAGGTCGGCGATCGGGATCTCGCTGGTCGCGCATGCCGCGAGCGGAAGGCACGCCAGCAGGATCGCGGACAGGGCTGGCCAGAGTTTCATGCGCTTCACTTCCAGGTGGACGGTGGTCTACGCGCGTGGCGCGAGAGCGGATTACGCACGAATCTGCTCCATGCGGCAACACGGCGCGGAGCCTATGGCGCGGGGCGTACTAGGCTGTGGGTCGATGGCAAGGTTGGGACGCCGGATGACGAGTCAGATTCATGTAGCGCCCTTGCGCGCCTGGCTTGCCGAGCGCCCGGCGGCCTGGCGCATCGGCGCCGTACTGATCGGAAGCTGGGTGATCGCGGCCTCCTCCTGGATTTCTGCGCCGATGTATCCGGTGCCGATGACGATACAGACCTTTGCGGTGCTCCTGGTTGCGGGCATGGCGGGCGCCCGGCTCGGCTTTGCGATCGTCGCGACATGGCTGACGCAGGCGGCGCTCGGACTACCGTTTCTTGCCGACGGCGCGGGCGGGCTCGACGCCTTCTCCGGACCGACGGCTGGATATCTTGCAGGCTTCGCACTTGCCGCGTTTGTCTGTGGCTGGTTGACCGAGCAGCCTCAGCTGCGTGCGTGGGCGCCGATGCTGGTGGTGTTCCTCGTGGGGCACGCGTTGATCCTGGCCTGTGGCTGGGGGCGTCTGGCGCTGCTGATCGGCGCCGAGTCCGCTTTCGCTTCTGGCGTAGAGCCATTTCTTATTGGCGCTGCGTTGAAGTCCGTGCTGGCTGTGGCGGTCGTGAAGCTGGCCGAGCCGCGCATGCGGGCCATGCAGGGCTAGGCGGCTTCGACCGCTGGCTTCAGCTCCGTCGCATTGTCAGGCAGGCCGCGACGATCAGCCTGGTCCTTTACCCAGGCGGTAATGCGCGCCTGATCGATGCCCAGCCGCTGCAGCAGGTCCGTCGCCAGTTCCAGTCCGCGCGGCTCGGCTTGAGCAAGGTGGGCGCGGAAGCCGAGGGCGGCGAGTTCAGCGCGCTCCTGTATCGAGCTTGCAGCGATGAAGCAGGGCTGCTCCGCGGTCGCCGTCTTGAAGGCCTCGACGGCGCCGAGACCGCGCGCGCCGAGGACGATCGCCTTCGACTGTTTCGCATCAAGGCTTTCCATGATGCGGAGATCGCGCGCGTCGCCGAACACCATGTCGTAGCCGTCCGAGGAGGCCGCGACGAAGCGATCGGGATCGCTGTCGACGCCGATGCAGGCGATGTCGTGGTCGCGCAGGGCGTCGGCGGCGAGGCGGCCTTCGGGCGTCATGCCGAAGATCAGTACGGGATGCTCCTGCGCGACTTCCTCGGCATCGACGGCGACATCCTTGCGGCGCTCGGCGAGGATGCGCGCGATGTGCAGGCCCAGCGCGGTCCAGATCGGCGCGGCGACCAGCGTGACGGCGACTGCCGCGGTCAGGACGCCGGCCCATTGGCCTGGCATGGCCGCGGAAATCGAGGCGATGCCGACGATGACGAGGGTGAATTCCGAACCCTGCGAAAGAAGAAAGCCGAGCTGCGTCGCGCCGGGGACGGCCCAGCCATTGAGGCGGGCCGCGGTGAACACGACGACCGTCTTCACGATCACGATGACCAGCGCGGTCGCAAGAACGGCGGGCCAGATATAGGCCAGGGCGGGCAGGTTCACGCTCATGCCCACGCTCATGAAGAACAGGCCGAGCAGGAGGCCGGAGAAGGGCTTCACCTCCGCCTGCACCGTGTTGCGATATGGTGTGTCGGACAGCGCCATGCCAGCGAGGAAGGCGCCAAGCGTCAGCGAGAGGTCCGCGCGCGCGGTTGCGGCGCTGGCTGCGAGCACGATGAACAGGGCGACGACGGTGAAGGTCTCGCGGTTGCCGGTTGCGGCGAGCGATTCGAAGAGCGGGCGCACGACGAAGCGTCCCGCGATGATGGCGACGGCGAGGGCGAGCACCGCCTTGCCGAGAACGATCACCACCTCGGCGCCCAGCAGGTTGGGATCGCCGCCCAGCGAGGCTGCGAAGGTCAGCAGGAAGATGGCGACGATATCCTGCGCCACCAGTACGGCGGTTGCGGAGCGTCCCATCGGACAGCCCGGCTGGTTGCGGTCAGCCAGAAGTCGCGCGACCACGGCCGTAGAGGAGAGGGCGAGCGAGACGCCGACCAGCACTGCGACAGGCCAGGGGAAACCGAACGCGACACCGATCATCGCGAAGGCCAGGCCGCACAGGATGATCTGCAGCGGCGCGAGGCCGATCATGTCGGCGCGCCGGGTGCGGATTTCCTTGAGCGAGAAATGCAGGCCGATGTCGAACAGCAGGAAGACGACGCCAAGGTCGGCAAGGAAGCGGGCGGTCTCGTTGTTCTGCACCAGGCCGAAGCCGGATGGGCCGATCACCAGGCCGGCGACAAGATAGCCGACGATCGGGCTTACCCGCGCCGCCCTGGCGGCAAGCGCCGACGCCAGCCCCGCGCCAAGGTAGATGATGGCGGGCTGCAGGGTTTCAACGGCAGTCATGAGCCTCCGATACGACAGGAGCCGCCACGTTTCCGTGGCGGCTCCCCATGTTTCCGACGGCAGGGCCGTCAGGCAACCGTTATTTCAGCCCCTCCGGGGAGGGCCCGAAAGTAGCCAAACTACATCGCGCGCTTGATCGTGAAGATGACGCGGTCGTCATAGATCGCGGCATTGTCCACGTCGGTGCCGACATAGCGGAGGTCGAAGCCGAGACCCATGGCGGAGTAGGTGCCGCCGGCGTTCCAGGTCGTGTAATCGTCTTCGCCGGCGAAGAAGCCGGTCGCGTCGACCGTCTGCATGCCGACCGCGCCCGAGAACGTCAGTTCCGGGCTGGCGACGAACGCGCCGTTGACTTCGGCATAGACGCCGTCGCCCGATTCACCGGTGAATTCCGGCGACCAGTAGACCGCGCCGCCCAGGGTGATCTGGTCGGAGAGGGCGATCGAGGGCTTCACATAGCCTTCGTAGTAGTCGAGTTCGGCGGTGTCGTCCGAGGCGCTCGGATAGAGGTAGCCGATGACGCCGACATCCATGGCGACCGGGCCGAGGGCGAACTTGAAGCCGCCGTAGACGTCGAGTTCGAGGTTGGCGCCGCCTGTGCCGAAATTGATGTTCGAGGCCCAGGCGCCGACATAAGCGCCCGAGTCACCGAAGGCGGCGTCGAAACCGCCCTGCACGGCGGGGCTCTGGTCCGTCTGCGAGACGCCGCGGAAGGCGTAGTCCGTCGTCAGGGCGACGTTGCCCGAGACGGTTACGTCCTGTGCGAAGGCGGGAGCGGCCGAGACGGCGGCCAGGACGCTAAAGATCAGGAGGTTGCGCATTATCAATACCCTTTTCCCCTCTTGTTGAACCGACCCGCAGACGCGGCTTTGCAAGTTCGGATGCGCCGGGGAGCGCCTCCGTCTCGCGGGCGACCATGACGATATGGACGAACACACCAGAAGCGGTTCGTCCGATCCGTGCGGCGGTGCAGCGTACCCGCACAATTTCATGACAGCCCTAGGGTCACTCGCCCTATGATTGGGCGCCCGCGAGGCTACGCCTGGCGTGGTAAGCGACAGCTTAATGACGGCGTCCCGGGCGATTCACGGAAAACTCCGTCTGCGCGCCGACGAAACGGACCGGCCTATTGCCGAAATTGCGCTGCGGGGTCATCAAGCGGCATGAATTCACCTTCAAATCCCTCCGGACTGACACAGCTCGGCGCGCAGTCACCGTTGCCCGCATCACCTGACCAGGCGGTTCTGGAGCGGGTCCCCAATCCGCACCCCGGAACACTGTATCTTTCGCGCTTCACTGCGCCGGAATTCACATCGCTATGCCCGGTCACGGGCCAGCCGGACTTTGCTCATCTGGTGATCGACTACGCACCTGCGGACTGGATCGTGGAGAGCAAGTCGCTGAAGCTTTATCTGACTTCGTTCCGCAACCACGGCGCCTTCCACGAGGACTGCACCGTCGCCATCGGCAAGCGGTTGGTCGATACGCTCGCGCCGACCTGGTTGCGGATCGCCGGCTACTGGTATCCGCGCGGCGGCATCCCGATTGACGTCTTCTACCAGACGGGCGCCCCGCCGGAGGGGCTGTGGGCGCCGGACACGGGCGTGCAGGGGTATCGCGGGCGGGGGTGAGCGCAGAAAGCTTGTTCTGCGGAACGCGGGGCGTTTGCATCCATGGGAGCGGGCGGGAGACTTGGCATGCGCGGCACGGTCGAGAGCATCTATCGGCATCCGGTGAAGGGGCTGACGCCGGAGCACATGATGCAGGTTCAGCTCACTGCGGGTGAGTATTTTCCCGGCGATCGCGCCTATGCGATCGAGGTGGGGCCGTCGGGATTTGATCCGCAGAATCCTAAGCACATTTCCAAGCAGCGCTTCACCGTGCTGGCGCGGTTTCCGTCGCTCGCGCGGCTCAGGACGGGACTGGATGATGCCACCGGCGCGTTCCACCTTGGCGATGCGTCCGGCTTCGGCATTGAGGCGAACCTTTCGATGGAGGAAGGCCGCGGATCGATCGAACGCTTCCTGCAGGCTTTCCTCGGCGAGGATGCTCCGGGAAAATTGCGCGTGCTGGAAAGTCCGCGCGGCCATCGCTTCATGGATCACCCCCAGGGCTTCGTGTCAGTGATGAACCTTGCAAGCATGCGCGAGGTTGCGAGGGCCACCGGCGTCGAGGTCGATCCGCTGCGCTTTCGCGCCAACATCTATGTCGACGGGATGAAGGCGTGGACCGAGGATGAGTGGGTTGCGGGGCAGGCCGTGGCGGTGGGCGAGGCGACGCTTTCCGTGTTCAAGCCGATCGTGCGCTGCGTGGCGACGGATGTGAACCTGGAGACGGGGACGCGCGACATCGACATGGTGGGCATGCTGCGCGAGCATTTTGGACGGGACACGCTGGGGACCTATCTTTCGGTGGCGGGCGATGGGGTGGTGAAGGTGGGGGACTCAGTTGGCGCTTAACTGGCGTTCATGAGCCTGGCCCCTCGTGGTTAGACGGGCGCGCCTCGCGCTGCTCACCATGAGGGTCCTTCGTTACACCTGTGATGGCTGGGAGAGCCCTCACGGTGAGCAGCGACCAAAGGGAGCGTCCGTCGAACCACGAGGGCGGGCTTCGCGCCGTTCGCGCTTTGCGCGTGGCGGGGCTGGCGCCCGGCGGTCCAAAGTTACCAATGCGGCGGTGGCGGCTCTTCGCCGGGCTCGGGGCCTATCGCCTGTTCGGCGTTGGCGAGGCGGTCGGAGAGGCGCTGCACGTCGCGCCTGAGGCGGTCGAGTTCTTTCCACTGCTCGGTGATCGTCGTGTTGAGATCCTCGATCGCCCGCTCGTGGTGGGAGATGCGGATTTCGAGCTCGTCGATACGGGAGGCGTCCTGGGTCATGGGCAGGTCTTTATGACAGCGGCGGCGCTCATGCTACATGCGCGGCCATGAGCGTGCACTGCGACTGGCGGGAGATCATGCGGGAGGCGGCGCAGCGTCTGCGCGCGGCGGGCGTCGAGAATCCGTTGCGCGATGCGCGGCTGTTGCTTGCGCATGCGCTGGGGATTGAGCCGGTGGATGTGATCCTTCGCGAGACGGATCATGTCGATGCGGCGGGGCTGGCGGCGTTCGAGGCGCTGGTGCAGCGGCGGCTGCGGCACGAGCCGGTCTCGCGCATTCGCGGCTGGCGGGAGTTCTACGGTCGGCGGTTCATCGTGACGCCTGACGTGCTCGATCCGCGGCCGGAGACGGAGTTGCTGGTCGAGCAGGGGATTGCGCGACTGCCGCCGGGCGGCCGGGTGCTGGATCTGGGCGTGGGGTCCGGGTGCATTCTTCTGTCCGTGCTGGCCGAGCGGCCGGATGTTGCGGGCGTGGGCGTCGATATCTCGCCCGCCGCGCTGGCGGTCGCTGAACGGAATGCGGCGGCGCTGGGCGTCGGGGCGCGGGTGAGGCTGATGCAAGGTAGCTGGGAGAGCGAACCGGCGGGCGGGTTCGACCTCGTGCTGTCCAATCCGCCCTACATTCCGGCGGGCGACATGGCAGGGCTTGCGCTTGACGTGACTGGTCACGATCCCCACCTCGCGCTTACGCCGGGGGAGGACGGGCTGGCGGCCTACCGCGCGATTATTGCCTTTCATGCCGGGCGGGTTCGTCCCGGCGGGTGGATCGGCGTCGAGTGCGGGATCGAACAGGCGGACGATGTGTGCGCGCTGATGGCGGCTGCTGGCCTGGTCTCGTTTACGACCTACGCGGATCTGGCGGGCATCTCTCGCGCTGCATTCGGTCGCAGGCCGGAAAAGGCGGCTTAAACCATGGTTTGGGACGCCTTGTGTATCCACAGGAAACCGCTTGGCGGCGGCGATCAAACAGGCTAGCGTTGTCATCGACGGACTGCGGGCGATTTACAGCCAAGCGTCTGGTTGGTCAGCAAGATAGCGGCCTAACTCCCGTCCGATTGGGGCGAGTACTCTGAAGATCAGGAAGGTTTCATGAAGCGTCAGCGTGGGCGCGGGCGAAAGCCCGGCGGTGGCGGGGGCGGCGGTGGCGGTGGTGGCAACAACCACAATCACGGCAACCGCTCACTCGAGAGCAACGGGCCGGACGTCAAGATCCGTGGGACCGCGGCGCAGATTTACGAGAAGTATGCGCAGTTCGCACGCGACGCCCAGTCGGGCGGCGACCGGGTGAAGTACGAAACGTATCTCCAGCATGCGGAACACTATTACCGCGTGATGGCGGCAACGATGCCGCGCGAGCGCCTTCTGCAGCAGCAGAATGGCGAGGGCGGTTTCCAGCAGGGCCAGCCGATGGGCGAGGGCGCTCAACAGCAGCCGAACGAGTACGGCGTGCAGGGCGGACCCGCACAGGGCGGCATGCACGGCAATACGCATGGCGGCATGCATGGCGGCGAGCAGTCGCAGGACTCGATGCGGTCGATGGATAGCCACGCGTCCGACAACGATGACGGCGACGATGATGGCGATGGCCAAGCCGCTACGGCTCAACCCTCGAACCAGTCGTCAGGCCACCAGTCGTCTGGCGGCCAGACGGCTGTTGCGCGCTCGAGCGATGGCGAGGATGCCGAGGCCTCCGGAGAGGACGGCGATCGTCAGGGCCAGGGCGATGCGGACGGCAATGGCCGAGGCCGCCGTCGCCGCGGACGCCGGCGTCCGCAGGACGGCGATCGTCCGAATGCGGCGGGCGGCGGCGATACGGAAGCCCGCTCCGCGCTCGACAGCCTTGCTCGCAAGCAGGGCGCGCTTGCAGGCGGCTGATCGAACTTCGGCAAACAGATGATGAGAACGGGCCGCGCTGGATCAGCGCGGCCCGTCTTGTTTCGGGGCTGTGGCGGGCGGTTGATCGGCCATCCGACTGCTGCAAGATATCCGGCAAGGCGGGAGGGCGTCATGTTGAAACGCGCAATTCTGGCGGCGGTGGTGCTTGCGGCGAGCGCTGCGGCGGTCGCGCAGACGACAACCGCGGGCAAACCCGACATCGAGAAGATGTTCGGCAAGAGCGGCGAGACCCCTGGGTTCTACGCATGGCCTGACTGTGCAGCGCCCGTGGCGACGGTTGACGGCTTTGTCGAGGGACAGCGCCGTCCGCCGAGGTACAAGATCTGGCTTCACCAGAAGCCGCCGGGATACCCGAAATGGTATGGCGATTACGTTCCCGAGGGGGAATTCAAGGTCTATGGCGAGGGCGGAGACATGATCCGGCTCTTCTCGATCCTGTCGCTCAAGACTTTCGTCGCGCAGGCTTCCGACGTGGCCGATGGCGTGCCGCAGCGGCTGACGGTGCAGCGGATTGCCACGCTCATGATGGCCGAAGAGATGCCGGTGAAGTCGCCGGCCGGCGGCACGATGACGTTCGCGCGCTGCGCGGGGTCAGCGCAGACGCTGCTTGGTGACGCGTGGCGCAAGTAGCCCTGAGACGCCGCCTCAGCCCGCCGTCTCAGCCCATCGTAAAGACGCAGAGCTTGTTGCCGTCGAGATCGCGGAAATAGGCGCCGTAGAAGCCGCCGCCGCGATCGCCCGGCGCACCTTCATCCGCGCCTCCGAGCGCCAGCGCCTTGGCGTGAAGTTCGTTCACCTTGTCGCGGTTTGGGCAGCGCAGGGCGATCATATTGCCATTACCGCAGTGTTGTTTGTCGCCGTTGAAGGGCTGGGTGATGCCGAAGAGCGGGCCCTGGGCGAAGCCGTAGAGCTGGCCGTGCGACAGCTCCATGACGCGCTTGCCGCCGAGGTCGGCGAGGAGTGCGTCATAGAAGGTGAGGGACCTGCCGATGTCCGTCACGCCGATGGTGGTGTAGCCGATCATGGACCGTCCTTCCCTGCGAATGCAGGGAAGGAATCATGCCGGCCGCCGGATCGCAAGATCACATTCCGACGCTACGCGCCGGGCGCATAGAAGGCGCAAAGCTTGTTGCCGTCGAGATCCCGGAAATAGCCGGCATAGAACGTGTCGCCGCGCGCGCCGGCGGGGCCTTCGCACTTGGCGCCGTTGGCAATGGCAGCGTCATAGACCTCGTGCACTTTCTCCTTCGAGGGCATGGCGAGCGCGATCATCGTGCCGTTGCCGTACGTGGCCGGCTCGTTGTTGAAGGGCTTGCCGATCGCGATCATCGCGCCCTGGCCGTTGGCGTAGGCGGTGCTTGTCCCGAAATCCATCGCGCGCTTGCCGCCGACGGGCGCGAGCACCTTGTCGTAGAACTGCAGCGCATTTTCGTAGTCGTTGGTGCCGAGCATTGCGTAGCCGATCATGGGCGTGTCCTCCGTCCTCTGTTGCGGGAAGATTTGCGCTTCGCGTGTGTCGGGCGCAAGACGGGACCCGGCGATCTGCTGACAGCACGCCGGCTGCAGGCTGCGGAGGCAATCCGCGGGATTCTCGGATCGCCATTGAGAATTTTTCCCGGGGTGTTCCCTTTCTGTCGGCTCCACGGGACGCGGCTGCGTGGCCTGTCGCGTGGTCGTGGGATATGGCTGGCTGATCCGGAGGAGCGAAGATGCGCACAGCCTTGATGACAGTTTTGCTGCTTGTGACGGCTGCGTGCACGGAGACCAATGCGCCGGACACGGCGGCGACGCATGAGACAGTCGCGCCGGCGTCCGCTCCGGCTCCTGCCATGGCCGATGTCGGCGCCGCGGTGAACGATGCGGTCGGTTTCACGGAAGACGCAGCGGTCATCCAAGGCAAGGTTGGCTCGAAGCATGTGGTGCGGCTGCCTTCCCCGGGAACGGATACGTGGCGGGCGGCCTCCTCCGGCGAGCCCGCTGTGCGGCAGACCGGATCACGCACAGAGACGACGGCCGACGGGAAGGCCGCGCTGGTCTTCGAGTACGAGATGCTTCAGGCGGGCAGCGTGTCGCTGGACTTCGAGCGCCTCGAAGACGGCGAAGTAGAAGGCAAGCGGACCGTCACTTTCACCGTCGCGTAACGCCGCGAAGGCGACGGTGCTCGAAGCAAAAAGCCCGCCCTGGTTCCGGGGCGGGCTTTCGCGAATCGTGCGCTGTCAGCTTACGCGAACAGCTTGGCCCATTTGGGCTTCTTGCGGGTCTTCCACGCGCCGCGGTGGTAGGCGTCGGAGCCGATCAGCGGCACGACGGTGGTGGCTTCGGCGAAAACCATCTGTTCGTGCGTGGTCGAGACCTTGCCCCACGAGGCGGCTTCTTTCAGCGTGGACGACGAGCAGGCGCCGTCGCGGACGTCGGCGACGGTGATCTGCACGGCGTATTTGTGGACCTCGGCGTCGATGCCGAGGATCTCGGCGCAGACGACGGTGTCCTGCGCGAAGTTCTTCGGAACGCCGCCGCCGACCATGAAGAGGCCGGTGGTGCCCGCTGCGATCTTGATGTCGGTCAGTTCGCGGAAGTCAGCGACTGCGTCGATCATCAGGTAGGGCTTCTTCGCCTTGGCGCGTTCCTTCTGGTGTTTCACCAGACCGAAGCCGGCGGACGAGTCGACGAAGGCCGGGCAGAAGATCGGCACGCCT
The DNA here is from genome assembly GCA_040398465.1 of Hyphomonadaceae bacterium. Classification (GTDB taxonomy): domain Bacteria; phylum Pseudomonadota; class Alphaproteobacteria; order Caulobacterales; family Hyphomonadaceae; genus UBA7672. Next base: position 3,779 of record JBBAUA010000048.1, on the reverse strand, counting down.
TCCTCGTAGCAGGTCTGGATCAGCGAGCCTTTTTTCTTGGCGTTGCCGGCGGCAAGCCATTTGCCCATTTCATGGATGAACTCGCGCGAGGAATAGCCGCGCGGTTCGAGCGCGTTGGCGAGCTCGAGGATCGTGTGGTCGCACGCCTGGAGTTCTTCCTCGTCGATGTAGGTGTCGTAGATCCGGTCGATGTAGTTCTCGCGCAGGACGTTGTCGTCCACTTCGCCAGCGGCCTGGTAATGCTTGAAGCCGAGGGCTTCGAAGAAATCCATGTCGACGATCGAGGCGCCGGTGGCGACGATCGCGTCGATCATGCCGAACTTCACCATGTCGCGGTAGACATGCATGCAGCCGCCCGCCGAGGTCGAGCCGGCGAGGATGAGCCAGGTGGAGCAGCCCTTCTCGCGCAGCGCCATGTCGAAGATGTCGGCGGCGCGCGCCGTGTCGCGCGAGGAGAACGACATCTTACGCATCGAGTCGATGATCGGGCGCGCGTCGAACGACGTCATGTCGACGTGTTCGACCGTCTTGCCGAGCAGCTGGGCTTTCGTGTTGTTGCGTTTCTTCGCGACGGGTTTGACGGGCGCGGCTTTCGCGGCGGGTTTCGTGGCCATGGGGACATGACTCCAGAGGAGAGGACGTCAGAAGGGCGACGGCCAGCCTTGGGTCCCGGTTCCGGGATTGGGCGGGGATATAGCAGTGTGCGGAGGACTTTAAACTGGAAAAGCGCGCCCAGGTGCGCGTTGGAACAGGAAAGCGCGGGCCGGGGTTCATTCGGCCCGCGCTTCCATTTTGTAACAGTTTGACTACCGCACGACCTTCAGGCGGCGCGGGGCCTTGCGGCTTACGCGGCGCGCAGGCTTCTCGACGACGAGCGGGCCGTACATCGAGGTCCAGGGCAGGTCACGGACACCGACGGTTTCCGTTTCGCCAAAGCCGTTGAACCGCGTCTGCATGGCGACGCCATAGGCGCCAAGCATGCCGATCTCGATGTAGTCGCCTTCGCGAATGTCGGCGGGGAGGACGAAAGGTCCTTCCATCGTATCCAACGAGTCGCAGGTCGGGCCGTAGAGCTTGAAGCCCTGCAGCTCCCCTTCGAAGTCGCCATCCGGACGGTGAGCCTTCACGGGGAAGGGCCACTTGCAGTGCGCAGCGTCGAACAGGTTTCCGTACGAGCCATCGTTGATGTGCAGCGAACCGTCCTTCACCAGCTCGACGCGGGCGAGGATGGAGCTCGACTCGGCGACAAGCGCGCGGCCGGGTTCGCACCACAGCTGGGCGTTCATCGCGACCGGCATTTCCTCGAACGCCTCCTTGATGACCTTGACGTAGAGCTCAAGGTCCGGAGGCGTCATGCCCGGGTAGGCCGACGGGAAGCCGCCGCCCACATCGACAACGTCGAGAATGACGCCCGCCTCGCGGATGATCTTCGAGGCCAGCTCAATCGCGTCGCGATAGGCCGAGGGGTTCATGCACTGCGAACCGACGTGGAAGGAGACGCCGAGATTGTCCGCAAAGCCGCGCGCCTTGCGCAGCAGGGCGGGAGCACCCTCCTCCGAGACGCCGAACTTGTTCGACAGGGCGTACATCGCATCCGCGTTGTTCACGGCGAGACGGACGACCAGCGTGAGATCATCGGCGCGCTGTGTGGCGGCGACGATCTTTTCCAGCTCGGCTTCGCAATCCAGCGAGAAGACGCGGACGCCATGCTCGAAATAGGCCCGCTCGATCGCCTTGCGCGATTTCACGGGGTGCATGAACGCCATCTTCGCATCCGGATAGCGGGAAGCGACGAGCTTGATCTCTTCTTCCGACGCGACGTCGAACCAGCGGAGACCCGTCGCGTACATCGCGTCGAGCGCCCACGGTGAAGGGTTCGCCTTTACTGCGTAAAGAACTTCGCCCGGAAAGTTATCCCTGAACCAAGTAGCCGCTATCGACACCCGCTCCGGTCGCACGCATGCGACTGGCAGCTCTGGGAGTCGTTCCCGGACCAGGTCCAGGGGCGTATGAAACGTGAGCAATTCACGTACACCCCTGTTAGTTGTTGAACCCAATCCGGCGTTAGTACGGATCTTTGACTCGTTAAGTCTGCCTCTCAACCCGCACACGTCATCCAAACCCCACCTGATACTCAGGCTAACTTGGGAAGTTCAGACGCCACGTGGAATCAAGGCGCAGAGCCTCGAGCCGATGTCCGCCGGCGCAATGGATATAGGGGCATAGGACAGGCATGTAAATAAAATCTTTCGACCCGTCAGTGGGTTGCCAACAACCATTCATATTGGCGGACCATTAGTAGATGACGAGCCGGAGGAGCTGGGTCTGAGGCTGTCATGTGACAAACGGCGGCGGCCGGGCGATTCGGCAGGGCGGTTCTGATTCGTGTTCTGAAATAAGGCTTGAGGGGCGGCGGCATGGCGGAGGCGAGTATCGCGACGGCGGCTGAGATCCGGCTGCCGGACTGGCTGGCGGCGTGGCCCTTGCCAACGGCGCCAGTGTCGGACGCGGACGCTATGCACCTGGCGGTGGCGATCGCGGGCGAAAATGTCGCGCGCGGGAGCGGCGGTCCGTTCGGCGCATGCGTGCGGGACGATTCGGGCGAGATCATCGGCGTCGGCGTGAACCTGGCCATGGCGAGCGGCAATCCGGTGCTCCACGCGGAGACAGTGGCGCTGTCGCTCGCGGGCCGGCGGCTGGAGGCGGTCGGCGTGACGGTGTTCACCTCGTGCGAGCCCTGCATCATGTGTCTTGGCGCAGCGCACTGGGCGGGCGTCACACGGATCGTGTCGGCGGCGAGCAAAGCGGACGCGGAGGCGGCGGGTTTCAGCGAGGGCGCGGGCACGCGCGAGCTGCGCGCCGAGATGGCGGCGCGCGGGGTTGTGTTCGAGGACGGCTTGTTGCGGGATGAGAGCGCGGCAGTGCTGCGGCGCTATGTGGTGGACGGCGGCGCGATCTATGGGCCGCGGGGGTGAGGGGGCAGGGATGGCGAATGGCGGCTCAAGAGACGGATCATAGCTCTACTGGCATGCGCGACAGGCTTGCTACCGGTCGCGTCGAGCCAGCCCACCCCACAAGAGGTGGCCAAAGCGCTGGAGGGTCCCAAGCCTGTGAGCATGCGCACCATCCCGTCGGAAAGCGTGCTGCCAAATCTGCTCACCGGAGGCCGCGTTGTCATCGTCGCCGATTCGGCTGAACTGAAGCGTGGCGCTGTCGTGATCTTCAAGCATCCCAACAGCGATCACGTTATGGTCGATCGCATTGTTGGTCTGCCCGGTGACTCGATCCAGAAGAAGAAGGGCAGGCTGGTTCTGAATGGCGCAGTCGTCGAGCGGACCCTGGTCCGCGAAGTGATCTACCTGCCTGCCGACTCGCAGCATCTGAGCGGGGCGACAGAGTACCGGGAGCAGCTTCCCGGTGAAGAGCAGCCGCATCTGATCCACGAGTTTTCCGACCGTGAAATGCTTGACGAGACGCCTGCGGTTCGCGTGCCGCCAGGCCATCTCTTCATGATGGGCGACAACCGCGACAATTCGGAGGATAGCCGAGCGCCGTCCGGCCATCGCGAACTGGCGCGAGCCGAGCCGCAGAGATGGCCCAACCGCCCGGCCTTTCTGCCAGCCGATCGGGGCGACGACGCGATCGGCTTTGTGCCGATAACAAATCTCATGGGTGAAGCTGCCATGGTCTACCTGACATCCAACCGATGCAGGCTCGACGATCGGCAACGCGCTGCCGGCGCCGAATGCCTGCAGTCGAGACTGGGTCAGCGGCTCTAG
>JBBAUA010000047.1:16900-25647 GCA_040398465.1 Hyphomonadaceae bacterium | reverse complement strand
CACTTCCCCTCGGGTGAATCAACCGGGGTTCTCGGGATGCGCCTCCGGCTAACCGAGAATGACGTCCGGGCGTGAAGTCCTACTCGCCCTTCGCCGCTGCGGATTTGCCAGTGATGGTGGTCATGATGTCGCCGAAGTGCTCGGGGGCGTCGCCGACCATCGGGGTGGCGCGACACTTGTCGACGCAGGAGTAGGAGTAGGCGCCCTGGCCGCGGATGATGGTGAGGCCGTCCTCGTTCTCGCCGCCGACGACGATCAGGTTGCTGTAGATCGTGTTGCCGCCCCGATCGAGGATGGTGAGGTTGGTCGTGCCGAAGGCCTTGCCCGTGACGAGCAGCGTGCGCGCGTCGTGGACGGAGACGTCGGCGACGGTGGCGTTGCCTATTATGACCGAGTTGGCGGCGCCGCCGATCTTGAGCGTGACCGTCTGATCGACCTTCACCGAGAAGGGATCAGCCAACGCAGCCGGCGCCAGCGCGAGCGAAAATGCGAGGGCGGCGAGAAATTTTCTGGTCATGGCGGGACTCCCCATAGGCAACTCCGATCACGATAGGCGCCAGTCCTGAATCAATGGCTAAGCCGTACGCCGGGAAAGCGGGCGTGGCGTGCATAGGACTCGCGCGCGCGATTCCTTTGAATCCGGGGTGATCTGGAAGAGGGCGGGGGAGGGGCCTGGTTAGCGATGCGTTCAAAGTATTGAACGAGATCTCAACAAACGTAGTTAAGCAGTAGTGAACGCGAATACATGCAACTTTCTTGTCTGTTTTACGGGATATCAATGGAGCTCATGTAGAACTCAACATACCTACTGCGGGTGATGGTAATTCGCTGTGGGAAAACAGAAGCCATGCATAGCGGAGAAGCACTATGAAAAACGTGATCAAGTTCCTGAAGAACAAATCCGGCGCGACCGCGATCGAGTACGGCCTGATCGCCGCCCTCATCGCCGTTGCCGTCATCGGCGGCGTTGGCCAGCTCGGCAACTCGGCCAACTCGACGTTCATGGAAGTCCAAGCCGCGATGTAATCGCGCGCCAGCAAAATCGCTGGCCTAGAAATGGAAGCCGCGGACCCTCGGTCCGCGGCTTCTTTATTTTCCGAATACTGGCAAATATCTTCGAATATTGGTTTTGGTCAAGAATTCCTTCAGCGAAACCTGTCATCTTGTTTGAATAAGAAGACTGATGGGTGGTGGCTGCTCGATGATCACGTCCTTGCTCTGCCTGGCGTTCCCACTGTTGCTGATCTACGCCGCCTGGCATGACGTCTCGACGATGACGATCCCGAACTGGGTGTCGATCGTGCTGGCCGTTACGTTCATTCCCGCGGCGCTGACCGCCGGACTGAGCCTCGAGGAAATCGGCTGGCATCTTCTTTTCGGCGCGGGCGTGCTGATTGCCTGTGCCGTGCTCTTCTATCTCAACGTGTTCGGCGGCGGGGATGCGAAGGTCATCGCGGCGGCGTCGCTCTGGACCGGACTCGCCGGAAGCGCGCCGTTCGTGATGGGCATGGCGATCGCCGGCGGCCTGCTCGCGGGACTTCTGATCATGCTGCGCCGGATGAAGATCCAGACGACGAAGGCCTGGCTTGCGCGCCTCCTGTCGCCGGAAGAGGGCGCGCCGTATGCGGTGGCGATCGCGGCAGGCGCGCTTCTTGCGGCTCCAGCCTCGCCTGTTCTCGCCGCGGGACTTGCCTCCTTCGCAGTTTGAGAACGCGCGTGTCCCAGGTTCATGATTTACCTCTTCGAAACCATGAAAGCCGAGCAGGCGTCGCGAAAGGTTAACGCCGGGCGCATTTTGTTAGTGACCCACGGCCGCGCGTCTTAACCCTCCCTTAGAGCCCTCATGAAAGTGTCGAGGCTGGAATAGGCCCATTTCAGGCCTGTTGGGGACTTGGCGGAGGGTCTTCATGTCGCCCGTGCGACTTGTAATTCTACTGATTGCGGCGGCCGCGGCCATTGGTGCCGTGTTTCTCGTTCGCTCGATGCAGGCGCCCGCGCCGGCCGTTGCAGCCGCCGATGTCGCGGCGCCCGCGCCTGTGCCCGTCGAGATTCCGCTCAAGCAGATCCTCGTGGCCAACAACACGATTCCTGCGGGCAAGTTTGTGTCGCTCGACGACCTGAAATGGCAGGGCTGGCCCGCCGACGCGCAGATGGACTCGTTCATCGACAAGGAAAAAGAGGCTGAGGCGCTCGAGAAGATGGTCGGCGCCGTGGCGCGCTTCGACATCGTTGCGGGCGAGCCTGTCACCAAGACCAAGCTGCAGCATCCGGGCACGGCCGGCTTCATGTCGGTGATGCTGACGCCGGGCATGCGCGCCGTTTCGATCGAGATCGAGACAGAAACGGCGGCCGGCGGCTTCATCCAGCCCAACGACCGCGTCGATGTGATCGTGACGCGCGAAGTCGAGACCGCCAACGCCCAGGCCAATCCGTTGGCCGGCATCCGCTCCGACCTTATCCTCCAGAATGTCCGTGTACTGGCGATCGACCAGGTCTATGGCACGCCGCCGATGGAGAGCAGCGAGGGCGAAGCACGCACCGGGCAGGGCGCCGTCATCGTTGGCTCGCGCGCGACGCTAGAGCTCTCCGAGCGGGATGCAACGCTGGTGAACACGGCGCGCAAGGCGGGCGACATCTCGCTGACGCTTCGCTCCATCGCCGACCTGTCGGCGCCACAGGGCGCGACAGGCACGGGCCGGGCTTATCGCGACGGGGTCTCCCAGGATGCCGAGGGCGTGCGCGTCTATCGCTACGGCACTGAAACCGTGTCTTCGGCGACCGCAGGTTGAGGTACCCCATGTCAGCCAACCGCAACTTCGTCCTTACAAGCCTGGCGGTCGTACTGGCCATGACGGGCACGTCGTTCGCCCAGCCTGCCGGCGAGCTGGCCGGCCGGCAGGGCCAGACCTCCCAGCAACCGGCGCAACGCATGACGCTTCCGGAAGCGACGGCGGCGGATTCGACCGAGACGCTGACGCTGACCGTCAACAAGAGCTACATGATCGAGTTCGACGTCGACATCGACGACGTGATCATCGCCAACGAGAAGATCGCCAACATCGTCGCGCGTGACCGCCGCCGCGTCGCGGTGCAGGGCGTGTCGCCGGGCGAGAGCAACATCGTGTTCCTCGACCGCTCCGGCCGGCGCATCAAGACGCTGGAAATCTCGGTGACGGACGGCGTTGCGGGCATGGACCAGCTGCGCGGCCTGATCCGGCGCCATGTGCCGGGCTCGAAGGTCCAGGTTGAATCGGTCAACGGGCGCGTGATCCTTGCCGGATCGGTGCCGGACCTCGCAGGCGCGGATCGCGTGGTGCAGCTTGCGCGCGCCTACGCCAAGGACGACGCCAGCGTGCTCAACATGATGGCGATCGATGGCAAGGACCAGGTGACGCTGAAAGTGCGCGTCGTCGAGATGCAGCGCTCGGTCATCAAGCAGATGGGCATCAACCTGACGGGTTCGATCGGTTTCGGCCAGATTACTGGGTCGGCCTTTGACAATACGGCGGCCATCGGCGCCTCCAACGCCTTCCCGATCGCGGGCACGGCGCTGGGCGGCCTGGTTGCGAACCTTGGCTTCAAGAACTCCGTCAACGGCGTGGCGCAGAGTACGGTCGGGGCGAAGGTGAATGCGCTTGAGCGCGTGGGCCTCGTGCGCACGCTGGCCGAGCCGAACCTCGCAGCGATCTCGGGCGAGGCGGGCAAGTTCCTTGTCGGCGGCGAGTTCCCGGTGCCCGTGGCGCAGGACGACGGCAAGATCTCGATCGAATTCAAGCCTTACGGCGTGGGCCTTGGATACACCCCTGTTGTGATGTCGGAAGGCCGCATCTCGCTGCAGCTGTCGGTCGAGGTGTCGGAAATCTCGACGCAGGGCGGCTTCCAGTCGTCGTCTGGCGTGCAGATCGATCCGGACACGGGACAGACGCTGGCGGCGCAGACGATCACCATTCCGGCGCTGAAAGTGCGGCGCGCGGAGACGACGGTGGAAATCCCCTCCGGCGGCAGCCTCGTTATCGCCGGCCTGATCCAGGAATCGACCAAGCAGAACCTCGACAGCATCCCGGGCGTGAAAGACGTGCCGGTGCTGAGCGCGCTGTTCCGCAGCCGTGACTTCCAGAACGACGAGACCGAGCTGGTCGTGATCGTGACGCCGTATCTTGTCGATCCCACCGATCCGCAGGGCTTCCGCGATCCGGACCGCGGCTACGTGACGTCGACCGACGCGCGCACCGTCTTGTTCGGCAAGCTCAACGACGTCTATGCGGCGCCGGGTTCGGCTGCAGCACGGTCGCCTGCGCCGTCTGGCGCCAGCGGCTTCATCATCGACTGAGGGATAGCAGAGATGGCAAACCGCCTTCATATTGCACTCGCAAGCCTCCCCCTGATCGCCCTGGGCGGCTGCATGCAGACGCAGGAGCAGATCGCCTGGTCGAACCGCATGCACACCCAGATCGTGGCGCAGGAGACGACGGCGGAACTGAAGATCGGCACGGTCGTGGCGGGCGAGAAGCTCGGCACGCGCGAGCGTGACGCCGTTCGTGGCTTTGCGATGGCGTACCAGCAGGAAGGCCATGGCGCGGTGATCATCTCGCGGCCTTCCAACGGCCCGGACGACATCTCCGCCCTGCGCGCTGCCGCCGATGCGCGCGCCATGATGCTGGCCGAGGGGGTCGACCAGGGCATGATCGCCGAGGGCACGTATGACGGAACGGGCGCCAGGTCTGCGCCGCTGATCATCAGCTATCGGACCTATGACGCTGTGGTGCCGAACTGCCCGGACATCTCCCACTGGGACTTCACCGAGACATCTTCGAACGCGGCGCTGCCGTCGCTCGGCTGCGCGGTGGCGGTGAACCTTGCGGCGATGATCGCCAATCCATCCGATCTCGTGGGCGATCAGCCGATGGATCCGGCCGACATCACGCGCCGCGGCATCATGTTCAGCAAGTATCGCCAGGGCGAAAAGACATCGTCCGCGCGCAACAATGACGCCAGCGGCGCTATCAGCGGCGTCGTCGAGTAGGGGCAGCGGACATGAGCGGACCTCGGGACAAATATGACGACGGCGATCTGGACGAACTCGTCCACGATTTCGACCTCGACATGGATGCGCCGCTCGGCGCGTCCTTCGCGGCGGCCTTGCGCGGCGGCGAAGAAGAGATGACTGAGTTCGACGAAGCCTATCCGATCGAGGAGGAAGGTGGGTTCGTTGCTCCGCAGGAGGCAGCGCTCGCGCCGGCCTTGCTCGAACAGCACGATGAATCGATCGGCTCCGACGACGATGAGCGCGACGAGCACGACACTGCGGAGTTCGACGACATGCCGCCGCCGTCGCAGGCCGGCGCGCAACCCTGGCTCCAGCCCAAGCCGTCGCAACCGCCGGTAGAAGATCTGCCGCCGATGACGGCGCACGAGGCAGAGCCGGTCGCGGACGACGTGGCGGGGCAGGGCCTCGGCTATGACTACGCGTTCGGCGCCGGCCATGACGGCGGCGACCGCACGATTCCGCGCATCGTCGTTCACGCCTTCTGCAACCGCACCTCCTCACTGAACCTGATGCGGACGATCATGCAGGATCGCCGCATGAAGAACGTTACCATGGAAGTCCATGAGGGCGGCGTTGCGGCGGCGACCCAGTACTATGTCAACGAGACGACGCCGAACCTGCTGGTCATCGAGGGCGCTGGCGATCCGCGCCAGCTGCTCGCCGATCTGGATTCCCTGGCCGAGTATTGCGACGAGAACATCCGCGTTGTGGTGCTTGGACAGACCAACGACATCCGGCTCTATCGCGAGCTGATGCGCCGCGGCGTGTCGGAATACCTTGTTGCGCCGATCGACCCGGTGCACATGATCCGTTCGATCGCGACGCTGTTCGCCGATCCGGAAGCGCCTTTCACGGGCAAGTCGGTCGCTGTCACAGGCGTCAAGGGCGGCGTGGGCGCATCGACGATCGCGCATAACCTGGCTTGGGCGCTGTCGGAGCGCTGCAAGGTCAATGCGACGCTTGTCGACCTCGACCTCAACTTCGGCACCACAGGACTCGACTTCAACCAGGACACGGCGGCCACCATTGCCGACGCCCTGATGTCGCCTGACCGGTTCGACGATGCGGTCATGGGCCGCCTGATCACCAAGGCGACGGACCGGCTCTCGCTGTTCACGGCGCCGGCGACGCTGGACCGGACCTACAATCTCGATCCCGAAACCTATGTGCGCGTGCTGGAGCAGGTGCGCGGATCTGTGCCGTTCATGGTGCTCGACCTGCCGCATATCTGGACCGACTGGTTCAAGTCGACGGTGATTTCAGCCGACGAACTCATCGTCGTCGCCGGACCTGATCTCGCCTCCCTGCGCAACGGCAAGAACCTGATCGACTTCCTCAAGGCAGCGCGGCCGAACGACAATCCGCCAAAGCTGGTGCTGAACATGGTTGGCCTGCCGAAGCGGCCGGAGATTCCGCCGAAGGACTTCGGTCAGGCGATCGGCGTCGAGCCCTCGCTGATCATCCCGTTCGATGCGCAGCTATTTGGCACCGCGGCGAACAACGGCCAGATGATCTTCGACGTGGCGCCGGAATCGAAAGTCGCGCAGGGCCTGGACCAGCTCGCAGCGCAACTCACAGGCAAGGAAATCCAGACGACGAAACCGTCGCTGTTCAAGAAACTGCTTCGTAAGTAGAGGGGCCTAGATGTTCGGCAAGCGAGGGACAACAGGCGGCCCGGGAATGCCGCCGCCAGCAGCGCCTGACGCTGCTGCACGTCCCGTCGTTCAGTCTGCCGCATCGGAGCCGCCTGCAAGGCCTCCGGCGTCGCAGCTTGCCGACGACATGCCTCCGCCGCCGCCGCCCAAATCCGCGGCGCCTCCGCCGAAGCCCTCGCCGCCGCCCATGGCCTCGAGCAAGCCGACCAACAAGACCGCGCCACCGCCTCCGCCCAAGGAGAAGGTCGCTGCGATCGACAACCGGTCGGACGAATACTATCGGACCAAGACCGAGGTCTTCAACGCGCTGATTGACACGATCGACCTGTCGCAGCTGGCGCAGCTCGACCAGGAAAGCGCGCGCGAAGAGATCCGCGACATCGTCATCGAGATCGTATCGATCAAGAACGTGGTGATGAGCGTCGCCGAGCAGGAGACGCTGCTCGAGGACATCTGCAACGACGTTCTGGGCTATGGTCCGCTCGAGCCGCTGCTGGCGCGCGATGATATCGCCGACATCATGGTCAATGGCGCCGGCACGACCTATATCGAGGTCGCGGGCAAGATCCAGCGCACCAACATCCGCTTCCGCGACAACGCGCAGCTGATGAACATCTGCCAGCGGATCGTGAGCCAGGTCGGCCGCCGGGTCGACGAAAGCTCGCCGATCTGCGACGCACGCCTTGCCGACGGTTCGCGTGTGAACGTCATTGCGCCGCCGCTGGCCATCGACGGGCCTGCGCTCACCATCCGGAAGTTCAGGAAGGACAAGCTGAAGATCCAGGACCTCGTGAACTTCGGCTCGATCTCCGAGCCGGGGGCTGAGCTCCTGCGGATCATCGGCGCATGCCGCTGCAACACACTGATCTCCGGCGGTACGGGTTCGGGCAAGACCACGCTGCTGAACACGCTGACGGCTTTCATCGCGCCGGGCGAGCGCGTGATCACCTGCGAGGACGCGGCCGAACTTCAGCTGCAGCAGCCGCACGTCGTTCGCCTCGAGACGCGTCCGCCGAACCTGGAAGGGCAGGGTCGCGTGACCATGACCGACCTCGTCAAGAACTGCCTGCGTATGCGCCCTGACCGGATCATCGTCGGCGAGGTGCGCGGACCCGAAGCGTTCGATCTCCTGCAGGCGATGAACACGGGCCACGACGGCTCGATGGGCACGCTGCACGCCAACACTCCGCGCGAGGGTCTCTCGCGTCTGGAATCGATGATCACGATGGGCGGCTTCACGCTCCCCCAGCGTACGATCCGCGAGATGATCGTCGGATCGATCGACATCGTGATCCAGGCCTCGCGTCTGCGCGATGGCTCGCGCAAGATCGTGTCGATCACAGAGGTCATGGGCCTCGAAGGTGACGTGATCGTGACGCAGGACGTGATGCGCTACGAGATCGACGGCGAGGACAAGGACGGAAAGTTGAAGGGCACGCACCGCGGCACCGGCATCGGCCGTCCGCGCTTTTGGGAGCGCGCCAAGTATTTCAACATGGAAGGTGAGCTCGCCCGCGCGCTCGACGCGCTGGAGGAGGGTGGTAAATGACGCCTGAATTGCTGACATACGCGATTGCGGGCCTCGCCTTTGTGGCGATCACCGCTCTCGGCTTCGCCTTCGCGGGCGGCGGAAGCGGCCGCGGCAAGCAATCCAAGCGCATGAAGTCGATCAGCGAAGGCGTGCGCGGCGCAAAGGGCGACACGGCCCTGACGGCGCGTCGCAAGCAGATGGAAAATGCCACCAAGGCGCTGCGCGACCGGGAGGAAGCGACACGGAAGAGCCGCGTTGCCGGTCGCTCCATCGAGGACAAGATCAAGCAGTCCGGCCTCAAGATCACAGTGCCGATGTTCTGGATTTTCTCGGCGGTGTCGACGGCCGCAGTCGGCGGGCTCATGTTCTTCGGCGCGGGGTTCAACGAGTGGCCGATGGTGCTGGTGCCGGTTGGCATGGCGTTCGCCGCCGGTTTCGGCCTTCCTCGCTGGGTGCTGGGCATGGCGATCTCCGGACGCCAGAAGAAATTCGTCAGCCAGTTTGCCGATGCGAT
>JBBAUA010000047.1:9491-16800 GCA_040398465.1 Hyphomonadaceae bacterium | reverse complement strand
GGCCTGCGCGGGCCGAAGCCGATCTCGATCTTCTATCTGTGCCGCTTCGCCCTGCCGATGGTGTTCGGTCTCGGCACGCTGGTCTACATCTGGTTCATCAACGACCACGACCTCGGCTTCAACATGAAGATCGGCGCTGTTGTGGTTGGCTTTGCCGCCGGCTTCTATGGCCCGAACCTGTTCGTCGAGAACCTGATCACGAAGCGCCGCACATCGATCATGCGCGCCTTCCCCGACTCGCTGGACATGATGCTGATCTGCGTTGAGTCCGGCATGTCGATTGAACAGGCTTTCGCGCGGGTGGGCGAGGAGATCGGATCGGCGTCGGTAGAGCTGGCGGAAGAGCTAGCGCTGACGACGGCGGAGCTGAGCTATCTGCAGGATCGCCGGCAGGCCTACTACAATCTCGCCGAGCGCACCAACCATCCCGGCGTCAAGGGTGTTGCGACGGCGCTCGTGCAGGCGGAGAAGTACGGTACGCCTATGGGCTCCGCGCTGCGCGTGATGGCCAAGGAAAACCGCGAGATGCGGATCACGGAAGCCGAGAAGAAGGCTGCGGCGCTGCCGGCCAAGCTGACCGTACCGATGATCGTGTTCTTCCTGCCCGTGCTGTTCCTCGTAATTCTGGGGCCGGCCTTCATCAAGATCGACACGATGGGCATCGGCAAGACAAAGAGCGGCGCGACTGTGGAAGCTGAATCGAGCAAGTAGGCTGAGGCCCAACCAGTCTGGGGCTCAGCTTTTCGGCTTGTAGGCGATCAGCACGTTGCCGGGCGTCTGGCCGAACGAGCCATAGCCGGAATTGACGAACAGCATGCCCGCGCCCGCAGAGAGCCCGTGCGCGTCGATCGAGCCGCCCTTGCCTACGATGTCCCTGTTGAGCGTGGTCTTTGGTCCGACCGTGTCGAGGCGATTGATCAGGCGTCCATCAGCGCCATCGAGGATGATGACCTCGCCGCCGAGGGTTGCGCCCACGACCGCTCCGTCGATCACCAGAGGCGCGGCCGAGAAGCCATACTTGGTAGTGCAGCCGGCGACGTCGGTTGCGCGCGATCCGGTGCAGTTGGGTTGCGCTGTGTAGGACCAGACGGGCCGGCCGGTGGCGATGTCGAAGGCGTAGACGCCGGCCTTCGAGACGAATTTCGGGTCGGGCGAGATGATCGGATCATTGATGGGCACGTAGACCTTGCCCGCATCCGCCGTGATGCCCCAGTGCACGCCGCCGAGGGCAGTGCCCTCTCCGATGCGATGGCTCCACAGCACCTTGCCGGTGTTGGCGTCGAGCGCCCAGGCGTGGCCTGATTTCTGTCCAGCAAGGACGACGTCCTTGCCGTTCACCGTGGCGACGATGGCGCCGGCCCCGAAATCATAGTCGCGGCCGTCGCCGCCGAAGAGGACTGGGCAGTTGGGTCCGTTCTGGCCGGTGCCGACATCGCACGACATGTTCCAGACGTCGGCGGCCATGGCCTGATACTGCCAGGAGACTTTGCCGGTGTCGGCGTTGAGAGCGATGATGGCGTCCGATGTGTCGGTTGCGGGGTGGGACGTGTTCTCGCCAGTAGTGACGATGATGTTGTTGCGTTTCGCGTCGTAGACGGGGACGGACCAGATGGGCGCGCCGGAGGGTCCCTTCTGCTTCACGCCGAGCGAGCTGACCTGGCCGTTGTAGGTCGGCTCCGGCATGGTGTGGTATTCCCACGCGTGGCTTCCGTCGGCGGCGTTGAGGGCGACGACCGAGCCGTGGCCCGAGCAGCATTCCGAGCGCGGGTTCATGGCGGAGGCGACGCCGGAGGCCGACAGCGGGACGATGATCTTGTCCTTCGCGAAGATGACGCCGCCCCGGATCTGGCCGCCCGAGCCATCGACAGGCTGGCCACTGGCTTTCCAGACGAGGGCGCCGCTGGCGGCGTCGACGACATGGATGTCGCGGCCGACGGAAAGCGCGACGACGCGCTGGCCGCCGATGTCGCCGATAGCGGGCGTGTTGCGGGATGAGGCGGCGTAGGACCACTTCACGCAGCCCGATTGCGCATCGATGGCGAGGAGTTTCTGTCCGCCAGTGGCGTAGACCGTGCCGTCGCTGAGGACGGATGCGCCGGTGCCGCCGCCCTGTCCCGGGAAGGCGATGGACCATGCGATTTCAAGATTGGCGAGTTGCGCCTTGCTGATGCCGGCTTCGGAGGCCGGGAGGCTGCGGCTCAGGTCGGCATCGATGCCGAAGCCGGCGTTGACGATGCTGGCGGTGGGGCTGACGGCGCGCTTGTCGGGGGCGCACAACAGGGCGTCGCTCCAGGTTGCGGCGGCGGCGGCCTGTCCGGCAGTGAGCCATGTGACGAGGTCGGTCTTTTCCTTGTCGTTCAGGGCAGCGGCCATCGGGGCCATGATGCCGCCGGGCGCCATGACTTCACGCAGGCGGGCCGGAGCGAGGGTGCGCATCGAGGCGAGCGTGGCGGCGCGGGTCGTGCCGGGATTGTCGTGGCAGACGGCGCAGGCCTTCTGATAGACGCCGGCTCCGGGGTGGTCTGCCGAGACCTGTCCGATGGCGGCGGGGGCGAGCACGGGGGTTGCGGCAAGTGCGAGGGCCAGCAGGCCGCCGCCGGCGCCGAGGCCAACCGCAGTCGCTTGCAGGGATTTGCGCAGTTTCATCGGTATCCTCCCGGGCGGGCTCGGTAGCCTGCTTTCCGCAGGCGCAAACTCGCCGCAGTTGGCCTGGAATTCAACTGCTCAAAGCGGCGTGATGAGGTCGCAATGGGCGCGTCGGAAGCCTTCTACTTCGCGATCATGCCCCGCACGAAAAAAACCACGCCCATTATGAGGAAGATCATGGCGCCAATGACTGGCAGCAAGGCGCCACGAGGTGGGTACAGAATCGCGGCTACAGCTCCGCAAAGCGCAAAGCAGGTTAGCACGAAGACAAGTTCGGCTGGTCGGCCGAAAACTTCGCTCCTGTGCTAGCCGACTGCGCTGGATATCCGGCGACCAGTTACATCGCCAATGACTATGCCCCAGAGCAGCGCCGTGTAGCCGAGCCAGTAGCCGGTGAGGGACCCGTCGAGTTTTCTGTCTTCAAGCCAGACAACCAACGCGCTGGCTGCAAATGCGCATGCTGGAACAAGCAAGAGGAACAAGAAAGCGAGCTTGATCCGCAAATCCAGCCCAGGCTTCAGCGGCCCACGCCTGCCGCCCAATCCTTTCATCGTCAGCTCCGCCACCTCAGTGTGCGTGGTTCGATCGGGTTCGCGAACGGCCGGCCTTCCGAGCGGGAGGCGGCCCATTCCTTCTTGAGGATGCGGTACCATTTGGCCTGGACGTCGATGTCGTCGATCCAGAGCATGTTCTGCTGGTAGGCCATGCCCTTGTTCTGCAGGTTCACCATGTGGCCGTCCTGGCCGAGGAATTTCTGCGCGGCGGGAATGAGGATCGGCAGGGCGAGATCCAGGAAGGGTGCGTTCTGCCAGAAAGTTATCTGGGTGATGCGGGTCTTTTTCAGCGTCACGGGCGTGAGGCAGGTGAGGGTGAAGATGCGGCGCTTCTCGGCCTCGACGATTTCCCACCGGAAGCCGGGGATCTGGAAGACGATCTCGGTCGTGACCTTGTCGCCCATCAGCATCTTGTAGGCGAGCGAGTTGCCCGACGGCTGGTGGCGCGCGAGGGCCCAGCCGCGTGTGGCGGGGATGAAGGGCTTCTCCTTCAGGCGAAGGCCGGTGGAGGGCGGGCGCCACCACCATTGATTGTGCACGAAGGGGACGTGGGCCGGGTCCATCAGGCCGACGACGGCGTCGTCCATGTGGGCGTTGAACATCTGGGCGACGACGAATTTCGGGCGGAGGCCCGGTGCGATGTCGAAGGACGGCTCGGCCACGGCGGGTGGCGCGTCGTCGCGCGGATTGTCGGCGACGTAGACGAAGATCATGCCGTTGACCTCGTGCACCGGATAGCGGCGCACGCGCACGCGCTCGGTGGCGAAGTCTTCCGGGTTGGGCAGGGACGGCATCAGCTTGCACTGGCCGTCCGTGCCGAAGCGCCAGCCGTGATAGGGGCACTGGATGGTGGGCTCGCCATTGGTGTCGATTTGCTGGCCGGCCGAGAGCGGGACGAGGCGGTGGGGGCAGACATCGCGGAGGGCGAAGACTTCGCCTTTTGCCGTGCGCGCAAGAAGGACGGGCTGGCTGAGAATGATGCGGCGGAAGTGCTGTCCCGGCTCGAGCGATTTCGAGACGCAGGCGAAATACCAGCTGTCTGTCAGCCAGCCTTCGGCGGTTATCCCCGCGGATTTGGTGAGCGTGCCGTCTGCCATGCGTCGATTAGCCGATTTCCAACATTGCTGGGCGCGGGGGAGTATCCGATGAATGTCGTCTCGCGTCGAGCACGGCAAGGGGGATGCGATGGCGCAGCCGAGCCCCGAAGACAGGATCATCCGCCGGATTCTCCGCGTAAACCATGCTGGGGAGCATGGCGCGGTCTCGATCTATTCGATGCAGATTGCCTGGGCGCGGAAGCACGCGCCGGACATTCTCGACTGGCTGGAAGAGACGATCGGCCACGAGCGAACACATCGCGATCTATTCCGGTCCGCCATGCCGAAGCGGGCGGCCAAGCCCTGCCGGTTGATGTCTGTATGGTCGATTGGCGGGACAGTGCTCGGCTGGGTCACGGCGCGGATGGGACGCGCGGGAGTGATGGCGTGCACGGCGGCCGTGGAGAGGACCGTGCACCAGCATCTGATCGAGCAGCAGGCATTCCTGAAGCGGCACGACACTGAACTTCTGGGCATCGTCCAGACCGTGCAACAGGATGAGGACGCTCATCTCGGGCATGCCGAGGCCAGCCTGACAGGCGGCGGCTGGCTTGCGAACGCCATTTATCCCGTCGTTGCGGCGGCGACGGAATTCCTCATCTTCCTCTCGACGCGTGGCGACAGCTTGAAGTTGCGCGCGGCGATGAAAGCAAGTGCGCCATGACAGTCAGGGCGGTCGGCAAGGCGCGGGCGAAGGGCGAGCCCATTTCCGCAGTGTGTCTCTGTGGCGCTGTCGTGATCGAGACCGACGCGCCGGTGTTCTGGGCCTGGCATGATCATTCGGAGGCGAGCCGGCGGGCCCATGGAGCGGCGTACGCGACCTATGCCGGGTGCTGGAAGAGCAAGGAGCGCGTGACGCGTGGCCAGGATGTGCTGGCGCGGTTTGACGATGTCGCGCGGCGGCAGGTGCGGACGTTCTGTTCGCGGTGCGGGACGCCTGTGATGTTCACGCGGGCCTCGTCGCCGAAGTGGGTGAACATTCCGCGGGCCTTGTTCACCGAGCGAACGGGGCGCGAGCCGAAGTATCACGTCGCGATCGACCAGCTGCAGGACTGGGCGTATCTCGGCGCGCCGGTCGGGCCGTTGAAGGGCTATCCCGGTGTGACTGTCGAAAGGGCGCGCAAGGCGAAGCCTGCGCGCGGCGCGTTGTTCGAACCCTGAATGTTCAGGCGACCCGCTGGATCTCGTTGTGGTTCATCAGCAACGTATCGCCGCTGTCCTGCTCGATCAGGTAAGCCGGGTTACGGCGGTTGGCCGCGCGCGTGACGGTCGCGCCGTTCATTGTGCGCTCGAGCCGGTGCGTGAACACCTTTCGAATGACACCTTGGACCGTGTGGCCATCCCAGGTCCAAACAACGCGGACGCCGGGTGGGTGTGATTTCTTTCTCAGTCGTATCATGTGCGTACCAATGCGACGCTGATGCGCCCACCAGACCTGAAAAGATGTTGCTGAATTGCCGCGAGCGCAACGCGACACATACAGCATGGCGGAACTTGTCGCAGTCACGTCCCGTTGATGTCTGGCTTTTCATGCAGCCGGGATGCGCCTGCGGCTCAGGCCCTCCCGCTAAGCCAGGACGCGGAGCGGGCATGCAATGAACGCATCGTAGTCGCGGAAGGTGAAACTTGACTCTGCGGCGCCCGTTAGTCGGGCGGGATTGGAGGCAGTCGTCTTTTAGCCGGTGGACTCAGTTCAGTGCGAGGAACCCGATCCATGATGAAGACGCTCATCGCCTCCCTTTCGATCGCCGCGCTAGCGGCGCCAGCGTTCGCTCAGCAGCCGACGACGACGCCCGCAAAGCCGCAGACAGCGACCGAAGAGACTTTCGCCAAGCATGACACAAACAAGGACGGCGCGCTGTCGATCGACGAAGTGAAGACGGCGGACGCCAAAGTGACGACCGCCGGCTTCGAGATGTACGACGCAGACAAGGACAAGGCGCTTTCGAAGGACGAGTTCGCAAAATGGGCCGAGGCGAAAATGACGCCGCCGGCGTCTGCGCCGGGCAGATAGTCCCGGCCAGCGACAGGACAGGAAAGGGCGCGGGTTTTGTCCCGCGCCCTTTCGCGTTTCAGCGTGCCGTCAGGCTAGTGGATCATCAGGTTGACGGTGCGGGTTTCGACGACCGGCGCCGTGGTGTCCATGCTGTCGCGACGCTCAAACTTCACACGTGCGATCACATCGCGGACAAGCGGCTTGATCTTCACGACGTGATGCACGCTGCCGTCGGCCATCGTCTCGTCGCTGGCGCCCATGATCTCTGCCTGCGCGGGATCGATCACCGTCGCTGTCCAGCTTGCGCCGGCCTTCACCGGCATGTGGACGCTTTCGACCTTCGTGAGGTCGGTGTGGAACATGTAATTGTCCGGGGTCTCTGCTGTGTTCGCGTCATCGGCGGCGTCGGCGGCCATCATGGCGTCGTCCATCGTGGGGGCAGCAGGAGCCTCGGTCGCTGCCGTCTCGGTGGAGGCCGCGTCAGCAGGCGCTGCCGTGTCGGCAGGGGCGGCTGATTCGCCGCTGCATGCGGCCAGTGCAAGGGCTGCTGAAGCCAGCAGGATGATGCGCATTCGAAGTCTCCTCAGGTCCGAGTCTTGTCCGGTTCGGGGATTGATACCCCGCGATCAGGCGGGGCGGTAGTGATGCTGTGCAAGACGACTCCAGCCCTTTTTCGTGCGCGATTCGACCATCCAGTGCATGCCGTCGCCGCCGTCGGACCAGAAGACCTGGCGGGCGAGGCACACGTCCATATCCGCTTCGAAGCAGACGGAGCCCGGCGGATTGTCCTTGGCCTCGGCAAGACGGCCGGAGCTTTGCTTGCCGTCGCTGGTGTAGGATCAGAAGGTGCGGACGCCGTCCGGGCCGGGCCCGAAGATGCAGACCTCGCGATAGGATTTCATCTCGGTCTGCTTGCCCTTGAAGCGCCATTCGGCGTCGAGGCGGACGTGGAGATCGCAGGGTTTCTGGTAGTCGCCGACACAGGCGACAAGCCCCGTCGGGCTCGCCGCCATCGC
>JBBAUA010000047.1:4431-9391 GCA_040398465.1 Hyphomonadaceae bacterium | reverse complement strand
GTTTCTGGTAGTCGCCGACACAGGCGACAAGCCCCGTCGGGCTCGCCGCCATCGCGTTGCCCCCGCTGCCGATCGTTATGGCTGCTTTGTCGCTTTCTGGTTCGCGCCGCCCTGATGAAGGACGAGGTGGGCCGGCTTGCCGTCCGCTGCGGCCACGAAGGTGAGCTGGGCGTCGACGATCTTGTAGAAGAACTTGGTCGCGGACTCGGCGAATACCGGAAACTTCTCCTGGCCGGTGGCCTGGACCTGAAGCTGGCCGGATTCGAGCGTCACGGTGAGCTTGAAGTCGGGAGCCGCGTCGAGCGTGTAGACGCCGGCAAAGGCGGCGAGCGTTTCAGGCGGAACGGAGATCTCCGCGCGTTCGCTGGCAGGCCTGGGCTTCGGCGTCAGCGGGATGGACGGATCGAGCACGTGCATGGCGATGTCGTCGGGTACGCCTGTGCGGTTGGCGAGCAGGACGACGCCGACATCGCGCTTCCTGTCGATGATGACGATGGCCCCATAACCGCCTGTGCCGCCGTCATGGTAGATGAAGTCGCCATTTTCCCGCGTGACGCTGATCCAGCCGAGGCCGATCCTGGTGTTCGGCGTCAGGGTGAAGCGCGGGGCCTGGGCGAGACGCATCGCGCGCTCGAGATCGCGCGCAGGCTCGTCGAGATTGGCGGCGAGGAATCTCATCATGTCGTTCATCGTGGAACGAAGCGCGCCTGCGCCGGCGAGGGCTGGCAGGTCCCAGTTGGGGGCGGGCGCGCCCTCCGCGGTGTGGCCCTTCGCAAGGCGCACCTGCATGGGCGGCGTCAGCGCGATGCCGCTCGACTTCATGCCAAGCGGATCGAGGATGCGCGTCTTCACGAGCTGCTCGTAGGTCTGGCCTGAGCGGTGGGCCAGCAGTGCGCCGGGGAGGCCCATGCCCAGATTGGAGTACTCGAACTCGGCGCCGGGGTCGCGGCGCAGCGTGTGGCTGGCGAGGAAGGTGTTGAGGTTCTCGGCCGTGTAGTCGGCGTAGGGGTTGCTCATGTCGGCGAACGACATGTTGGAGGGCAGGCGCGGCAGCCCTGAATTCTGTTCAGCGAGATGGGCAAGCGTGATCGCCTTGCCGTTCAGCGTGGGAAGCGTCATGCCCCGCGGGGCGTATTGCTGGGCGGGGGCGTCGAGCGAGACTTCGCCCTTCTGCACCATGTCGGCCAGCAGCGTGGTCGTGAAGACTTTCGTGACCGAGCCGATTTCGAAAACTGTCTCTGGGCCGAGCGACTGGGCGCCTGCACCGGGGTCGCCATAACTGACGATGCGGGTGGAGCCGTCCGCATCCATCACGCCAAGGACGAGGCCGGTGGCGCGGCCGTCATCGACGCGGGATTTGATGAGCTCAAGGAGCTTTGAGTCGTCGGGAAACACGCTTGTCTGGGCCATGGCGGATCCTGCCAGGGATATCGTGACGATGGCGGAGAGGAGCAGGGCGCGCATCTTGGCTTTCTCCGGCGAGTGGCGGGGCGGCGCGATCGGGTGCGCCGGCGGGCCGGGAGAGTATGCCAGTGATGGCTAACGCGACAAACGGTGGAAGCATGTATTTTGCCTCCCCCGGCCCCTGGCCGGAGGAGGAAATCGCCTGCGCTACATCGGAATGAAGTTTCCGTGGAAGCCCGGAGGGATGCGCTGGGGGATGGTGATGGTTGCCTGTGCGGGGCCGGTGAAGTCGCGCGCATTGAGGATCACGAGGTCGGTGGAGCTGCCCGCATGGTCGAGCACATAGCCTATCAGCCAGCCTTCATCCTCGCCGCTGTTGGCAGACGCGGGTACGAAGACGAACTCGCCCGGCGTCTTGCCCCTGCCGAAGTCGCGGGTCTGCCGTGTGCCGGCGGCAAGGTCGTGCTTGAAGATGCGCGAGTCCCCCATGAAGGCGGGATCTGCGCCTTCGGGGAGGGCGACGCTGTAGGCGTAGCGGTATGGCTTGCCCGTGAGCCGCTCGTCGGGGCGCGGGAATTCCTGCGGCGCTGGGTCGATCACGGTGCGCGTGACGCGTTTTGCGACCGGGTCGATCACGAGGCGTTCGAACGGCGTGGCGTTTGAGTTGGGGCCCGCAGCGCCATCGGCAAACATGGTGGTGTGGACTGCGGCGTCCATGATCACCTTGCCGTCGTCCGTTTCAAAAGCGTTGGCGGGGTGGAAGATGTAGCAAGGATCGATGTCGCACCAGATGATCTCGCTGCCCCGGCCTTCGCGCGGGAGCAGGCCGATGCGGGCGGCATGCTTGGGATTCCAGCGATAGGGAAACGAGTCGCCTGCGACCAGCGCAGGCATCGAGAAGGTGACGGGAAGGTCCATCACGACAACATAGTTTTTCGTGATCATGCAGTCGTGGATGGAGGGACCGTCCTGCACGGCGATCGGTTCGTTGCGGCGCACCTTGCCGGATGTATCGACGACGGTGTGCCAGACGTTTGCGGGGTCCTGCACGTAGTAGGTGATGGCGTGCATCTCCCCGGTGTCGGGGTCGCGGTGCGGGTGGGCGGAGAAGGCCTTGCCGAGCGTGCCGTCAAAATCCGTGTGCGTGATCGTGTCGAGCGTTTCGGTGACTTCGACTGGGAAGCCGCCGGCTTCGACGATGGCGAAGATTTTTCCGGCATGGCCGACGACGCTCGTGTTCGGACTTCCCTGACCGGACGGACTGCGCGGGCCGGGCGCGCGCGTCTCTCCCAGGGCTTCGCTGATGGTCGTGGAGCGCAGCCAGCGGTTGCGATACCAGAGCGCCTTGCCCTCCTTCAGGCGAACGCCGTGCAGCATACCATCGCCGACGAACCAGTGGTGCGTGGCGTGGTTCGGGTCCTTCAAAGGGTTGGGTCCGTTGCGGACATAGAGGCCGTTGAGAGCGGGCGGAATCTCGCCGGTGACTTTGAGGTCGGTGAAGGTTGCCTCGGATTTCACCGGCGTGTGGATACCGGTGAGGTAGGGGTTCGGCGCCTTGGCGCGGCGCAGCTTCCGGTTGAGGCTCGCGACACCCATCAGGCCGGTGGTGACGGCGCCGCGGATGGCGGTTTCGACGGGGCTTGTCATGGCGGTTCCCTTTTTTTGGCCGCACTGATCGGCGGTTTGGCGTTTGGTTCGGCTCGTATCGGACAGTCTGGTCAGGCGCCGCGTTTGGGCGTGTTGCACCCGCTGCCGTCTATGTTTACGGTGCTAACATGGCAAGGAATGATAACAGTGTCAACATCGAGAATCAGGCCGAGCGCTATCACCACGGCGACCTGCGCGCGGCGCTGGTTGAAGAGGGATTGAAGAGGCTGCAGGGGGGGGCTGCGGAGGCGCTGAGCCTGCGCGAGATCGCGCGCAATGTCGGCGTGTCGGCGACGGCGGTGTACCGGCATTTTCCGGACAAGGCGGCGCTGCTGAGCGCGTTGTGTCTCGTGGGCGATGACAGGCTCGCGGATGCGTTTGCTGCGGCGATGGTAAAGGCAAAGCCCGGGCTCGAGGCATTCAACGCGATGGGCCGCACTTATGTTCGTTTCGCGCTGGCGAACCCGTCGCTGTTTCGCCTGATGATGTCGGCGCAGCCCGGCGGTGTCGATCATGACAAATCGCGCGGGCGGGACATGCTGGCGCGCGGGATCGCCGAGACGAGTGGCGACAAGGCGAGCAAGGCGATGCAGGACGTCCGTCAGCTGCGCGCCTGGTCGATGGTGCACGGGCTGGCGATGCTGATGCTGGACGGGCTGGTGCCGGCGGACGATGCGATAATCGCGCGCGTGGTCGATGCGGCGGTGCTGTAGGTGAGGCTGCTCATGCGTCAGTGAGCTCGCCCCGGTCCTTCGAGACGGCCCTTTGGGCCTCCTCACGATGAGGGCTACTCGCTACCGGTGGTCAAGAAGCCCTCATCCTGAGGAGCCGCGTAGCGGCGTCTCGAAGGACGAGGGCGGGCTCGGTGAACTGGCAGCTATTCCGCAGCCGCGCGCCTTGGCAGTTTCCAGCCCGGGCGTGCGAAGTGGCAGGTGTAGCCGTTCGGGATGCGCTCGAGATAATCCTGATGCTCGGGCTCGGCTTCCCAGAAATCGCCGACGGGCTCGACTTCGGTGACGACCTTGCCGGGCCAGAGGCCGGAGGCGTCGACGTCGGCGATGGTGTCGAGCGCGGTGCGTTTCTGGTCTTCGCTCTCATAGTAGATCGCCGAGCGGTAGCTCATGCCGATGTCGTTGCCCTGGCGGTTCGTCGTCGTCGGGTCGTGGATCTGGAAGAAGAATTCGAGCAGGTCGCGATAGGACCATTTCGCCGGATCGAAGATGATCTCGATCGCCTCGGCATGCGTGCCGTGATTGCGGTAGGTTGCGTTCTTCACGTCGCCGCCGGAATAGCCGACGCGGGTGGAGATGACGCCGGGCTTCTTGCGGATCAGGTCCTGCATGCCCCAGAAACAGCCGCCGGCGAGGACTGCGCGTTCTGTCGTCATGGGGAACTCCTCTGGATGATGCTTCGCGGCCAATATAGTGCGGGACGCTGACGATCCCTAGTACGCGCGTTCGGTGTGTAAGGTTACGGGGGCGGGTTGGCCCCCCGGCGCAATCGGGCAAACCGCTTGGGTTAGCAGCCGGCCCTGACCAGATCCGAGGGCCAGCCGACGCGAACCAGGAGGCCGTCCGGACCGGCGATTCCGACTTCGTACATGCCCCATTCGCGATGCCGAAGGATTCCGCCCAGACGGATGATCAGATCGTCGACCCGAGCGGCGATGGCGCCAACATGCGGCGTGCGAATGAAGACGCCAAAAGGGTTGTTTTCCGCAGGCACGCGCCAGGGTCCGTCGCCTGCCTGGGTCAGGTGAACTTCGCAGCCCCAGCCTGACATGATGGCGTACTGATGGTCGCCGCCAGTGCGAGCAAAGCCCAGCCGCTCCCAGAACGGGATGGCGGCCAACAAGTCGTTGCTGGGCACGATGGCAAAAGCGCCGATGGGCGGGGCGTCCGACATCTGC
>JBBAUA010000047.1:2463-4331 GCA_040398465.1 Hyphomonadaceae bacterium | reverse complement strand
GTCGTTGCTGGGCACGATGGCAAAAGCGCCGATGGGCGGGGCGTCCGACATCTGCGCTCCTATCTGCGCTGCATTCCCATCCAAGGCATAGCCAATCGGGCGTCGCTTGGTCCGCCACGCGTCATCGGGCAAGGCCAAAGACTTCCATGACAGGAATCAATCAAGCCGCTGTCGGCCCTGCCTCGAGCACGTCTTCAACCGTCCGCAGGCCCGGTTTCGGCGACGTGACCAGAACGGCCATGTTGCCGGGGAGGTGTTTGTTGTCGAGCATCTTCTCGTGGGCGGCGGGGATGTCAGCCCAGGGGAAGACTTCGGACATGCACGGGTCGAGGCGGCGCTCCAGCATGAGCTGGTTGGCCTGGCTCGCTTGCAGCAGGTTGGCGAAGTGCGAACCCTGCACGCGCTTCTGGCGCATCCAGAGAAAGCGGGCGTCCATGGTGAGGTTGAAGCCGGTGGTGCCGGCGCAGATGACGACCATGCCGCCGCGCTTCACGACGAAGACCGAGGTCGGCATCGTGGCTTCGCCCGGGTGTTCGAAGACGACGTCGACGTCCTTGTTGCCGGTGATCTGCCAGATGGCTTTGCCGAACTTGCGGGCTTCCTTCATGTACTCGTTGAACTCGGGCGTGTTCACTTTCGGAAGCTGGCCCCAGCACTTGAAGTTGTTGCGGTTGATGACGCCCTTGGCGCCCATCTGCAGCACGAAGTCGGTCTTGGAATCATCCGAGATGACGCCGATGGCGTTGGCGCCGGCGACGGCGCAGAGCTGGACAGCGTAGGAGCCGAGGCCGCCCGAGGCGCCCCAGACGAGAACGTTGTGGCCCGGACGCAGCACGTGCGGACGGTGGCCGAACAGCATGCGATAGGCGGTCGCGAGGGTTAGCGTGTAGCAGGCCGCTTCTTCCCAGGTGAGGTGTTTGGGGCGCTCCATCAGCTGCCGCGACTGGACGCGGCAGAACTGGGCGAAAGAGCCATCCGGCGTCTCGTAGCCCCAGATGCGCTGGGTCGGCGAGAACATGGGGTCGCCGCCGTTGCATTCCTCGTCGTCGCCATCGTCCTGGTTGCAGTGGATGACCACTTCATCGCCCGGCTTCCAGCGCTTCACACGGTCGCCAACGGCCCAGACGATGCCCGAGGCGTCGGATCCGGCGACGTGGAATGGCTGTTTGTGGACGTCGAACATCGAGATGGGCTCGCCGAGGCCGGCCCAGATGCCGTTGTAGTTGACGCCCGCGGCCATCACGAGGACCAGCACTTCGTCGGACGCGATCTTCGGCGTCGGCACGACTTCGAGTTGCATCGCCTGGTTGGGACGGCCCTGACGCTCGCGCCGGATCGCCCAGGCGTGCATGTTCTCGGGCACGTGGAAGTCGGGGGGGATTTCCCCAACCGCGTAGAGGTCTTTCACTTCACGCTTCGATGCGCCGTCTGCCACGTTGAATCTCTCCCGCCACGCTTCGGGGCTTCTTGTTGTGCCTTGCCGTCCGCATGTGCACTGGCGCCCGTCAAGCGGGCGTCACATTGTCCAAGAGCTCAACGGATTGCAAGCAGTCTTGTTGCGCTGCAATAAGAGCGCAGAAAACCGCGCGGCAAGGCTCGCCCGCAAGTTGGCGTCCGGCGGGACTTTCTGCCCCGGTCGCGGGGGCGGGCAGCGGAGATTCCTTCGCCATGGCGGGACATCCCGATGTTGCCTGCTGAACGGATTCTTCGCGCGTGGCGGTGAGCCCCGCGAGCAGGACGAGCGCCATTGACGTCGCGCTGGCGCCAAAGCCGATCACTGTGCGAAGCGGAATGCGTATGTGGGGTCCCCTCGCGCGCCATCGCCGTAGACAAGCCGGCCTGTGGCGGACAGACGGTTGTGCGAGATT
>JBBAUA010000047.1:0-2363 GCA_040398465.1 Hyphomonadaceae bacterium | reverse complement strand
CGCGCCATCGCCGTAGACAAGCCGGCCTGTGGCGGACAGACGGTTGTGCGAGATTGGGCGGCCAGATGGCAGGAGACATCAAATGACGCAGCAGGCCATCACAAGACAGGCATGGGTGAACGGCGTCTATGTGGCGGCGGACGAGGCGCGGATTTCGCCGTTTGATCGCGGCTTTCTGTTTGCCGACGGCGTCTATGAAGTGACCGCTGTCTATGGCGGACGCCTGATCGACATGGAGCGGCATCTCGATCGGCTGGAGCGCAGCCTGCGCGAGCTGAAGTTCGGGACAATGCCGGACCGGCGCGAGCTGGAGGAGGTTCATCGCACGTTGGTCGCGAACAACGGGATTGGCGAGGGCTATGTCTATCTGCAGGTGACGCGGGGCGCCTACGGCGCGCGAGACTTCGTGGCGCCGGAGACGCCGCGGCTGACGATCTTCATGTTCGCCGAGCCGCGTGCGCTGATCGATACGGCGTCGGCGCGCAATGGGACGCGCATTGTCAGCGTGCCGGACATTCGCTGGGCGAGGCGGGACATCAAGTCGGTGGGGCTGCTGGCGCAGGCGCTGGCGAAGACAGAGGCGAAGGTGCGCGGCGCGGACGATGCGTGGCTGGTGGCGCCGGATGGGTTCGTGACGGAGGGCGCATCGTCAAATGCATGGATCGTGACCAAGGACGGCGAGATCATCACGCGTGCGATCTCGAACATGATCCTTGCGGGTGTGACGCGCCATGCGCTGTTCGATGCGCTGGGTCAGCGCGGCGGCAAGATCACCGAGCGGTCGTTCACGCTGGAAGAGGCGAAGGCGGCGGTCGAGGCGTTCTCGACAGCGGCGACCGGGTTGGTGACGCCCGTGGTTGAGATCGACGGGGTGAAGCTGGGCGACGGCAAGCCGGGCAAGATCACACGCGAGGTGCAGAAGATGTACTACACCGCGATCGGAGCAGACGTGACGAAGGCTGCTCCGTGGTTGACCTAGGGAAGCGCCAGGGACCGGACGCGGCGGGGAGTGGCGCCGGTCCGGTCTGGGGTCTGCGCAGTTAGGGAATGAAGTCCGTCATGTCGAGATTGTTCACGTTGAAGTCCGCGAGCACAACTTCGAAGAGTCCGCCCGATGTGTCCCAGAACCGTAGCACCGTGTCCGCACCGGCCTGTACGGGGTAGCCGAACCAGTCGGGGCTGACGAAGTCCTGATCGAAATTCATCGCCGTCAGGTCGAGCTGGTCCAGCCCGTCTTCGAAACCTTCGATCAGAAGGCAGGTCCCGGCCTGCGGCGTGATCACGAAGTCATCGGCAACGCCGTTTCCCGGCACGTGCGGGGGCGGGGGCGGAGGCGGCATGAAGTTGGCTGGGCCGCCGATGAAGCTGGCAGATGTCAGTGTCGCAGCGTCGACCCCCGAGAGCGTCAGTGTGGAGACTTCGCCCATCTGGCCCGCGAGGGTGAGAACGTAGTCGGCGCCTGCCTGAGTAGCCGAGGCGGTCCACTACGTGCTCTGCCCGGCGCTGTCGAAACCGAAGGCTGAGAGGTCGATGACGTCTGCATATCCGTTGGCGCCGAAGTCCGCGACGACCGCCGAGGCAGCCCCCGTGCCCAGCACGAAACGGTCCGCCCCGTCGCCGCCGTACATCGTATTTGCGCCGGCGCTGCCCCTGATCACGTCGTTGAAGCTGCTGCCGAGTACATTCTCGATGCTCTGGAGCGTGTCCGATCCCTCGCCAACCGCTGTGCCTGACGTCAGGTCGACTACAACCGCTGCGCCGCCCGAAAAGAGGGCCCAGTCGATTCCGATGCCGCCATTCAGCACATCGTCGCCCGCGCCGCCATCCAGCGAGTCATTGCCAGCACCGCCAAGCAGGATGTCGTCCCCGTCTTCGCCGTAGAGCCTGTCATGACCGTCACCGCCGTCAACCGTATCGGCGCCGCCGCCCGCGTAGACGATGTCGTTGCCGCCCCGCGCATTGATCGTTTCATTCACGTTGCCGACACGGATGATCGTGTTTGCAGAGTTGTTTCCATTAACTGTCGGCACGCTGAAATCCCCTTAGCCTAACTCAACTATGGGGACAGTGTCATGCGTTGCTGCAATGAGGAGTATCCCCTCGGACGAGGGGTGCTCAGGCGCCAGCGGTCTTATGTACCGCTTTCAGCAGGCGTATCATCACACTCGGCATACAGCATCCACCCACCGTTGTTACGCAAGCGATCTCTTTTTCGGGATTCACACGAGGGCCCGGCGGGCCCAGTATGGAAGGTGTTGAGTCGGAGGGGCTGATGGGCAGGCGTGTGGAGATTCTCGGCGAGATGTTTGCTGCGCTGCCGTTCGATGAGGCGCGCTTCTTCAACCTGCCGTGCGTCTACCTGA
>JBBAUA010000046.1:5545-28283 GCA_040398465.1 Hyphomonadaceae bacterium | reverse complement strand
CGGATCGAGCCGCCAGCGTCATGACGGGATCCACGATGAACAACAGACGCCTAGTTCGTCGCGACGACGCGCCTTCTGGCGCAAGGCCCTCCCTTGCCATAGGATCGGCGCACATCTGGATGCTGCCGGAGACCAGCTTGGATTCCCTGTTTACCGACGATCGGTTCCGCATCGTTCCGGAAACCATGGTGGACGGCCTGATCGTGATCGATGCTGCCGGCACGATCCAGTATGTGAATCCGGGGTGCGAGAACCTGTTCAGGTACACGTCGGGCGAATTGCTTGGGCAGAACGTCTCCGCCCTCATGCCGCGACCGCAAGCCGCGACCCACGATGGCTACCTCGCGCGACACCGCGAGACGCGCGTGAAGCGGATCATCGGCATGGGCCGGGAGCTGAGCGGGCTGAAGGCCGACGGCACAGTGTTCCCGATGTACCTGTCCGTGGGCGAGGCGGAAACACCCAACGGCATCATCTTCGTCGGCATCATCTACGACCTGACCGAGAAGAAGCGCGCCGAGGAAATGATCCTGCACCACCAGAAGCTTGATGCGATCGGACAATTGTCCGGCGGCATAGCGCACGATTTCAACAACATCCTCAGCGTGATCGGCGGCAATCTTGAGATGATCGCCGCAGTCGAGCTTCCACCTGCGGCGCGACGCGCGGTGGCGCGGGCGCAGGATGCTGCGGTGCGAGCGGCGCGCATCACCCAGCGCTTGCTCGCGTTTGCGCGAAAGCAGCCGCTGACACGCCGGCCGATCAACCTCAACGAGGCGCTGGCGGACATGGCGGAGATGCTGCAGCGCGCGATCGGGCAGCAGATCGAGGTGCGGATGCACCTGTCCGAAGATCCGGGCGTCATCGAGACGGACATCGACCAGTTCGAGACCGCCATCCTGAACCTTGCCGTGAATGCGCGCGACGCGATGCCGGACGGCGGCGTTCTCAGGATCGAAACGGAAGGCGTCCGGTTCGATGACGACCCACACACGGCGCAGGAGGCGCCACCCGGTGACTATCTGCGCGTCTCGGTTTCCGACACGGGTGTGGGCATGACCCCGGAGGTGCGTGCGCGCGCAATCGAGCCGTTCTTCACAACCAAGGAAGCTGGCGCCGGCACCGGACTCGGCCTCAGCATGGTCTACGGACTGATGAAACAGCTCGATGGCCACGCGCGAATCTACAGCGAAGTGGGACATGGCACGCGCGTGAGCCTGTTCTTCCCGCGTGAGCATGGAGAGGCCGCGCCAAAACAGGGACCGCTCGAACAGGCGACGCCCGGCGGCGCGGGTGAAACAGTGCTTGTGGTCGAGGATGATCCGGATGTGCGGCTGGTGACTGTCTCCCGGCTGGAAAGCCTTGGCTATCAGGTCAAGATTGCTGTCGACAGCGCAAACGCACTGGAAGTTCTCTCCCGGGCGCCAGACATCGCGCTTGCACTGGTTGATGTCGTCATGCCCGGTGGAATGGACGGCCATGCGCTGGCCGACGAAATCGAAAGACGGCACCCGCGCGTGAAGATCGTGCTGACCTCGGGCTATTCCCCGCGGATGGCGATTTCGGGCGCCAAGACGGAACGACCGTTCCTGCCAAAGCCGTCATCACGCGCGCAACTGGCGCAGATGGTACGCGCGACGTTGGCGTTGAAGTCCTGATCACGGCTCGCGCTGGCCGATCCACTTGACCTCGCTGGCGAGCACATAGCCCTCACCGCGGACGGTCTGGATCAGCTGCGCAGCATCCGTATGCTGAGCCAGCTTGCGGCGGAGGCGGCTGACGAGCGTGTCGATGCTGCGATCAAAGGCCTCCCAGTCGTCCTTTCGTGTGACCTCCGCGATAGCGTCTCGCGTCAGGACGCGGTTCGGGCGATCCAGCAAGGCGGCAATCAGGTTGTATTCGGCGCCTGTGAGGTCCACCTGAGCGCCGCTCGCGGTCTTGAGCTCGCGACGTGAAGGCGTCAGCACGAACACGTCGAACCTCGCGAAGCGGTCGAGCACCGCGGGTTCCGGGGCGGCTGCAGGCGGCCGGGCGCGGCGCAGGACGGCGCGGACGCGCGCCAGAAGCTCGCGCAATTCGAACGGCTTGGCGATGTAGTCGTCGGCGCCGACCTCTAGCCCGACCACGCGGTCGACCATCGACCCCTTGCCGGACAGGATGATGATGGGAACCTGCGTCGTCCGCCTCAGCTCGCCGGCCAGGGTCAAGCCGTCGCCGCCGGGCATGTTGATGTCGAGGAGGATGAGATCGGGGACGCCCGCTGCGATCTGCGAACGCGCCTCGCTAACATTTGCAGCCTCGCGAATGGCATAACCTTCGGCCGTCAGGAAATCGGCCACAGTCTCGCGCAGGCCGATATCGTCGTCGACCACCAGAAGATTGCCTTGTGACATTGCCTCTGACACGTTCGACGCTCTCGCCTGCGACGGCATGCTGACCGAATCCGTCCATCCATGAAGGGCCATTGTCGAGGGTTGGAGTCAACGCGGCAAGCCATCCGCCAATCGTTCGCCAGCGCGCCTCAGCGCGGGCGATCCTCGTCGTTCAGGACACGCGAGGCGGCCCCCGCAGGATCATCATACTGACCGGCCCGCAGGGACCAGATGAATGCAGCAAGGCCAGCAATCGCGAGCAGCATCGCGCCGGGGATCATGACGAGGAACACGTTCATGTGAGTGTCCGCCGCGCTGGGGTGTTTCGTCCAGACAATCTCAGCGCATTCAGCGTGACGACGGCCGAAGAGGACGACATGGCGATTGCGGCCACCATCGGCGTCGCCCAGCCGAACAGGGCGATCGGGACTGCGATCAGGTTGTAGACCGCCGCCAGCGTAAAGTTCTCGCGGATACGCAGGCGCGCCATCCGGGCGATTTCGATGATGCGTGGCACGGCGGCGAGGCTTTCGCCCGAGAAAACGCAGTCGCTGGCGAGGCGCGACACATCGACTGCGCCGCCCGGAGCGAGGGACGCGTGCGCGCTGGCCAGAGCTGCCGCATCGTTCAAACCGTCGCCGACCATCAGGACTTTCGTCCCGGCCCGCTCGAGGTCCTGCAGGTGCAGGGCCTTGGATGTCGGCGTTGCGGACGCGCGCCAGACTGCGATCCCCGCCGCGACGGCTGCACGCGCGACGCGTTCTTCGGTATCGCCCGAAAGAAGCTCGACTGTAAGGCCCATCGTGCGAAGTTTCGCGACGGCTTCTCTGGCGTCTGGACGAAGACGATCCTCGAACCGGAATGTCACCGGGTCGGCCCCTTCGATCGTATAGCAAAGGTGCGAACCGTCACCGCCTTTTGCCCCGACAAAGTCAGCGCGGCCCAGCATCGCAATCCTGCCATCGATGAGACCGGAGACACCCTCGCCCGGGGTTTCCCTGACACCTAGCGCGACCAGACCGGCGCCGGCCGCATGCGCAATGGCGCGCGAGAAGGGATGCCGGCTGGCGCGTGCGAGCTGGGCTGCGCCGGCGAGGTCTGCCGGCGAGTAGCCTTCATCGATCAAAACCGGATCGCCGAGCGTCAGCGTGCCGGTCTTGTCGAAGATCACGTGATCGACGGTCGCAATGCGCTCGAGCGCATCGCCGGACGCGAGATAGACACCTTCGCGGAACAGGCGCGCGGCGGCGACGACCTGGACTAGCGGCGCTGCGAGCGCGATGGCGCACGGACAGGTGATGATCAGCACGGTGATGGCGATGAACGCGGCTTGAGGGATCGCCGCGCCAAGGACCAGCCAGCCGACGAATCCAAACGCCGCCATCGCGTGAACCTGCGGCACGTAGGCGGCGACGGCCTTGTCGGCGAGGCGGCGGTAGGATGATTTCTTCTGTTCGCCCGCCTCAAGCAGGCGCGCGATGTCTGCCATCAGGGACTGGCTGGCTGGCGCAA
Organism: Hyphomonadaceae bacterium; assembly: GCA_040398465.1. Lineage (GTDB taxonomy): Bacteria > Pseudomonadota > Alphaproteobacteria > Caulobacterales > Hyphomonadaceae > UBA7672. Next base: position 24,399 of record JBBAUA010000046.1, on the reverse strand, counting down.
GCGCGCGCACTTCGATCGGTGCGGAAAGGTTGATGGCGCCGGCGTGGAGGACCTGGCCCAGAAACGAGCGCGCAGGGTCCACTTCGCCGGTGACGAGGCGGAGATCGATCGATGTCTGGCCGGACAGGACCTGCGCATTGACCGGCAGACGCTCCCCAGCCGCTACCAGCAGCTTGTCGCCCGCCCGGATGTCGGATGCGCGAATGGCTTCGGCCAGTCCTTTCGGCCCCAGCCGCGTGGCGCTGCTCGTCTGCATCGCCGCGAGTGCGTTGGCAGCCGCGTAAGCCTGCCGGCGGAGGCGCGCATCGAGAAAACGACCGATCAGCAGGAAGAACAGCAGCATGACGGAGGCGTCAAAGTAGGTGTGGACGCCGCCCGTCATGGTTGCGTGGAGGCTGAGAACGAGCGCCAGAATCACAGCCAGCGAGATGGGTACGTCCATGTTCAGGCGGCGATGCTGGAGCGAAGCGAACGCTGATTCGAAGAATGTCCGGCCGGCAAAGAGCGTTGCAGGGATTGCAATCAGGGCCGACAGCCAATGCAGGAGCGTGCGGGTCTCGCCGGGCATGTCGGCGCCGAACCAGATGGCCTCGGACATCAGCATGACGCCTGCAGTGGAAATGCCTGCGACCGTCAGCGCGATCAGAAGCCTTCGTTCGGTTGCGGCGCCCGGATCAGCTGCCTGCCCCGGGTCTGCAGCCGCCGCGCCATAGCCGAGTTTGGTGATGGTCGCCGTGATCCTGATCGGCGCGAGGTTTCCGATCCATTCGATGCGCAGGCGTCCGGTCGACAAATTCAGCCGCGCGACATCCACGCCGGGCAGCCGGAGCAGCGCCTGTTCGATCTTCGAGATGCAGCCGCCACAGCTCGCGCCGCTGACCATGATGTCGAGTGCGCGCCGGTCTCCCGCAACCGTCACGAAGGCGGATGGGTCCTGCTTCACGCCATCAACTGGCGGCGCAAGGCCGCTAGGGCAGCCTGCGGCGAGGGCGCTCATGACGCGATCTCCAACGTCTTGAACGCTTCGAACACCTGTTCGGACTCGCGAGGGCGAGTTGCGTTGATCTGGATGTCTGCGCGGCGCGCTCCTTCCGTGGGGAATGGGACGGCGTACTCGCCAGGAGCGCGCTCAACCAGGTTCAGCGTCCTGGCGCCGCGACCGGGGAGCACGGCTTCGATTTCCACGGACAGGCCCGAAACGGCGCCAGACGCTGAATCGATCCGGACGAGCAACGTCGCGTCAGGTCCGCCGATGAGGCCGGCTTCGGCAGTCCAGCCCAGCTCCGCTTGCGCCGCGCGACGCGCGACCTGCTGGTTGAAGTCCAGGCCAAGCACGTAGGAGTTCTTGACCTGCTCGCCCGGAAACGTGTTGACCGCGCGGACGATGAAATAGCCATCGACGGCGAACGTCACGACAAAGAAAGCGGCGAGCCACAAGAAGACATCGATGCCGCGCAGGGGCTTGGTCGCCATGTCATTTCTCCGGGCCATCGAATTGGGTCGCGACGCTGGATGCGCCGGTCGCGTCAGACAGTTTGAAGCGGATGAGCGAGCCGCCCCCCGCGACGGAAGCAGCAGGCGCCGTGACGAGTACGCGGAACCGGTCGACGCCGTCAGGCACTGCCGTGACGCGTGTGGGGCCGGTGGCGTCGCCTTCGCCGATGATCTCGATCATGGCCGCGGGAAGGTTCTCGATCGCCAGATCCAGGGTGCGTATGCTGCGCTGCTTGTTGGCGATCTTGAGCGTGTAGGCGTTGCGAATGTCGCCGGATGCGAGTTCCACGAACGGCACGCCGCGATCCTTGATCACCAGGATGTCGATGTCCGAGCGCGTGAGAAGCCCGAAGACCATCACCGCGCCCGCCAGCGAAAAGACGGATGCGTAGACCAGGGTTCGCGGCCGGATCGGGCGGAATGGCAGTGCAGGCTTTTTCGAGCATCGCAGCGCCACGTTCTCGTCGGTGTCGTAGGCGATGAGGCCGGTTGGCCGACCGACCTTCTTCATCACGGCGTCGCAGGCGTCGATGCACAGGCCGCACTGGATGCATTCGAGCTGGGGGCCGTTGCGTATGTCGATGCCCATCGGGCAGACCACGACGCATTGCGTGCAGTCGATGCAATCGCCCCGGTCCTCCCAGGACTCGCCTTTCTTGTGCGGCGCCCGCGGTTCGCCACGCTCGTGGCGATAGGTGATTGCGAGCGTTTCCTTGTCGACCAGCGCGCCCTGGATGCGCGGCCACGGGCACATGTAGGTGCAGACCTGCTCGCGCATCGCGCCTGCCAGCGCATAGGTCGTCAGCGTCAAAAGCCCGGCGAACACATAGGCCGTCATCGGCGCATGGCCCGCGAAGAACGTCTGCGCCAGGCTCGGCGCGTCGTGCCAGTAGAGGATGAAGGCGCCGCCGGTGGCGAAGGACACCAGAATCCAGACGGCATGCTTGCCTGTCTTGCGCGAGGCCTTGTTGAGCGATAGCGGCGCCTTGTCGAGCTTCATGCGGGCGTTGCGGTCGCCTTCGAAGAAGCGCTCGACGACCAGGAACAGGTCAGTCCAGACCGTCTGGGGACAGACATAGCCGCACCAGACACGGCCGAAGAGCGCCGTGACGAGGAAGAGCCCCACGGCGGCGAGTATCAGCAGGCCAGTGATGTAGTAGACTTCCTGCGGCCAGATCTCGATGCCGAAGAAGTAGAACCGTCCGCCGGCGAAATCGGCGAGGACCGCCTGATCCGGCATGCCCGGCCCGCGATCCCAGCGGATCCATGGCAGCAGGTAGTAGACGCCAAGGGTTGCGATCAGCAGCAGCCACTTGATCGACCGGATGCGGCCGAACACTAGCTTCGGGTAGATCTGCTTCCGCGGAACATAGAGCACGGGCGGTTCGTCACCGGTCGGTGGTGGTGGCGGCCCGCCACGGGCGCCACGCTCGGCGCGAAGGTCAATGAGCGTGGCTTTGCCCATCTACTCCCCGCCCCCGAGCGAGTGGACGTAGATGGCGAGCGCGCGGATCGTCGCGGCGTCGAGGCGCTTGCTCCATGCCGGCATCACGCCCTGGCGCGAGCCGTGCAGCGTTTTCCGAAGCGTTTCGCGATCGCCGCCATAGAGCCATTCGCGATCGACCAGGCTGGGCGCGCCCTTGGTCCGGTTTCCTCGCGCATCGACGCCGTGGCAGCTGGCGCAATTGTCCTGGAAGACGGACTGGGCGCGGTCCACGGCGGCAGCGTCGCCCCCGCGACCGGAGATGGCGGACACGAACTCGACGAGGTCGGCAAGTTGCGCCGGGGTCAGAAATTCGTCGCGACCGAACGCCGGCATCTCTGAAAGGCGGGCGGCTGGATCATCCGAGCGGATGCCGTTACGGATCGTGGTCTCGATCTCCGCTAGCGAGCCGCCCCACAGCCAGATGTCGTCGGCGAGGCGTGGATAGCCCTTTGCGCCGCGGCCGCCTGCGCCGTGGCAGGTGGCGCAGTTGTCGCCGAAGGCGCTCTCGCCAAGGCCAAGCGCTAGCTGGCTGAGTTCGTGGTCCTGCAGGATGACGCTCGCATCGACGGCCGACAGGCGGCTGGCGAGGGCCGCACGGTCAACCGCGGTTGCGGAAATGTCGGCAGCGACTTCCGCGCGATCCGATTGCTCCCACACGCCGCGCGTATTGCCCTGCATTCCTGGCGGGGCCGGCCATGCCGGCATCAGCACCCAGTAGACGATCGCGATCGCGATCGTCCCGTAGAAGATGAACAGCCACCAGCGCGGGAGCGGGTTGTTCAGCTCCTTGATCCCGTCCCATTCGTGTCCCGTGGTTTCGACGCCGCTGTGGCTATCGACATCAGGCAAGCGGTCGGTCATCGCCGTTTTCCTTTTCGGTGATGGGGAGTTGGGCCGCCCGGCGGAAACCCTGGCCGTTGCGCGGCCAGAGCGCGTAGGCCAGCGCGCAGAAGAAGATTGCTGTGAAATACAGCGTCCCCCAGGTCTGGGCGAAGGAGGACCAGCTTTCGTAAGTCATGTCCCTACCTCCGGTTCGACAGGTCGCCGGCTTCGTAGGTCGAGAAATCGACCAGCGTGCCGAGCATCTGCAGGTAGGCGATCAGCGCATCGAGCTCGGTAGGTGCGCCGGTCTCGCCGTCGAAATTGCGGACAACAACAGTGCCCTGCCTCCCCGAGATCGCGTCATAAGGCTCGCGCAAGGCGTCGATGTCGTAGTCGCCGCCCGACTGCGCCATCATGTCGTTGACGGCGCTGTCGATCATCGCCTGTGAATAGGGCACGCCTTCGAGCCTGAGCGTCTGCATCTGGTTCTGGATAGTGGACAGGTCGAGCGGCCGGCCGGCGAGAAACGCGTAGGGCGGCATGATCGATTCCGGAACGAGCGCGCGCGGGTTGACCAGGTGATCGCGCTGCCATTCGTCAGAGTATTTGCCGCCGACACGCGCAAGGTCTGGCCCCGTACGCTTCGAGCCCCACTGGAAGGGGTGGTCGTACATGCTCTCAGCGGCGAGCGAGTAATGGCCGTAACGCTCAACCTCGTCACGCAGCGGGCGGATCATCTGCGAGTGGCAGACATTGCAGCCTTCGCGGATGTAGATGTTCTGGCCGGCCAGTTCGAGCGGCGTGTAGGGCCGCATGCCCTCCACCTTCTCGATCGTGTTCTTAAGGTAGAAGAGCGGAACAATCTCGATGAGGCCGCCGATGGCCACCACAACGAGAATGCCGATCAGCAGGATAAAGGTGTTTCTCTCGAACAGCTTGTGCTTCTTGAATAGCGTGTTCTGGCGCATCGCCATGCTGGCCCCCTACTCTGCTGCCTGAAGGACGGGCGTTGCGCGCGACTTCCGCTGCTCTTCAGCGGGAACGTCGCCGCGTGCAGTCCGCACGAGGTTGTAGACCATGATCAGCGCGCCCAGCAGATAGAGCCCGCCGCCAAGCGAACGGATGATGTAGGAGATGTGCTTGGCGCTGACGGTTTCGACGAAGGAGTATTCGAGGAAGCCGAACTCGTTGTAGGCGCGCCACATCAGGCCTTCCATGATGCCTGACACCCACATCGAGGTGATGTAGAGCACGATGCCGATGGTCGCGATCCAGAAGTGCCACTCGACCAGCGCGTTGGAGTAGAGCCGCTCCCGCTTCCACACCCACTGCGTCAGGCAATAGAGCGCGCCGAAGGTCACGAAGCCGACCCAGCCCAGCGCGCCGGAGTGGACGTGGCCGATACCCCAGTCGGTGTAGTGCGACAGCGCGTTGACCTCGCGGATCGACATGGCAGGGCCTTCGAAGGTCGCCATGCCGTAGAAGGCGACGGAGACCACCAGCATGCGGACCACGGGATCTGTGCGCAGCTTGTCCCAGGCGCCCGACAGCGTCATCAGGCCGTTGATCATGCCGCCCCAGCTGGGCATCCAGAGCATGATCGAGAACGTCATGCCGAGAGTCTGCGCCCACTGCGGAAGCGCGGTGTAGTGAAGGTGGTGCGGGCCGGCCCAGATGTAGATGAAGATCAGCGACCAGAAGTGGACGATCGACAGCCGGTATGACCACACGGGCCGGTCGATGCGCTTCGGGATGAAGTAGTACATGATCGCGAGGAAGCCTGCGGTGAGGAAGAAGCCGACAGCGTTGTGGCCGTACCACCACTGGATCAGCGCGCTCTGGACGCCGCTGAAGACCGAGTAGGATTTCACGCCAGCGAGGCTGGCCGGGATGGAGATGTTGTTGACGACGTGCAGCAGCGCGATGGTGACGATGAAGGCGAGATAGAACCAGTTCGCCACATAGATGTGCGGCTCCTTGCGGCGCAGGATGGTCGCGACGAATACCGCGAGGTAGGCGACCCACACGATGGTCAGCCAGATGTCGGCATACCATTCGGGCTCGGCGTATTCCTTCGACTGCGTGACGCCCATCAGATAGCCGGTTGCGGCGATCACGATAAAGAGCTGGTAGCCCCAGAAGACGAACCACGGCCACATGCCGCCGGCGAGTCGCGTGCGGCAGGTACGCTGCACCACATAGAACGATGTGGCGATGAGCGCATTGCCCCCGAAGGCAAAGATCACAGCGGATGTATGCAGCGGGCGCAGGCGGCCGAAATTGGTCCAGCCAAGATCGGGGAAGTAGAACAGGCTCGGAAAGGTCAGCTGCAGGGCGATGATCAGGCCGACGAGGAATCCGGCGATGCCCCAGAACATCGTCGCCGCGATGCCGGCCTTGATGATGCCTTCCTCATAGAAGGTCTTGTCGAAGCGCGGCTGCCGCTCTGAGATCTCATGCCAGCCCAGCAGTGCGGCGAGGCCTCCAGCAGCAGCGATCGCAAACATGAAGGAATGGGTGCGAAACGCCGGATCGACCGCGTTGGCGGCGCCGGCGAAGGATAGAATCAGGACGACGACAAGCACCAGGCCAACCGCAAATGTGCTGCCGTCGACTCGCTCGCGTGTGAATGCGGCCGCCATGATCCTGTCCTCTCATGCGGTGCGCTCTCCTTGCTGGAGGCGACGCGGGGGGACTTCTGTCAGAGCGGCGCCGGGTGTCGCTTGATCCATCGCAAACACGCCATCGAGGCGATCACGTACGAGAATGGATACGGTCGCCGTCCCCCAAACTCGTGCGACCGTGGGTGGAGGCGCCTGTGAAAAGTGTGGCTGTGTTCCTGTCCGGATTGGCAGCGACATGCACGGGCGCCTTCATTCGCGCATGCAACTCCGGCATCGATATCGAGCTTGCTTCAGCGTGGTGCGGCAAACCTTCTGATGCGGCGAGTTTCGGATCTCATGCGCACTGCGCAGGATGCGCGATTGCCTTCATTGGCCTGACGATCATGTGCCTTTCGGCCGCCGGGCTTGTTGGTCGCACCGATCTTGGGAACACAGCTTCCATGGTGGTTCCCTGATGGCCTTCCGCTCTCGATCCGAAAGCGAGGTGTGGGACTACCTCCCCGACTTCGCATCCCAGCAATTGCCGCGCTACACGAGCTATCCGCCGGCCAATCGGTTCTCGGGCGATGTCGATGGCGAAGCGGCGAGGACAGCGAGGACGCGCCTTGCACCGGGCGCCGCGATCTCGCTATATGTCCACATCCCTTTCTGCAAGAAGCTCTGCTGGTATTGCGGCTGCAACACCAGCGTTCCCACGGTTGCGGACCCGGTCGACACTTACATTGACGCATTGCGGGCCGAAATCGGGCTTGTGGCTCAGGACCTGCCGGCGGGCGCGCGCGTGACACGCATCCATTTCGGCGGAGGGTCGCCGGATATCCTGCTGCCTGCTCAGGTTGAACGGCTTTTCGGCGCGATCCGATCGAACTTCGAACTATCACCGGTGGCGGATATTGCGGTGGAGCTCGACCCGCGCGGCGTTTCACCCGAGCTGGTGCAGGCGTTTGCGGATGCAGGCCTCTCGCGGGCGAGCCTCGGCGTGCAGGTGCTGGATCCCGAGGTCCAGGCTCGCATCAACCGGATCCAACCCAGGATGGTGATTGAAAGCGCGATCCGAATGCTCCGCGATGCGGGCGTCGAAGGCGTCAATATCGACATGATGTACGGCTTGCCCGGCCAGACGCTGGAGCATGTCGTCGAAACCGCCACGTTCGCCTCGACCCAGGATGCCGACAGGGTGGCCGTATTCGGCTATGCGCATGTTCCGTGGATGAAGAAGCACCAGAAGGGCATCCGGCCGGACGATCTCCCATCCGGAGAGGCGCGGTTCCAACAGGCTGAGGCGGCGGCGCGAACGCTGACCCGGGCCGGATACATGCCCATCGGCTTCGATCACTTCGCAGCCCCCGGGGATTCACTCGCGACGGCAGAACAGCACGGACAGCTGCATCGCAACTTCCAAGGCTACACGGATGACGCGTGCGATGCACTCATCGGCCTTGGCGCGTCGGCGATCTCCTCCCTGCCCGGTCTGTTCTACCAGAACACAGCCGACACCAGCGCCTACCGGTCGATGCTGTCACAGGCCCAGTCTCCCGTCGTTCGCGGCCTCAAGCCATCGCAGAGCGACAGGCGGGTCGGCGGCGTCATCGAGCGAATCCTGTGCGACTTCGAGGCGACCCTCGATGCAGACCTGCGGATAGCCGCATGTTCGAGCCTTGCGCCATTCCTCCATGCCGGCCTTGTCAGGCTGCAGGGCAATCACCTGTCGATCACCGCCCGCGGCAGGCCATATGTCCGCAATGTGGCCGCCTGCTTCGATCCGGATTTCGTGCAGAAGCCCACAACCCATAGCCTCGCGATCTGAGCCGCCGGGAACGATGGCGCGCAACATCTGCATCATCCAGGGCCATCCGCACGGGCAAGTCCCTCACCTTTGTCATGCGATTGCTGACGCCTATGCCGAGGGCGCCGCCTCAGCGGACGCAAGTGTCAGCCAGATCGACATCGGGACGCTGAACCTGTGGTTGCTGCGCGACCCCGCCGACTTCGACTCCTCGCCCGATGCGCCCATACTCAAGGCGCAGTCGCAGATCATGGCGGCGGACCATCTGGTCGTCATTTTCCCCCTCTGGCTGGGCACGATGCCGGCGGTGGTGAAGGCATTCTTCGAACAGACCTTCCGCCACAGTTTCGCGATTGCCCAGGATCAGCACGGCGGCTTCCCAAAGCAGAATCTCAGGGGCAAGACCGCCAGGATTGTCGTCACGATGGGAATGCCCGGCTTCGCCTATCGCTGGATGTTCGGCGCGCATGGCGTGCGATGTCTCGAGCGATCCATACTTGGCATGTCGGGAGTCCGCCCCGTCAGGCGGACCCTTGTCGGCGGCCTTGGCGCCATGACCCCGCAGAAGGCCGAGGAACTGCTGCGACAAATACGCTCCCTGGGGCACCGAATGGCCTGAGACCCCGCCTTGCAGGGGAAATGTCACGTTTCGTCACGGAGCCCGACACACTTCGGCAAACCAGCGCAAGGCTGCGCGATCATCGTCGACGCATTGAGACCGGACAGGGAGTTTCTCGATGTGCATCGCAGGCGGACGAATCGACTCATTCACAACCCAGCCGGTTCGCCGGCCCGACGACCGGCGGAGCGCGAATGTCCGGCATGTCGGCACGCATGAGCATCTCTTCTACGAGGGCGATGATCGCACATGCATCTTCGTGGTCGAGAGCGGTTGGGTGAAGCTCTACCGCACGCTCATCGACGGCCAGCGCCAAATCGTGGGTTTCGCGAACGCTGGCTCCATCCTCGGTCTTGAGTCCGAGGATATCCACGTCAATGGCTGCGAGGCGATCACGCCCGTCACGGTACGCACCATCATGGCCAAATCACTGGCCGACATCTGCATGGTCGACACGAAGCTCGCACAACAACTCCTGCGCCAGGTCGGCCGCCAACTCGGGGCGGCTCAGGCGCAGCTGGCAGCGATCGGGGCGCAGTCTGCCGAACAGAAGCTGGCGACCTTCCTCCTGTCGGTCGCGGACCTCTGCGATGCGACGCATGGAGGCGCCTTCGACCTGCCGATGCGGCGGGGCGACATGGCGGAGTTTCTCGGCCTTCGCCTGGAGACCGTCTCGCGCAAGATGACGGAGTTCCAGCGCCGCGGCTGGATTGAAATGACGTCGCTGTACCATTGCCGCATCGTTCGGCGGAGCCTGCTGCAGGAACTGGCTCAAGGCGGCGCAAGCGAGGACGGACTTTCCGTCCCGGTTTCGGTGATCTGTCGGAGCGACGCAGGACCCCTCGCGGCCTGAAGCACGATCACGGGTCGAGGGATTTGATGTAGGCGACGAGTGCGTCGGTCGTCCGGATGTCCAGGTCAAAGACAGGCATCTGGTCGTGACCGACGCGAATGCCTTCGATCAGGTGCTCGGCGAGCCGATCCGGGTCGTAGAGCCTTCGCAAGTCCTGGAAGTGCGGCGCACTGGAAAGCGGGCTCGTCGCGCCCGCATCGACAGCATGGCAGCCCGCGCAGTTCGTCAACGCGATCTGCCGTCCTCCAGCGACGAGGCCCGCTGCGTCGTCGGCCACCCTGTCCCCTCCACCGTTGGGCGCGCAAGCCGTCAGCACCGCAAGCAACGGGAAGAACAACAACCGCCCAAGGACCATGTCGCACCGTTCAGTGTGAGAGAAGAAGCGGCATCTTCGTATTGTCGATCAGGGTCTTCGTGACGCCGCCCAGAACAAACTCCTGGAGGCGGGACCTGCCGTAAAGGCCAAGCACCACCATATCCGCCCCGACGAGATCGATCCTTTGCCGGATGATCTCTCCGGTTGAAACATCATCGTCGCGGTCGACGAACAGTTTTGGCTCACGGCAGCCGTGGATGGCCAGATGGCGGCGCAGCCATGCATCAAGCTCGCCCGGAGCCTCGCGTGATGCAATGATGAAATGGATTTCTTCGGCCTGCGCGAGAAATGGCATGGCGTCGCGAAGAGCGCGCGCCGCCTCGCGTGAATCGTTCCACGCCACGAGGACGCGCCGCCCGAACGATTCCGGGTAGCCAAGCGGCGGTAACACCAGCATGGGACCGCCCGCCGCCATTCCGATACTGGCGGCGGAGATGACGTGGTCGCCGCGGGTCGCGCTCATTTGGCGGGGCAGAATCGAAAGGTCATGACGACGCGCGCACGCCGCCAGGGTGAGGTCGTCATCGGCGTTCAGTTCGATCCAGTGTGTCGGGATGGGCGCCTCGCCAACCGCGGCCTCAAGACTTTTGCGGGCCTTGGCCGATTCCGTGGCGATCTCCTGTTCACGCTCCTTGAAATAGTCCTCGACGTTCACCGTCGGCACGACCAGCCCATCGCCGACGAGATAGTACGGAACCCGCTCCGACTTGAGGAATACGCCCGTGAGCTCGGCCCCGAACCTTGCAGCTATGCTCACCGCGGCCCTGGCGCGCGCATTGCCGGATACAGAGTTCTCCAGTTGAACCAGAACGCTCCTGTAAGTCATGGCGGCTCTCCATTGCAGGGGGCAACACTAGCGGGTCGGTTCTTCTCCGGTTTGACAGGTGTCAAGTATCAGCGTCGCTGTGCGAAAACGCGGGTGCGCGGTGGAGACGCCGAGAACCGGCTGCGCTCACTTTCCATATCTGGCTCAACGACAGCTCGCAAGCGCGGCTGCCCTCCGGCCTCAACCGGATGGAACGTGGCGCAACCCGCCAGCGCGCTCAGTTCGGGCTGAGAGACGCGCTGGACGGGTATGCCGGATAGACCGGCCGCTTCGGTTCAACGGGCTTGCTTGACGCCAGGAGATCAAGGGCGATCCTCACGGCCTCCTCAAGTTGCGGGTCGCGGCCGGCGGCGACAGCCTTGGGATCCTGGTCGACCTCCACGTCGGGAGCGACGCCATAGTTCTCGACTTCCCACTCTCCGCCTGGCGTGAAGAACCCGACATTGGGCGAGGTAACCTGCGCGCCGTCCATCAGCTGCGGCGTACCGCCAATGCCGACCAGACCGCCCCAGGTGCGCTTGCCGACGAGCGGCCCGAGCTTGTTGGTCTTGAACATCCAGGGCAACGCATCTCCGCCGGAGCCGGAGACTTCGTTGGCGATCATCACCTTGGGCCCGAGGATGGCCGCCGCCGGCGTCCGTTCGATCGCACCGTAGCGCGCAGACCAGAAGCTCTGCAGCCCGCGGCCCAGCACCTCGATGATGTAGTCGGCCATCTGGCCGCCGCCATTGAAGCGTTCGTCAATCACGACGCCCTGCTTGTCGGTCTGGGCGAAGTAGTAGCGGTTGAACGCGGTGAATCCGCCATTGCCGGTGTCAGGCAGGTAGACATAGGCGAGCTTGCCGCCCGACATTTCGTCGACCTTCTTCCGGTTCGTCTCGATCCACTCGAGGTTGCGCAGGCGCTGCTCGCTGTTGACCGGAACGACGGAGATGTCGCGGCTGGAATTGCCACTGGCGAGTTTCAGAGTGATGAGCTTGCCCGCAGTACCTTCCAACGGCTGCTGGATGTCTGTCGATGCGTCCAGCGGCTTGCCGTTGATGGCGGTGATGCAGTCTCCCGGCTTCACATTGAGTCCCGGTTGGGAGAGAGGCGCTTTCACGTCCGGCGACCACGATCCCGGTGTGTAGACCTTCGCGATGCACCAGCGGTTGTTGCGAATGACATAGTCCGCGCCGAGCAACCCGCCTTCAACTCGCGGCGCCGAGGGGATCGCTCCGCCCGACCCGCGCAGGTGGCCGACCGAGAAGCCGGTCAGCATTTCCTGGAATACGTAGTTGAGGTCCGATCGCGACTGCACGGCTGCCGCATAGGGCGCGAGCTGCTTCTCGGCGGCGACAGTGTCGAGGCCGTGGAAGCCGGGATCATAGAAATAGGCGCGCTGGATTCGCCAGACTTCCCTGTACATCTGCGCCCATTCGGCCGCTGGATCGACGCGGACTTCGAGGCTGTCGAGCGAGAGGCTGCTGTCCTCCGGCTTGGGCGGGGCTGCGGCCATCGCCTTGGCCGGGACGATACTGTAGCGCGTTCGCGCCGGCGGGCCGCCCGGGGCAGCATCCGGCGAGCGCGGCGTGCGCGAGCTGAGAAGGAGCTTCTCCCCGTCCGCCGTCACTTCGTAATCGACGACATTCTCGGCGACTTTCTCGATCTTGCGGTCTTCGAGCGTGAAGGTGTGGAGGGTGCCGTTCGGTCCCTGAGCATTGGGATCGTTGGCCGACATGTCCGCGAGCCAGAAGATCACGCCGGGCTTTCCGGTGTTGAGCTCGCTGTAGGGACCGGGAGGAACCGGCAGCGCGACGGTGCGCGCAGTGATCGCCGCCATGTCCATGCCGGCAAGGTCGATCGCCACGGGCTTAGGCGCGGGGGGAGTCGAGGCCGTGCCTGGCTTGTCGTTCGCGTCGGCCTTGGCCTTGCTGGCCTTGCCCGCGGGCGTCGCGTCCATGCCGTCCTTTGCGTCCTGACGCACTTCGGCGACGGACTTTTCTTCATCGCTTTCCGGCTCGATCGGGGACGGCGTGGTCGCCGTCAACGCCAGCGCGTAGATCGAGCGTGTGGGACGGTAGAGATTGCTGGACATATCGAGGCCGTGCATAACCGGCCCGGCATTGTTGCTCGCGAGGAAGTAGAGATATCTCCCGTTGCGGTCGAAGGCGGGATAGCGGGCGTCGCCCATGCCGTCCGTCACCTGCATCGACGTGTTGCGCTCGGCCGAATAGAGCACGATGCCGTGCATGTGGTTCTTGAGCGAGCGCGTCCACGCCAGCCATTTCGAATCCGGCGACCACGCCATCGCATAGGTCTGGTCGGTGAAGCCGCCCCAGACGTTCGGCTCGCCCGCTTCGTTCACTTTTCCGGAAGCAAGGTCCAGCACATAGGTATTCAGGCGGTTGTCACGGAAAGCGATGCGCTTCGAATCCGGCGACCACAGCGGATCGAAATAGTAGGCGGTCTGATTGCCCAGTGAGAACTTCTTCGCAGCCCCTCCCGTCTGCGGCGCAACATGCAAGGCGTATGATCCGCTCTCATCCGAGAAATAGGCGACCGACTCGCCATTCGGGCTCCAGGCCGGCGTCCGCTCCATCACGCCGGGGGTGTTGGTGAGGTTGCGGACCGGGCCCTTCTTCAGCGGCGCGGTCAGGATTTCACCGTGCGCCTCCACAACTGCGCGGACGCCTGTGGGCGATACGCTGATCGCGCGGACCTGGTCGGAGACGTTCAGCATGCGCGGCCTGACATCCGGCATGTCACCCACGACCGTGACCGGTACGCGGGTTGGCTGCCCGCCGGGGGTCAGCGTGTAGATTTCGCCCAGCTTGTCGAACACCAGCGTCTGGCCGTCGCTGGAGAGCGAACGAATGTCGGCGCCTGTGTTGCGATGGACCTCCGACACGGCCTTGGTCGCGGGATCGTAGCTGAAGATCGAGATCGGACCGGCACGCGCCGAGAGGAAGTAGAGCTTGCCGCCTGCCCAGGCCGGCGAGATGTCGGCCGTGATGTCGTGCGGCACTTCGACGGAATCGAGGCCCGGCAGGCTGGTGATGCGGATCGTGCTGGCGAGACCGCCGCGGTAGTTTCCCCACGACACATAGTTCGTGAAGTTGAACAGGAAGGCGGGCGCAAGCGGGTTGTACGCGAAGTGCTTGCCATCGGGCGACATCACGCCCGCATGGGCCATGGGCAGGGGCAGCGCTGTTGCGAGGCCACCTGAGGTGGAGGTGCGGAAGACCTGGGTGTAGCGGCTGGCTGCCGTGCGGTTGGAGCGGAACAGCACCTCGCGCCCATCGCTGGACCAGCCGGTCGCAACATCGACGCCCGGATGGAAGGTGATCCGCGCCGGCACCCCGCCCGTGGCTGGGACGGTGAACACATCGGTGTTGCCATCGTACTCGCCGGTAAACGCGATGCTCTGCCCGTCCGGCGAAAACACAGGACCGCTTTCCGGCCCGAGGCCGGTGGTGACGCGCGTTGCTGTTCCGCCAGCGCGCGGCACTGTCCAGAGATCGCCGGCATATCCGAACGCGATCAGGTCGCGGCTGATGGCGGGCGATTGCAGGATGCGGGGTTGGGCGAGCGCTGCGGGCGCGGTTGCGAGGCTGGCCGCGATCAGCCCGATGGAAACCACAAGACGCATGAGAAGACTCCGCCGTTGACGGCCAAAGCCTCGCCCGATCCTGCAGGTTTCGCAAATGCTTCCTGAGTGTTTCGTGTGGCCTTGAGAGAAACGCCGATGCGATGGCGCCTGCGCGAAACTCGCGTCATTGGCGTATGCAGGCCTAGCCGCAGATCCTCGCAGGGAGCGCGCAGGCGCCTCGCTTCAACTTCCGCTCCCGCGACATCCCATCATTCCTGCCGCTTTGATTTTGTGCGGATGACAACTGTCGTGGGGATAATCGCGGCTCGCCCGAGGACATGTTGAGGCGACGCGTATAGGCTCCCGGCGAGAGGCCATCCCTGTGTGGGCTGGCGAAGGGAAGACCCCATGCGTCAGATCGTGACCACGCTGATATCCGCTGTCGCTCTGGCGGCGTGCGCCAACCTTGAAGCTTCGACCCCGTCTCCACGCGGATCAGACCTGGTTGAAGAGAGGTCAATCTCGGATCTCCAGGCAGACCTGTCCGCCGGGCGCACGACATCAGAGGCTCTGGTTGCCGCCTATCTTGCGCGGATATCGGCGATGGATCGCGCTGGCCCTACCCTCCAGGCCGTCATCTCGCTCAGTCCGAGCGCTGCCGCCGACGCACGCGCGCTTGACGCTGAACGCCGCGCGGGACGCGTGCGTGGCCCGCTGCATGGCATCCCTGTGCTGCTCAAGGACAATATCGAGACGCGAGATCTGCCGACCACTGCGGGTTCGCTTGCGCTGAGCGACAACCTGACCGGCCGCGATGCGCCGATGGCGGCGCGCCTGCGCGAGGCGGGCGCCATCCTGATCGGCAAGACCAATCTTTCGGAGTGGGCGAACTATCGCTCGACGCGTTCAATCAGCGGCTGGAGCGCAATGGGTGGCCTGGTTCGCAACCCTTATGCGCTGGATCGCAATGCGTGCGGATCCAGTTCCGGGTCGGGCGCTGCCGGGGCCGCGAGCTATGCGGCGGCGACCATCGGCACGGAAACCTCGGGCTCGATCGTCTGCCCTTCCAGCATGAACGGTCTCGTCGGCCTGAAGCCGACCGTGGGTCTCGTCTCGCGGACCGGCGTCGTCCCGATCTCGCATACAATGGACACGCCGGGACCGATGACACGCAGCGTGATGGATGCAGCCCTGGTGCTGACCGCCATCGTCGGCGCAGATCCCGCAGACAAGGCGACGGCGGACGCCGATCGGCGCAAGACGGACTACACAGCAGCGCTCAAGCCGGACGCATTGAAAGGCCGACGTCTCGGCGTCCTGCGCATCGGACTTGGCGGCCACCCTGGAACCGACAAGTTGTTCGAACAGGCGCTTGTCGACCTGCGCGCCGCCGGCGCGGAGCTGGTGGACATCAAGCAACCGCCGGACCAGCAGGCGATCGGCGCGCATACTGGAATCATAATGCAGACCGAGTTCAAGGCCGGGATTGCAAGCTATCTCGCGACAGCGGCGCCTGCCGTGAAGGTCCGCACGCTCGCAGACCTGATCGCGTTCAACAAGGAGAGCGCTGCGCGAGAGATGCCGCTGTTCGGTCAGGAGATCTTCGAGCTGGCAGAGGCCAGGACCGGGCTCGACGATCCGAAATACATCGAAGCGCTCGCCGCCGGAAAGCGCCTTGCCCGCGAAGGCATCGACGGCACGCTGGCGGCCGACAAGCTCGACGCCATCATCGCCATCACCGGCGGACCAGCCGCGTTCAGCGATCCGGCTGGCGTTGCGCGCGGCGCCGCCATCAATGTGGCGACCATCCTGCCGGCGCTGTCGGGCTATCCGCACCTCACCGTCCCGATGGGTCTCGCCAATGGCTTGCCCGTTGGCATCTCCTTCATCGGCCCGGCCTGGAGCGATGCGGACCTGCTGGCCATGGGCTATGCCTATGAGCAAGCGACGATGCGCCGCGTGCCACCGACCTATGTGCCGTCGCTGAGCCTGACGCCGGAAAGCGCGCGGGCCCTGGCGCCGGCACAGTAACGCGCCGCCGGTCGTGTCACTTCACGATTGGCAGTAGGATGTAGGAAGGCTCGGCCCTCGAGTGCTTCACCTGGTTGTTGGCGATTACGCCGTCCTTCTCGAAGGCGTTGCGGCCGCCCGTGTTGAGGTTGCGGGAATACTTCGGGAATGATGACGACGTCACCTCGACCCGGATGCGGTGACCCGGCAGGAATGTGTTGGCCGTCGTCATCGGGGTGAAGTCCAGCTTGTAGGTCTTCCCCTTCTCCATGAAGACTTCGCGATCATAGCCTTCGCGGAAGCGGGCGCGCAGGATGGTGTCGTCGAGAATGTACGCCGTGCCGTCTGGGGCGACATCGACGAGCTTCACGGAGAAGTCAGTGTCTTTCGCGTCGGAGGACACGCTGAGTATGGCGTCGACGAAGCCTGCAATGGTGACCGGCGTCGTCAGCGGATCGGATGTGTAGACCAGAACATCGTGGCGCGCCGCCACGGGCCGCTGGTCGAACGCGCCCGGCACGACGACGCCGCCATTGCAGCAGTCACCGCCGCCGATGGTCTGCACCGGGTTCTTCGGATCATAGGCGAAGCTGTCGGCGGGTTCGTTGCCTGGCGCGGTGAAGGACAGTTTCCCATCGCCGAACATGGAGTTCGCACGCCCGCCCGAGCGCAGGTAGAGCTTCGTCTCCGCGACACCCTTCGGCGGCCATTGCGTCGCCGTCTTCCACTGATTGTCGCCCATCGAGAAGTAGCGGATTTTCGGCGTTGTCGCGGGGAAGGCTTCGGGTTGGGTCTTGAGGAAGCGGTCGAAGAATTTCCAGACCTCGCCATTCACATCCAATGTCGCATCGCCGAGCTGGCGATCGCCCGACTTGAAGTTGGGGCCGAGGGCCGCAAAGGCGCAGTGCACGCTGGGGCCGACGATAGCGTACTGGTTGTCACGCGTTTCGGCGTCTACGCCGGTCTTGGTGGCGTGATCGTACAAGGCGAGGTTCGGCCCGATCGAGACATCGTACCAGGAATTGTACCACAGCGCAGGCACGCCCCACTTTTCATTGTCGTGGTAGAGGCCGCCCTTGTCCCAGTCCGGATCGTCGGGCTTGTCGCGCGCGATGAGCTGCTCGTTCGTACCGGCGGGTTCGCCAAGCGCAGTGAGCATCTCGGCATAGGGCAGATGCCAGACCTGCTTCGCCCATGTCACATCCGGCTTCTTCGGATTGAGGTCGGAGTATTGCGAGAGGTACTGGCGCGTCTTGGGGTCCAGGTCCTCGGGGATCTGGGCTCGCAGCGGATTGTCGACGCCATAGAGCCAGATCGAGAAGAGCGTGCGCGGGACACCGCCGCGATACCAGTTGCCCTGCTCGTGGAACTCGCCGACGCGGCCGATACCTGCGCCGGACGCCATGGGGACCATGGCGGCGTGAGCCGGATGGTTGGTCGCCGCGAGCTGCAGCTGCCACTCGGCCGTGGAGGAACAGCCGTAGGTGCCGACCTTCTTGTTCGACCAGCCCTGGTCTGCGATCCAGGTCAGCGCGTCATAGCCATCCGTGCGCGGGTAGCCGAGGATCTCGAACTTGCCTTCAGAGAAATAACGGCCGCGTTCGTTCTGGCCGATATAGGCATAACCCCGGTCGATCGCCTCGACGACCTGGCGCAGCGTGCCGCCCTGCAGCGTGTTCATGTTGTAGGGCGTACGGACAAAGATGGTGGGCACAGGCCCGGTCGCGTCCTTCGGCCGGTAGATGTCCGTCGAAAGGCCAACACCGTCGCGCATCGGCATCAGCACCTTGCGCTCGATGATCGCGCGCCGGGCGAGTTCCGCCTCCAGCGCCGGCTGGGACCATTTCGAATAGTCCGTCAGGCCCGCGTCGCTGGCATAGGGCAGCGCGGGGGCTGGCCCGGTCTGCGGCTGGGCCGGCAGGCTGATCGCAGTGGCGGCGAGGGCCGCGACGCTAAGGCAGGCAATCAGTGTCCTTTTCATAGGGTCAGGCCGCGGCGTGGAGCTGGCTAGAGGCAGACCCCTGCACTGCAGGGCAGTTCGCATGGCGGGCGTCAACGTTGTTGCAGTTCAAGAGCTTGGACAGGATTGTCCTCCAATCGATCGTTTCGATTGGATGGTGCACCGGACAACAAGGTTCGCAAAGCGGTTTCAAACGGACGGAATGGCGAGATCCGGTCCGCGATATGCCGCAAACTTCGTTGTCGCGATCCGAGGTGCTTGCGCGTTCTAGCGGCCAAAACAACACAGTCCGTATCCGGACGTCAGGCCAACCGCAGCGGCATGAGTGCACGTCGACGGATAAAGCTTGTCCGATGCGTAGCGTGCGCTACCTTGAGTTTTCGTAATGGCAGTAATTGAGGGAGCCGCGGGTGGGCTCTGAAGTGCG
>JBBAUA010000046.1:0-5445 GCA_040398465.1 Hyphomonadaceae bacterium | reverse complement strand
TTGAGTTTTCGTAATGGCAGTAATTGAGGGAGCCGCGGGTGGGCTCTGAAGTGCGGGCGGGCCAAGGGCGCCCTGCGCGCCAGCCACGAACCACCCGCCGGTCAGGGACATGAGCACGCGAAGCCAGGTTTCGGTGACATCGTTGCATGTGGCGGCGGCCGCGCGCGACGCGCAAGCTGATGCAAGTGCATCAACCGGAACGCGCCTCAGCGTGATCGTGCCCACCTACAATGAGAAGGCCAACATCGCCCCCATGGTCGCCTCGCTCGACCGGGCGCTCGGGTCGCTGCAATGGGAAGTCGTTTTCGTCGATGACGGATCGCCCGACGGCACTGCGGAAGAAGTCCGCGCGATCGCCCGCGTCGACCGGCGCGTGCGCCTGATTTCGCGACATAACCGTCGCGGACTGGCTTCGGCAGTCGTCGAAGGCGGGCTCGCCGCCGTGGGCGAGATCGTTGCGGTGATGGATGGCGATCTCCAGCACGATGAATCCGTTCTGCCGGAACTCTACCGCCGTGTGGCGTCGGGTGAGGCGGATATTGCTTCCGCCAGCAGGTTTCTTGAGGACCATGCACGCGAGGGGCTGAGCAGCGACCAGCGGCTTGCACTCAGCAACCGCGGCATCAGCATGGCCAACCGGTTCTTCGGGCTCCAACTGACAGATCCGCTCACCGGCTTCTTTGCCCTGCGGCGCGACAAGCTGGAAGCGGCTGTCCCGCGTCTGTCCGGGCTGGGCTTCAAGATCCTGCTCGACCTGATCACCTCGATGGACAAGCCTCGCGTCAGCGAAGTTCCGTTCCGCTTCCGCCAGCGCGTGGCGGGCGAGTCCAAGCTCGACCGGCGCGTGATGTACGACTTCTTCCTGTTCTTCATGGAGAAGTGGATCGGGCGGTTTGCCCCGATCCCGGGCACCTGGCTCTCGACCGCACTGATCGCAAGCCTCGGCATCCTCGCGCATCTTGCTTTGGTCATTCCGGCGGTGAGCCTGTTCAACCTGCCCTTCGTGCCGGCGCAGATCGCTGCTGCGTTCCTTTCCGTCCTCGTCGTCTTCAGCGCAAACAACTGGGTCAGCCGAAGCGACGCGATGCTCAAGGGGGCGCGGTTCTGGCAGGGGCTGGCGGTGTTCTGCCTGATGAGCGCGATCGGCGCGGCGGCGAATGTGGGTGTCGCCGCACTGGTCCACCGCGACTTCCCGGAGATGGTCTATGTGCTGCCGGCGACGGCGGGGGCGCTGGTTTCGGTGGTGTGGAATTTCATTGCTGGCAAGGCGTTCGGTTTCTGGAACCGGCGCACGCGGCAGAGTGCGGCTGCGCGGAGCAGTCAGCGTGCAGGGAGACTGAGCGTGGTTGAGGGCAAGGAGGCGCACGCCGCCGAGACGACCTGGATGGGCGACAGCCCGCTTGGCAAGCATCGCCACCTGATCAAGTATCTGGCCATCGGCGCCACCGCATCGGCGATCGACGTCATCCTTTTCATGGTGATCTACAACCTGATGAATCAGCCTGCACTGGTGGCGCATTCGATCTCGGTGCCAGTCTCGGTGATCTTCAGCTTCGTCGTGAATGCCCGCCACAACTTCAAGACAGCGGACCACATGGTCCTGCGGCTCCTGTCCTTCGTGGTGGTGTGCACGATCGGGTACATGTCCGGCTTCGGCGTGATTGAGCTTGCTCGGCAGCAAGGGCTCGATTCCAACATCGGCAAGATCATCTCGCTGCCGGTCGTGTTCGCGATCCAGTACGTGCTGAACTCCCGGATCACCTTCCACAAGGCCAGCCGCGCGCCAGCCTGAGCCCCTCCAAGTTCGCCTCCCCAGTACAGCGAGACCTGCAATGACGGCAGCAAGCATCGGCATCATCGGGGGCGGCCTGACCGGGCTCGTCGCCGCCTACCGCCTCAGCAGCGCAGGGCATCGCGTCACCGTTCTCGAAGCGGGGCCGCAGGTTGGCGGGCTGGCCGCTGGCTTCGACCTCGCAGGCTATCCGGTCGAGCAGGCGTATCACTTTCTCTACAAGACGGACGAATACATCCTGTCGCTGGTCGATGAACTCGGCCTTCGCGAGAAGCTCGATTTCTACCCGTCGTCCGTGTCGACCTATTACGGCGACACGCTCTATCCGATGATGGGGCCGATGGACCTCATCAAGTTCAAGCCGCTATCTTTCATCAACCGCATCCGCGCTGGCGTGACCGTGCTGTGGCTGCAGCGGGTCAAGGACTGGAAGAAGCTGGAGGGGATCACAGCGCTCGACTGGCTCCGCAAATATGCCGGCCGGCAGGTCACCGACGTGATCTGGGAGCCGTTGCTACGCGGCAAGTTCGATCGCTACTTCGACAAGGTGACGATGTCCTGGCTGTGGGGCCGCGTGAAGCAGCGCGTCGACAGCCGCGATGCGAAAGTCGGCGGAGAAGCGCTCGGCTATTTCGACGGCGGCTTCCGCGTCATCATCGACGAGCTGATGAAGCGGCTGCGCGCCAACAATGTGGAGATCCGCACGGGCACGGCCGTCTCTGGCGTTCGCCATGATGGCGATGGCGTCGTCATTATCAGCACGAGCGGTCAGGACAGATTCGATCGCGTCCTCGCCACCGTTCCGGGGCACATCTTCGCAAAGATGATCGGCGAGTACGAGTCCCACGACGCGGACTATTTCCGCCGCCTGCGCTCGATCGAGTATCTCGACGCCTGCGTGCAGGTGTTCGCGACGCCGCAGACGCTGTCGCCCTATTACTGGCACAACATCAACACGCCGAACGCGCCGTTCGTGGTGTTCCTGAACCTGTCGAGCCTGGTGGGGACGAAGCGCTTCAACGGGCTGAACATCTACTATATCGGCGCATACGTGCCGGCCGAGCATGCCTACATGTCGGCGCCGAAGGATCAGGTCCGCAATCGCTGGTACGACGAGATCAAGAAGATCTTTCCCGCGTTCGACCGCACGAAGGTCGTCGAGGACGATGTCTTCCGCCTGCGCAACGCGCAGCACATCGTCGACATCGGCTTTGCGCAGAACAAGCTGGTGCCGCACAAGTCGCCCTGCCCTGGCGTGTTGCTGTGCAACTTCTCGCAGATCTATCCGATGGACCGCGGCACCAACTATGCGGTGCGGGACGGCAACGCGATGGCCAAGGCGATCATGGCTGATCTGCAGGGAGCGCCTGCTGCGCAGGCCACTACTGCCGCACAGCCCGCAGTGTTCGCTCCGGCCTGATCGGCGTTATTCCGGCTTCCAGACGCTGAGCGTGACGCGGTCATCGTCGGCCTTGCCGAGCACGTTGGGCTGATCGAGCCGTGCATGGCCGTTGATCGCCGAGGTCGGATCCTCGCGGCGGCGACGGACGACAAAGACGCGATCGAAGGCTTCGATGTAGCCGCCCATCGCCTCGCGGGGCACACGGTCTCCTCGAAAGTATTCCGGAAGCACTGTGTTGAAGGTCGGCTCATCAAGCGCGATCCACTTCGCCGCACCACATCCGTCTAGCCTGCAGTAGTGATCGAGGTTCACGCCTGCATCCGCGGTGTAGAGCAGCACGACATCGCGCTGGGTCGCCTGCTCGCGTAGGACGCGGGCGATATCGCGCCAGGGTTCGCGATAGGCCGTCAGTTCCCAGGTCAGCATGTCCGCCGCCAGCACGACGACGGCGGCCGCCATTGCCGGTAGGCGCCAGCGTTTCCAGGGCAAGGACAGCAGGCCGACGGCGATGCAGCCGAGATAGATGAACTGCAGCCAGAACACGGTGCGTTCGAGGAAGACAGGCTGCGCCAGGCTGACGAGCACCAGCAACAAGGGCGCGCCAATGCCGATCACGCCCACGACAATGCGGCGCTCCGGCGTGAGACGCCACGCGCCCCAGAGCATCAGCGCCCCGAACAGCAGGCCGAAGACGATGTTGCCGAACTCGAAGCTGCGGGTGGCGACGATATGGGACATGATCGCAACCACGTCTTTCAGCGTCGGCTCAGGGATCCAGTTGACCGGCCCCGCGCCGTCGCGAAGCCGCTGGACGGTCATCATGACCCACCATAGGCACAGCAACAGGAGCACAGCGTTGGCGGCGATCCAGCCCAGCGCGACGGCCAGCGCGCGCGGGGTGCGCCAGAAGAAGATCGCCGCCATCGCCACATTGGCAAGGACAGGCAGGATCGCGAACGTCGTGTGCGTGTGGAACGCGGCCGCGGCGCCCAGAGCATAAAGCGCCAGCCAGGGAAGCTGGCGGCGAAGGCTGGTGTCGTCCGATTTCCAGACATCGACCAGCTTCACGAGCGCCAGAAGGGTCAGCGAGGCGAACAGGGCGCCGAAGATATAGCCCCTGATCTCGAGGCTGTAGGCGACCTGCAGCGAAGAGACCGCCGCCAGCGCGACCGCCAGCAGGGCGGCCTGCGTGGAATGCAACGCCCGGACGAACAGGAAGATCCCGCCAATCGCGGCCAGCCCGACGACGATAGTCAGGACGCGCAGCGCGGTGTCCTGCTCGCCGAACAGGGCGATCCAGCCTTTCAGGATGGAGTAGAACAGCGGCGGGTTCGTCTCGCGAACCATCCAGTCGCCCCACAGCATGTCCATCGGAATGCGCGAGAATGAGACTGAATAGAGTTCGTCGCCCCACAGCGACGGCACGCCGATATTGGCTAGCCGGACGATGGCGGCGAATGCAACAAGGCCGGCCAGTAACAGCCATGTCTTCCGCGCGGACGGTGGAGTATCTGCGTGCATCTGCGACGGGCCGGGTTGTGAACTATGCAGCACTGTCTTGCATCAGCTGGTTCGGCACTTCCAGCACGTTCGCCTGCTGTCCGAAAATGAGTCACACCGGAGCAGCTTGCAGCGAACCGCTGGTCATTCGCGCCACCGGGGTTGATTTCCGCACGGGCAGTGCGACCTATCCTTTATGGACAGTTCAGCCTGGATTTCCCTCGGCGTCTTCGTCGCCCTGAACTTCGCTGCAGCCTCCAGCGGCGGGGCGTTCCGGCCCGGCGCCTGGTATGCTGCACTGGAGAAACCCTCCTGGACGCCGCCGAACTGGGCGTTTCCGGTTGTCTGGCTGGCGATCTTCACCTTCAACATCTTCGCGGGCTGGCTCGTCTGGCAGGCGGCTGGCTCAGCTGCCCTTCCCGCGCTTGGGGCCTATGCCGCGTCGCTTGTCGTGAACGCCGCCTGGTCTTGGCTGTTCTTCGGGCGCAGGCGGATGGACCTCGCGCTGATCGATGTCGTCGCGCTGTGGCTGTCGATTGCAGCAGTGATGGCGATGTTCGCGCCGTTCAGCCTGCTGTCGACGGCGCTTCTTTCGCCTTACCTGCTCTGGGTGACGATCGCGGGCTTCCTCAACTTCCGCATGATCCAGCTGAACCGCGCGACGGCCTAGCGGCCAGTCACGCAAATACGCGCTTTGGTACATGCGTGATCCGGCAAGCGAGATCGGCTTCGCCCGAGGCGACGATGAAGG
>JBBAUA010000045.1:14836-28812 GCA_040398465.1 Hyphomonadaceae bacterium | reverse complement strand
GCAACGCGCTGCCGGCGCCGAATGCCTGCAGTCGAGACTGGGTCAGCGGCTCTAGAGCGACCCGATCAAAACTTATTGCTTCTCGATAAGCCGCCCCTAGAGTGACTTCAGACAATTTCAGAGGGTGCGATGAGCAGACAACTCATGACGATGAAGCTTGGCTCTGTGCTGGCGGCGGTGCTGGCTTTGAATGCCTGTGCGAGCAGTGGGGGTACTTCGGAGACGTATGCGGCGCCGATGGTTCCGGCGGCGGCGCCCGAGCAGGCGGCGACGGCTGCGCGCGATCCTGTGATGCAGCGCATCGCGGCGATGAACTACGACATTCCCTACACGAAGTACGTGCTGAAGAACGGTCTGACGCTGATCGTGCACGAAGACACCAAGACGCCGACGGCGACGCTGCACCTCGTCTATCATGTGGGATCGAAGAACGAGCCCGAGGGCCGGTCGGGCTTTGCACACCTGTTCGAGCACCTGATGTTCAATGGCTCCCAGCACTTCAACGACGACTTCTTCAAGGCGACGCAGCAGATCGGCGCGACCAACCAGAACGGCACGACCAACACCGACCGCACCAACTACTACCAGACTGTGCCGAAGGCGGCGCTGGATTCGATCCTGTGGCTGGAGTCGGATCGCATGGGCTATCTGCTCGGTGCGGTGGACCAGAAGCGGCTCGATGAGCAGCGTGGCGTGGTGCAGAACGAGAAGCGCCAGGGCGAGAACCAGCCTTACGGCAAGGTGTTCAACCACATCGTGGCGGCGACCTACCCCGACGACCACCCCTATGGCCACACAGTCATCGGTTCAATGGAAGATCTCAGCGCGGCCACGATGCAGGACGTGCAGGACTGGTTCAAGCAATGGTACGGGCCTGCCAACGCGATCCTCGTGATCGCCGGCGACATCAAGCCTGAAGAGGCGAAGGCCAAGGTCGAGAAATTCTTCGGCGAGATTCCGCCGGGGCCGCCGCCGACACAGCCGAAATCATGGGTGCCGGAGATTTCCGAGAACCAGCGCGAGATCATGTATGACCGCGTCGCGCAGCCGCGCATCTACAAGACGTGGAACGTGCCTGAGCTGGGCAATCCCGAAGGCGAGCTGCTGGACCATGTTGCGGCGGCGCTGGGCGGCGACAGGAATGCGCGGCTGACCAAGCGGCTTGTGTTCGACGAGCAGGTCGCGACGAACGTGTCGGTTGGGAATCCTCAGAGCGAAATCGCGGGGCAGTTCCGGATCATCGTAACAGCCAAGCCGGATGCCGATCTTGCGAAGATCGAGGCTGCGATCGATGAGGAGGTGAACAAGCTGATCGCCTCCGGCCCGACGCAGGCCGAACTGGACAAGAGCATCGTGCAGGCTGTCTCCGGCACGATCGCGGGCCTCGAGAGCACGTCGAGCAAGGCGGCCCAGCTGGCGCAGTGGGAGATGATCGACGGTGAGCCGGATGGCTGGAAGAAGTCGCTGCAGCGGTTGCAGGCGGCGACGCCCGCCAGCGTTCAGGCATCGGCGCGGAAATGGCTGACGCGCGGGTCCTACACACTGAGCGTGCTGCCGTTCGGCGAGCCGGAAGCCTTTGCCGAGAAGGTTGATCGCTCGAAGATGCCGCAGCCAGGAGCGATCGCGGATGCAGTGTTCCCCGAGTTCCAGACGGCGACGCTGTCGAACGGGGTCAAGGTCTATCTCGTAGAGCGGCATGACGTACCGCAGGTGAGCGTTTCGATGCAGCTGGATACGGGCTATCCGGCAGACCTCGCGACGATGAAGGACGGGCTGTCGGGCCTGACGGCCAACCTGCTGGACGAGGGCACGACGAGCCGCTCGGCGCTGCAGATCGCCGACGAGATCGACCGGCTGGGCGGGTATCTCGGCACGGGTGGCGGCGGCGAGACATCGACGGTCGAGTTCTCGGCGCTGACGCCGACAGTTGATCAGGTGATGGCGATCTGGGCCGATGTGCTGCGCAATCCTGCTTTTGCGGAGGGCGACTTCCGTCGCATCCAGGCGCAGACGGCGCAGGGGCTGCAGCAGCAGCTGCGCGATCCCGGCTCGATCGGCCAGCGGGTGCTGTCGCGCGCGCTGTGGGGCGACAATCATGCCTACGGTCGCTTGCTGACCCCCCAGGAGATCTCGTCGCTCTCGCCCGCTGACGCCGCTGCCTTCCACAAGTCCTGGTACGGGCCGAACAACGCAACGCTGTTCGTCGTCGGCGACACGACGCTGGCGGAGATCACGCCCAAGCTGGAGGCCGCGCTACGTGGCTGGGGCGAGGCGCCGATGAAACGCGCGTCCGTGGCCAACGGCGTGCGGCCTTCGACGCCCGTCGTCTATCTGGTCGACCGGCCGGATTCGGCGCAGTCGATCATCCTCGTCGGTACGCCGCAGGCGCCTCGCAACCCTGCCGAAGACACGCGCGTCTCAGCGTTCAACGCGCTGTTCGGGGGCAACTTCACCAGCCGCGTGAACATGAACCTGCGTGAGGACAAGGGCTGGTCGTACGGCGCGCGTTCGATCGTCAGCGGCGGACGTGGGCCGCGGACGTTCACGATCCAGGCGCCGGTTCAGACAGATCAGACGAAGGGTGCGTTGATCGAGCTACGCAAGGAGCTCACCGATATCGTGGGCAGGAAGCCGCCGACGGCTGCGGAGGTGGACACGGTTCGCACCAACACGCTGCTCGGATTGTCGAGCCGGTGGGAGACTGCGGACGCCGTGATGGGCACGCTGATGGACATCCACAATTTCAGCCTGCCGGCGGATTACTGGGCGAAGTATCCAGACGCCTATCGGGGCGTGACGCCGGCGGAGGTGGAGGCGATGGGTAAACGACTGATCCCCAACCAGAACCATGTCTGGGTGATCGTCGGTGACCGGGCCAAGATCGAGAAGGGTGTGCGCGAGCTGAACCTCGGCCAGGTGCGCGTGGTGGATGCCAACGGCGATCCGATCGATTAGTCGACGCGGAAGGACAGGGCCGCGGAGTCAGCGAAGTGGGCGGGGAGTTCGGCGCTCACATTTGTCTGGCCCGGGGAGACGGGGATCTGGAATAGTTCGCCACCGGCTTCCTGCACAAAGATGCGCTGGCCGTCGTCGGTCGCCATCACGCTGAGGTTGATCGACAGGCCATCCTGACGGAAGCCCATGATCGCCTGGTCGAGCTCGACGGCGCGGCCGGTGTAAGCGACGAGCCTCGCGCCGGATTGGGTGGTGGCAAGCTCAGGTGTCGGGGAGGATTGCGCATGCTGGGCGCGGACGGCGTTCAAGGCGACGGCGAGCAGGGCTCCTGCGGCCAACGTCGCGCCGAGGGCGAGTTTGCGTCCGCGACCCTGTTTCGGGCGGGCGAAACCGTGATCGCTAAAGGTGTGTGAACGAGCCATGGAAACACAACGCAGCGAGGCCGGGTAGGTTTCACGGCGAGCCAGTCAGTCTTTCGGGACGGTCGGCTTGGCGTCGGGATTGATTTCGCCGGCCTCCGGCTTCGGCTTGCGGCGGCGGATGCGGAGAGCGTGGCGGAGCCTCGCGAGACGCTTCCAGAAGCGGCGGCGTTCAGGGACCGGGAGCGGTTCCAGGTTGTTTATGAACTGCTCGGCGCAGGCGCGCCAGGAGTAAGTCTCGGCGTAGGCGCGCGTCGCCTCGCGCGAGCATTTGATTGCTTCCTCGCAGGCGATGCGGAGATCGTCGTTCACCGCGCCTGCATTGGAGCCGGGGATCAGGTCGCGGGGGCCCGGGACGCTGAAGCCGGCCACGGGCGTACCGGCCGCCATGGCTTCGAGGATGACGAGGCCGAACGTGTCGGTGAGGCTGGGGAAGACGAAGCAATCGGCATTGGCGAAGCAGGCCGCGAGTTCCTCGCCCTGTTTCACGCCGAGGAAGTGCGCGTCCTTGTGCTTCAGCTTCAGCGCATCGAGCTGCGGTCCGTCGCCAACGACGACTTTTGTACCGGGCAGGTCGGTCTCGAGGAAGGCGGCGATGTTCTTCTCGACCGCGACGCGGCCGACATTGAGCCAGATCGGCTGCTTCATGCCAGCAAAGGGACCGCGATCGTCCTTTCGCTTGGCGGGATGGAAGAGGTCGGTATCGACGCCGCGCGACCACGGGATGATGTTCTTGAATCGCTGCGCCGCCAGTTCGTCGCGCATCGAGGCGGTCGCGACCATCACGCGGCCGGAGTATTTGTGGAACTCGCGGACATACATGTAGCCCATCCATGTGGGCAGGAAGAAGAACCGCGCCGCAATGTATTCGGGAAAGCGCGTGTGATAGGCGGTGGTGTAGGGAAATTTCAGGCGCAGGCAGACCGCGCGCGCCGCCCAGCCAAGCGGGCCTTCGGTCGCAATGTGGACGGCGTCGGGCTCGAATTCGAGGAAGCGCTCCTCGATGATCTTCTTGGCGCCGAAGGCCAGCTTGATCTCGGAATAGGTGGGCAGCGGAATCGTCTTGAAGCCGTTCGGCGAGACGATGTCCCAGGTATGGCCCATCTCCTCGCACTCGGTGATGACGCGCTTCATCGTGCGGACGACGCCATTCACCTGTGGGTCCCAGGCGTCGGTTACCAGCATGATGCGCATTGCAGGCGCGATTCCTAATTGGCTTCGGGGCCGCCTGAATACGGGCGGAGTCCCGTTACGTCCATGGCCCGAGTGACCGGGCAAACGCAAGATCATTGCTAAAACCCGGCTTGTGCCGGGCGAGTTTCGAGTTGATCCGGCGCGGGGCCACCGGCAGATATGGCTTTCCTGACATAAGGCGTCCGACATGCCGCAAGCCATGCCTCGTCCTTCCGATTCGCTGGACGCAGAAAAGTTCGAGGACGAGGGCAAACGGATTGCGGAGCTGTTGGCGGCCCCGGCGCTTGATTCGGCGGAGCGGCGCAGAGCGTCGCTTGCCGCGCGTGATATCGTGCTGAAGGCGCGGGCGGAGACGAAGCGCTCCGGCGTGATGGAGAGTTTTCTCGAGGAGTTCGGGTTGTCGAACCCGGAGGGGCTCGCGCTGATGTGCCTCGCCGAGGCGCTGCTGCGCGTACCGGACGCGGATACGGCGGATGCGCTGATCGCGGAGAAGATCGCGTCGGGCGGATGGTCGGACCATCGCGGCAAGTCGGACTCGCTGCTGGTCAACGCATCGACCTGGGGGTTGATGCTGACGGGCAGGATCGTGCAGCCGCCGGAGGATGCGGAGTCGAATCCCGCCAGCTTCATGCAGCGCATGGTGCGGCAGGCGGGCGAGCCGGTGATCCGCGCTGCGATGATGCAGGCGATGCGCATCATGGGCGGGCAGTTCGTGATGGGACGCACGATTGATGAAGCGCTGAAACGCAGGCAGCGCAATGTGAGGAAAGGCGAGGCGGCGTCGCATTCGTTCGACATGCTGGGCGAGGGCGCGCGCACGGGCGCGGATGCGCGGCGCTATTTCGAGAGCTATGCGAACGCCATCGGCGAAGTGGGGAAGGCGAAGACGGGCGCGTCGCCAGAGACGGCGGATGGGATATCGGTGAAGCTTTCGGCGCTGCATCCGGCCTATCGCGCTGTGCAGGGCGAGCGGGTGCATCGCGAGCTCTATCCGATGGTGGTGGAGCTGGCGAAGCTGGCGGCGAACCAAAGCATCAATTTCACGCTGGATGCGGAAGAGGCGGACCGGCTGGTGCTGTCGCTTGGGTTGCTGGAGCGGCTGGCCCGTGAGCCGGCGCTGGCGGGCTGGACCGGGCTGGGGCTGGCGGTGCAGGCCTATCAGAAGCGTGGGCTCGCGGTGGTCGAGTGGCTCGGCGAGTTGGCGAAGGAGACAGGCCGGCGGCTGATGGTGCGGCTGGTGAAGGGGGCGTACTGGGATTCAGAGGTGAAACGCGCGCAGGTTGACGGTCAGCCGGACTATCCGGTGTTCACGACCAAGCAGGCGACCGATGTATCTTATCTCGCGTGTGCGGATGCCCTGCTGAAGACGGGACCAGCGATCTATCCGCAGTTCGCGACGCACAATGCCCACTCGCTGGCGGCTGTCGACATGATGGCGAAGCGCGCTGGGCGGACGGACTACGAATTCCAGCGGCTGCATGGGATGGGCGTTGCGCTCTACCAGGCTGCCGGGCGCGAGCGGTCGGTGCGGATTTATGCGCCGGTGGGCGCGCATCAGGATCTGCTGCCATACCTTGTGAGGCGGCTTCTGGAGAACGGCGCGAACACGTCGTTCGTGCACTCGTTTCTGGACGAGGATGTGCCGGCGGAGCGGATTGCGGCTGATCCCTACACGACGCTGTCGGCGGCGCCGGCGCGGCATCCGCGCATTCCCCCGCCGCCTGCTCTGTATGGGCCTTCGCGCAGGAATTCCGCGGGAGTCGATTTCAGCCAGCAAGGCGCGCGCGGGCGGATCAGCGCGGAGGTGGCTAAGCTGGATGCCGAAGGGCCGGTCGCGGTTGGGCCGATTGTTGCGGGCGAGGCGCGGACCCGTCCGGGCGAGCCGCTGAAAGCGCCGGCGGATCGCGCGCGCGAGGTGGGAACGTTTGCGACAGCTACGCCGGATGATGTCGGGGCGGCGTATGGCTCAGCGCTTCGCTTCCAGCCGGAGTGGAATGCGCTGGGTGGGGCGAAGCGCGCTGACATTCTCGAAGCGATGGCCGATGCGATGGAGCGTGAGACGGACCGGCTGATTGCGATCCTCACGCGTGAGGGCGGCAAGACGCTGGATGACTGCATCGCGGAAGTGCGCGAGGCGGTGGATTTCTGCCGCTACTACGCCGTCGAAGCAGAGACGAAGTTCAAGGGGCAGCAGACGTTGCCGGGGCCCGCGGGAGAAACCAACGGGCTCGAGATGATGGGCCGTGGCGTGTTCGCCTGCATCTCGCCGTGGAATTTTCCGCTGGCGATCTTCACGGGGCAGATCGCTGGCGCGCTGGCGGCGGGGAACACCGTGCTGGCGAAGCCGGCTGAGCAGACGCCGGTGATCGCATTCGAAGCCGTGAAGCTGTTCCACGCGGCCGGGTTGCCGGTCGAGGCGCTGCACCTGCTGGTGGGCGGTGGCAAGGTGGGTGGGTGGCTGACGGGGGATGCGCGCTGCGGCGGCGTGGCGTTCACGGGGTCAACAGAGGTAGCGCGGATCATCAATCGCCAGCTTGCTGCGAAGGATGGCCCGATCGCGCCGCTGATCGCAGAGACGGGCGGGCTTAACGCCATGTTCTGCGATACGACGGCGCTGCGCGAGCAGGTGGTGGACGATGTCGTGATGTCGGCGTTCCGTTCGGCCGGGCAGCGATGTTCGGCGTTGCGCCTGCTGTTCCTGCCGCATGAGACGGCGGATGAGACGGTGGAGATGATCAGGGGCGCGATGGAGGTTCTGGTCATCGGCGATCCAGCGGATCCTGCCACCGATGTCGGGCCGATCATCGATGCGGAGGCGCGAGGGCTGCTGGACGCGCATCTCGAGAAGATGCAGCCAGTTGCGAAAGTCTGGCAGCGGGAGATTGGCGCATTGCGCGAGGCGGGCACGTTCTTCGGGCCGGCGATCGTGGAGCTGTCATCGCTCGAGCAGATCGACAAGGAAGTGTTCGGGCCGATCCTGCATGTGATCCGCTATGATCCGGATGACATCGAGACGGTGGGGGCTGCGCTCTCGGCCAAGGGATATGGACTGACACTGGGTGTGCATTCACGGCTGGAGGGCTTCACGGAGAAGGTGAAAGCGAGCGTGCGTGCGGGCAATGTCTATGTGAACCGCTCGATCATCGGTGCGGTGGTAGGCGTGCAGCCATTTGGCGGGTCGGGCCTGTCAGGCACGGGGCCGAAGGCTGGCGGGCCGCACTATGTCGATAGGTTCGCGACGGAGCGGACGGTGACAGTGAACATCGCGGCGCAGGGCGGGGACCCGACATTGCTGAATCTCTGACGCCCGCAAGCTCGCGCTCAGCTTCCCCCATCCACGCGAATCATCGCGCCGTTGGTGAAGCTCGAGGCGGGGCTTGCGAGGAATAGCGCCGCTGTCACGATTTCTTCGGGCCTGCCCGGACGGCCGAGGGCGTTGTCTGCGGTCTCGCGGGCTTCCGGCGTCCAGGCCTTTGCGATGTCGGTGAGGAAGGGGCCGGGCGAGATCGTGTTGACGCGGACTTTGGGGCCGTATTCGCGGGCGAAGCTGACCGTCATCGCGTTCAGGGCGGACTTGGCGCCGGAATAGGGGACGACTTCCGGCAGCGGATAGAGAGCGCCGGAGGAAGAGACGTTGATGATCGTCCCGCCATGGCCGTCGAACATGCGTTTCGCGATGAGCGAGGCAAGGCGGAAGGGGCCCTTGAAGTTGAGGTCCATCACCTTGTCGAACAGCTCTTCGGTCATCGAGTGGCTCGGCACGCGCGGGCTCATGCCGGCATTGTTGACGAGGATGTCGAGGCGGCCGAATGCGTTCCATGCCGTATTGGCGAGGCGTTCAGCCTGGTCCCAGTGGGACAGGTTCGCGGAGATGGCGAGCGCACGGCGGCCAAGTTTGCGAACGTCTTCGGCGGCGGCCTCGCATGCATCGAGCTTGCGGCTTGCGATGATGAGGTCGGCTCCGCGCTCCGCGAAGGCGCGGACCATCTGCAGGCCAAGACCGCGGCTGCCGCCTGTGACGAGCGCGATCCTGCCTGAGAGGTCGAAGAGCGGGTCAGCCATCTACTGCTTGTAGACCTTGCCTCGCGCCATCACGAAGTCGACCGACTCCAGTTCGCGCACATTGGCGAGCGGGTCGCCATTCACGGCGATGATGTCGGCCGATTTGCCAGCGGTAATTGAGCCGATTTCGGCGGTGAGGCTGAAATGGTCGGCGGCGTTGACGGTGGCGGCCTGGATGGTCTGCAGCGGCGTCATGCCGGCGCCGACCATGAGGGCGAACTCCTGAGCGTTGTCACCGTGGGCGGAGACGCCGGTGTCGGTGCCGAAGGCCACCTTCACGCCGGCGGCGTGCATGCGGCGGAGCATGTCCTGCATCTTCGGGCCGGCTTCTAGCGCCTTGGCGGCCTGCGCGGGTTGCAGGAAGGTGTTGGGACGCTTTGCTTCGCGGGCGACAAAGTCGCCGGCGAGCAGGGTGGGCACGAGATAGGCGCCGTTCTTCTTGTAGAGCTCGGCGGATTCGGCGTCGGCATAGGTGCCGTGCTCGATCGAGTCGCCGCCGGCCTTGAGGAAGGAGTTGATCCCGTCGACGCCGTGGGCGTGCGCGGTCACCTTGCGACCCATGGCGTGCGCGGCCTGGACGATCGCGGCGAGTTCGGCGTCAGTGAATTGCTGGCCTAGGCCGGCAGCTGTGTTCGAGAGCACGCCGCCAGTGGCGGTGATCTTGATGATGTCGGCGCCGTCGCGCA
Source organism: Hyphomonadaceae bacterium (assembly GCA_040398465.1). Classification (GTDB taxonomy): domain Bacteria; phylum Pseudomonadota; class Alphaproteobacteria; order Caulobacterales; family Hyphomonadaceae; genus UBA7672. The sequence continues at coordinate 19,496 of JBBAUA010000045.1, read as the reverse complement.
CGCGTTCGCGAACGGCGCGCGCGCAATCATCGGCGCCGGAGCAGACGCCCGGGCCGCGCAGCATCAGCGCCATGTCACGCGGCATGCCGTTGGCGTCGCCATGTCCACCATGGACGCTGATCGCGCCTGCGGAGGTGATGATGCGCGGACCGCCGATGACGCCTTTGGCGATGCCGTTGCGCAGGGCAAGGATTGCGTTTGCGTCGGCGCCGAGGTCAGCGACGGTGGTGAACCCGGCCTCAAGCGTCGTCATCGCGTAGCCGGCGCCGTCGATTGCCTGGTCGGCGCTGGTCTTGATGAACTCGTCGAGGCGTGCGCTGGGCCCTTGCTCGCTGGTGATGTGGACGTGGCTGTCGATCAGGCCGGGCAGGACGAAGGCGTTCTTGAGATCGACGAGTTTTGCGCCTGAGGGGACGCGCGAATAGCCGTTCGAGATCGAGACGATGCGGCCGTTGCGGACGAGGATGGTCTGCTGCGTGAGGACCTGACCGGAGGCGGGTTCGGCGAGGACGCGGCCGGCGTGGATGATCGTGTCCTGGGAGGGCGGCTGCTGGGCGGACGCCATCAGCGTTGCGGCGCCAGCCACGAGTGCGAGTGCGCAGCTTGCGAACAGTGCTTTTCCGGCCGTGATCTTCATCGATATCCTCCCGACATTTCGCGATCAGCTATCGCTGGCCTTGTCGCCGGCGGCAAGCCCGGCTGGGCGACTTTGGCGCGAGCCCCGGGGTAGCCCTGTCGCTGGTCGACGCCAGTTGAAAGGAGAGTATGCTCCGCCGTTGATCAAAGGTGGAGCGAAGCCATGAAAGTTGCGGACAAGGTCGTCATCGTCACGGGCGGAGCGAGCGGTATCGGCAAGGCGCTGGTGGAGCGCTTTCATCGCGAGGGCGCGTCGGCGTTGATCGTCGCCGACATGAATGGCGCCGGGGCGGAGTCAGTTGCGAAATCCGTTGGCGGCATTGCCGTCCAGGCGGACGTCACAAAGGAGGCCGACGTGCAGCAGATCGTGCGAACGGCGGAGAACCGGTTCGGGCGGATCGACCTGTTCTGCTCGAACGCCGGCATTTCGCGCGGGGATCCGGATATCGACAATGCCGGGTCGGCCCCGAATGAGCATTGGGAGCTGGCCTGGGGCGTCAATGTGATGGCGCATGTGTATGCGGCGCGTCATGCGCTGCCGGGCATGATCGCGCGGAAGTCGGGGTATTTTCTCAATACGGTTTCGGCGGCGGGGCTGCTGAGCCAGATCGGTTCGGCTGTCTATTCCACCAGCAAGCACGCGGCGATCGGGTTCGGCGAGCATCTTGCGATTGCCTCGAAGGAGAACGGGATCGGCGTGTCGCTGCTGTGTCCGCAGGCGGTGGATACGCCGATGCTGGGCGGGGCGGCAGGATCGCAGAATGTGGACGGCGTGCTGTCGCCGGATGATGTGGCGGGCGCGGTTGTCAAAGGGCTCGAGGCGGAGAGCTTTCTGATCCTGCCGCATGAGCAGGTGACGACCTACATGCAGCGCAAGACGGGCGATTATGATCGCTGGATCCGCGGCATGGTGCGGCTGCGCCGGGGCGTGATCGATGGAGCGAAGGGAACGCGCTGAGAAAAATGCGCCCCTTCTCCGGATAGAGAGAAGGGGCGCGAGAACGGCCGAGCCGGAACGTGGGGCGTCCTGGCGGTCCGGCCCACCTCGCCTTACTGGGGCGAGGCTAGGGGGTTCAGCGGTTGAGCTTCCACTCATAGTCGACGCCGTGGCCGCAGGCCGGCTGCGGGACGCCATCGACTTTCGCTGGCATGAACTTTCGATCGCGTACCCATGCGAGGGCTGTGCGATCGAGAGCGGGATGGTTGCTGCTGCCGGCGAGCGTCGCGGATGTGACGCGGCCGTTTGCATCGAGGCAGACTTCGAGGCGCGTGACGCCCTCATTGCCCTTGCGCATTTCAGAGGCGGGATAGAGCGGCGAGGCGGCAGGCAGCATTTTCGCCGCTGTGCGGACGGCCGCGCGGGGCGGTGCAACGCTGGCTTCGGAGCCGGCCTTGCCCGCAAACTGAGGGTGCGAATCCGGGGGTGTGAACACGGCTTCTTCCGTCACGAAGGTTGGGATATCGAGATCGATTGGATCCGCAACGGGCGTCAGGTCCGTTTGCGTATCCAGCATCTCGGGAGTGGTTGGCGGCGGTTCGGCTTGCTTCGGCTCCGGCAGCGCGACGTAGGTGATCGGATCGGGGATCAGGCGGCCTATGTTGACGCCCATGGCATTTGCGAAGACATAGCCCATCGCAAGGGTGAGCGCCGTTGCCGACACCAGGCCGGTGAGTCGGGTTGATGAAGGCGCGTGTTTTCTCATGGCTCCAGACATGGAGACCTCCGTTAAATTTGGACGCGGACGAGACTGGACGGCGACTGCTTCTATGGCGGCGACGCAGGTTCGGTGATGTGGAGGGTGATCTGCTGGTTGCAGACGGAGACCGCTTTGCCATCGCGGCTGGCCGGGGTGAAGCGGGCGGCTTCGAGCGAACGAAGCGCGGCGGCGTCGAGCTGGGCGTCGCCGGATGAGGTGGTAAGGGCGATGCTTTCAACGCGGCCGTTTGCCGTGACGCAGAGGTCGGCGGTGACCTCCCCATCTCCGCGCCAGTGTTGCGGGACGGCGGGCGCCTTGAACGCGGCGGCGATGAGCAGCGGCCTCGTGAGGTTCGCCGTGGAGCGGCCTTCGCGGTCGAGTGGTTCGAAGGGCACGAGCACGTTCGCGGTTTCGCGGAATATGGTGCGCTCGGGCTGGGCGGCCCAGGCGGCGACGCCGGCGCCGGTGGTTAGCGTCATCACGATGGCGGCTGCGGCGAGGCGGCGGCGGCCCGAGATCGGCGCGCGTGCGATTTCGCTGATGCGCTGGGCGAGCGGGTGTTGCGACTCGGCGGGCCAGTAGCAGCCGACGGGGAGTGGGCGCGTGGCAAGCTGTGTCTTCAGCAGCGTTTCGGCATAGGCGCGGCGGACGCGGGGACGGCGCGCGATCACCTCGGCGTCGCAGGACATTTCCTGGTCGACGCGCATGGCGTTGGCGCCGATATGGATGAGCGGGTTGAACCAGAAGAGGCAGCGCAGGAGAGCGACGCCGGCATTGATGCGGGCGTCGGAGCGGTCGATGTGGACCTGCTCGTGCGTGAGGATGAGCTTGCGCTCGTCATGGCTGAAGCGGCGGGCGAAATCGTCCGGCGTGACGATGCGCGGGTGGCGGAAGCCGACGATGGCGGGGCCGGCGAGGCCGAGATCCGCATCGCGCAGGAAGGCGCGCTGGCGGCGGATGAGCAGCAGGGCGAGCGCGATGGCGCCGGCGATCCATGCGACTGAGATGGCGAGAGGGAGCCATGATGTGGTGGCGTCGGCCTGCATCATCGCGAGGCTGGCGGGGAGGCCGCCGATCAGGAATTCGGTGACGAGGGTTTCGGTGGTGCGCTCCGGCAGGAGGGTCGCGAGCATAGCGACGGGGACCATCGACCAGAGGGCATAGGCGGCGTGCGGGCCGAAGGCGCGGGTGACGTGGGCGCGGGCGAGCAGGACAAAGAGGATGGCGGCGGCAGCCGCGATGTTGAGTTCGACGAGGCTGGCGAGGAGGCCGCTCATTTCTTGTCCTCCTCGATCTTCGCGATCAGGGCTTTCAGCTGTTTGAGGTCGCGGGCGGAGAGTTTCCGGTGTTCGGCGAAGTGGGCGACGAGGGGAGCGACCTCGCCCTTGAACAGACGGTCGAGCAGGCCCTGGCTTTCGGACTGGACGTATTGGGCGCGTGCGACGAGCGGCCGGTAGCAATAGCCGTAAGCCTCGCGAGCGCCGGCGATTGCGTTCTTCTTGAGCAGGCGGGTGACCAGCGTCTTCACCGTGGCGGGAGCCCAGCCATTCTCCGGGCCGACGGCCGCGAAGATCTGTTCAGCGGTGAGCGGGGATTTCCGCCACAACGCTTCCATGATGCGGCTTTCGGCGTCGGAGATCTGCGTCATGGTACACCTGTAATCTGATTTGAGATTAGATGTGTAATCCGACCTGTCAATGGCGAGACTTTGTCGATTTGGGGATTTGGTGCGCTGCGGAATGGGCGCGCGGGCGCGTTCCCGGCGCTGAGGGGCGCGGGTTGGTGGTAGGCGCGGCGCCGGGCGCGCGGTTAGCTCTTGCTCAACGGTGTCATTCGAGACGCGCAAGTGCGGGCGGCGGATGTCTGCGCTGCGCGCAGGACTGGATCCCCGCCTTCGCGGGGGACGCGGACCAGGAGGTCCGCTTCCTGTCTGGGAACAACCGCGAAGTCATTCTCGGCCTTGGGCAGAGGATCCTGATTGTCTGTTTCGAGGGGATCAGTTGCGAGTCCCTTTGATGGGCCAACAGAGTTCTCGGCCCAAGGCCGAGAATGACTTCGTAGGTGTGGGAGCGTTCCTTGATGTGAATGCCGAACGTCGCATGGGGCAGGTCTTCGTGTGCCAATCACGAAGACGGAGTTTGAAAATCATCCCGAGCGTTGTTCGAACGCCTTGCACGAGGCTCACGAAAACGCACAGCGCCGCCTCCAGCAAAAGCTGGATGAGCGATGGGTTGCCTGGGCCGTGTGTGCGGTTTCGTGCTCGTGTCGTGCCGACCATTACAAGTCAGCAAATACCCCGGCCGATTTGGCGCCACTGTTTCCCCCAA
>JBBAUA010000045.1:0-14736 GCA_040398465.1 Hyphomonadaceae bacterium | reverse complement strand
GACCATTACAAGTCAGCAAATACCCCGGCCGATTTGGCGCCACTGTTTCCCCCAAGTGTTTCGGGGAAGTCACTGAAATCGCGGGCGAAGTTTTTTGAGTTTCCCCCAAACCCGAACAACGGCTTTCCCTCAAACCCGGCGCCATTCCGGCGGCGTGCTTGACGCTTGGCGCTTGCCTGAGCGATACCGCGCGTCTTCTCCGATCCAGGGGATTGATGGATGCCATTCGAGATTGTCTCTGCCTCGTGAGCCGTAGCTGATCCCCTCGGGATCAATGGCTGCCGCTCGCGCTGAACGACCCGCCTGCCTCACGGCCGCGGGCGCATCCCACGTTCAGACAAGGCTCAATTCCCTTGAACATCTCGAAACACGAGCAGCGCACGCTGCACGCGCTCGCGCAGGGCGGGCGAATTCTGCAAATCAAGGACGAACGCGGCGACATCATCGCCGTGGACTGCATCACGCGCGATGGATGGCGGCTGGCGGACTGCACGCTGGGCGTCTTTCGCAAGTTGCGGAAGCGGCGGCTCATCCGCAGCGAGGGTGGCGGGCCCTATCGGGTGACGCGCGAGGGGCTGGCGGCTGTGCGGGCGCAGGTCGACAACCGATAGGTAGGCATGAGGCCATCAAATCTGGAGAATGGGCGCCTTGCGATGCGTCGCTGGTGCGCCTGTCCTCTTGATTCAGCGTGCGCGCGTCGCATTTCGACTTGGCGCGCCGCGCCGTCATCGGCATGAAGGGCGGCTGGACAATCGACACGTGAGTAGAATGACGGACATGAGAACTGAGGCCCCGCCGCGCAGACGCTACAAGCCCGGCGATTTCGAGCTTAAAGTGAAGCGCGCAAGCGCGGGGCTGGGACTGTTCGCTGCCTCGCCCATTCCGAAGGGCGCCTGTGTGATCGAGTACACGGGCACGCCGATCACGCGCGAGCAGATGTACACGAGCAATTCGCGTTACCTGTTCGAGATCAGCTCGCGCAAGACGATCGACGGCAGCCCCCGATGGAATACGGCGCGCTACATCAACCATTCCTGCCGGCCCAATTGCGAGATCGAGATCTACAAGGGTCGTGTCTGGATCTTCGCGCGGCGCAACATCAAGCCCGGCGAGGAACTGGGGTATGACTATGGCGAGGCCTACGTCGAGGCGTACCTGTCGGGCAAGTGCCTGTGCTCGGCGTGTGCGCCGAAGGCGAAGGCGAAGGCGGCTTAGGGTTCGCTGTTTCCCGAGTCCCTGTCCAGCCCGTCGAACCACGAGGGTTCTGGCTTTCCGACCGATTGCAGTGCGAACCTAGATCCCGCCGCCGGAGATCGAGAATTTGCGGCGCGTGCCGAGGAGCTTCTGCGCTTCGCCAATTGCTTGCGCTGCGGACTCGGCGAGCTTGAGGCGGGGTTCGGAGCGGAGGGCTTCGAGGGCTTCGGTGAGGTGGGCGATGCCTTCGCGCAGCATCACGGGGTCGAAGCGCTTTTCGGCCTTGAGGCGGAGCGCGCGGCCGAGCGTGATGTTGGCGGCGATCCAGCGGTCGGGCGCGGCGGAGCGGTTGATCTCGGATAGCGTTGCGCGTGCGATTTCGACCGAGCGGTCGATCCACGCGTCATTGCCGGAGAAGGCGAGCTGAAGGGCGCCGGCGGAACTGTCGTCCACCATTTCTGCAAGGAGCGCCTGATCGGCGCGCGGGCGCTGGTGGAGGATGGAGAGTACGGATTCGACGACGGGCTGCAGGCGCTCGGGCCGGAAGTCCTGCGGGCGGCCGAGGGCGGGGCGATACTGCTTCGCGGCCGCGTAGGCCGTGGCGCGGGCCAGCCCCTCGTTCCACGACGGCTTTTCCTTCGGCATGGCAAGCGTGATTGGCTGGCGCGGCGGATCGAACGTGTTGGAAGGGCGCGCGAGAATTCGGGAAACGCCTTTCGAACCCTTGGGCTCTTCGGCCCAGAGGATGAGATCGGCCTCGGTGCGCTTCATCAGCAGGTGGGCCTTCTCATCGCCCTCGATATTGCCGGGCCAGACGATGATGCGGAACGGGCCGCCGAACATGTAGTCCTTGAGGTAGGACTCGACCGAGCGGCGCAGGAAGGCGGAGATCGCGCTGCGCCGCCCGCCGCCGCCACGCACGACGATGATGCGCGCGCCGACTTCGTCGTCGCGGCGGATTTTTGCGGCAAGGCTGCTGCGGCGCATCGCGAAGAGCGCGCGGATGGTCCAGACGACCAGGACGATGAGCGCGATAACGCCGACGCCGGCCGCGAGGATCACGCCCACGCCGGCTAGCACTGGCGAGCCCGCCAAGGACTGTTCAAGCCCCGTCCAGGCGTCGGACAGCGATTTCAGAATGCTCGTGAGAAAGTCCATCGACCGGTCCTGCCGCGTCCACCGTGCGGCTCTGCAGCATTAATATCTACGGGTGTCGCAATTGCCGCGCAACGGCTGCTGGCGCCACACCTGAGGAGAGAATGCACTTACAGGCCTGTCATGCGGCGGCCTGAGGGCGACGAAAGGCATGGTTAATGGCGACCCCGGCAGGATTCGAACCTGCGACCTCCGGTTTAGGAAACCGATGCTCTATCCTGCTGAGCTACGGAGTCGGCGGGGGCGTTATGCCTGCAAACACAGCGGTTCGCCAGCGTGGCTGGCGAGGCGGATAGGGCGACCCTATGCTCGCCGGCGGAGGAGCGATGGCGGGGGATTTCGACAGGATCGGGCGGTTGGGCGCGTGGTCGCGGCGCGGGGTGCTGCTGGCAGGGATGGTGCGTTTGCGGCGGGCTGCGCCGGGGAATCCGGCCTGGCCGAGGGGGGGGGCGGGGCGGATCGCGCGGGTGCTCGATGCTGATTCGCTGGCGCTCGACGCCGGATTGCGGGTGCGGCTGGCGGAGGTGGAGGCGCCGGCCGCCGCCGGCTATGGCACGCTGGGCGCCCAGAACCGTTTTGCGCTCACGCTTCGTACGATGAGCCTCAAGACGCCGGCCGGCCGCGCGAAGCGGATCGCCAGTCTTGCCGAGATGCTGGAACGCGGCGAGACGGTTCACCCGCAGGGCAGGAAGAAGGGCTGACCAGGATGCAAAAAACCCGGACGGATGAACGTCCGGGTTTCATTGGTCTGGCTGTGTAGCGAAAGGTCAGATTGAGGGGATGAGTCCCGCCTCTTCCGGATCGCCCACCATGCGCGTCAGTGACGACTTCAGCTTGCGCAGCGCCTGATGTTCGATCTGGCGCACGCGTTCTTTCGATACGCCGAGTTTCTGGCCGAGGGATTCCAGCGTGACGCCTTCTTCGCCGAGGCGGCGTTCGCGGATGATCATCTTTTCGCGCTCGGTGAGGCGGGAGAGGGCTTCAGCGAGCCAGGCGTTGCGGGTAGCGCGGTCGCGCGTGATCATCATCGCGTCTTCGGGCAGCGCGCCGCCATCGGGCAGAAGGTCCTGCCATTCGGCGTCGCCCTCTTCGCCGATCGGGGCGTTGAGCGAGCGGTCGGCGGCGGAGAGTCGTGAGCACATGTTGTCGACTTCCCGCTCGTCGACGCGGAGCGCCTTGGCGACGGCGGCGCGGTTTTCCGGCGTGAGGCCGCCATCGCTCGGATCGTGCAACAGGGCGCGCAGGCGGCGCAGGTTGAAGAAAAGGGATTTCTGGGCGGCGGTCGTCCCCGTGCGGACAATCGACCAGTTGCGGAGGATGTAATCCTGTACGCAGGAGCGGATCCACCACGTGGCGTAGGTGGAGAAGCGAAGCTCGCGCTCGGGCTCGAAGCGCGAGGCGGCGAGCATCAGGCCGACATTGCCTTCCTGCACGAGGTCCGACATCGGCAGGCCGTAGGTGCGGAAGCGGGCGGCGACGGCGACGACGAGGCGCATGTAGGCCGTGCAGAGTTCGTGGAGGGCGCGCTGATCTCCCTTTTCGCGCCAGCGGCGGGCGAGGTCGAGCTCGTGATCGCGCTCAAGCAGGGGGGCCGACATTGCCTGTTTCAGGAAGCGGCGATCAGCGCCTGTGGACGTAGCGTCGTATGAGGCCATGCGAAAGCTCCCGCGTCCAAAGGACTTGCTTGATGTGCGGGCAGCGGGCGTGGAACCCCACGGAACGGCTGCCCCCGCCGCATAAATGCGCAGGGGGCGCCAAGGTTCCGGAGAACTGACGAAGTCCTCGCCAATCCGCGAAGCGTCAGGAGTCCCCTAGGGGAGTCGAGATAGAGCGGGCCTTGTACACAGCAAGCCCGCTTGGCCAATCAGACGGCGATGGCCTCGCGTTCGAACAGGCCGCCAGCGGGCTGGCGGGCTTCCTCGCTTGCATCGGCGCGGGCGATGGCGACGCCATTGACGATGCGGATCTGATCGTCAGCCTGATCGCGGGTGAGGACGGATTCCTCGACAAGCCATTCGATCTTGCGGATTTCCAGATAGGCCTCGTTGGCGAGGTTGATCTTGCCATAGAGTTCAAAGAGGCGTTCGCGGCGACGGCGGTCGAGTTCCGCAACGATTGAGTGTCGGGAAGCATCGTCGATGATCCAGAGCGGCTCTCCAGCGCCTTGCAGGACCAGGAAGTGGCCTCGCTGGAGCATGAAGAGGGCGAGGTATACACAGCCGGGTGCGAGCCAGAGCATGGCGAGCGGATTAAAGCCGGCCAGCCGGGCCTGGGCCACGATTGCCAGGATCCCGCCGATGGTCAGGAGGGCGCCGAGCTGCAAGCGCGACCAGTCGCGCAGGGAAGTGTGGGACCGGGAGGTTGAGGGAGAGAGCTCGAAATAGTCGACAACGCGTTCCTGGATCGATCCGAGGTGTTCGAAAGCATAGATCAGTTCGGTCTCGCCAAATGAGAACGAGGTCCGCGTGTGCAGCCGCTTCTGAGTCTGTCGCATCTGATTTTCCCCCCGGCCGATTTCTTCGTGCCGGACTATGTTCAACGCCCAGCTGTGAGCAGATTCTAGAAGCGAAGAGCTATCAACAGCCCTCGCCTAGAAGGCGTATTGTGTCCCATCCCGCATTGTGCATGAGGCTATTGATTCGCTGGGTCCGCGACGTTGTTTTCGCGCCGGGCGAGAATCTAAATTCGACGTAATCCGTCAGCTTGTCGCCAAGCCTGGGCGACTGGTTCGTGGGTTCCGCTGCGGAGCCTTGTGCGGAGGACTTGGCGAGCCAACGCAAAAGGGCCGCCCGGTTGGGGCGGCCCTTTCAGGTGCGAGGTCTTCAAAACAGTTCAGGCGGCTCGCTTGGCGAGCGACTTCGAGAGCTTTTCTACAGCGTCGGCGTGCTTGATATTCTCCACAGCCGCGAGTTCGCGCGCCATGCGGTCCAGCGCCGATTCATAGAGCTGACGCTCGGAATAGGACTGGTCCGGCTGGTCGCCTGCGCGGTGCAGGTCGCGGACGACTTCGGCGATCTGGATCAGGTTGCCGGAGTTGATCTTGGCTTCGTATTCCTGGGCGCGGCGCGACCACATCGTGCGCTTGATGCGCGCGCGGCCGCCGAGCGTCTTCAGCGCATCGCCGACGATACGCGTGGACGCGAGGGCGCGCATGCCCGAGGAGGCAGCCTTGGCCACCGGGACGCGCAGGATCAGCTTGTCCTGCTCGAAGGCGACTACAAACACTTCCAGCTTCATGCCGGCCACCTGCTGCGTTTCCACGCCTGTCACACGGCCGACGCCGTGGGCGGGGTAGACAACGTGCTGGCCAACGTTGAAGAGTCCTTCGATGACTTTTGCCGGTTGCTTCTTCGTCATGCTTCGATCACCTCAATGTACTCGCAAATAGTGTCACGCTCTCTGTTGCGCCCACCCAGTTGGTGTGCTGCATGGGAGTATGACCTGATGCGTTTCTGGTATCGCCCGTCGGCGAGAACAGACCCTTAGCACAATTGTAAGAAATTTCAACTCGTTGCTGCAGCGCGCCGACCTGCAAATACGACGGTTTTATGCAGTCTCGCGGCGTTTCGCCTCAGCTTCCGGTGCCCGGTTTGGGTGAAAAGAGCGTTTCGAGCTTGCCCTTTACCTTAGCGTAATCGTCAGCGTCCGCTGGCGGCGTCCCTTTTACGGTAATGTTCGGCCAGACCTTCGCGTAATCGGTGTTTATCTTGAGCCATTTGCCGTCCGGATCATCCTCGGTATCCGGGACGATGGCCTCCACGGGGCATTCGGGCTGGCAGACGCCGCAGTCGATGCACTCTTCCGGGTGGATGACGAGGAAGTTCTCGCCTTCATAGAAGCAGTCCACCGGACAGACCTCGATGCAGTCCATGTATTTGCATCGGATGCAGGCGTCGGTGACGATGTAGGTCATGGGTCCTGAGCGGTCTCTGGCTGGAGCCGCGATGTGTGGCCTTGAGCCGTTAAAGTCAATTGAACCCAGCGATCAGGACGGCTGATTCACGCCAGCCGCGCCCTGGCCGCCGAACAGGGCCAGCCATGCGACCACGACGCCCCAGTGGATAATGACCCCTGGCCAGATCGAACCGGAGCGCACGCGGGTTAGGGTGCAGGCGAGGCCGAGGCAGGCGACCACCATGAGAAAGCCGGGCCGGGTGAATTCGGGACGGCCGAAGGGCAGGTTCAGCCAGACCTGCAGCGGGTGCCAGAGGACGAAGGCCACGAATGACGCAATGGCCAGGGCCGGCGCGCCGCGCGGCAGCCAACTGCGGAAGGCCAATTCCTCGAGTAGCGCGGGCGTCATGAAGGCCGATATCCAGATGCCCATCAACTGGCCGCGCGGCATTGGATCGAGCGTCAACACGCCGGTGCTGACCGCCCATGCTCCGGCGAACAGGACGAGCAGGAACAGCACGAGGGCTTCAAGCGCAGCGCGGATGTCTGGCAGGCGGCGGAGCGCGGCCAGCGACTGCCGTGCAGGCGAATAGGCTGGCTCGGGCGGGGTCGTCGGTTCTGTCACGCAGGCCCTCCTCCGGGCGCTAATGGGATCCGGTCAGCGCCCCACCCCCTGACGCCTAAAGGAGGGCCTCATAGCACAGCGCCGCTTCTGCGGGCGGACCCCTGCGTTCGGGAAGTGAGATAACACGCACCAGCTTCGATCCAGAGGGCGCGGTAAAGGTCAGCAAGTCGCCAGCTTCGACCGGGGTGGCCGGCTTGTCGATGCGGCGGACCTGTCCATCGCGCTCGATGCGCGCGCCTTTTGCCTCGATGGCTTCGGTGGCGGAGGTGCGCGCCTTGAAGAAGCGCGCTCGCCAGAGAAAGACATCGATGCGCATCCGGTCTTCGCTCATGACGCCGCCTTTGGCGCGGGGGCGGCTTGCGGACGGCGCGGCCTGCGGCGGCGGCGGTTGGGCGCGCTGGCGGGCTGGGCGACGAAGAGTTCGGCGAGAACGGCGAACGGTCCGGTCGGCGGCGGTTGTGGGCGCGCGGGCTGTTCAGGCTTGCGCACGTGACGCTCGTGCTGGCGCTGGGCGGGGAAGCGCCACAGCTTTACCGCGCCTGTGTCCTTGTCCTTCTCGGCGGGCTTGAGGCCGAGGGCGCGGAGGATGGCGGGGAAGTCCGCCGTAGGGCAGCCGACCTGAGCGGCGAGTTCGGGCGGCACGGCGAAGGTGGACGCCTCCGATGCGCGGCGGATCTGCGACAGAGCTGAGGCGAGGCGCTCGGTGAGGTCGGCGCGGACGGCGCGGGGGCCGAGGCGGAGATAGCCGGCGGTGTTGAGCATGGCGTCGGTCCAGGCGCCGTCCTTCAGCGGGAAGGAGGATTGCGTGGGGATGGCGGGCGCCTGCTTGCCAGAATGAACGGCGCGCAGGGCGAGGGCGAGGCGCGCGGCGGAGGGTTTCAGCAGGCCCGGGAGCCAGGTTGCGATGCGGCCGGTCTTCACGCCCGCGGCGTTGAGGGCGGTGCGGTCGTCGGCCGAGAGCTCGAATGCGTGGGCGCCGTGGCGGCGGTCGAAAGCGGCGCCGGATTCGAGTAGCTGGTAGGCGGCGCCGCGCGCGCCGCCGCGCAGGGTGGCGCCGTCGAGAACGGTGCGGAGATCGTGCAGCGCCGGGAGCGTTGCCTTGGAGTGTCCCACGAACCAGCTGACGAGCCGGGCGATGGCGCCTTCGCGGCCGCCCGTGCTGGCGTCGCGGGCGCCCATGAGTTCGAGCGTGGGTGAGTGCCAGTCGGCAGCGGCGACGAGTTTTGCGACCGGCGCGCCAGCGTAGACGACGGCGGCCTTCGCGGCATCGAAGCTGAGGTCGGCGTCTGGCGCGTTGGCGATGGCGATGAGGCGCTGCTCGATGATGGGCCGCAGCGATTTGAGCGCGGCGCCGCGCAGGGCCCGTCCGGCCAGCGTTTCGCCTGCCGCTTCGGCGTGGAAGACGAGGCCTTCGAGATGGCCGACCGGGTGACCGCCAATGAGAACTTCGCCGGCGGGGCCAATCTCGGCGGGCGCATCTTCGTCGGAGTTGAGCGCCTTGAGCAGCGCGGACGTGCGGCGGTCGACGAAACGGTTCATCAGCGCCTGGTGGAGGGCGTCCGACAGCCTGTCCTCGATCTCGCGCGTGCGGCCGCGCCATGTCTCGGCGTTCTCGAGCCAGTCCGCGCGATTGGCGGCGTAAGTCCAGGTGCGGATTTCGGCGAGGCGGTGCTGGATGTTCTCGATCTCGCCTTCGGTGCGGTCGAGGCGCTCAACCTGCTCGTACATCCACTCGTCCTTGATGCGGGCGTTGGGCTCGATGAGCTTCTCGACGAAATTCTGGACGAGGCGGAGATGGGCTTCGGGGCCGTATTTCCGGAAGTCGGGCAAGGTGCAGAGGTCCCACAGGCGGCGCACATGCAGGTGCGTGCGCGCGGCGCGGCGGACAGCGTCGTCGGCGGCGAGCGCGGCGAAGGTGGTCTCGTCGAGCGCTTCGGGGGCGCGGCGCAGGATCACGTCGGGCGACGCGCGGCGCAGCGACTTGAGCAGAGCGTCGACGCTCGACCAGTCGAGGTTGGAATTGCGCCAGTGAAGGAATTCGACCGGATCGAACTGGTGGTTGACGATGCGGTCGACGGTTTCTTCCTCGAAGGTCTCGCAATCGGCTGTCTCGCCGAATGTGCCGTCGTCGCGGAAGCGGCCGGCGCGGCCTGCGATCTGGGCGAGTTCATCGGCGCGGAGGAAGCGGCGCTGGCGGCCGTCGAACTTGCGGCGGCTGGCGAAGGCGATGTGGCCGACATCGAGGTTGAGACCCATGCCGATGGCGTCGGTGGCGACGATGTAGTCGACCTCGCCGGCCTGGTAGAGATCGATCTGCGCGTTGCGCGTGCGCGGGCTGAGCGCGCCCATGATGACGGCGCAGCCGCCGCGCTGGCGCTTCAGCAACTCGGCGATGGCGTAGACCTCTTCGGAGGAAAAGGCGACGATGGCCGAGCGCTTGGGCAGCTTGGTGATCTTGGTCGGGCCGACATAGGAGAGCTGCGAGAAACGCTCGCGTCGCTCGCCGTCGATGTCGAGGCCGAGGCGCTGCAGGGCGGGACGCATGGTGTCGGCGCCGAGCAGCATGGTCTCGTGACGCCCGCGCGCATGCAGGATGCGATCAGTGAAGACGTGGCCGCGGTCGGGGTCCTGCGCCAGCTGGATCTCGTCGATGGCGATGAAGTCGGCGCCTTCGTTGACCGGCATGGCTTCGACCGTGCAGGCGAACCAGCGGGCGCCGGGCGGCTTGATCCGCTCTTCACCCGTAATGAGGGCGCAGGCCTTCTCGCCCTTCTGCTGTACCATCTTGTCGTAGATCTCGCGCGCAAGCAGGCGCAGCGGCAGGCCGATCATCCCCGTGCCGTGCGCAAGCATCCGCTCCACAGCAAGGTGCGTCTTGCCGGTGTTGGTGGGGCCAAGGATGGCCCGGATACGCTGGTTGTCGCTGGCCAGAGGCTGCGCTCCCGATAAAGCAGAGGACTATTGGGCGAGACGGCGCGCCAAGGCGCGTGGTTGGCTCTCAGCGGTGGGCGTGGCGTTGGTCTGGGTCGATGGGCGCCAGCGCATGTCCGTCTTCCCTAGGGGACTCGGGATCGGTCCAGATTCAAGGTTGGGGGCGCGGGCAAGCGTGGTCAACGGGTGAGGCTGTGGATAGAGTGCGGATGGCGAAAGTTACCCTGTCATTCCGGGTGAGCCGCAGGCGAGACCCGGAACCCAGGGACCGCAAGGTCGGTGTCCGTCGCCCCTGGGTTCCCGCCCCTCGCACTGCCCGCTGCGGCGGGAATGACAATGGGAGGCGGCCACCCTTGAACTTGACAGCGGGCGCCTCCCCCACTATCCACCCGCCTTCGCTTTCAGCGCAGGGCCGAAAGCCCCGTTTTACGGGCTTTTCCGACCTTGCAGACGACCTAGGAAAGGTGGGCCCATGTCCCGCGTCTGTGAACTTACCGGCAAAAAGCCGATGGTGGGCAACACCGTCAGCCACTCCAACATCAAGACCAAGCGGCGCTATCTGCCGAACCTGGTGAACGTCACCGTTCACTCGGACGCCATGGGTCAGTCCTATTCGGCCCGCGTGTCGGCGGCCGCCCTGCGTACGGTTGACAAGCGTGGCGGCCTCGACGGCTACCTCGCCAAGGCGAAGGACGAGCAGCTCTCGCCGAAAATGCTCAAGGTCAAGAAAGAGATCGCCAAGCGCGCCGAGAAGGCCGCCTAAGCCTTTTCTCTTTCGACGTAAGAACGTTAAACCCCTTGCTGTCATGGCGAGGGGTTTTTGCATGCGCGCTCTATTTGCTGGTGTTGCGGTTCTGGCGCTGGCTGCGTGCCAGCCCCAGCAGGCGGCGGGGCCCGCCCCCGACATGATCATTCACGGCGGGACAATCTATACCGGCGTCGACGGACAGCTGCCTGCGAGCGCCGTCAGCGTGAAAGACGGGCGGATCGTCGAAGTCGGCGCCGCGGAAGAGCTGCTGAAGACGGCGGGCGCCGCGACCGAGAAGGTCGATCTCGGCGGGGCCTTCCTCTATCCGGGTTTCACCGACGCCCACGCGCATCTCTATGGTATCGGCGAGCGCGAGATGACGCTCGACCTGGATGAGATCAAGTCGATTGCGGAACTGGTGAGCGTGGTGGGCAAGGCGGCGAAGACGCTGCCTGCTGGACAGCCGCTGATCGGCCGCGGCTGGATCGAGACGCACTGGCCGGAGAAGCGTTTTCCGACGCGGCAGGATCTTGATGCGGTGAGCGGCGATCGTCCTGTGGTCCTGACGCGCGCCGATGGACATGCGCTGGTGGCGAACACAGCGGCGCTGAAGGCGACGAAGCTGGACGGCAAGCCGACCTCGCAGCCTTCGGGCGGGCGGATTGAAGTGGGTGCGGACGGGCTTCCGACGGGCATGCTGATCGATGATGCGATGGCGCCGATGTCGCAGCTTGCGACATCGCCGGGCGAGGCGCAGGTGCGCGAGACCTATGTGAAGGGCATCGACCGCACCGTCAGCCTCGGCTGGACGGGCATGCACAACATGTCCGTGCTTGGACCGCACGTCGCGACGCTGAACACGATGGCTGCAGCCGGCGAGATGAAGCTGCGAATCTACAATGCCGTCGATGGCGGCGATTTCGACCTGATGACCGAGGGCGGCCTCTGGGGCGCCAGCGAGAACGGGCTCGTCACATCGAAGGCGGTAAAGCTCTACATGGATGGCGCGCTGGGATCGCGCGGGGCGCTTCTGTCTGCGCCTTATTCGGACCAGCCGGAAACTGTCGGGCTCTTGCGCTCGGATGAGGCGGCGATGCTGGCGCTGATGCGCAAGGCTTCGGACGCCAACATCCAGGTGGCCTACCACGCGATCGGAGACGAAGGTAACCGGCTCGTCCTGAACTGGATGGACAAGACGTTTGCGGATGCGGGCGTCAAGGGCGCGGACAAGCGCTGGCGCAACGAGCATTCGCAGATCCTGCACGTGGAAGACATTCCGCGCTTCAAGTCACTCGGGATCATCCCCTCTATGCAGCCGTCGCACGCGATCGGGGATCTCTACTTTGCGCCGGCGCGGCTTGGGCCGGATCGGTTGGCCGGCGCTTATGCCTGGCGAGCCCTGATCGACGCAGGGTCGGTGATTGCGGGCGGGTCCGATGCGCCGGTGGAGCAGGGCGATCCGCGGATCGAGTTTTATGCTGCCGTGGCGCGCAAGGACCTGAAGGGACAGTCGGGCGAGGGTTGGCATCCGGAGCAGGCCGTGACGCGCCAGGAAGCGCTGAAGATGTTCACGCTGTGGCCGGCCTATGCGTCCTTCATGGAGAAGGACCTCGGCACGATCGAGGCGGGCAAGCTGGCGGACTTCACCGGCTTCAGCGCGGACATCATGACTGTGCCGGAAGCGGACATTCTCACCGTCGAACCGGAGATCACGGTGGTCGGGGGCAAGGTCGTCTACCAGCGCGCCGATCAGAAATGACGTTGCTGACGAAACGGGGTAGGCGCCGGCTGCCCCACCGCAGCCGACGCCAGACCCCGGACCCAGAATGCGCCCCAGCGCGTCTGCCCGGATGACGCAGAAGCAATGAGCGTGCCGCGTAGGCGGGTCTTCTTGGGAGCCCCGCCGCAACCGTGCAAAGGCCAGTGCTGCGATGGCG
Organism: Hyphomonadaceae bacterium; assembly: GCA_040398465.1. GTDB lineage: Bacteria > Pseudomonadota > Alphaproteobacteria > Caulobacterales > Hyphomonadaceae > UBA7672. Next base: position 2,252 of record JBBAUA010000045.1, on the reverse strand, counting down.
GTAACTTGCGCTTCAGGCAGCCCCATGTAAAAGCCCCCTCCTGCGCTGGTGAGGTGGCCGAGTGGTCTATGGCGCACGCTTGGAAAGCGTGTGTACGGGAAACCGTACCGTGGGTTCGAATCCCACCTTCACCGCCAGTTTTCGCACATGGCGCGTAGGGGTTTGGTCGTCCGCTTCATGGGTTGGCCGCCGGCTCAGAAACGGCAGCGAAGGCCCAGCTGCGACCCTTTCCGCGAAACAGCGCCTGGTTGATCCAGACCATCCCGAACGGCTCCAGCAGGCGTGACCTGGTGATGTCGCCCGCATCCAGCGGGTCGAAGCCAAGGTCGGTGAGAAGCTCGGCCACAGCGCCTTTTGCGGCGTCGTCATTGCCAGCCATGAACATCACCGGGCGGTGTGGCAGACTGCTATTGTCAGCCATCATCTCCGCGCCCACCTGATTCAGCGTCTTCACGACACGCGCGCCAGGAAGCCAGCCCTGCACGATCTCGCCGCCCGAACTGGTGTGGCCCAGGGTCAGGGCGAGGCCGTCCGGCGTGCGACCCAGCGGGTTCATGCAATCGACAACGATCCGCCCCGAAAGGTCCCCGAGCGCGCCGACCACTGCCTCCGCGACATTCCAGGGCAAGGCGAGAATGATCACCTCCGCTGCAGCCGCTGCCTCTGCGGGAGTTGCAACCGCGGCTCCTGCCCGGCTCGCTAGCGTGATCATGGCAGGGGCGTCGGGATCGCGCGCGCCGAGCGTCACTGCATGGCCCTTGTTCTTGAGGCCCTGCGCAATCGCCCCGCCGACATTGCCGGTCCCGATGATGGCAATTCGCATGTGTTTTTCCTGACTGGTTGGTGAAGGGATAATCCCGAACGCCATGCCATGACAACGAGACGGGGGATGAACGGCTCAGGCGCGGCCGAGCCCGGCCACAGGGCATCAACCACAGGTCAGGGACGGTTGCGTGCAACGGCTTGTTCGCTTGACGCAGCGGTCTTCGTCATCAAGAAAAGAGCGGGGCGCGCCTGGAGACTTGCACATGACGTCCATCCGGAAACTGGCCTTTGCGAGCTTCATGGTGCTGGCGGCGTGTGCGCCGGCGATGGCGCAGACGGCGATGACGATCGTGTCTGGCGAGGGGTGCGGATGCTGCCGGGAGTGGGTGAAGCATTTGTCGGCCAATGGGTTCCAGCCGACGATCAGCTATGTCGATCCCGCTGCATTGAACCAGCACAAGCATGACGCCGGGCTGAAGCCCGAACATACGTCCTGCCATACGGGCAAGATCGGCGGGTATGTGATCGAGGGCCATGTGCCGGCGAAGGAGATCGCCCGGCTGCTGCGCGAGAAACCGGACGCGCTGGGGCTGACGGTTCCGGGCATGCCGTTTGGATCGCCCGGCATGGGGCCGGAATCCGAGGCGGAACCCTATCAGGTTCTGCTGGTGAAGAAGGACGGCTCGACCGCCATCTATGCGAGCTATCCCTAGCGGCGCCGCAGTTGCGGCCCGCTGAAGGCCGCCATTTCCTGTTGCGCGGGAACATGCTCTAGCTCTCGCATAAGCTGGAGGGCGTCCATGAAAGCTGTGTTCCTTGCTGCAACCGCAGCAGCCGTCATCGCGCCTGTCGCGAGTGCGCAGGTCGATAGCATCCGCGTCGGCGTGATGGAGCACAATATCTGCGTCATCGACTGCAAGAACGCCGACAAGGAACCGGGCCTGAACATCGTCGGCGATGTGCGGTTCGACTCGCCCGACTTCCTGGCGTGGGCGGGCGCGCCGCATCCCTATGTCATGGCGTCGGTCAACACGGACGGGAACACGTCCTATGGCGGCGTGGGGCTCGAATGGGATTTCGAGTTTGCTGAAGGCTGGCACTTCGAGCCGGGTTTCGGCTACGTCGTCCACGATGGCGACATCAACAATCCGTTCGCGAACGGCACGCCGGAATCCGCGGCGTTCGCGGAAGAGAACGTGCTGCTGGGTTCAGAAGACCTGTTCCGCACGTCGATCGCCCTGTCGTGGGATGTGTCGGCCAGTTTCGCGCTGCAGGGCATCTACGAGCACCTCAGCCATGGACAGATTCTCGGCGAAGGCCGCAATCAGGGCCTGGACGAGATCGGCGTGCGCGCGATCTGGCGATTCAACTGAGGCGACACCCGAAGGCGCCGGCCGCCACGAAAGTCAGCAATTCAGCCTGAAATCGTGAGTGGTGCCCAGAAGAGGACTCGAACCTCCACGGTGTTACCCGCTAGTACCTGAAAC
>JBBAUA010000044.1:0-29264 GCA_040398465.1 Hyphomonadaceae bacterium | reverse complement strand
AAGCCGAACCGGTCAGGATGCCGCCCCGTATTGACGCCCGCGCGCGATGGCGAACATACCGGCGCCGCCGAATACCCGTCCGTGAATATCACCCCCGCCTTTGCGATGCGGTCGATGTTGGGCGTCTGGATCCGCTTGCCGCCGTAAGAGGAAATGTCGGCATAGCCGAGATCGTCAGCCATGATGACGACGACGTTGGGCCGCTCGGCTTCCGGGGGCCGTTCCGTCGGCGCTGCGCACGCGGTTGCGAATGCTGCGACGACCGCCGCCACTGACAACACTGACCGCATGTCCGTTCCTCCCCGGATGCGCAGCCGCCGAGTTTCGCGGCGCGTCAGTCGTAATCGCGATACTTGGCGGTAATACTATTATCGTTCATCCTGCGGTCAAGCAAAGGCTGCTAGCCTGAAGCGCCAGAGGGGACATCACATGAAACATGGCCTGTCGCTCGCGCTTGCCGCATCGCTAGCCCTTCTTGCCGCATGCTCCGCCGCGGCGCAGCCTGGCGGGCGCCTCGCCGCGCGCGCTGCGACGGACGACGTGAAAATCCAGCACGACGGCCGCGAGCGCCGCTACCTCATCAGCGACTTTTCAGGCGGCAAGCCCGCGCCGGTCGTGTTCGTGCTCCACGGCGGCGGCGGGCATCCCGAGAATGCGCAGAACATGTCGCAGTTCGACGTGATCGCCGCCAGTGAAAAGTTCATCGTCGTCTATCCGGGCGGAACCGGCGGCATGCCGGGGGGACGCCTGCTCACATGGAACGCCGGCCATTGCTGCGCCTACGGCCTCGAGAACAAGGTCGACGACGTGGGCTTCATCCGGAAGGTCATGGACGATCTGGTGGCTTCCGGCCGGGCCGACCCCAAACGCATCTACGTCACCGGCATGTCCAACGGCGCGATGATGAGCCATGTGCTCGCCCGTGAACTTCCCGACCGCATCGCCGCCATCGCGCCGATCGTGGGCGCCACGTTCGGCGATGAACCCGCGCCGAAGGGGCCGGTCGCCGCAATCATCTTCGTCGGACAGGACGACCAGACGGTTCCCGCCGCGGGTGGCCCGCTGGGCGGGGCGACGAAGCGCGGCGGACGCTCGGCCGAAGACCGCAACACCGCCCCCGACATCGACCAGGCGTCCTACTGGGCGAAGGCCAATGGATGCGCAGCGCCCGTCGAATCACGCGATGCACAGGGCAAGGCGGTGGAACTCCGCTGGGAGAAATGCACGTCCGGCAAGCCTGTTCATTTCTACCGTGTAGCGAACAACGGCCATGCCTGGCCGGGCGGCAAGGCTGGCCGGGCCGAAGCCGACCAGCCAACCCCTGATGTCAACGCAAGCGAGATGATGTGGCGGTTTTTCACTGCCAACCCGAAGCCCTGAGGCGCTCCGCCGCGGTCAAACATGAACGGCGAGCGGCCACCTTTCCGCCATACCGCTGGTTTTGAAATTGCCGTCCTGCACGCCGGGGCCGGGATTCCGCCACGAACCGCAGGTGCGGGGTTTTCTATGGCGGCGCGGCAGGCTAGGCAGGCTCTGGCTGGGACCGGGAGGGGGCGCCTTGCCGTCCGGTCGCCCCGCGACTTGTCGAGTTCAGTGGTCCGGTTGTTCAGGAGTAGACGGCTTTCATGACGTTCAAGGTCCGCCTGCTGCTCGGAGCCGCCGCTCCGCTCGTTTTCGCGCTTCCCGCCGTCGCCCAAGTGACGATCTCGACCGCCACCACCACGCCGGTCCAGACCGCCACCGCCAGCAGTGGGGCGCCCTCCGACATCACGATCAGCTCACCGTCGGGAACCGTGGCGCCGACCACGACAAACACCACGGCCGTAACGGTCAACAGCAGCAACGACATCACCAACAACGGCGCGATCACCTTCAACAACCTTAACGACACGGTTGGCGTCCGCATCCTGCCTGGTTTGACGGGCAGCTACGGTGGTAGTGGTTCGATCAGCCTGATCGAAGACTATACGCGTGTTGACGACGCCAGCGACACGGACACCGAACTCGACGGCCCGCTCGCGCAGGGATCAAACCGTTACGGCATACTTCTCGAGCCGGGCGGGACGTTCACCGGCGACATCCGTATCGACGCGTCCAACAATGTAACGACGCCCGTCGGCGGATCGATCACGATCGAAGGCAACAACTCCGCTGGCGTGTCGCTGCAATCCAATCTCAACGGAAGCTACGTCCAGAACGGCGCTGTTTCCGTCACCGGCTCGAACACGATCGGCGTCGATATCCGCGGCGATGTATCCGGCAACGTGCAGATCGGTAGCCAAGCGGTCACGACAGGTACGGCTGGCGTGGTGGGTAGCACCGTCCCTGGCACCGTCTCCGCTCGGGGCGATGGCGCAGTCGCTATACGCATACTGGGCGATGTCGGCGGTGAATTCATGATCGACGGCGATGTCGGCTCGACAGGGTTCGCGCAGGGCAACTCCAGCAACTACAAGGACCCGGACGACACCAGCACGTTCACGCCTTTCGCGCTCGACGCCGACGACCTGTTTGTTGGCGGTTCAGCCGTCGAGATTCGCGGCGACCTCGCCCGCGGCTTCCTCGTCAATGGCGCCGCCATCGGCGTGACCGATACGACACCCGACACCAAGGACGTCATCCAGAATTTCGACGAGAACCGCACCCGCGGCACGATCAACACGTTCGGCTCTGCCCCGACTGTCACCATCCGCTCCCTCGACGGCGCCGCGGGCGACGCCATCGTGCTTGGCCGCGTGCGCGAAACGATCATCGACAATCTCGACGACGACAACGATGATAACCTCTCCGAGGTCATCGCGACATTCAACTACGACTACGGTTTCATCAATCGCGGCGCGATTGAATCCAACGGCGTGAACGTAGGTTTTGCTTCGACGGGCGTGTTCATCGCAGGCTCCGCCGATGGCCTCCATACGACGACGATCGAGGGCGGCATCTTCAACGGCGGGACCATCGCATCCACGGCCTTCGAGGCGAACGCCAATGCAGTCGTGATCGGCTCTGGAGCCACGACGCCTCAGTTCGTCAACAATGGCTCGATCACCGCTACGGCAAATACCCAGACGACGCACGATGCGTATGGCCTTCGGATCGATGCCGGCGCCAATATCGGCGCCGTCACGAACAACGGCCTGATCCTCGCCAGCGTCGACAGTTACACGGGCGACGCCATCGGCTTCCAGGACCTCTCCGGAACGGTCAGCACCTTCACCAACAACTCGCGCGTCACCGTCGGCTTCCTTGACGACAACATCACCGATGACATCACCGACGGCCCGGGCCGCACGATCGCGCTCGACCTGTCGCACAACTCCGGCAACGTGCGGATCACCCAGACCGATACGATCGACAATGCCCGGATCATTGGCGACGTGCTGACCGGCGTCGGCTCGGACCGCCTCGACCTCCTGTCGGGACAGATGTTCGGCGACGTCAACTTCGGCGGCGGCGGCGGCTCCGACACGCTCAACGTCGCGAGCGCCATCCTCAACGGCAACGCCACCTTTGGAGGTGCGGGCGCCAACGTCCTGTTCAACGGCGGCCTGATGTCCGGCAATATCGCGCTCGGCAATACGTCCGGCGCGCTGTCGTTCACGAACAGCTCGAACTTCCTCGGCGACATCACCCGCACTGGCGGCGGCGCGATGTCGCTGTCAGTCGACAACTCTGTCGTCAACAACCTCGCCACGGGCACACTGAATCTTTCGTCGATGTCGCTTACCAACGGTTCGCGGATCGGTATTGCGATCGACAACGCCCGCATCGCCGGCAACGTCCCGAACTTCAACGTCTCCGGAACGGCGAACTTCGGCGCCAACACCCAGTTCAATCCGCTCTTCGATCAGTTCACGAACCAGACGTTCACGCTCCGCATCATCAACGCGGGGACGATCAATCTGGGCGGCCCGCTCTCGGGCATGATCGATGACACCGGGCCGTTCCTCTACAACGCCGAACTGGTCCAGCCGAACCCGAACGCCATCGATCTCGTGCTTGAAGTGAAGGATGCAACCCAGCTCGGTCTCAATACCCGGCAGGCCGGCGCCTACAGCGCGGTGCTCAGCCTCATGGAAGAGTCCGACACGGTCGCCTCCGCCTTGACCACGCCGACCACCGCCGCAACGTTCCAGCGCGGGTTTGCGGACCTGCTGCCCGCCAACGATGCGTCCGTGCTTCGCGTCCTAGCCACCAACGCCACCGCCGCGTTCGGCGCCACCGCCAACCGACTCGACATGATTTCCAACAAGCCGGATGCTCCCGGCGGCGCGTGGGTCGAAGAGTTCGGCGTCTATCATTCGGCCGACGAGAGCGCGGATTCCGTCGGACTTTCCGGCGGCGGCTTCGGGGTGGCCGGCGGCCTGGATATCATATCAACGGGCAACGCCCTCTTCGGCACCTTCCTCTCGCTCGAATCCGTCGAGATGGAGGAGGAAGATCGCAGCTCCGCCCCGCTCAACGTCTCCCAGACCGCGATCGGCGCGTATGCGGGCTGGATCAACGGCAACCTCGCGATCAACGGCGCCGCGTCCTACGGCTTCATCGACTTCTCGTCCGATCGTGAAGTCGAGGTCGGCACGCTGGCCGAACGGCTGCGCGGCGAGTGGACAGGGTCGAGCTATTCCGCCTCGGCCCGGGCCACATACACGCTTCCGCTCGGCTGGCTCGATGTGAAGCCCTTCATCGGCGCCGACTTCACCGGCTTCCAGCAGGACGGCTACCAGGAGACGGCCTCCACGCTCGAAGACCTCGAGATCATCGCGGGCGACAGCGACGCTTCGCTGGCGACGGGGTCCTACGGCTTTCAGCTGGTCGGCAATTTCGGCGGCGACGACGCCTATCAGTTCCGCCCGGAACTCTCGGTCGGCTATCGCAACATCCTCAACTGGGACGCGACGCCTGCGACGCTCGCCTTTGTCGGCGGCCCCACAGGCTCCTCGTTCACGCTGGATCCAGGCGTCGAGCCGGAGGATGCGATCGTCGCCGGCCTTGGCGTCAACATCGACAGCCAGTTCCTGAACATCAAACTCGGCTACGACACCGAGATCTCGGACACGGCGACGACCCACTATGGTTCGATCACGCTGCGACTCGCCTTCTGGTAGGCGCGCAAGGCGACGGGCAGGAAAGGTTCGCGGGATGACCAAACTCACGCGCCGCACTCCCGCCGCCCAAGTCGCCGCTGGCGCCCTGGCCCTGCTGCTCGCATCCGCATGCGCAAGCGGCCCGCCGGCCGATCTCGGCCCGGTGGCGCCGCGCGGTGCGGTACCTGTCGGGTTTTCGAGCGGCATCCGCACAGAGACGCGTGACTTCGACTTCAACAAGGAGGGCGCACCCAAGGCCGTGCGCGCCATCGCAGACCGCACGATCGACATGCTGGCGCTGTCTGGCGGCGGCGCTGGCGGCGCTTATGGGGCTGGTGTCCTCGTCGGCCTTACCAACGCCGGCACGCGCCCCCGCTTCGAGATTGTCACCGGCGTCTCCACCGGCGCCCTGATCGCGCCCTTCGCCTTCCTCGGCTCCGACTGGGACGGCAAGCTGACCCAAGCCTATGGCGGCGAGGCCACCGACCAGCTGATGCAGGCGCGCGGCCTCGGCGTCCTGTTCGATGTCGGCGTGTTCGACGGCAAGCCCCTGCGCGAGCTCGTCGAACGCTTCGTCACAGAGGAACTCGTCTTTGCCGTCGCGCGCGAAGCCGCCAACGGACGGATGCTGCTCGTCGCGACCACCAATCTCGACCGCGAGGAAACTGTCATCTGGGACATGGGCGCCATTGCCCAGCGCGGCGGCCCGCAGGCGCGCGACCTGTTCCGAAACGTGCTCATCGCATCCGCCAGCGTGCCGGGCGTCTTCCCGCCCGTCATGATCGAGGTCGAAAAGGACGGCGAGAAGTTCAAGGAGATGCACGTCGACGGCGGCGCCTCAACGCCGTTCTTCATTGCGCCGGAATCCCTTAGGCACCTCGACGAGGCCTCGGCCAGCCTGCGCGGCGCCAATGTCTACGTCATCATCAACGGGCAGGTGGCGTCCGCGCCGCGCTCCACATCGAACAACACGCTCGACATCGCCGCACGCAGCTTCACCTCCGTCCTCAACCAGATGACGCGCTCCGCCATCCTGCAGACCGACGACTTCGCAAAGCGGAACAGTCTGGGCTACCGCTTCAGCGGCATTCCAGCCGACGTCGAGTTCGGCGGCTCGCTCGCCTTTGACAAGGTGAACATGAGCGCGACATTCGACTACGGCATGCGCTGCGCCACCCGTGGCCAGATCTGGCTTACGGAAGAGCTGGCCGCTGCCCGTTTCCGCGAAGACGCCGACCTGAAACCCTTCGCCGACGCCGACTGTCCGCTGATCCCGCGCAAGCCGAGCTAGCGCCAACGCGGACTTCGCAGTCAGCTGAGCTGCGCGATGTAGCCAAGCGCATCGGCGTCATCCGGTTCGCGCTGCAGATAGGCCTGATATGCAGCGATCGCGTCGGCGTTCCGGCGCGCATATCTGTAGAACTCAGCAAGACTCCAGAGAGCTGACAGCGAGCCTGGAAACCGCTGCTGGTTGAACAGCAGAAGGTTTTCCGCCCCGTTGGCATCGCCTCGGTGCCAGACCCGGAACGCGTACACGTCGATCATGCCCTCGCGCGGCGTGCGATCCTGTTGGGCTACGAAAGCAACACCGGCTTCGACGCCCTTGGCGATGACGACTTCGATAAGCTCGCGCGTGAAAGAGCTGGTGCGGGCGGCCTCATGATCGCCTGCGATCTCCGACCTGACGAAGGTATCGAGATCCCAGTAGGGCTCGACTTCGCCATTGCTCAGCACCGCGAAAACGTAACCGAGGTCCGGAGCGATCAAGAGTTCGCCCGCAACGCCAAAGTGGCCCCCGGTGTGGCCGATGATCTGATGGCCATTGATCGAGCCGACCTGCACGCCGAAGCCGTACTGCTCGCCCCTGAAAGCCACCCGTCCCTGTGTCCATGTCTTTGACCACTCAGGCGTGAGCAGCTGGTTTGCGAGCATCCCACGGCCGAACATGCACAGGTCTGCGACCGTCGAGTACCCTCCGCCGAATGCGCCGCCAGGCATGGCGTCCGCACCCAGCGCGCTGCGCCACACGCCCGGTCGATAGAGGTCCCGCACATAAGGAATGGCGAGATTCGGAACGATCTCGTCAGGGGCCGAAAAGCCGGTTGAGGTCATGCCCAGCGGGTCAAAGATCGTCCTGCGGCAATGCTCTCTGAAGTCCAAGCCGCTCAGCTTTTCGATCAGCGCGCCGAGCAGGACGTAGCCGTCATTGCTATAAGCTGCTTCCCCACCAGGCTCTCCAGTTACGCCGTCGTCCAGAAACAGCCTGAGATAGTCCTGGTGTGTCGAGGTTCCATTCAGGCCGGTTTTCGGCTTGAACAGCACGTTGTTGCCTAGTCCGGCCGTGTGCGTGAGCAACTGAGCTATCGTTATGCGCTCCGCCACTGATCGATGAGGGTAATCCGGCCACGCATCAAGAAGCGGAGCGTCGAGGCGAATGGCTCCGGCCGCCGCGAATCTCATGATGGCCAGTGACGTGAACAGCTTCCCTATCGACGCGACGTTGAACTTCGTATCGAGCCGCACTGCCAGCTTGTCGGCGCGGTTGCGCAATCCATAGGTCTTCTCGACTAACGGCTTGTTGTTTCTGACAAGCATCACAGCGCCGCTGAACTCGTGCTCGCGCGACAGCCGCTCGCAATGCGCCTGTATGCGGCGCACAAGAGCCTGCTCGGACGGCTCGCCATGGGCGTCCGGTGATAGAAACGCCAGACTCGCACCCGCACCGAGCGCCAGACGTCGTGTCACCCCATCCATTTCCTGGCTCCTGCGGCACGCGGACTTTACGATCTCGATGGCTCACACTATGTAAGTGCTTACATTGTTGCAAGGTGGCCGTTGTGCAGGACTACCCATCACATCACCGGGGCGCTGCGATTGGCGCCCGGCTGCGACGGCTTTCCGAACGCATCGATCGCGAAGCGAATGCGATCTATGCGGAGATGGATATCGAGTTCGAACAGCGCTGGTTCGGCGTGCTGAACCAACTTGCCCTTTCAGGACCGATGTCTGTTGGCGAACTGGCCGCAGTGCTTGGCGTCTCGCATGCCGCGGTCAGCCAGACGCGCGCATCCCTCATTGCGCGCGAACTGATCGAAACGGAAGACGACCCCGCCGACGCACGCCGGCGCGTGCTGGCGCTGAGCCCTGCCGGCAAACGTCTCGTGAAGCGGCTGGAACCCCTCTGGGCTGCACTGAGCCAAACGGGCGCCGACCTCGATCGCGAAGCCGGCGGGGTCGTTGATGCTCTGGACAGACTTGAAGCCGTGATCGACAAGCGGCCTCTGGCGCAACGTGTCCGGACCAAGCTGAAGACCTGAGGTCGCCGCAATCGAGGTTGTGCTGCATGCAACAACCCTTGCCCTGCATCGCGCCGCGTCGGATATGTCCCTCAAGAGCGGAGACATCATCATGGCCGACACAACCGAACTTGGCCGCATCGCGCTGAAGCGCGCCGACCTCTTCCGCCAGCAGTGCTACATCAACGGCAAATGGGTCGGCGAGCCGACGCACGATGTTCGCAACCCCGCCACGCGCGGCGTGATCGGCCGGATTCCCAATCTCGGCAAATCGGACACCGAAGCCGCCGTCGCCGCAGCCGCCGCCGCTTTGCCGAAATGGAAAGCCGAAACCGCCGCCGCCCGCGCCAAGATCATGCGCAAGTGGAACGACCTCATGGTCGTCCACCAGGAAGACCTCGCGCGCCTGATGACGGCCGAGCAGGGCAAGCCGCTTGCCGAAGCGCGCGGCGAGATCGTTTACGCAGGCGCCTTCCTCGAGTGGTATGGGGAGGAGGCCAAGCGCATATACGGCGACCTCATCCCCGCGCCCGCTGCCGACCGCCGCATCATGGTTATGAAACAACCCGTCGGCGTCGTCGGCGCGATCACGCCGTGGAACTTCCCCGCCGCGATGATCACCCGCAAGGTCGCGCCCGGCATCGCAGCCGGATGCACCGTCGTGCTGAAGCCCTCGGAGCTTACACCTTACTCCGCTCTCGCACTCGCCGTCCTGGCCGAGGAAGCAGGCCTGCCGCCGGGCGTGCTCAACATCGTCACGGGCGATGCCGAACCCATCGGCCGCGTCCTCACCGAAGACCCGCGCATCGCCAAGTTTACCTTCACCGGCTCGACTCCTGTCGGCAAGAAACTCGCCGCCCAGTGCGCCGGCACGGTGAAACGCGTCTCGCTCGAACTCGGCGGCAACGCGCCCTTCCTCGTCTTCGACGACGCCGATCTGGAAGCTGCCGCCAGCGGCGCAATCATCTCGAAATTCCGCAACACCGGCCAGACCTGCGTATGCGCCAACCGCATCTACGTGCAGGACGGCGTCTACGACGCCTTCGCCAAGCTCCTCGCCGAGAAGGCCGCCAACCTCGTCGTCGGCGACGGCCTCGCAGGCGTCACCACCCAGGGCCCGCTCATCAACGAGAAGGCGCTGCAGAAAGTCGAGGCCCACGTTGCCGACGCCCTCGGCCACGGCGCGAAAGTCCTCACCGGCGCCGCACGCGATTCACACGGCGGCACATTCTACCAGCCCACCGTCCTACGCGATGTTGCCCCGGACGCACTCCTGACGCGCGAAGAAACCTTCGGCCCCGTCGCCGGACTCGTCCGCTTCAAGTCGGAAACCGACGCCCTTCGTCTCGCCAACGACAGCCGCGCGGGCCTCGCCGCCTACGCCTTCACACGCGACCTCGCCCGCTCATGGCGTGTCAGCGAGGGCCTTGAGTACGGCATGGTCGGCATGAACACCGGCCTCATCTCAACAGAAGTCTCCCCCTTCGGCGGCGTGAAGGAGAGCGGCATAGGCCGCGAGGGCTCGAAATACGGCATCGACGAGTATCTCGATCTCAAGGCCGTCTTCGTTCAGCTGTAGCCGCCCCGAAGCCCGAGGGCGTGCTCACGACCCACGTGACCTAAACCTCGTCCCTCAACGTGAACTCCTCGTCCGCATACGCGAAGTAGTCCCCGAGAATTCCCTCCCGATCATCCAGGAACAGCTGCGTCGCCACGCCCTCCACCAGGCGCGGCAACGCATACCGAAATCCTGACAACGCGGCCGCCGACAACCCGAGCGACGCCAGGGCCGCATAGTTGAACATGAGCAGCCCGTGCAACCGCGCCGCCGCCCTGTATGCCCGTCGCCAGCACCGCCGCCGACATCGCGCGCAGCACGCGCGGATGCACATTCGACGGCCCCGGCCCCATCAGCAACCGCCGATCCGGCGGATCAATCTCGCCAAATAGATCGGATGGCAGGCCCGCCGGCTGATCACTCACCCCCAAACTCCGCGGCATACAGCTCCACGAACGCCAGCAGCACATCCAGCGCCGCCTCGCAATCGTCAGGCGTGACCGCCTCCGCCGGATTGTGGCTCACCCCGCCTTCACACCGAATGAACAGCATCGCCGCCGGCGCCAGCCGCGCAAGCATCATCGCATCATGCCCCGCCCCGCTCACCAGATCAGGCGCCGCCTGCCCCTTCATCGCCGCCGCCGCACTCAACAGACCGCGCAATCTCCCATCCATCTCCGTCGCCGGCAGGTTCTGCACCCGCTCGATCTCCAACCCCAGCTTGCGGTCAGCCGCGATCTCCCGCAGCACATCCTCGATCTCCGCCAGCCCGCGATCGCGCACAGCATCCACGCCCGCGCGCACATCCACCGTGAACTCCGCCACACCCGGAATCACATTCGGAGCCCCAGGCTTCACGCCGATCTGCCCGACCGTCGCGACCAACCCTTCCGGCCCCTCCGCAGCAATCCGCTCGATCACCAGCACAGCCTCGGCCGCCGCGATCAGCGGATCACGCCGCAGATGCATCGGCGTCGTACCCGCATGCCCCGCCTGACCGGTATAGCGAACCTTCAGCCGCCACTGTCCTGCAATCGACGTCACCACGCCCAGCGCAACGCCCTGCGCCTCCAGCACAGGCCCCTGCTCGATATGCGGCTCGACGAACGCCAGCAAAGTTCCCAGCCCGCGCCCCGCCTCCGCGATCCGCGAAGGATCAAGCCCGAACGCCGTCATCGCCTCGGCCAGCGTCACACCATCGCGATCCGTCGCCGCCAGCGCCGCGTCCACATCCAGCCGGCTCGCAAACGCGCGGCTGCCATTCATCGCCGCCTGAAAGCGCGAGCCCTCTTCATCACCGAACCCGACCACCTCGATCGCAAACGGAAACTGCCGCCCCGCCGCGCGCACCGTCTCGACCACCGCCAGACCCAGCAACACGCCCAGCATCCCGTCATAGACGCCTGCATCCCGCACGCTGTCGACATGAGACCCGAACACCAGCGCCGGCGCATTCGCCGTGGCGCCCTCCCAGCGCGCCACCAGAGACCCCGCCGCATCCACGCGCGGCTCCATCCCCGCTTCGCGCATCCACACCGAAATCCGGTCAATCGTCGCGCGATGCTCCGGCGTCAGAAACCGCCGCGTCAGCTTGTCCGCCTCTTCGCTGTAAGGCGCGCGCGACAGCTCACGACAACGCGTTTCGGCCCGTGCGCCGCGGCCGTCCGCCTTCAGCGTCACGTCCACGCAACGCCCCCGTCGGCGCGCGGGTCGCTCGCCCCATCCAGCGCGCCGTCGCCATGCCGCACGATCGCGCCCGCATGGCCCATCAGATCGGAGTAATCCTCAACCATCTTCACAGCATGGCCTGCATCGCGCAGCCCGTCGACCACCTTTGCGTCCAGCCGTGACTCCACCCGCAGCGCCGTCGTCTCATCCCCCCACGTCCGCCCCAGCAGCCAGCGCGGCGCCGCGACGGAATCAGCCAGTGACATCCCGTTGCGCGCGTACCGCGTGAACAGCGCCGCCTGCGTCTGCGGCTGTCCCTCGCCGCCCATCGTCCCGAACGCCATCACCCGCCCATCATCGAACAGCGCCATCGACGGGTTGAGCGTATGGAAAGGCAACCGCCCCGGCGCCAGCGCGTTCCATCCATCGGCTGCCAGCCGAAAACTCGTCCCCCGGTTCTGCCACAACAGGCCCGTCCGCGGCAGAACCACGCCAGACCCGAACTCGAAATAGATCGACTGGATCATGCTCACCACGCAGCCATCCCTGTCCGCCGCGCCAATCCACGTCGTGTCGCCCGCGCACCCGCCACGCGGCCATGGCGCCGCCTTCGCCGGATTGATCCGCGCCGCCATCATGTCCAGCAGGTCGACATCGTCCAGCATGCCCTGGCAGTCCAGAGTCATGAACGCCGGATCGTGCACGTCGCGATTGCGGATCGCGAACGCCAGCTTCGTCGCCTCCACGATCGCATGCACCTGCGCCAGGCTTTCTGGCGCCGCCCCCACCCGATCGATCAGAGCCATGATCAGTAACGACGCAAACCCCTGCGTCGGCGGCGGCGAAGACGACACGACGCAATCCTTCAGCCGAACATGCAGCGGTCGCTCCACACTCGCCCGATGCATCGCAAGATCATCCCGGGTGACCGGCGCGCCGACTTCCGCAAGATCTGCCGCAATGTCGTCCGCTAGCCCGTTGGTGTAGAAAGTCTGCAGCCCATAGGCCGCCACGCGCGCCATCGTCTTCGCCAGCCGCGCATTGCGGATCGATCCGTTCGCCGTCCCGAACAGATCGCTCCAACCTTCTACGCCGCTCAACTCCTCCCGCTTCGCGGCAATCGTGCGCGCCAGACCCGGCGCAACTGGTACGCCATCGGCTGCGAAATCGATCGCATCGCGCAGCACGCGCGCCAGCCCCAGCCGCGACGCCCCCGGCAGCGCCAGCGCCGCCTGCCAGCTCGACACCGCGCCCGCTACCGTGTTCGCCGCCAGCGGCCCGCGCGGCGCAATGCGCGCCTGCCCGCGATAAAGCTCCAGCGTCGCCGCTTCGCCCGCCCCGCCGCATCCCATGATCGCCAGTGGCGGATCCCCCGGCCGCTGCACCAGCCAGAACGCGTCCCCGCCCATACCCGTCATGTGCGCATAGGTGACGCCCAGCGCCGCCGCCATCGCCACAGCCGCCTCGATCGCGGTTCCCCCATCCATCAGGATGGATATGCCCGCCTGGCTCGCATGGTGTTCCGGCGCAACCGCAATCCCGCCCCGCGCACCCGTCGCCGATAATGCCTGACCACTCATGCGGCGAAGCTTCCGGGCGTTGCACCTTTCGGCAAGACAAACCATTGGCGGAGGCCCCTCCGCGCTGCATGATGATGCATATTGAGGCGAAGGTGATTTGGGCCCGCTGACTACTCATGTTCTGAACACCGCCGAAGGCATTCCAGCCTCGGGAATTACGATCCGCCTGCTGCGGAATGGCCAGCTTCTGCACAAAACCAAAACCAACGCCGACGGCCGCTGCGACACGCCCCCGCTCGAAGGTGAGGCCTTCACAGCAGGCAGCTACACACTCGCCTTCCACGCCGCCGACTATTTCCGCGGGCGCGGGGTTGCCCTCTCCAACCCACCCTTCCTCGACATTATCGAGCTCGCCATCGGCCTCACCGGCGACGGCAGTTTCCATGCGCCTCTGCTCGTGTCGCCTTGGGCCTACTCCACGTACCGCGGCAGCTAGGGCACGGTAGTTTGGCCGCAACAGCCACCAGGAAACCCGCACGTTTTTGGGGGATGGGGAACCCACGCACCTGAATTGAATCAATGCCTTGCGCCAGAAAAGTGGCGGATGGCGGTTCTGCAGAACAATACTCTATCCAGCACCCCCTCCGCACGGCCGTATAAGCCGGCCCATGACCCGAGCACGAACCGCATCATACGGAGTAGTGACCCCGCCGCCTCTAAAGCTTTTGCTGCAAGCGGTGCTGATGCTGTGCGTGAGCCTCGTGCAAGGCGTCGCGACAACGATCGGGATGATCTTCAACCGCACTCCCCGTGATTGGCACACGGATAGAGCGCACGAAGACCTGCCCCAGGCGACGTACGCCAACCATCTGAAGGAACACACCAACACCCACAGGGTCATTCTCGGCCTGGCGCCAAGAATCTCTGGTGGCCCATCGCGGGGACCCGCAGTCGATCCCCTCGAAACCCACAACCGGAAATCTCGGCACAAGGCCCAGAACGACGCCTTTGCTGGTCCAACAATCCAAGCCCCATCCCTGTCATTCCGGACGCACGCGCAGCGTGCGAGCCGGAACCCAGGGGCGGCGCACAACCCTTGGCGCACACAGCTCCTGGGTTCCCGCTCGCGCTTGCCCGCGTCGGGAATGACAACGTCAGTATGTGCGAATTCAGCGCGCCCCTGGTTGGTCGCGCCCGCACACCCAACCCCGCTGCCCCACGGCGGAGATCGCGCACGCGCGTCAGAAATCCTGCCGAAGCCCGATCGTACCGAACAGTCCGCGTTCCTGCGTCATCGCAAGCGGATTGCTGCTGTCGGTGAATTGCCCACCCAGCTCGACATCGAAGAAGGTCGACCGGTTGAGATTCCACGACAGCGCCACCGACCCGCGCGCCGACGTCTCTTCTGACGATCCGTCCTTCCGGTTCCGCTGGTCCACCCGCAGCTTCGTGTTCAGCCGCAGGTCGCGCAGGATCGGATAGCGCATGTTGAACTGCAGCGTCTGCTGCTCCAGCGTTATCGTATCGGCATAGCGCACACCCGCGATGAAGATCGCGCCCTCGGTGAACACGTCCGACGCCACCAGCTGTCCTGAGTAGTAGTATTCTGTGCCCGTAGTCGGGAATGCCTCGACACCACCCGACGCCTTGGTGCCGGAAACGTTCGTCGCGATCACATCGACATTGATCTGCAGGTTCTCGGTGATCGGCCGTGACACGCTGATCGACGCCGATCGCGAGTATGCCGTCCGGTCCTGCGCCAGCTGGTAGATTTCTTCCTCCGGATAGGTGGCCAGCAGGTCGTTCGGATTCTCGACGCCCTGGCCAATGATCGCATTCAGCGTCGTCAGCATCGGCGAGCGCCGGTAGTCGACAGCAACCGAGATGCTCGATTCATCCTCGAACCGGAGCGAGCCGTTCAGCAGCGCCAGGTTCGTCTGCTCGAAATGCAGGTCGTAGTCGTAAATCCCATACGCCGTGAACAGCGAGTTGAAATACCTGAACTCCCCACCCACCGCCTGCCGGTCGACAAGGTCGCCATAGGTCTGGTCGACATAATAGACCGTCGTATCCAGTGCATCCGGGATCATCGCGAAGTCGACGCTTCCGCCGAAGAACAACCGGTCCGTGTTCACCTCGAGGTCGCGCGAGGACTGAACCGGATATCCGCCCACCACGTTAAGCTTTAGATTCTCCGTCGCCTGGAAACTCAGCAGGCCGCCATCGAACCGCCCGAAGATGCCTCCCGTATTCCGTGTCTGCCGCCCGATACGCACAGCCGTGTTCAACTCGCGATCCGACACATCGAGATAGAGCGTGCTGACCGCCCCCTCGTCACGTTGGGTGCCAGCGCGAAAATCGTCCCGGAACACGCCAGAGAACCGCAACAGCCCTTCAGTGCGATCATTGCCAACCGTCAGGTTGATGTCGGCGCCATAAAGGATCTCGTTGAGGTTGGTCCGGTTCTCCTCGATCGGATCCGGATTGACCTCCGGCCCGCCGACCACCGGCACATCCTCGAACAGGAAGCCACTCTCGTCCCGCTGGTACAGCATCGACAGCGAGCCCGAGAGCTCCGCCTTGAGGCTCGAACTCGTCACTGTGTGCGGCCGGCCCTGTTCATCGAGCTGGCCTGGCCTGACGATCTCCGGCTCCTCGCCGAGCAAGGCCGCCAACCGCTGACGAACACGCGCTGAATTCGGATGGTCCGGATAGCGCGCGATGAATGTCTCGTATTCAGCCTTCGCATGCGCCAGCTGCTTGTTTCGTTCACGCGCAAGCCCAAGTATCTCCTGCGCCTCCGGCGTCGCCGAACTCTCGGGCTGGCCCAGCAGACGTTCGGCAAGCCTGATCGCCGCCGCATTGTCGCCAGTCGCCAGCACGTCACGCAGTTCCTGCAGCAGCCCATCGGACACCGGATCAACGGGAAGCGCCGAAGGCTGCGAACTCGTCCCCGACCGCGCAGCCAGCCACGCCTGATAGACGCGCTCGCGCTCCGACCGGTCAATCCGCGCGATCCACGCTTCGGGATAGGCCGTCGCGACCTGTGTCAGAATCTGTTCCGCCTCCATCCGCGTCGCGAACGTGCCCAGCCGAAGCCGCGTCCACTCGACCCCATTTTCCTCGGAGGTGTACTGGTATCCGGCGAACTGCCTGAAGGCATCGAGCTGTTTCACCTGTTCCGGCGGCAACACCTTGCCGCGTTCGGAGAGCAGGTTGATGGCGTAGTTGCCATTCGGCTCCAGCGCCCCGGGCACCGATTGCGTCACAGACAGGATGATGTTCGATCCGGGCGCAGCTGACGCCCGTCCACTACCTTCCGGAACACATCCATCGCGACCCGACACGGTGACCACGAGGCGCGTCGCCGTCCTGTCCGGCTTCACATCCCAGTTGGCGTCATGGTCAAACTGCAGAACCAGCGTCGGCCCGGCCGGATCCGACACGTCATAGGTGATCCGCTGGATACCAGCCACCTTGCTCGATGGCGGCCGCAGGCTTTCCGTCGCCAGTGCCGTCGACAGCGAACCACGGTTGAAGTTCAGCGGCTGCACCCCGATGCGCAGCTCGCGCCCGCCACGATCCGGAAAGTGCGACACGTAGCGGACTGGCACGTTGAAATCGATGTTCACCGTCGCACACGCGCCATTCTCCTGCGCGGTCACACGCGAGAGAAACCGGTCCGAGATCGTCTGCGCATAGCTCGACGGCGCGAGCTGACTCGCCATCGCGACGAAAACGCTGCCCGCCAGCATCGTCCGCACCCGCAGGGACTGAACGCGCGCGCGCACCCCGTCGATCTGCTCGGGCCTCGCACGCTTCTGGTCCTTCACCGTCATACCAATACTCCGTCCCCCGCGCCTCACGGCGCAGCGTGAGTCCCTGTCGCTCCCCAGCTTTGTAAGTCCCCGGCCGCAAGCGGCCCCCGTCAGTCGAACGAGCTGTCAGACACCCGGTGGTTCGAGTTCCGCCGTTGGGCAATCGTCGTCATCGTGCTGTCCGTATAGACATGGCAGGCGCCTTCGCAGTCGCGCAGCTCGGCGACCGTGTAGCGTGTCGAAGGCGTTCGCGTTTTCTGGTGCTCGTCCGCCTCGTAGTCATTGGCGTGGCAAGCCGCGCAATCCGGCTGGTAGGCCGGGCTGGGCCAGGCGACCTGCTGGGCGTTGTTGCGATGGCAGTCCGTGCAGTCCAGCGCCGCGCGATGCTGGCCCGGATATCCGGCGCTGTTGTGCGTATAGCGCACTGTCGTCCAGCTGGTGATGCTGTGGCACTCTTCGCAGGGCAGAGTCGTCACGAAGTGGTTCGCCGGCTTGCCCGTCGCGCTCGTGCCATTGTGGCAGCTCGCGCACGATCCGGTCACAGCCGAATGGTCGAACGTCGCCGGCACCCAGGCCAGGGTCGAATGGCAGTCGCCGCACTGGGCGTTCGTCGCAATGTGCGCGGAGGGCTTTCCGGTAGCCACGGTCCCGTTGTGACAGGACGTGCAGGTTCCGCTCACTGCGTTGTGGTCCACCCGCACATTCGTCCACGCCGTGCTGACATGGCAGTCGTCGCATGTGTTGGTCGATGCGATGTGCGTTGGCGGCTTGCCTGTCGCCTGTGTGCCATTGTGGCAGGTCGAGCACGACCCCGTCACAGCCGAATGGTCGAACTGCACGTTCGTCCATGTTGTCGTGTTGTGACACGTGTCGCAACCGGCCGTCGTCGCGATGTGATTTGCCGGCTTGCCCGTCGCGGTTGTGCCATTGTGGCAAGTCGCACAGGAGCCCGTCACACCCGCATGGCTGAACGTCACATTTGTCCAGCTGGTCGTAGCGTGACATGTCTCACATCCGGCCGTCGTAGGTATGTGGTTAGCCGGCTTGCCCGTAGCGCTGGCGCCGTTGTGACAGGAGGCGCAGGCGCCCGTGACTCCTGCATGGCTGAACGACACGCTCGTCCAGGTGCTGGTGTTGTGGCAGCTGTCGCAGCCGGCGGTCGTCGAGATGTGGTTCGCCGGCTTGCCGGTCGCGCTAGTTCCATTGTGGCAGGATGCGCAAGCACCCGTCACGCTCGCATGGTCGAAGCGCACATTCGTCCAGTTGGTCGTGACATGACAGCTATCGCACCCGGCTGTCGTTAGGATGTGATTGGGCGGCTTGCCCGTGGCGCTCGTTCCGTTGTGACAGCTCGCGCATGCGCCGGTGACGCTGGCATGATCGAACCGGACATTCGACCAGTTCGTCGTGATGTGACAGGTCTCGCATCCTGCAGCCGTGGGGATGTGACTCGCCGGCTTCCCGCTCGCCGCTGACCCGTTGTGACAGCTCGCGCAGGAGCCGGTCACATCGGCATGGTCGAACCGCACATTGGTCCAGTTCGACGTGACGTGGCAGTTGTCGCATGTTGCATTCGTCTGGATGTGGTTCGCAGTCTTGCCCCGGGCGACGGAGTTGTTATGGCAGGTGGCGCACGCCGCTGTCGCCGTCGAGTGATCGAAACGAACGCGCGACCAGCTTGCCGTTACGTGACAGGAATCGCAGTCCGCATTGGTCGGGATATGCCGGAACGGCTTGCCCGGCGCGATCGTATCGTTGTGGCAGTCGCGGCATCGCGTGGGCAGCGCCTGGAAGTTCCCGTTCGTGTGGCAACTGTCGCAACTGACCGACCTGTGCGCCCCATCCAGCGGGAAGCCGGTCGAGAAGTGATCGAACTGGACGGTGACTTCATCGGGCGGATCTTGCGCGTGAGCGGGCCCGACAGCATTTGAGGCCAGCAGCACGATAAGCGCAATCGCGAGCGCCGCCAGCGCGCGCGAAGCCGCTGCGACGAATGGCAATACGCTCCTGTCTGGACGGCGGTGGGCCATCGAACCGTTCTCACGATCAACGACAGCGCCCAGTAATCCCACCGGCAACCACCTATTCCTCTGTCCACGGATGACACAATGGCTGTACGGAAATTTAATTCGCGACTCCCCTCGTCTTTGAGAAGTCTTCGGTCGTGTGGCACCGCTCGCAGCTTGTTCCGAACGAGCCACGATGCTTGTCGTCGGCGGCGTGGCACGTGATGCACCGGGTCGAGATATCGATCTCGCCCTTTACAGGCGTGCGGTGACAGCTCTCGCAATCCACCTGCTTGTGCTTGCCGGTCAGTGGATAAGCCGTCTGGGTGTCGTGATTGAACGCCACCCGCGTCCACTCGACCGGATTATGGCAGGTCGAGCAGGTGGCACCGAAACGTCCCTTGTGGACATCCTGCTTCTGGTGACACGACCCGCAGACCGGGTCGGCATCCAGGAAGGCGGGCGTGGTATGACACTGTACACATGTCAGCTCGTCATGCTTTCCGAGCAGCGGAAAGTCCGTCAGGTCGTGATCGAAACGAACATTGGTCCGCCAGTCCGTTTCGCCATGACACTGGCCGCATCCATCTCCGAGCTGACGCTTGTGCGGATCATCGTCGCGGTGACAGCCGATGCAGCTCGACGGCGGCGCCTTCACATGCGTCGGCTCCTTGTGACAGGAGGCGCATGTCGCTGAAGAATGCTTGCCCTTCAGGGCGAAGCCAACGTCCCGCTCATGCTGAAACCGCACATTGGCCCAGCCCGTCTCGGCGTGGCAGTCGGCGCATTTGGGGCCAAGCAGACCCTTGTGCGTGTCGTCTTTCTCGTGACACCCGCTGCAGGCCGTTGGCGGAATCCATTCCTTCACCGGCTTCGTGTGGCAGCTCTCGCACTTCAGGGACGCATGCTTGCCCTTCAAGGCGAAATCCGTCTTCGAATGATCAAACGTGACGTTCGTCCAGGAACGCGGCGTATGGCAGTCGGCGCAGGCTGTTCCATTCCTTCCCTTGTGCGAGTCATCCTTGGCGTGACACCCGTTGCAGGTCGTCGGAAGCAGCGCGTCGAGACCTTTGCTGTGGCACGACTCGCATCTCGCCTCGGCATGCTGGCCGATCAGCGCGAAGCCGGTCCTTGCGTGGTCGAACGACTCGACCTTCCAGCCTGTCTCCTTGTGGCATGATGCGCAGTCCGTCCCGAACCTGCCCTCATGCGCATCGTCCTTGGCGTGACAGGAGACGCACGTCGCCGCGAGGTCTTTCCACTTTTCGTTGACGTGGCAGGCGGCGCACTGGGTGCTGGCGTGCTTCCCCTTCAGTGCGAAACTCGTCTTGCCGTGATCGAACGATACGGTCTTCCAGCTCGAGACCACATGGCATGTGGCGCATGCTGTCCCCAGCTGGCCCTTGTGCGGTTCGTCGGCTTTGTGACAGCTCGCGCAGTCCGTGGGCGTCTTTGCGTGTTTCACGCCCTTCTGGTGGCATTCCGCACAGGTTACCCGCGCATGCGCGCCCAGTAGCGGCATATCGGTAAAGCGGTGGTCGAACGTCTTCTCATCTAGAATGACCAGGATCGCATTCCGCCCCTCATGCTCGACGTGACAGGTCTTGCACTCCTTGCCGGCCACCAGAGGCGAGCGGCCATGGAAACCCCGCTTGTTCGTTACATCGAAGGCTGTTTCCTTGTGACAGTCCAGGCACTTGGCTGGCTGCCCAGCTTTGTTGAACGACTCGTGGCAGACATTGCATGTCGCCTCGAGTTTCTCATGCGCGCGCGACAAGGGTCCCGGTGAAACGAGGCGTTCCAACGGGTTTTGCGCCATGGCCACAGGCGCCGCCATCAACGCGACGACACCGAACAAGGCGATCAGCAGGGCGCGGATCGTCAGCATCCGGGGCTAGTAGAGGTGCACGGCCACAATGTGGATACCGGCCGCTACCAGCATGAGAAAGAAGAGCGGCATATGCACAATGTGCCAGAGCGCAAACAGCCGTTCGAAGAACGTCAGGTACGCGGTGTGCCGCAACTCGTGACAATAGGTGCGCACCAGCAACGCGCCATCCCGCTTCAGTCGTCTGGCTGCAACCTTGCCGCCCGGCGCCGAATCCATGCGCTTCGCGCCACGCGCGAGCGCTCGCAACATCTTGCGGCGAGCGATGGTGATCCGCGCTGACGTGGCGAGGGAGTAGCCGAGCGCATCGAACACATTCGGGCGCGGCTCGTGCAGTGTCTTCTCAAGCGCCTCAGTGATGTCCGCAACCTCGGAGAAATCCCGGCACAACGTCTGGCGCAGCAGCGCCGTATCCTGCGCCATCGCTTTAACTTCGGCTTTCTTGCCTTTGAGGTTCCGATGGATTCGCACATAAAGCATGCGTCCAAACAGTCCGCTGCCCGCAACAATCAGCATCGTTACGAGGGCGACAGCCGCATTTACTGAACCGGTTCTGAATCCAGCATGAAATAGAATGAAAGTCGGCGCGAGAATGCCCAACGCCATGTGCAGATGGAACCAGCTGGGAACGCTGCCGAGGAAAGCGAGCTTCGGGTAGCGCTTGCGAACGGGATAGAAGAGCAGGAGGCCAACGCAAGCCACGCCGGCAATGCCCAGCCAGTACCCGACGCCCACTTCGGCCTCGATCTTCAACTGTACCTTGAAGACGAGTCCGAAGGACAGGGCAGCAGCAATCAGCGTCAAATAGAGGGGAAAAATACGAAAACCGGCCTTCGGCTTTCGTGCAGCAGCAGCGAGCGCAGCGGTCCGCGGCGGCTCTGGAACAGGCCGGTCAAGCGGAGGATTCGCGACGGCTTTCAGCGGAGGTCGCGGCGTCGGTTCATCAACGATGTCTCGGAGAACCAGCGCTGCACCGCGCCGCGAACCGTGGGGACCCTGCACTAAATACTCCGTGCACTGATGATGCGCTCCCCAGCGCTCGCCTCATGACACGCTCGCACTGTGATGAAAAGTCCGCGGTCATGAAATTATTCATAGGATTCGGGACTGGCGTTTTGTTGAGCATGAGTCCATGAGTGTGTTGCTGGGGCGCGCATCACGACGACATAGATTGTTGTCGCATTGTAGAGTGCGAGCCTCCCTTGATCAGCGAACTCGGACTTTTCGCTCTCATCCTTGCATTGATGGCTTCGACTGCGCAGGGCGTCGCACCCTTGTGGGGTGCTGCGCATGGCAAGACGCGCCTGATGCGCTTCGGCGCTTCGGCGGCGATCGCGCAATTCGGGCTCGTTGCATTTGCATTCATGTGCCTCGTCTGGGCGTTCGCCGTTTCTGACTTTTCGCTGAAAGTCGTCGCCTCGAACTCGCACACGCTGAAACCGATGTTCTACAAGATCTCCGCCGCGTGGGGGCAGCATGAAGGTTCCATGCTGCTCTGGGTGGTCGTGCTCTCCGGCTTTGGCGCGGCAATCGCAGTCTTCGGGAACAACCTGCCCGCTACGCTGAAGGCGCGCGCTCTTGGCGTGCAGGGCCTGATCGGCGTGGCCTTCCTTGCCTTCATCCTGTTCACCTCGAATCCGTTCGCGCGGCTTCTGCCTGTTCCGCTCGAAGGAATGGGATTCAACCCGCTGCTGCAGGACCCCGGTCTCGTGATCCATCCGCCGATGCTCTATCTGGGGTATGTCGGCTTCTCGGTTGCCTACTCCTTCTCGGTCGCTGCGCTGATCGAGGGCAAGGTGGACGCCGCATGGGCGCGCTGGGTGCGGCCCTGGGTTCTCGCCGCCTGGTGCTTCCTCACCATCGGCATCATGCTCGGCAGCTTCTGGGCTTATTACGAACTCGGCTGGGGCGGTTGGTGGTTCTGGGATCCGGTCGAGAACGCATCCTTCATGCCGTGGCTGATCGGCACCGCGCTCCTGCATTGCGCGCTTGTGGTCGAGCGGCGCCATGCGCTGGTCAACTGGACGCTGCTGCTGTCGATCCTCGCCTTCACACTCAGCCTGATCGGAACCTTCCTCGTCCGATCCGGCATCCTCACCAGTGTTCACGCCTTCGCCGTCGATCCCGCACGCGGCGTCTTCATTCTCGCGATGGTGATCGCAGCATCCGGCGGCGCGCTCACGCTCTACGCCCTGCGTGCGCGCCAATTGCAGCAACCGCCGTCCTTTGCACCGATCAGCCGGGAAGGCGCGATTCTCGGTAACAACTTCCTGCTGCTCGTCGCCTGCGCTGTCGTCTTCCTCGGCACATTCTATCCGCTCGTGATCGACGCACTCTCCGGCGACAAGATCTCCGTCGGCCCTCCCTATTTCAACATGACTTTCGGCCCGATCATGCTGGCCGTCACCGCGCTGATGGCTTTCGGGCCGATGATGCGCTGGCGCAGCGATGCCGCAAAGCCTGCAGGCGATGCCATGCGCATACCGATGGCTGTCGGCCTCGTCGCCGGTCTCGCATCAGGGATTGTCGGACAGAGTCTCCCCGGCGGACTCGGCATCGGCTTTGGCGTGTTTCTCATCGCCGGAATGGCGCGTTGGATGCAGGTTCGGCTGCGCATCGGACAGGTGAAACCCGAGCAATCGCTCTTCCTCGCCCGCGCCTTTCCGCGATCGACCTGGGGCTTCGTCATCGCCCATCTTGGTTTCGCGGTCGCCGTGCTCGGCATCACCGCGATGTCTGCGTGGGAGAAGGATTCCATGTCGTCCCTTCGGATCGGCGATTCGACCACGCTGGGCACGCGATCCTTCACCCTGACGCAGGTGCAGAATGTGAAAGGCGCGAACTACGACGCCCAGCGCCTCACATTCGCCGTCGCTGACAATGGCGCTCCCGAAGAGGCAATGGTCAGCGAGCGGCGCTACTATCCGGAACGCGACACCGTCACCACCGAGGCGGGCATCCGCATGGGCTTCCTGTCAAACCTCCACCTTACCGCGGGCGAGGACAATGGGACCGGCGCGTTCGCGGTTCGCGTCACGCATCACCCTCTCGCGATGTGGATCTGGTCGGGCGCCCTGCTGATGGCGATGGGCGGGTTCGTCTCCCTCTCGGATCGCCGCTTCCGCGTCGGCGCGCCGCACAAGGTGCGCGCGCCAGCGATCCCTGCCGATGCGGGAGTTGCCGCATGAGCGACGTGCCGCAATCTCGCGCAGCGCTCCCAGCCTGGGCCGCCGTGATACCTGTCGCAATCCTGCTGGTCATCGGCGGCTTCTTCGCCTGGGGCCTTACGCGCAATCCGGCCGAGTTGCCCTCGACCATGATCGACCGCGAAATGCCTGACTTCGCGCTCACCCGCCTGACGCCGGAACGCGAGGCGCTGACCAAGCAGGACCTGATCGGCAAGGTATCGCTGGTGAACGTGTTCGGCTCATGGTGCTCAAGCTGCATCCTCGAACATCCACAGCTCGAAGCGATCGCCGAGTCGAAGCAGGTCGCGCTCTATGGGGTCGACTGGCGCGATCCGCCGGGAGCAGGCGCGGCGTGGCTCGCACGCTATGGGGACCCCTATACCAAGACTGGCGTCGACAGCGACAGCCGCCTTGCCATCGACCTCGGCGTCACCGGCGCGCCAGAGACCTTCCTTGTCGATCGCGAAGGTCGCATCCGTTACAAGCAGGTCGGACCCATCACGCCCGAACTCTGGGCCGATACGATCCTTCCCCTCATCCGCAAGCTGGAGGCGGAGCCCGCATGAAACGCCTGATTGTCGCCCTCGCGCTTGCGACATCGCCCGCCGCGATCGCCCAGACACCTCAGGTAACGTTCACGCCCGAAGTGGAGTCGCAGGCGCGCGAGGTGGGCAAGTCACTGCGTTGCGTCGTCTGCCAGAACCAGTCGATCGAGGAATCCAACGCGCCGCTGGCGGCGGACATGCGCCGTCTCGTTCGCGAGCGGATCGCGGCAGGTGAAAGCAAGGACGCCGTAATGGCCTACATGACCGATCGCTATGGCAATTTCCTCCGCCTGCAACCGCCGTTGCAGATGGACACGCTACTGCTCTGGTTCGGGCCGCTTCTGCTTCTCGTGGTCGGCGCGGTTGGCTGGTTCGCCTACCTTCGCCCGGCTGGAAAACGCGATCTCGCGCCCGTTCCGCTCAGCGACGCTGAGGCCGCAGAGCTGGCGCGCCGCATGGAAGCAGGAGGCAAGGCCTGATGCTCTGGCTTCTCATCACGCTACTCATGGCTGCTGCAATCGCCGCCACATGCTGGCCGTTCCTGCGCCGCAACCGCATCGCCGACGGCGCGAGCGCCGACATCTACACGTCACAACTGAACGAGATCGCCCGCGAGGAATCGCTGGGCCTGACCTCAGCCGACGACGCGCGCATGGCGCGTACTGAAATCCAGCGCCGCCTGATCACGACGACAGACGAGCCCGCAATCCGCGAGGACGCAGACATGACCTTGACCGACCGCACCACCTTTATCGCTGTCGCCGCCTTTATGGCGATCGGATCCGCCATTCTCTATGGCATGGTTGGCTCGCCCGGTGTCGGGGCCACGCGGCAGGCCCCCATGACGGCCGCATCGGGCGGCGGCATGCAGGTCGCCGACGCCAGCGCGGCCGGCGGTCAGATCAGCGTAGCGCCCGTCGACGAGATGATCTCCAGCCTCGAGACGCGCCTCGCAAACGAACCAGGCGACGTCGAAGGCTGGCGCATGCTCGGCTGGTCGAAGTTCAGGACCGACGACTTCGCAGGCGCCGCCGCAGCTTATGGCCGCGCCGTCGCTATCGCCCCGAACGACGCCGAAACGCAATCGTCCTATGGCGAGTCGCTTTCGCGCGCTGCTGGCGGCCTGGTCACCGATGACGCGGCAGCCGCACTGCGGGCTGCTTACAAGGCAGACCCTGCCGACGCGCGCGCACGCTTCCTCCTCGGCCTGAAGAAGCAGCAGGACGGCAAGCCGGCAGAGGCGCTGAACGACTGGCTTACCATGTTGAAGACGGCCGAGGCCGATGCGCCGTGGTTTGCCGAGGTGCGGGGTCGTGTCGTCGAGCTCTCTCTATCTTCCGGAATTGATGTTTCCGCCCGGCTTCCGGCAGCGCGCACCGCTGCTGCACCGATGGCGGAGCGGCCTGCCGGGCCTACGACGGCTCAGGTCTCCGACGCCGAGGCCATGTCGCCTCAGGACCGGCAGGCAATGATTGACGGCATGGTCTCGCGCCTCGACGCGCGGCTGCAGGCAAACCCGGCCGACCTTGACGGCTGGCTCCGCCTCATCCGCGCGCGCCGCGTGCTTGGTCAGGAAGACCAGGCGCTTGCGGCTCTGGCGAAGGGCAAGACCATCTTCGCAGCCGACCCCGCCGCGCAACAGCAGCTCGCCGCCGTGATGGCTGAAGCGATCAGTGTTTCATCCAACTAGACGGAGCTGGAGTGTTGCTCGAAACCCTGTCGGGACTGCTCGTCTATGCGATCCCCTTCGGCATCGGCCTGCTGATCTTCGGCCTGTCGCGAAAACGCGCCGCGAAGCGCGCCCAGGAGACCTGGAACGAGTCGGTGGAGGCGGGACTCACCGAACCGACTTCGCTACATCCGCAGATCGACCTGTCGTTGTGCTGCGGCTCGGCAGCGTGCGTCACGGCCTGCCCCGAACACACCGTCATCGGCATCATCAATGGCAAGGCGGCCGTGGTCGATCCGACTGCGTGCATTGGTCATGGCGCATGCGCAGCCGCCTGCCCGACCCAGGCGATCTCGCTGGTGTTCGGCACGGAGAAGCGCGGCGTCGAACTGCCGTTGGTCTCGCCAACCTTTGAGACGGATGTTCCCGGCCTCTTCATCGCGGGCGAACTCGGCGGCATGGGCCTTATCCGCAACGCTATCAACCAGGGCGTACAGGCGATGGACTCCATCGCAAAGCTGTCCGGCATGAAACGCGGCGACCGGCTCGACGTTCTCATCGTCGGTGCTGGCCCCGCAGGGTTTGCAGCGTCCCTGGCCGCCAAGGAGAAGGGCCTGCGCTATCTCACGATCGAGCAGGAGACATTCGGCGGCACCGTCTCGCACTTTCCACGCGGCAAGCTGGTGATGACCGCGCCCGCGAAACTCCCGATCATTGGCAAGATGCAGTTCCGCGAGGTGCAGAAGGAGACGCTGCTCGGCTTCTGGAACGAGGCGCGGGAGAAGGCCGGCCTCGAACTGTCATACGAAGAGCAACTGCTCGGCGTGGACAAGG
Organism: Hyphomonadaceae bacterium; assembly: GCA_040398465.1. GTDB lineage: Bacteria > Pseudomonadota > Alphaproteobacteria > Caulobacterales > Hyphomonadaceae > UBA7672. The sequence goes on along the minus strand of JBBAUA010000044.1, from coordinate 2,190 downwards.
ATGGCGACGGCTTCATCGCGAAGACGTCGAAGGGTACATACAAGACCCGCGCCATCCTCCTTGCGATCGGGCGGCGCGGCACGCCGCGCAAGCTTGGCGTTCCGGGTGAGGAATCCTCCAAGGTAGTCTATCGCCTCGCCGACCCCGAGCAGTTCGCCGGCAAGCGCGTGCTGGTTGTCGGCGGCGGCGACAGCGCGCTGGAGGCCGCGGCGACAGTTGCAGAAGAGTCCGACGCCATCGTCGATCTCTCCTATCGTGGCGACGCCTTCGGCCGCGCCAAGCGCAAGAACCGCACGCGCGTCGATGCAGCCATCGCATCCGGCCGCCTCACCGTGCGCCTTTCCTCGCAGATTACTGGGATCACCAAGCCATCAGTGACACTCAAGACCGCGAGCGGGCCGATCGAGCTTCCCAATGACGCGATCATCGTCTGCGCCGGGGGCGTGTTGCCGACGGACTTCCTCAAATCCCTCGGCATCACGACGACAACGAAGTTCGGCCAGGCCTGACCGGCCGCTTCTCGGTCTGAGGCCAGTTCTGACGCACCGCAGCGTGACTGCCGCGCGATTTCCGCTTTCTATGCCGGAAAGCAGGGAATCCGGGGAGATCAATGAAGCATCCAAATGTCTTGCTGGCGGCCTCGGCGCTTGCCATCGCCGCGTGCACCTCGACACAGACGGCGCCAGATGCGCCAGCAACCGTCACCGTTGCCAGCGCCGACCAGATCGCCGGCCGCGATGTCTACGGCAAGTTCTGCTCGGCTTGCCACGATGGCGGCGACGAGACAGCGCCAGAACTCGACGAACTCCACGGCCTCGGCCGGGATCGGATAACCGCCGCGCTCGCGCCGGGTGGCCTCATGGCCATGCAGTCCGGCATGATCAACGCTCAGCAGCGAGCGCATGTGATCTCCTTCCTGTCAGCGCCGCCGGCGGCCGCGCCCCAATTCGCCAACGCAGACCCCAGCACGGATCCGACCGGGCGCAACCGAAGCGCCTATGTCGAGGGCATTCCCTATCCGGCCCGGCGCATCCGCGACGAGCGGGACAGTGCGGACGGCCCGCGCCCCTCCGCATGGCCGGCGCCAAAGCTTGGCGATGGACCGTTCCAGTTCGAATCCTGGGAGCAGCGCGACCTGCGTGTGTCCGTCGTAGCGCGCGGCCTGACCTCGCCGCGCGCTATCCAATTCCTGCCAACCGGCGATGTGCTGGTCGCTGAGCGCGCGGGAGACCTCCGCATCATCCGGAACGGCAAGCTCGACCCGGCGCCGATCGCAGGCACGCCCAAGGTAGCCGTGCTCGGCACAGCGACCGGGTTCATGGATATCATCCTGCATCCCGATTTCCGGATCAACGGACTGATCTACCTGTCCTACCACAAGCCAGCGCATGGCGAGTACGGCAACAACGCCATCTTCCGCGGTCGCTGGAACGGCACGCAGATCGTCGACGGCAGGGACATCTTCGTCGGCGACGACGTCGATGCGCTCTACACCAAGATGGCGTTCGGGCCGGACGGGAAGCTGTACTTCACCATCGGCTGTCCCGGCGTCGGGACGGACGAGTCGATCGGCCGCGCACAGAAGCCGGATGACTACGCCGGCAAGACGCTGCGCCTGAACGACGACGGCACGATCCCGAAGGACAATCCGTTCGCGGGCAGGAAAGGCTACAATCCAGAACTCTTCACCATCGGCCATCGTGTCAATCTTGGCTTGACGCTAAACCCGTGGACGAAGGACTTCTGGGTCTCCGAGCACGGCCCGCAGGGCGGTGACGAGATCAACGTGCTGAAGGCAGGCCAGAACTATGGCTGGCCGCTGGTCAGCGATGGGCGGTACTACTCCGGAACCAAGGTCTCGCCCGTGCCTTACAAGGACGGGCTGACGCGGCCGCACATTTCCTATGTGCCGTCGATCGCGCCGGGCGGAATGCTGTTCTACACGGGCGACAAGTTTCCCGGCTGGAAAGGCAACCTGTTTGTCGGCGCAATGCGCATGAGCAATTCTCCGCGCACGGGCCATCTCGAGCGCATCGTGTTCAACGAAAAATGGGAGGTCGTCCGCAGCGAGATGCTGTTGTTCGACCTGCACCAGCGCATCCGCGACGTTGAGCAGAGCCCCGATGGCTATCTCTACGTGATCACGGATGAAGGCGCCGACAGTGTGCTCATGAAGATCGAGCCCGGTTC
>JBBAUA010000043.1:0-29976 GCA_040398465.1 Hyphomonadaceae bacterium | reverse complement strand
ACTAGCTGGCTGTGTCGCCAGCCATATCCGGCATCGACGCCGTCAAGTCCTTGAGGAACTGTCGCGTGCGAGCGGCATTCGCACCAAGGTCAGAGACACCCACACGCGACTTGGAGCGTGTATCGACGCGCGTTGCGCCGTCAGGCAGTTTCGACAGGCGCACCACGAAGTCGTCCTTGAAACCGAACCAGAGCGAGGTCGCGACCGCTTCGATCTGAATCATGTCGGCAGGGCCTGGCGCATCAGGCGCGCCGCGAATGATCTCCATCCCCATTGCCGCAATCACGCTTTCGGCTCGCGCAGCCACAGCAGCAGGATCCCCGGGGATTTCCAGGGCTGCGATGTCAGGAAACGCCGCCGTCTGGGCCTTGGAAACCGTGAGGCCGTCTTTTCCGCCGGGTACGGCGTCGTCTCCAAGATAGTCGACCGGGTTCATCCGAGCCGCTGAAGCGGCCGCGACGATTGCGGGAGGAGAATCGAAATCAGTCGTGATGTCGTGAATGAAGGGATTGGCGTCGGCTGCCGCCTTCATCTGCAAGGGGACCACCGCCGCGCCCCCCGCAACCAGAAGGCCTGCGACAGCCAAGGGCGCGAGGCGCCGCGCTTTCCAGACCGCGAGGCCAAGGCTGACCAAGGCGGCGGCAGTTGCGATCAGAACAGGAATTGCGGCGAGCTGGATGATGCCAAGCCCCACGCGAAAATCCCAGAGACCGAAGCGTGTGCCGGGACCAGCCGCCAGGACAGCAAGGCCGCCCAGTATCGCCACGACAGATACGATCCAGATTATCGCACGAACCATCTCTTGCTCCGACTCTTCGCAATCAGCGTGCAGCACGTCAGACGTCGAGCTGTCGGCCCCCATTGGCGCCGTGTCAGCCTACGCTTGCCCACCAGAACAACGTGCCTCTTCTTGAGCAGGGATGCTAGACAGGCCACAAGACCCGGGCGCCGATCGTCGCGCAGGGTCAGAGTTCCGGACGGGTTGAGGACATGCTCAAGAGATTTGCGCGTTTTCTTCCCCTTGTCATCCTCGCCCTCGTCATCATCGGCGTCCTGGCGTCCGGCGTGGGCCGATTTCTCAACCTGTCGACCCTGCAGGACAATGAGGCTGCGCTTCGCGGGTTCGTCCGGGACAATCTTTTCCTCGCGCTGGCAGGTTTTGTTGCTGTTTATGCAGCCGCCACCGCAGTGAGCCTTCCAGGCGCGCTCATCCTTACGCTCGCCGGGGGCTTTCTGTTCGGAACCTGGATCGGCGGCGCTGCGACCGTGATCGGCGCAACGCTGGGCGCGATCATTGTCTTCTACATCGTCAGAACCTCGCTTGGCGCCGCGCTCCGCGCCAGGGCTGAGCGGTCGGGTGGGCGCCTCAAGAGCATTATTGACGGCGTCCACAAGGGCGCTTTCGGTTACATCCTGACACTTCGGCTGATCCCGCTCGTACCATTCTGGCTGGTCAACGTGGCTGCAGCACTCGCGAATGCGCCTGCCCGCGCCTACGCGCTCGCAACGCTCATCGGCATCATGCCAGCGACCTTCATTTACAGTGGGATCGGCGCCGGGATTGGTGCAATCCTCGAAGTCGGCGGCACGCCTGACCTTGGCGTCATGCTGCGACCTGAAGTGTTCGGACCCCTGGTCGCGCTTGCCCTGCTCTCCCTGGGTACGACGCTGTTCCAGCGCTACCGCGCGAAGAAGGTAGCCGAGGCATGACGCGCGAACGGATCAAGGCGGACCTCGCGATCATCGGCGCCGGTTCCGGGGGCCTTTCAGTTGCCGCTGGTGCTGCACAACTGGGCCTGAAGGTCGTGCTGTTTGAAAAGGGCGAGATGGGTGGTGATTGCCTCAACTATGGCTGTGTCCCCTCGAAGGCCATGATCGCAGCAGCGGCCGAGGCTTCCGCCATGCGCGCCGCCGGCGCTCTTGGTGTAAAGTGCTCAGGTGTGGAGGTCAGTTTTTCCGATGTGATGGCCCATGTCGCGCGGACCATCGCAACGATCGCTCCCGTCGACAGCCAGGAACGTTTCGAGGGCCTCGGTGTCCGGGTTGTGCGCGAACAAGCCGCATTTGAAAGTCGCGACACCGTGGTGAGCGCCAGCCTCGCGGTCAAGGCGCGCAAGATCGTGATCGCGACCGGCTCGACCGCTTTAGTTCCGCCAATTACCGGCCTCAGCAATGTCAGCTACCTCACAAACGAGACCATATTCTCGCTTTCAGAGTTACCCCGACGCCTGCTGGTAATCGGTGGCGGCCCGATTGGCATGGAGCTGGGTCAGGCATTCCGTCGCCTCGGCGCTGAAGTGGTGATTGTCGACGCCGCTGCCCCGCTCGGACGCGAAGATCCGGAAGCCTCGGCCTGCGTGCTGCAGCAACTCGTCGCTGACGGCGTCGAAATCCATCCGCACGCGAAAGTCGTGTCAGTCGAGCCTGGACCCGAGATCGTCATCGACGTCGCTGGAGGTCAGAAGCGATTGCACGGATCGCACCTGTTCGTTGCGTTGGGGCGAAAGCCTTCGATCGCTTCGCTGGCGCTCGACAAGGGCGGAATTGCCGCCGACGACAAGGGCATCGTCACGGACACATCACTCCGGTCGACCAACAAGCGCGTCTATGCGGTGGGCGATGTTGCGGGGCGAGGCCAGTTCACGCACCTTGCGGGGGCGCATGCATCCCTCATCGTGCGTCGCGCGATCTTCGGACTGCCGGTCAACGCAGACAAACTTGTCGTCCCGCGAGTCACCTATACCGACCCCGAGATCGCCAGCATCGGGCTGAGCGAGACGGAAGCCCGTGCAAGGCACGGTCCGGAGTGCCGCACGATCACCCTGCCCTTTGCAGAGAATGATCGCGCGCAGGCCGAGGGCGATACCCGCGGGTTTGCCAAGCTCGTGACATCGAAAGGCGGGAAGATCCTCGGCGTCACCCTGGTCGGGCGGCATGCTGGCGATCACATCCATCTCTGGTCACTGGCAATGTCGGCAAACATCAAGCTGAGCAAGATCACAGGCGCGATCATGCCCTACCCGACGCGCGGCGAAATCAACAAGCGCCTGGCGGGCCTCTGGTATGTCGATGCGTTGTTCTCGAAACGAACGCAGCGCGTTGTTTCGCTTCTCAAGCATCTCGCATGACTGGAGCCTGTAGACCGCATCGGTTCTGCGGGACGTTGCCTGAGACCCCGTACTACGGCGCGTAGACGCCTCGCATACGCTCGAGGAATCGCTTGTCGAGCCAACGCTTCAGATGGAGCGCGCATCGTCCCCGGCTCCAGAGCCTGTGACGGATTGCCAGGCCGGTTTCGTCTCCAAGATCGAGAATCGACAGCCAACGCTCCTGCGGAATGTATGCGTCAAGCCTCTCCCCGCGCGCCATCGCGCAAAGGTTGCGAAGAAGGACAGGTGCGGCGCGTACGCCAAACACGCCGAGAAATGGCCGCTTGTGTCCGGCGACGGCGGCGCAATCCCCCACGGCGAAGATCCGCGGATTGTCCGGTACGTTGAGCCCAGGGGTTACGATGACGCGGCCGTCGGAGTCGTGGTCAACAGGAAGGTTCGATGCAGGTGGGGGCACGCCAAGACCCGTCGCGAGAACAAGGGCGTCGCAAGGCAGATCTTCACCGACGTCGAGCCTGCAGGCGCCATCGCTCATGCCCGTGACCCGCCCTGTCTTTCGCGCAATTCCTCTCTTGTTGAAGGACGCAAGCAGAATACGCGCGGCGCCGGGCGGAGCCCATGACATGGAATAATCCGGACTGACCAGCGTGACTGACTGGCGGCCAAACAGGCGCATGCAAAGACCAGCCAGGACTGCGGAGACTTCAAAGCCGCTCTGCCCTCCGCCCGCAACCACGATGCGCGGGCAAGGCTGGGTTGCTTGCGACAGGCCTTCGAGATGCGCCCTGAGATGCACAAGTCTCGACAGCGGCTTGATCGTCCAGACCCCCGGATGATCGACAAGCCCAGGCATTGCGTGGACGATGCTGCCGACGTTCAGCGATACGGCGTCGTATGGCAGCTCCTGCCCGTCAGCCAGACGGACAATCCGCCGGTCGGGATCAACAGCATCAGCCGTTGTCGGCGCGTGCATCATCCCGCAAGCTGCCGCAAGGCGGGCTATGTCCAGAGTGTTATCGCCGGGGGCAAGCGCGCCCGAGAGAACGCCGGTGGCGAGGCCAGAGTAGTGGAAAGTGGCCGGCGCGACCAGAATCGGGCTGATACCGGCGGCGCGCAGCGGAGCTGCATTCCGCACAAGATGCAGGTGAGCGTGGCCTGCGCCAACCAGAACCAGTCTGACGTCACGGTCGGTTGGCATTCGGCCCCCCGGCGCATGTCCAGGTCCAGCAGCAGGGCGTTACGCTATTCAAGGTCAGGCCCCGGCGTCGGAGATGCCGTGCCTCTGAACGCCTTTCTTGCCGCCATGACACGCTGAACAACGGTAAGGCCGCACATTCCCGCAAAGACCCATGAGATCAGGGCAAAGTGCTGCGGGAGGATGCACATGAGCAGGAAAGCGACAATTGTCTCCGCGCCCTCGGCAAGACCGCCCTGGAAGAAGAAGCTTTTCGCGCCATGACGCGATGTCGTCAGCCCGCGCTTTTCGGCAATGGCGGCGTAGGCAAGAAAGCTGGAGCCGGTCAGGGCGAAGCTCGCTGTCAGCACAAGCGCAGGCGCCATGTTGGCCGGGTCGGCAAACGCGAACCCCATTGGCACAGCTACATAGAACACAAAATCACAGACGATATCGAGATAGCCCCCGAAATCGGTCGTTGCGGTTGCCCTTGCGACGGCTCCATCCAGGCCGTCCAGAAGCCGGCTCAGCACAACAAGGCCAAGACCTGCGAGGTAGTGCTGTGCGGCGATCGCAACGCCAGCGCCGATCCCGAAGCAGGCTCCCGCGAGTGTCAGATGATCTGCAGACACCCCAAGGCGTGCGATCAGGCGGCCCGCGCGATTGAGCGCCGGGTCGACAAGCGGTCGCAGAAGCGCATCAAACATGTGGGTGATCCATCACGATGGGAAACTCACCAGCCCGATCACTGCACCTGTCATCGCACTCGCCAGGTTGCCGGCGATCCATGACTTGATCCCGAGCGCCGCCACCTCTGACCGGCGATCCGGAGCCAGCGTGCCGATCGTCGCCACGAGTAGCCCGACACTTGCGAGGTTTGCAAAGCCGCAGAGCGCGTATGTGACAATGAGGATGCTGCGCGGATCCAGTTCTCCGTCAGGAAGGGCAGCAAGGTCGAGGTAGGCGACATACTCATTGAGAATGGCCTTCGTACCCATCAGGCTGCCCGCTGTCGGCGCCTGGTCCCAGGGCACGCCCAACGCCCACATCAGCGGCGAGAAGAGCCAGCCGAAGACGCGCCGCAAGGTGAGCGGCGCGCCGTCCACCGGTGGCGCGATGGCCATGAGCTGGTCGACGAGATTCACGAGCGCGAAGACGACGATGATAACTGCGACAACGGAAAGGAAAAGCTGGAGTCCGTCCATTGTGCCGCGTGTAACCGCATCAATGCTGCTATCGTAGCGGAGCTTGGCGTTTGCCTCCTCCACCTCTGTCTGCCCTTGCCCCGGCACCATGATGCGACTGATGAGGATGGCGGCAGGAAGCGAGATCAATGATGCCGAAATCATGTGCCCGACGGCATTGGGCACCACAGGAGCAAGTGTCGAGGCATAGAGGACAAGGATCGCTCCTGAGACTGTCGACATGGCAAGCGTCATCACTGCAAACAATTCAGCGCGGCTCATCTTCTCGAAATAGGCCCGCACCACGAGTGGCGACTCGACCACGCCCAGAAAGACGTTGGCGCCCGCGCTCAGCCCAACGACGCCGCTGACTCCAAGCGTTCGCCGCAGCGCCCATGACAGGCCCCGCACCATTGCTCCGAGAATCCCCCAATGCCAGAACAGGGCAGCAAGCGCCGACAGCATAATGACGAGCGGCAGGATCTGGAATGCGATGATGACGGGGGGCGATTGCCCTTCGATCAAGGGAAAGGGCGCCGGCGCGCCGCCAAGATATCCGAACATGTAGCTGGAGCCGGCCAGCGTCGCCTTCTCGATACCTTGTACCGCTGAGTTTGCGAGCCCGATGATGTCCCAGATGAATGGGACCCGGACGATGATCACTGCGATGGCGATCTGGAGTACCACTGCACCGGCGATCCAGCGCCATGAGGGCCTGAGACCGCGATTCTCGGACGCGGCCCATGCGAGTACAACAACGAGCGCCAGCCCGATGAGCCCCTGGGCCTGCATTAGGAACTGGATCATGAAGGTCTGCTTTCTGGTCGCTCGCCTGGCCGTCAGCGGGGATGCTTGAGGTGAAGTGGCAGACTGCCGCTCATTCATGCAAGTCTGAACAGTCAATCGCCTTTTGGAATTGTCGCTTCGTCACTGCACCCATGGACGGGTCACAATCCAGCTTTCAGCCGGGGGGAGCGCGTCATTTGCCTGCTCTGGTTCTCATTTAAGAGACTGACAATCCGGCCTGGTCATGTTTGAGAATGTCGACACGAATCTCCCACTCACGTCGCGCCGCCAGTATCCTGACGACGGGCGGCCTGCTTGTCCTCGCTCAAGGCGGCGCGGCGCAGGCTCAATCGACGCTGGACGACACGGTCTGGGGCGTCGTTGGCGTTGGCGTTGGCGTTGCAGCAGGCGCCAATGTCGAGGCGTCTGCCGAACAGGGCCTGGGCAAGCTGCGTGCAGCAGGTGATCGGCCATCCATGACACCTGACGCCACCTTGGTGTGGGCAGCCGACTTTTCGGAACGCGTTAGAGCTGTCGTCGCAGTCGATTTTGGAAGTGATGCACGACCGGTGGCAGGCCTTGGAGAGGCGTGTCTGAAGTTCAGGCCCGACGCAGGCCACACATGGAGACTATCGGGAAGGGCCGGCATCTTCTTTCCACCCATATCCCTGGAGCACGATGGGTCGGAATGGTCACTTAGCCGCACGGTCACGCCTTCCGCTCTCAACACCTGGATCGCAGAGGAGGCCAAGACGAGCGGGATCGAAGCGTCGCTCGACGGAGTCGTCGGCGATCAGCGCGTCAGATTCACAGCCGCCGCGTTCGTCGGCAATGATACCGCGGGGACACTGCTCGCCTTTCGCGGCTGGGCGCTTCACGATCTCAGAGCAACAGTTGCGGGTACGTTTGCCTTGCCTGACCAGCCTGCGATGTTTGTCGGACAGCAGGGAGAGAAGACCCAACCCGTGATCGAAGTGGACGGCCGGATTGGCGGCTATGGCCAGGTCGAATGGTCCCTGTCCGATACAGTTACCCTGAGTTTCTTTGGCTACGACAAAAACGGGGACGAAACGAGTCTGACGGATGGGCATTATGCCTGGAATACGCACTTCTCTCAGGCAGCGCTTCACTGGACACCCTATGAGAGCGGCGAAGTCCTGGTTCAGGCCTTGATGGGCGCGAGCCGAATGGGCGCATGCAATGGCGGCGCATCCCCGGCGGACGTCGACTTTGTCGCCGCCTACGGACTTGTCTCGCAGGAGGTCGGGACAGCGGCTGCGACGCTGCGCGCCGACTATTTTGCGGTCAGCTATAACTCGTTCAAGAAACTCGACAACAACGCTGTAAGCGTCTGGGCGGTCACCGCCAGCTGGGGGCAACCCATCCACGCGCAAACCGAACTTTTCCTGGAGGGCATTCTGCTCTCAAGCGACCGGCCTGATCGCGCTCGCTTCGGACTGGACAGATCGCAAACGAGCGCTCAGTTGCGCATCAAAAAGCGTCATTCGGAAACTGCCAGGCGGAGACAAATGGGTTGGCGCGGGTTAGTGGGTGAACATCTTGACCGGGCGCCCGATCACCCTCGCAGAGCTTCGTAGGTACACGGTAGCGCGAACACTGTTCGGCCCCGTGACGCTCGCGCGCGCGATCGAGCGCCTGGGCTTTGTTCAGGCCGATCCAATTCGCGCGCCAGCGCGCGCCCAGGACCTGATCCTCCGCCATCGTGTGCGCGACTATCGTGCTGGCGACCTCGAGCGTCGTTATCCAAAGCTCGCGATCGAAGAAGACTTCTTCGTCAACTATGGATTCCTGCCGCGCGACACGCATGCGCTCCTGCATCCACGCACGCCGCGAAAAACGTGGTCAAGATCTCATGAGGACAAGGCCGCCGCCGTACTTGCGTTTGTGCGCGAACGAGGGGTCGTGCACCCACACGACGTCGACGCACAGTTCCAACATGGAAAAGCACGGAACTGGTTCGGCGGCTCGACGAACGCCAGCACTCAACTGCTGGACCAGATGCACTATCGCGGACTGGTGCGAATAGCCGGTCGCGCGAGCGGCACGCGTCTCTATGCGGCGCGTGAAGCCACACCACCGCCGGTGGACCCTCTGATCGCGATGGACATGCTTGTGGACGTTATCGTCAAGAAGTATGCGCCATTGCCTGAGCGGTCGTTGGCGGAGCTTGTGGGTCGGCTCCGAAGCGGCGCCCCGCAGTGGGCTGGTGATTGTCGCGCGGCGTTGCAACGTTCGCGGACGCGACTGCCGTCTGCAGAAGTCGATGGCACGCGCTGGTACTGGCCGTCCAACGAGCACCCGGGCGCCAAACGCTGGAGCTGCTTAGACGTGGCAGAAGGCGACGTGCGCCTCCTTGCGCCATTCGATCCGATCGTCTGGGACCGCCGCCGCTTCGAAACACTTTGGGGTTGGGCTTACCGCTTCGAGGCCTATGTCCCGGCGGCCAAGCGGGTGCGCGGATACTATGCCCTGCCGCTTTTGTGGCGCGACGACATTATTGGTTGGGGCAACCTCGCTGTCGTTGATAACCGGCTGCGGTCCCAGCTTGGCTATGTGTCCGGAAAACCGCCCCGAGATGCGAGGTTCAAGCGAGCGCTCGACGAAGAACTTGAACGTCTGCGGGCGTTCCTCGGGCTGGCCTAGCCCGCGACCTCGAAGCTATTCGACGCCGTCCTCCGCAATATCGTCAAAGGCAGTGTCACCCCGCTCCAGCCGCTGGCAACGCCCAGGCGCTCCGGCATGGTCTCGCCCAATCTTGATCGCGCGGCATGTGCACATTCGGTCTTGCAATACATCCGAGATTGGTTCCGACGCGCAGGCCAGGCTCCAACTCACGCGGGCCCTGCTTTACGTCGACCTCGCGGGATCGTTCTCAAGGAAGATCGGCTGGCCATGCGGCGTGGCATGCGCCGCACGCTGCCAGGCTTCGGTCAGCGCATCGACCTCGGTTGTCGCTGTGACATTCAGGGATACCAGCAGCTTTTCCAGCGCGGCGAGCCATGCAGCGTAATAGTTCTCGCCGCCGGGCGCTTTCACCTGCGTGGAGAGCGCATCGGCCCACTGGTTCCAGGTGAACAAGCCGCGTTCATGCAGCGCGACCACGATCGCAAAGGCTTCAGCCTGCCACGGCTCTTCGAACACACGGGCATCGGACGATGGATCAAGCCGGAACAAGATAGCTCTCCCATGCATCGATGCTGACGGTGAGGCCGGGATCAGCCGCCTCGCCCCACACCTGCTTGCCGGTAAACACGACCGTGTAAACGTGTTCCTGCGCTTCGCCCGCGCCGTGCGCGTTGGTGTCTGGAAACACAAAGCCACCGTGCACCGCCTCGATCGTGCCAACACAATCCCGCGCATAACGCGGCAGCCGGGTGTGACCCGTCGGATGGGTCCTGCGGGTGCGCACGCGGTCGCCAGCAGCAAAACGCGGCGAGGCCGCCATCGGTCGGTCGCACGGCCCGCCACGCGCCAGCGTCGCTGCGACGTTGTCAGCGGTCAGGATTCGCACCACCCTAGGCGCCGGGTCGACGGCGCGCTGCGCGGCAAGGTCAGCCGCCGTGATGAAGCCATGCCGCAGCAGAAGCGTCTCAAGCGCCTTGGTCCATATCTCGTAATAGCTAGACGCATAGTAGTCCGCCGGATGCAACGACTCGCGCGCATGGCGGCTCTCGTCGATCGTCCACTTGCCGAGTGCGCCCGCGCACAGCGTGAGGCCGAGCGCACGCTTTTCCCAGGCGGCATGGAACAAAGGCTCGTCGATTTCCTGAGCAACCAGCCCGAAGCCCATCTGGCCGCCAAGATCCTGCGGCCCGTTCATGGCTTGCCTGGAGACCGGGCAAGGCCTGTCCCAATCATGCTGTCGCGCGTTACCAGACCAGCGAGCGCCTCGGCGTCGAGATCATCGGTCCCGGAGGGGCGCTGCGGGATGACGAGATAACGCAACTCAGCCGTGGAATCCCATACACGGATGGATATCTCGGCGGGCAGCCCAAGGCCGAACTCCGCCAGCACGCTGCGCGGATCGATGACGGCACGCGAACGATAGGGCGGCGACTTGTACCAGACCGGAGGCAGACCAAGCACCGACCACGGATAACAGGAGCACAGCGTGCACACGACGAGGTTGTGCACGCCTTCTGTGTTGAACACCGCCCGCATGTGTTCGCCCTGACGGCCCGCATACCCCAATGAAGCGATGGCGGCGGTGGCGTCGGCCTTCAGCCACGCGGCGAAGCCTGGATCGGACCAGGCCTTCGCGACGACATGTGCGCCATTGCGCGGTCCGATCTTCGTTTCGTACGTCTCGACAATGGCGTCGATCGCGGCGGGATCGACCAGCCCTTTGCCGACGAGAATGGTTTCCAGCGCCCGCACGCGCGCTGTCATCGGATCGAGCTCGTTGTCAGGATGATCGTCGTCGTGATCGTGATGATCGTGCGCCATCATGCGATAGTAGAACCGAAGTTCATCGGCGGACAAGGCGGGGAAGCGCGAACCAAGGCCTGCTCCGACGCCAGGAAATCCGTAGGTTGAACCAAACTGGGTTTGGCGAGGCTACCCTTGCTGAAAGGGTCGAGCGATGGGCAAACCCAAGACACGGCCAGCTATTCGGGGTAAGGGCGTGGCCACGCTGCACGAATGGCCCGCGAGCACGTGGGCGCCGCTCGAGCCCCTCCCCTACACGCAGCTCACACGCCCGGCGGCGGCTCGCCCACAAGCGGTCGTCCAGTACCTTGGCGGTGGGCAGCAACATCTGGTAACAGGCGCGCGGGCGGCGCGGACGTTTCCGTACCACAAATCATGAGGCGAGAGCATGCGTGCCGTAGTCATCGACAAGAGCGACGCAGGGCAAACCGCAGGCCTTGGTGATTTTCCCGAGACCGACCTGATGGAAGGGGACGTCGTCGTCCGAGTCAGCCACTCGACGATCAACTACAAGGATGGATTGGCCATTACAGGCAAAGCTCCTGTCGTGCGGCGTTTCCCGATGATCCCCGGCATCGATTTCGCCGGTGTGGTGGAGAGTTCCGAGCATCGCGACTTCCGGGCGGGCGACGCAGTGCTGCTGAATGGCTGGGGCACGGGAGAGACCCATCTCGGCGCCTGGGCTGAGCGCAGCCGCGTAAAGGGCGATTGGCTGGTGCCGCTTCCAAAAGGGCTTGGCGCTGCTGAGGCGATGTCGATTGGCACGGCCGGGTACACCGCAATGCTATGTCTGATAGCGCTGGAGCGTCATGGCCTGAAGCCGTCCGACGGGCCCGCGCTTGTGACCGGAGCGGCGGGTGGCGTGGGTTCTGTCGCGATCGCCCTCCTTGCGGGAGCGGGCTGGAGCGTTGTTGCGTCAACCGGCCGGCCGGAGGAGTCGGACTATCTCAAGGAGCTCGGCGCGAGCGAGATCATCGAGCGTGCCAGCCTGTCAGCGCCGGGCCGTCCACTGGGGAAGGAACGCTGGGCTGCAGGCGTGGACTCAGTAGGTTCCACGACCCTGGCGAACATGCTGGCGATGACACGATATGGCGGCGCCATTGCGGCGTGCGGCCTTGCCGGAGGCATGGACCTCCCCGCTTCTGTCGCGCCCTTCATTCTCCGGAATGTGGCGCTGCTGGGGATCGACTCCGTGATGGCGCCGAAAGCGCTGCGACTGGAAGCCTGGCGACGACTTGCGGCCGAGCTGGACCGCACAAAGCTCGCTGCCATGACCACCAAAATCCGCCTGGAGGACGCCATCGAGTCTGCGCGCGCGATCGTTGACGGCAAGATTCGCGGACGCATCGTGATCGAAATCGGCTGAGACCGCCTTGGTAGAACAGCGTCGTTGCCCAAAAACATTGCGGCCAGGTTCGCCCCAGTCTGGCAAATCGACTTGCGCCGTGGCTCGAAGCAACGATCGCCGACCCTCGCATGCACTGTGTCGCGGCCCGGCCCGACGCGTGCAGTGGGCATGCTGGCTGAAGCCGGCTGAATGACCGGAAGGGGCCCAACGACAGCAGAACATCGGGCGCCACCCGCGATTATCGGATGTCCGCAGATGACAGCACCTGTAGGGCCATTGCCGCTTCAAGCGCGTCTTCAAGCTCATTGATCGTCAACGGCGCGGGAATAATGAAGGCTTCCGCCATTGGACCCGTTACGTCGATCGGTCCGACGAGCGAAGTATCGAGATATAGAATCAGCGGAGGCGGCGCCGTTCCGAACGCGCCGACACTTATCAGCCAGCTCAGATCAATTGGGTCGGGCCGCTGCGACAGGCGTAAGTCCGCAACCACGAGGTCAACACTGTTGTGGCTGACAAATGATAGCGCTTCTATGAAGTCTGAGGCCTCGGTGACCTCGAAATCGCGATCTTGAAGCGCAGGGATGATAAGTCGCCGGTTTGCTAGGTTGTCGTCGACGACCAGAGCCCGCGTGAGCGGCATGGGCATTTCTGTTTGCGCATGCTTCTCTCCACGTTTCGGCGGTGCGTTGGCAGGGCGAACATTGGCGAGATCGCCCACCGAAAGTCCTCCGAACACGCTGCGTGTTGTCCTATCAGGCCGAGTGTCACGAGGCGCTGGCCGGCGGATGTACTCGAAACGCCAGCTAGCTTTTCGCGTCCGAACCGTTGGGTGGCCCCCAGACCACCCAACGTTCTTCAGCGGATCAGCCCGCCCCCCAACCCAGGGAGACCAAGTGCACCGAGGAGCGCGCACCTGAAATTGAGCAATCAAGTCTTGCCATGACTTTGCATTTGGCTCTGTGATCTTCGTCACACTCGACAATCTTCAGATCAGGTAAGAGATGATGGCGGACGGGAGCAGCTCAGCTCTGATCGAGGATGTATGGGCGAAGTTCTCAGGGCTCAGCTCCGGCCACCCGGCCGTCAGATCGCTGGCGAAAGCCAGTCGCCCGAAGCGGCTCCGCCCCAGCGCCGTACTCGTCGAGGAAATGGACGAGGACACAGATGTCTTTCTGGTCGGGTCTGGCGAACTCCGCACAATACGCCGCCTGGACGATGGTCAGGAAGTCTGGCTCGCGGACGCGAAAGCTGGGGAGCTGATCGGAGAACTCGCCGCGCTCACCGGTCAGATGCGGACTTCGACCGTGATCGCAGCGACCGACGTGCAGGTCTTCGCGATTGACCGCACCGCCTTTCTGTCCATCGCAAGCGAACACGGCGAAGTCGCTCTTGCGATTGCCCGCCTCTTGGCGCGCCGGCTAGTCCAGACCTCGGGACACATGGCTGACCTGTTCGGGAGAACTGTCGCCTTCCGCGTCCATCGGGAGTTGGTGCGACTTGGTTCTCCCAGCGAGGTCCCGGGTGAGCTTGTCCGGCTGGCTGCGCCGCCCACGATCACCGATCTCAGACAGCGTGTTCACGCCAGCCGGGAAGCCACATCACGCGCGATGAGTGAACTCAAGGATCGCGGGCTTGTTGTCCGGAAGGACGGTCTCTGGATCGTCATGAGCTTGCCGGATGACTAGGCTGGCGCGACCTTGAGATTGGCAAGGAAGAGAATCGCCGAGCGAGCAGAGGCCGCGTTGTGATCTAAGTCACACCCGCACGCAGCAAGGCGCGAACGTCTATGCTTGTCTACGGACGTGTTTTCGGGCGGTGTCTAAGGCGCTCCAGAAGAAGTCCACGAGCGAATTCTCCTTGAAAGGAAGCCACTCCACAAAATTTCGGGAAAATGCAGGCGTCCTTGCCATCAATCCATCATGGGCGTGCGCCGCAGCGTCAAGCTCGCCACTGTGCACGAGCGCAGTGATCTCGCTCATCCGGGCGTTCCAGTAGGATGGCCGCAGATGCAGGGCCTGTCTTGCGTAGGCTATCGCCTTGTCCCATTCGCCCAGCATGCAGTGGGCAATCGCCAGCTCCCCAAGGACGTAGAATACGTAGTAGTCGTGAGGATTGAGGCGCAGGGCGAGCAGCAGACGGGGAATGCTCTCGCGTGGTGCGCCAGCCGCGATCCTGCAGCTTCCGATTTCGGCGTAGCCAAGCGCCAGGCTCGGATTGAGCCGGACCGCCTCCTCAAAAGAGGCCTGCGCTTGCGGGATGGATTTCAGGAGGATGTCTGCCAGACCAACCAGGAGGTGACCGCGACTGTCCAGGGGATCGCTGGCACGCGCTTCGCTTGCCAGACGCCGAAGGTCACGGAGGTTGTCCGCGCTGCGCCGCTGCGTCCATGCATCGATCCAGTACCAATGCGCGATCTGGATCCGGACTTCTGAGTCCGATGGATCGCTCTCGCGCGCCTCCAGGAGGAGACGAAGCGCCTCCTGCGAGTCCCGTCTGGTCAACTGATCCAGATGCCAGCGGCTTCGCCACACAAGACCTCGCGTACCGATGCGGCTTTCCCGTCGCGCCCGGAATTTTGCACCCTCCGCATGATCCAGCGTACCTCCAAGTCTCGCCGCGACTCTTACCGTCATGTCAGCCAGCGTTGTGAGCAGTTTTGCCGAAGGCGCGTCGAACAATTCAGACCAGATCTTGTCGCCGGTCTCGACATCGAAGAGGTCGATCTCGACGCTTTCTGCGCACAACCCGCCGGACAGCACATAGCTCGCGCCGAGCTTTCGGCCGACATTGCGGATATCCGAGTCGCCGGACCGATAGGCAAAGCTCGAATTGCGGTCGACGACGGGGAACTGCCTTGTGTGAGAGAGCGCCAGTATGAGGTCTTCACTAAAGCCACGCGCTACGGATTCGAGGGACAGGTCGCCTGTATCATTCCTGAGCGGCAACACTGCGAGCACGCTAACGCCTTCGAGCCCGGGCACGTGCTGCCGAAGATCAACCCTGATGCCATCGGCGATAACACCAAGCGGCTGGTCATCTTCGAGCGGCTCGAACAATTCAACCGCAGCTGGAAGATGCTTGAGCCGGAGTTCGCCTGTCCGCCGGAACCGAATGCCGCTGGCAGGCGCTTCACTGACTTCCCGGGAAACCAAGATACCGCCAGAGGGGCAGGTCTCCTGAAGCCGCGCAGCGACGTTCACAACGTCACCGAATAGGTTGCCCGCATCGTCGATGACGGAGCCAATCGCAATGCCAGCTCTCAACCAGATATGGGCCTCTTCGCCAGCCCCCTTGTTACGTGCAAAGACTCGTTTCTGGATCGCGAAGGCGCACCGAACTGCTGCCGCGGCATCGGGGAGCTCCAGCATAAACCCGTCACCCGCGACTCCGAAGATTCGACCTTGGTGGTTCCTGCTTTCCCCTTCGATCACGGCGCGGCAATCCCCAAGGGCTGCAACTGCGACCATGTCGTTGCGCGCCATCATGCGACTATAGCCAACAACATCCAGGCTAAGGACGCATGCGGGCCGACGCCTGAGGCCGGCTGACGAAACGCTTGCTGCCTCCCAACGGTTGTCCAAAGACACCTTCCATCCAATGCCTCGTGCGCCAGTTGCAGACGCGCACCCAAAGGAATGATATGAACGGGAGGACGCCTTGCGCGCAAGGTCGGCGCAAAACTCGGGAGCCGAGCCAAGTAAGAGAAAGAGCCGACAGTCACCTGCCGCCTCCCCCCATTGGCTTCCCGGGTTGGGGGGGGGGTGCCAATACGACCAGGTAAGAGCTTAGCAGAGCATACCGTAGCGTCCATTCGTTTTCGCGCGCTCTTCTCGAATCGCCCCCCGTTTTGGTGATGCCGCAAGCGGTGACGCTGTCATCATGCCACCTGCGAACAGGCGTGTCGGCGACAACCCAGCGTCCTCTGCAAGGGGATGAACCACAACTTGTCGCCGACCAGAAGGAGACGGCCCCGGCGGAGTGGCCGGGGCTGCCCTGGAAGACTGAAACCACCGAGGATCTGATTGAGCGGATGCGGCTTCATCTGTCAGTAAATGGTTCTCATCCCGAGCTGAGACGCTAGCGTGAAGCGACCACTCATCCCTGTTGGATCGGTGCTTCAAAGGATGCTGCGGCGTAGGCCTAGGCGCGACTCGATGCGGAGGACGACTGGGTCGCCTTCTCTAGGCTGTGGCGCACACACATCGCGCCGCTGGCTCGAACGCTAGCTCAGCAACCAGGTAGCAAGGCGGGATCGTTGACCAAGAGCAGTGCTAGCTGGCTAGTCGCCACATCGTCGGTGAAGAGAGCTGGCGCAGGGATGTCCACGAGATGGCCGCAGAACTCTTCCCGCTCAACTGACTGAATCCAGACGTGCGTTTCATCCATGTCCAGGTCCAGGTCCAGTTCTCTCGCTCCGCCAACGCCGGAAAGATCATAGCCGTCGAACGCTCCGAAGATCGCCTCGTTCTGCGTGGGGTGTGAGCCGGGTTCGCTGGCGCGCGAGGACGACCATCGATTGTCAGCTTCGATACTGCTGCGCATTCCAGTTAAAGCATCCATCCCGGCGACACGGGATCGCACCAACTCATTCAAGTCCCACAACGGATCGGATGCCAGCAGTCCTGCTACGTCGTCGCTCTCGGCCTCGTTAGGCTCAGAGGCCCGCAGCGCCAAGGCTAACGTGGCGTCCCCGGCTCCAAGCGACTGAGCGGAAGCTGTTCCGCCGACAGCCGGCGCAATCGAGAATGACCGAAAGTCCTGATCATTGCCCCCCCCAAAGGTAATGCGAACGACCTGCACACCGGCGAGCAGATCGACCTGCACATTCGCGGTCGACACGAAGGTTGAATAGGACCCCGATACCGGTGTGGCGATCGCTCCCGCGGTTTCGTAGACAGCGCCACCCTGCTCGAAGGACACCGCGACGTTTCGGCCGGAATTGGGTGTCGCTGTCTCAAGCGAGATGTTGTGCACACCTGCCGCCTGCACATTGATCGTGTATTCGGTCCACTCGTCCACACGTGTCCATCCGATCCATGAGACGCCGTCCACGGTCGCAATCTCGACGTCGGTTTCGGTCCGGATTGTCTGCGCGTTGTTCTGGCGTCCAGGGTTGTCCTCGTAGGCAACGCCGCGCCCGCCAGTATCGAAGTTCGCTGCCTCGATGGTGACGCCATCGGCATCGACGAGCCACGGCGTCTGGGTCGGATTGAACGCCGCTTGCGACGGTTGAACGAGATCGTTGTCGATGATCGTGACGCTTGCCGATGCAGCCGATACCGCAACCGGCACGCCGGCCCTTGTCGCCGAGACAATGTTCACAGCAAATGTCTCGTTTCCTTCAGCGACGCTGTCGTTGAGAAGGGAGATGCGCGCGATAGCCGACAGTGTTCCAGCCGGAATGACCAGCACGCTTCCGGCAACACCGGTAAAGTCCTGTCCTGCGAGCGCCGTGCCGCTGGCGGTCGACACGCTGACGGAAATGTTCTCGGACTGGACAGCGTTGAGGCTGATGCGGAATTCGGCGAAGGCCGATGAACCTTCGGTCACGGTCGGCGCAACGGCGGTGATCGAAACGCTCGGCGGTGGGGGCGGAGGCGGTGGGGACGGCGGCGCCCCAGTTGGCGTGATCGAGAACGATCGAAGATCCTGATCGTTTCCGCCCCCGAAGGTGAGGCGAAGGACCTGGATGCCGGCCTCGAGCTCGACAGACACGCTGCGGCTGGCGAACGCGTCATAGGCGCCGGTTACAGGTGTGGCGACGACGCCAGTATCTACATAGACGACCCCATTTCGCGTGAAGCTGGCCGAGATGTTGCGACCGGCATTCGGCGTCGATGTTTCGAGCGTGAAGTTGTGGACGCCCGCCTGCGCGACACTGATGGTGTATTCGATCCACTCGCCAACCTTAGTCCAACCAACAGCGCCGCCACCAGCGCCAGCGACGGTCTCGACATCAGTTTCGGGGCGCAAGCCCTGGCCGCCCACGTCGAGCCCGGCATCGTCATTGTAGGCAACACCCTGCCCGCCCGTGTCGAAGCTCGCGGCTTCCACCCTGACGCCGTCTGCATCGACCAGCCAGGGCGTCTGCGTCGCGTTGAACGCAGCCTGGGTGCCCGGCGCGGCAACGAGGCTCGACAGCAGCCGGATGTCGGCCCCGTTCTGGAAGCCGATCCTTTCGACATCCGTAAGCCTGTCGCGGCCTTCCGCGCCAGCAAGATCAATCACCGACGTAGGGCCGTCACTGTTCACGACGAACTGATAGTCCGTGCGCTGCCCAGGCAACCACACGATATCGTCGCCGGCGCCGCCGAAGATGTCATCGTCGCCTGCGCCGCCTTTGAGTATGTCGTTCCCCGCTCTACCCTCGATTCGGTCAGCGCCTGCGCGGCCCTCAAGCGTGTTCGCGAACTCGTCGCCACGCAGGAGATCGCCAAGGTCAGAGCCAATGACATTGATTACCTGATCACTGACCGCATGAGGCGATCCGCCTAGCGTCCCGCCTGCGGTTGACAGGTTGCTGGTCAGAGCCTGAAACCACGCACCGGCCATTTCGGCATAGCCCGTGCTGTTCGGATGAATGCCGTCGCCAAGATCTGCCGTCGAGAGAGTTGGCATCGGCACAAACACCGCATCGACACCGTTCGCTCGCGCCGCAGCGACAACGCCGTTCAGCTGGCCATTGATCGCGTTTACGAGGACATCGCCATCGGCGCGCAGGCCCGGCTCGTACTGCCGGTAAACATCGGGATCAAGCGGCGGCAGCGCTGACAGCAGCACCTTCACGCCCGGCGCATTTGCACTGAGGTCGCGCATGATACTGGCTAGATACTCCGGAACCACCGTCGCCGCATTAGCCAGCCTCAGCGCCTCGTTCGTACCGAGTAGAAGCAGTACGACGTCAGGCTGCAGCTGCACCGCGATATTGCCCGCGATAGGCGCCACCGCGCCTGCCTGGATGCCGGATACGCCGCGATGGTCTTGATCGCGAAGCGAGTCAGGCCCGTCCTGGAAGTTGCCGACATAGTTGATCCACAGACCGGCATTCGTGATCAGCGTCAGCAGGTCTTCGCGATAGCCCTCGAGTTCATTGTCATTCCGATCCGCCTCGACGCCGACGGTGATCGAGTCCCCAAGCGGAAGAACGCGTGCGGCGTCCACCACAGTGTTTGCGGCTAGATCAACGACTTTGGCATCAGCCGTCACGCCGGAAAATGTCAACGTGTCCCCAGGTGGGGGTGGTGGCGGTGGTGGTGGCGAAGCAAAGCCTGGAATCGTGAAACGGAAATAGACAATGTCGTTGTCACGTGCGTTGTCGGGCGTGTTGGTGGCGTCCCAGATCCACCGGCCCGGGCTGTTTGCTGCAATCGGCGGTCCGGACTCATTGCCCGGATAGCTCCCGAGCGGGCCGTAGTCGCTTGCGTTGGCCCACGACGCATCATTGAAGCTCCTGACGTTCCAGTCGGACGGAGCCGTATTCGAAACTTTCCAGGCTGTCGACGTGGCGAGGCGGGTTCCATCGGGAAGAGCGATATCCACGAACGCTCCGCCGGGTCCCCATACATCCACCGCCCGGATCGCGACCACATCGCCCGGCTGGACGTCCCACGAGCCGCTCTGCACGGCCTGCCAGTCATTTCCTGACAGCACCAATACGCCGTTCACGAACAAAGCGTACTGGTCGTCAACTCGCGCGGAAATCTGGACTTGAGTCATCCGGTCACCCCGTCGACGCTGCACGGACGCGCATACATAGCAGCATCCAGAGAAGGTGTCAGATTAACTCGCAAAGCACTGTCTATTTTGCCAAACCGGTTTCCCGTGATCGTTTCAATGGCCAATGGCGGAGCGTATGCCCCTCAGGCGCAAAGCGCATATATGTCGCCATCCAGATGATGAAGTTGGAAGATTTGCCAATGACGCGGAAATTTGATGAACAGACCACCTCCGCAGCGTTAGCGCTGATCGGCCAGTATGGAAGCGATGCCGAGGTGATTGCCGTAATGCGCGCAGCTGAGTATGCGGCACTCGGCGACGCAGAGGCGCTGGCTGCCTGGGATGACATCATCGCGTGTGTTGCGGCGATTGAAGCAGGAGACGTCGCCGCTCGGCCGATCCAGTAGCCCAGCGACGGCGGCGTCCTGCAGGTTTTTCAGCTTGCAAGCTTTTGCAGCGCCGGCCGGATACGCAGGAACTGAACATAGAGCCGCTCGAGGATCCACAGAGCCGGGCCGCTTCTAGCGAGTAGCCCGAACGGACGCAGCAGAGGAATGCTTCGCCACATTGCGGCGAACGCCGCCGCGCCGGAAAGAAGCGGACCACCCTCTTCCCTGGCATGAAATCTTGCCAGGAGTTCGGCGCGATCAATCGGGCAATTGCCCTGATCGCTGGCCACATCAACGAAATCAATTGCCCCCCGGGAATCGAGACGCCTGATCAGTGCGATCTCGCGCCGACAAAGCGGACATCCTCCGTCGAACCACACTGTAAGCCTGGGCCTTGTCATGTCCCCTAGATGGTGTGCACGAACCGACAGCGCAATCAGTTTGTATTCCCGGATCACCATCATGGTCATCAGACGTGTCGCGGTAGTTGGAGCAGGCATTGCCGGCCTTGCCTGCGCAAGGCGCCTCGTTGAATCCGGGCATCAGGTGAAGGTCTACGACAAGGGGCGGGGCGTAGGCGGCAGAGCGGCCACGCGGCGCATAAAGATTGGTGAGTCGGAAGTGAGTTTCGATCATGGAGCCCAATACTTCACGATCAGGGATCCGGCCTTTCGCGCCGAGGTGGATCGCCTGTTCGCGGCCGGCGCTGTGGCGCGTTATCCGAACACCGTCATGAGCATTACCGACACTGTGCGTTCCAGCTTCCCTAATGAGCCACGCTTTGTGGGTATGCCAGGTATGAATGCGATGGCGAAAGCGCTGGCGGACGGGCTCGACGTAGAGACATCCTGCCAAGTCAGCCAATGTACGCGGAGAGCAGAGAGATGGGCGCTTTCTCTTTCGACAGGAGCACAGACCGACCTCTTCGACGTTATCGTACTTGCTATGCCAGCAGAACAGACAGCAGAGCTGCTTCTGCCAATCGCACCATCGTTGGCGCAGGAGGCGCTCGCTGCACACACATCGGCCTGCTGGGCAACCATGCTCGCCTTCGCATCACCTATCCAGGTCGACTTCGACGCAATGCGTGTCAGCGGCTCATCCCCGCTTGCATGGGTGGCTCGGATGAATGGCAATGACGGCGAGTATTCCTGCTGGGTGCTTCACGCAACGACAGATTGGTCAAACGAGAACATCAACCAGTCTGCCGAGTGGGTCGCAGACAAGCTCGCACGGGCGTTTGCCGAGCTCGCATGTATCGATGCGCAGCCCATGCACGCGGCGGCCCATCGATGGCGATATGCGCAGGTGCAGATTTCTGCTGGAACACCCTTTGCCTGGGACGCAGGTTTGGGGATTGGCTTATGCGGAGACTGGCGTTTGGGCCCGCGCATAGAGCTTGCGTGGCAGTCTGGCGATGCGCTGGGTTCCGAGATTGCAGAGTCTGGTCCGCCCCCCTAGCCGATAGCCGCGACCTTCGCAGAGACTGGCTTTGCCATGACTGCGCACACCGACCGAACTGCTGCTCACACGGGCGGAAGCTGCCGCAAACACGGCGCGACGAGCCTGTTGGTACATGTGCTGGTATCGGCGCGCGCGAATCAGTAAAAAACACGCAGAAACATGAGACCTTGTGAGATTGTGAGTCCTGCCGGGCCTGCTCGGATTTCGCTCTCAATGCATTGCTGATTCAGGTCCTGTCAGAGCCACCATGATGCCGGGTGGAAGACAAGTTCCTGGACATCAGCGTGGCTGACTGGCGGCACGAGGTTGCTCGTTCGGAGAAATTACGCCGGTGCTCGCATTGGCGCGAAAGCGAGCCCATGCATAGCCGCCTGCGACACCAGCTCAGTAGACGAGGCCAAGCGTCGAGAATGGAGAGGCGTTGGTTCCGGGCCGGAAGAACCCGATCAGGTTGCCGTCCGGATCACGCCCAAACGCGATATGGCCGCCGTCCATCGGTGACGGCGCTGCAACGGCGACCCCGCCGGCCTCCTGCAGTCTCCGCAACGCCGCCGCGGGATCAGATACATCAAAGACGATCATGTTGTGACCGAGCGCCTCCAGTGGCCGAGGCTCGGTTGCTGGTATCGGCGCCGGATTGAGGTACTCCCAGATCTCGAGCTCCAGATTGCCCACCTGAAACCACGCCACGTCCAGTTTCATGTCATCAAGATTGGCGGTGATATCCAACGTCTTGTTGACAAGGTTCGATCTGCGCTCGCGCGGAGCCTTGCCCAGAACTGAGGTGTAGAAGGCGACGGTGCGGTCGATATCCATCGAAGCGATCGCGACGTGCCGCATGCGGTGATCGAACTTCAGGTTGTCGAGCAGCAGTTGCTCTATCTCAATCATCGTCCCGTCCGCGTCGCGGAGGTAGGCATACTTCACTGGTACATCAGGCCTCAGCTGCACCAGATCACCCGTCCGCGAGAGTGGCTTCGCCCCCGCGGCGACAAACTTCGGGAAGATCGGCTTGCTGTCAGGCGACTGGAAGCAAACGTGCGTTATCCCCGGCCCCTGCACGGGGACGACCTTGGCAGCGCGGGCTGCTGCAGCGGGTCGCTCGAATTGCATCAGCCGTACCTGACCGTTGTTGCTCCGCAGCGTTCTCGTCTTTGCGCGGATCGTCTTTCCGCCGATCCGATCAAGCGCAGCACCCCGCAGATCGCTTCGATCAACCTCGATCAGCCCACCCGCCCCTGAGAAATATGCTGCCGTCCGGTCGATGTCGCTCACCGAGATGCCGATATAGCTGATGCCGCGAACGACCGGACCGGCGTCCGTCTGCGGCGCTGCTGTTGCCCCCGTGTTTGAACAACCAGCGGTAGCCGCGGCTCCAAGGGCGACTAGCGCGCCAAGCGCTCTGCGTCGGTCGAACATCATTTGTCTTCCCTCCCGATTGCTCATCGCTGAATTGCGGACGCGAGGCAGGAAACAGGCACTTCGAACAGGCTTGCCAGCAGAGTAAAAGCGTTATTAGACTAATCGTCAATAGCGGTGAGCTCGCCGCCCAGCGATTGAGATCCGACCATGGCCTCGCCGCGTCAGCCCAGGACCCGCACGCGACTCGCTCCCGAAGAACGTCGTGCGCAGATCCTCGAATGTGCGGCGCGCTTGATTACGTCTGAAGGTCTTGATGTCCTGAACATGGAGCGGGTTGCAGAGGAAGCTGGCGTCTCGAAGGCGCTGGTGTACGCCTACTTCGAAAGCCGGAAGGGCCTGCTCGCACAACTTCTGGAAGCCGACCTGAACCGGATTCAGGCAGAACAGGCGCGCGCCGCACAAGGCGCACAGACGTTTCCTGAGCTTGTGAAGGCGACGACACATATCGCGCTTTCTGAAATTGAGCAGCGTGGAGCGCTTCTCCGGCGTCTCATGAATGAACCGAGCCTGACCGACGCTGTGGGCCTGGTCCGTATGAGAGGACATGACGCCAACGCGCGGTACCTCGCCAGACGAATTCAGCGAGAGTTCGACGTCACCTATGCGCACGCTTTGAAACTTACCGAAATCGGCCTTGGTCTGACGATCGCCGCAGGCGAACTGATCCAGCGCGGCGGCGCACGGAGGGAAGAGATCGAGGACACGACCTGCGCGATGATCATCGGCGCGGTCAGCGCGGGCGCCGAAAGGGTCCGCACGCGGGGATGAGGCAAGTAGCAGCCGATCAAACACACTGTGTAGCAGCTGAGGGAACACAACCATGGACCTGGGCCTGAAGGGCAAGAAGGCGATCGTCACAGGCGGCACGAGAGGGATCGGGCGCGCCATCGCCGAGAGTCTTGCACGGGAAGGCGTCGACATAGCGATCTGCGCCCGGACTGAGTCAGGTGTCGTTGAGACCGTTCAGGCCCTGAGCGCGCTTGGCGTGCGCGCATCAGGCACTGCGCTTGATGTGCGCGACCGGGACGCCTTCACCAAATGGCACGAGGCCGCTTCCACGGCACTCGGCGGCATCGATATCGCAATTTCGAACGTCTCAACGCGCCCCACCCTGTCGGGAGAAGATGGCTGGCGGGAAGCATTTGAAACGGACTTCCTGCAGCACGTCCGTTTCGCTGAGCTCTCATTGCCCCTGCTTTCGCGCGGCAAGGACACGTCGCTGCTTTTCGTATCATCAATCGCAGCAACGTTGATGGTGCTGCCTCCCGGCGAAAGCGCCTATGGGACGATGAAGGCCGCGCTGATCTCGTACATGGGCCAGCTTGCAGCCAAGCATGGTCCCTCCGGCATCCGGGTGAATGCGGTTTCTCCGGGGCCGATCTTTTTCGAGGGCGGGGTCTGGGATCAGATCCGCAAGCACCAGCCAGATCTGTTCAACCGCGCCGCGCAGATGAGCGCGCTGGGACGCCATGGCCGGCCTGAGGAAGTCGCTGACGCAATAACCTTCCTTGCAAGTCCGCGAGCGGGCTTCATCACCGGCGCGAACCTCCGGATCGACGGCGCGATGGTCAAGACCGTGAACCACTAGCCGGCTCGCGCAGGCGACTTTCGCTGTCGGCGCGAACCAGAAGGACTGAACATGATGAGCCATCAGCTCTGTAGATTCCGGGCAGAGGCCGAACGGCGCCCGCGTCTCGGCCGGTTGCTTGCGGCTGCTTGGCTGATGCCCGCATTGCTGGCCGCCTGCGCGCAGCAACCACAGCCCATCGAAGCTGAAGCCCAAGCGACACCAACCTTGTCCGGCGCCTCCATTTACGAACGGGCGTGCGCAACCTGTCACGATGGGGGAGCCATCCAGGCGCCCCGTCGCGAGTCGCTCTCGGCGCTAAGTCGCGAGCGCATTCTCGCGGCCATGACGACCGGGATCATGACTGCGCAGGCCAGCGGCCTTTCTCCTGGCGAAAAGGAGACATTGGCTACGTATCTGTCCGCTCCCCAGACCCAAGCGAGCGCTGCGGCAACCTATTGCGCGGCGCCTCCGACCCGCTCATCCACTTCGGGTAAGGTTTTCGACTGGGGAATGCGCCCGGAGAACTGGCGCGCTGTCGGCAAAGACCAGACCTTGGTCGATGCGGAGAACGCCAGCGGCCTGAAGCTCGCATGGGTCTTCGCATTCCCTGGCTCGACGCGCTCGCGCGTACAGCCGACGGTCGCAGGCGATGTCCTGTTCACGGCTGACCAGTTTGGAACCGTCTACGCGCTTGATGCGGCAACGGGATGCACCCGTTGGACTGTTCAATCGGACAAGGAGATCCGCTCCCCGCTTATTGTGGGGACAAACGCAGCGGGTGAACCGGACGCACTCTATTTCGGTGATATTGCCGGACAGGTTCACGCAATCGACCTCGCCACACGACAGATCGTCTGGACGGTGCGGCCCGACGCGCACGCTCAGGCAACGATTACCGGAGCAATGCGCCTGCACGAAGGGCGCCTTTACGTGCCAATCTCCTCGCTTGAGGTCGTTGCAGCGATGGATGGCGCATACGCCTGCTGCACGTTCCGTGGCGCGGTGGCGGCGCTGGACGTAAAGACGGGAGCGACCGTCTGGAAAACCTACACCATTGCCGAGGCACCCAAGGTTCAAGGAACCAATCGTGCGGGCGTAAATCAGTCCGGCCCCTCGGGCGCACCCGTGTGGTCGACACCGACCATCGACCCCAGGCGCGGCCGCCTCTATATCGGCACGGGCGAGAACTATTCCCATCCAGCCACAGCAACGAGCGACGCGATCATGGCGCTCGATCTGGCATCAGGCAGGATCGTCTGGACTTTCCAGGCGACGGCGAACGATGTCTGGAACGCTGCCTGCCCGTCCGGCCCCAACTGTCCGGTGAACACGGGACCCGACTACGACTTCGGCGCAGCGCCGATACTCGTCGAATTGCCGGGCGGTCGCGCCATCGTACTTGCGGGTCAGAAGTCAGGCGACGTCTACGGCCTTGACCCTGACAGGGCTGGCGCTGTCGTCTGGAAGGCGAAGCCTGGTCGGGGCGGGATCATGGGCGGCGTTCACTGGGGCATGGCTACGGATGGCAAGACGCTGCTCGTGCCGATCTCGGATCTCTCCGTTTATCCGAAAGACGCTCACCTGCCAGCGCAGTCCGGGATGCACGCGCTCGATATCGCGACGGGAAGACTCCTGTGGTCGACTGTCCTGCCGGACGTTTGCAACGGCGCAAAATGGCGCTGTTCGCCAGGCGTCTCGGCCGCCGCGACCCTCGCCCCAGGAGTCGTGTTTGGCGGATCGCTCGACGGGTCACTGAGAGCTTTCTCCACGCGTGACGGAGCGATCCTCTGGACCTTCGATACCAATCGACAGTTCGAAGCTGTCAACGGCATTACGGGCAACGGAGGATCAATTGACTCCAGCGGCCCGGTCGTTGCTGGAAAACTTGTCTATGCCACATCGGGATATGACAAATTTGGCCAGAAGGGCGGCAATCTTTTGCTCGCCTTCAGCTTGAGCGACTGATCACAGACTAACTTGCAAGTTGGATTGGCGCACGCAGAGCAGCCGCTGCGAGCAACGAGCATCAGCCAAGTGGGCTGGCCATCGAACATGGGGCAATTCTTGGCGCTTAGCATTCACGGCGCGAGTCGTGCCAGAACACCCGTGGCCGAGAGCCCTCCTCAACGAGCTTTGGAGTGCGATCGGGCTTCTTTAGTCTCCTAGGGGTTGCACCGAGGGCATTCACCAGGTTCGGCGAACTCGCGGATCGGCAGACGTCTTTCTTCGCGCTGATGCTCACAGGCGGCACACCTCAGGATGTCGCCGCGTGGGATGGTGCTTTCTTCGCCGCAGTCTCTGCAAGGCAATCCGAGAGCGGGCCCCGATCGTCCAAAGCCTGGAGCGTGGCACTCTGGGCATTCAGTCGCGATCCTTGCAGCGAGCGAAGATGCCAGGCGAGCAATCGCCCGCATGCGCGTTGGATTCATGTGAGCGCGCACGTCGGTCGTGACACGGGCGCGCCCATCCTCTGAAATGCGCGCGGCGCGAGCGACTGCGTCGATAAGTGCGCCAGATGTCACGATGCCTTTGTGGGGGCTTGCGCGCTCTGGGTGAAGCTTCCACCACGGACTCGCGGTCAGGCTTGGCGCTACCACAAGGGCGTGCGTCGGAAACTTGGCCCGCGTCAGGAACAGTTCCAGCTCGGACGCGCTGGAAACCACAGTCTCCTCGTGAGCTATCTCATCTACAACCAGCGATTCCGCGATGATCAGATTGCGCGTTTCGTCGACCAGGACCATCAGCTCCAGCCCGGCGCGCAAAAACGGCACAACCGGATGCGGACCGAATGACCCTTCGCTGGCGATCCCTACGCTCAGGCCGCTTGCGCGCATGCCGAGCCGGGCCTTTCGGATCGCAACTTCTCGCATCGTTCCCACACGCGGTATCTCGCCCGTGAATGTACCAAACGCATCGGTGTCCAGATGTGGTGGCGTGATGACATTGAGACCCAGATGAGCGTGCATCGCCGGCGCTATGGCGAACTCCTTGCCGTGCATGGTCGCAAGAGCGGCAGTTGCGTCCCGATAACCCTGAAACATGACCGGAGAAATCCTTTCTGCCTTTCTGCGCTGAGCAGTTGCTGACCACGCGTGCTTCAACCCCACAGCCAATTAGCTGCAGCAGTATAGAGGGCGATGCCGAGCGTAAGGTTGAATGGGAAGGTGATGGCGAGCGACGCCGTCACGAATACGCCAGGGTCCGCCTTGGGGACTGCGAGCCGCATGGCTGCAGGCACGGCGATGTATGAAGCTGAGCCAGCCAGTATCGTGAGCATAGCGGCGTTCGCCTCCCCGAGCCCTGCGAGATAGGCGATGCCCAGCGCGAGGCTGGCCGACATCAATGGGAAGCCCATGGCGAAAGCGACCACCCATGTGGTCAGTTTGCGCCCACCTTCCATCAGTCGTCGGGCGGCGACCAGCCCGAGGTCGAGCAGGAAAAAGCAGAGAACACCCTGAAAAAGCGGACCGACAAAGAGCTCTATCTTGGCGAGGCCGGCCGTGCCCGAGATGACTCCTACCAGGAAGCTGCCTAAGAGCATGACAGTGGCAGCCCCGAAGAACGCGTCTTTCAACACATGGCTGCGTTGTCCCGGTTCAGCGACGCCCGTGCGGTTGAGCAGCAGAATGGCCGTCAGGATCGCAGGCGCCTCCATCAGGGCGAGCACCGCCGCCATGAAGCCGTCCGGAGCAAGACCAACGCTCGCCAGATGCTGCTGGCCGGCGGCAAAGGTTACGACTGATACCGAACCATAGGTCGCCGCCAGCGCGCACGCAGTTGCCCGATCGAGTCCCGGCATCAGCTTCAGGATCAAGAAGGCCGGGATCGGCATGAGCGCGCTAAGCCCAAGTCCGATCGCGCCTGCGACCATGAAGTCATTGCTGAGGCCGGCAGCACCCGCTTCCACCCCGCCCTTGAAGCCTATGCAGAGCATCAGGTAGAGCGAGATCGTCTTTGCGATCGGCTCGGGTATCGCAAGATCGGACCCAGCAAAGGCTGCTGCAGCGCCGACGAAGAAGAACAACACTGCAGGCGAGGTCAGGAGCGCCAGACTCGCTGACAGATCAAGCATGCCCGAGCCGGTTCAGTTGGCCGCAAGTCTTACACAGGGGGGATGGCACGATAGGCAAAAGACGCTCCAAAGACTTGGTTGGAGCGAGGCTTAGGCGCCGGGCTGCATTGCATCCAGTTCAAATATTGCAAGGCAGCGTTCTGTTTTGTATAAGTACCGACATGACCATACTCAACTACCATCATCTCCGATACTTCCTCGCCATTGCGCAGGCCGGCACGCTCACCAAGGCGGCCGAGCGGCTCAACGTCTCGCCCTCGGCCGTGTCGGTGCAGGTGCAGGCGCTCGAAGCACAGCTTGGACACGATCTGTTTGACCGCCACGGGCGCGGACTTGTTCTGACCGAGGCTGGGCGCCTGGTCCTTGAACGCGCAGAAGCGATCTTCGACGCGGGGCACGAACTTGTCAGCGCTGTAAAGGGCCTCGACACGGCCAAGCGAACCACGGTTCGGATTGGCGCGATGGCGACACTATCGCGAAACTTTCAGGTAACGTTCCTGCAGCCTGTCGTGGGCCGGGCTGACGCGCGGATCGTGATCCGTTCAGGTTCAATGCGAGAGCTTCTCCACATGCTCGACGGCCATCACATTGATGTCCTGCTGACCAATACCCTGCCACCGCGCGATGAGACGACTGCCTGGACGCCGCACATCCTTGCGGACCAGCCAATCAGTCTTGTGGGCCGCCCTCTTGGGCGGGGAAAACGAACCGGGGTGAAGCACCTTCTGGAAACG
Organism: Hyphomonadaceae bacterium; assembly: GCA_040398465.1. Lineage (GTDB taxonomy): Bacteria > Pseudomonadota > Alphaproteobacteria > Caulobacterales > Hyphomonadaceae > UBA7672. Next base: position 555 of record JBBAUA010000043.1, on the reverse strand, counting down.
GTCCCACTGATTGTCCCCACCATTGAAAACCACATTCGCGGCGAGTTTGACGCTTTCGCCGAACGCCTCGGCGTCACGCCATTGATCGCTGCGGAAGTCGACGACATGGCGATGGTACGCCTGCTCGCACGCGAGGGCCTGGGCATGGCGGTCGCGCCACCCATCGTTGTGCGTGACGAACTGGCAGCGGGAGACCTTCGTGAGTTCGGGCCCCTGCCCGGATTGAAAGAGACGTTCTACGCCATCACGCCGACCCGGCGATTTCCCAATCCGCTGGTCAAGGAGCTCATGAACGCGCAGGGCAAAAAGAAGACCCTGCCCCGTGACGGAATCCGCTGAGCGAGATCCCTTCCTGCGAGGCGCGATGCCGCGATCTTAAGCCGGCGACGGATAGCTTCCGCGGCTAAAGCGGCAGGTTGTCATGCTTCTTCGCTGGGTTTGACAGTTGCTTCGTTTTCAACGTGCGGAGCGCCCGGATGATGCGTTTGCGCGTGTTGTGCGGCATGATCACGTCGTCGATGAAGCCGCGGGAGGCGGCGACGTAGGGGTTGGCGA
>JBBAUA010000042.1:28795-30770 GCA_040398465.1 Hyphomonadaceae bacterium | reverse complement strand
CGGGACAGGTCGATGTCGTCAGGGACCAGCACCAGCCTGTCGATCTCGAACGTCATGAAGGGTGTCTCGGGCGTTATGGGGCGCCCGGTGATATAGGTCGGCGGCGGATGGGCGGGCCCGAGAATCCGGCCAATTCCCGCGCTTGGCGTTTGACAGCGGGGGTCCCTCCCGTCTATATGCCCGCTTCCCGCCGCAGGCCCCCCTGTGGCGATACGCTATTTGGCCGCAAGGCCCCCTGAAAACAAACGAGAATTCCGATGTTCGCAGTCATCAAGACCGGCGGAAAACAGTACCGGGTCGCTGGCGGCCAGGAAATCACGGTCGAGAAGCTGGCCGGCGATGTGGGCGCGAAGCTCGAATTCGCCGAAGTGCTGATGATCGGCGACGGCGACAACATCAACATTGGCGCGCCGATGATCAAGGGCGCCAAAGTGATGTGCGAAGTGGTTGAGCACAACCGCGCCGCCAAGGTCACCGCATACAAGAAGAAGCCGCGCAACACCTACCGCCGGAAGCTTGGCCACCGCCAGCACCAGACGGTCGTGCGCATCACCGACATCGTTGCGAAGTAATTCGCTAACCTGAGACGAGAAGGAGCCTCCTTTGGCCCACAAGAAAGCTGGCGGCTCTACGCGTAACGGCCGCGATTCGAACTCCAAGCGCCTCGGCGTGAAACGTTTCGGCGGCGAGCAGGTGCTTGCCGGAAACATCATCGTCCGCCAGCGCGGCACGCAGTTCCATCCGGGCAAGAATGTCGGCCTCGGCCGCGACCACACCATCTTCGCCACCGAAACCGGCAAGGTTGAATTCCGTGAAGGCGCCAAGGGCCGGATGTTCATCTCGATCGTCCCGTCGGACGCCGAATAAGCGATCCCGTTTTGCAGTCGGATCGCTCCTCACAAGGCAGCGGTCCGAACCTGAAACATGATCAGGGGAGGCGGATCGCCTCCCCTTCTTCATTTCTTCTCCCCTGATCCTGTGGCCGCCCAGAACTGGGAGTGCGGGACGGCCGGATGGGGACGAGGATGAAAGCGATAAAGACAGCAAGGCTGCTGTTGCGGCCGTTTGAAGAAGCGGATGCGCGCCGGATCGCGTATCTCGCCGGAGCGTATGACGTGGCGAAGATGTGCGGGCGCGTGCCCCACCCCTACACGATGGCGTCAGCGTACGATTTCATCGACATGACGCGCGCGGGCCAGGACAGCGGCGCCGAGCATGCGTTTGCCGTGACCGCGCCGATCGACGGGCTGGTCGGCTCGTGCGGCGTGATGCGCGTGGGCGGGGAAGAGAGCGCGACCTACGAGATCGGCTACTGGTTCGGCATGCCGTACTGGGGGCTGGGCTATGCCTCCGAGTCGGCGCGGGCGCTGATGGACTGGGCGCGCGACGAGTTGGGCGCGAAAGCTTTCGGGGCCGGGCATTTCGTTGACAACCCGGCTTCGGGCAATGTGCTGCGCAAGCTCGGCTTTGCGCCGAGCGGTGGGCAGGACCTGTTCAGCCTGGGGCGACAGAGGGCCTCCCCCGCGGCGCGTTACGTATGGCCGGAAGGCGCAACGCCGGTTAGTTTGGCAGACCACCCCGGCGCGCACGCGCGCCATTAGGCAATCACGATGAAATTCCTCGATCAGTGCAAAGTCTATGTGAAGTCCGGAGGGGGCGGCGATGGCTGCGTCTCGTTCCGGCGCGAGAAGTTCATCCCGTTCGGCGGCCCCGATGGCGGCGATGGCGGCCGCGGCGGCGACGTTGTGATCGAGGCGGTGGACGGGCTCAACACGCTGATCGACTACCGCTACCAACAACACCACAAGGCCCAGCGCGGCATGCACGGCATGGGCGCGAACCGCACGGGCTCGGACTCGCCGACGCTGGTGTTGAAAGTGCCGGTGGGGACGCAGGTGTTCGAGGAAGACCAGGAGACGCTGATTGCCGACCTCGACAAGCTGGGCGATCGCGTCCTGCTGGCGAAGGGCGGATC
>JBBAUA010000042.1:22156-28695 GCA_040398465.1 Hyphomonadaceae bacterium | reverse complement strand
GAGAAGACGCCGGAAGAAAAACAGGAAGGGTGGACGCCGTGAGCTCCCCCCTCGCCTCCGCGCGGCGGATCGTCATCAAGGTGGGCTCGTCGCTCCTGATCGACCAGGAGAGTGGGCTGCCGCATGGCGTACGGTTTGCGGCGCTGGCCATGGACGCGGCGCGGCTGCGGGCCGAGGGCAAGGCGATCGTGATCGTGTCGTCCGGTGCGGTGGCGCTGGGACGGCGGGCGCTGGGCATGAAGGCGGGCAAGCTCAGGCTTGAGGAGAAGCAGGCGGCAGCCGCGGCCGGGCAGCCACGGCTGATGCGGGCGTGGGACGATGCGCTGTCGAAGCATGGCGCGCCGGTGGCGCAGGCGCTGCTGACTTTCTACGACACGGAGCAACGCCGGCGCTGGTTGAATGCGCGCGCGACGATGGAGACGCTGCTGGAGCGCGGCGCCATACCGATCGTCAACGAGAACGACACGGTGGCGACCGAAGAGATTCGTTATGGCGACAATGACCGGCTGGCTGCGCGCGTGGCGCAGATGCTCGGCGCGGATGTGCTGGTGCTCTTGTCCGACATCGACGGGCTTTACGACGCTGACCCGCGGTCGAACCCCGGCGCGAAGCACGTTGCGGAAGTGCGCAGGCTGACGCCGGAAATCGTGGCGATGGCGGGGGGCGTCAATGCTGCGGCGGGCGTTGGCTCGGGCGGCATGGCGACCAAGCTGGACGCGGCGCGCATCGCGATGACGGCCGGATGCTCGACGCTGATCACGCTGGGCACGAACGCCACGACGGATGGCGGACCGCTTGCCGCGCTGGCTGACGGCGCGAAGGGCACGTGGTTCCTCGCTGACGTGTCACCCGATGCAGCGCGCAAGCAGTGGCTGGCCGGGGCGTTGCGTCCGACCGGATCGGTGCGGGTGGATGCTGGCGCGGCGCGGGCGCTGAAGACGGGCAAGAGCCTGCTTGCGGCGGGTGTCACCGCCGTGGCGGGGCGGTTCGAGCGCGGCGATGCGGTGGACGTGATCGACCCCGATGGCGCGACGTTGGCGCGCGGCGTGTCGGCCTATTCTTCGGAAGACGCGGTGCGGTTGATCGGGCGCAAGTCTGAAGAGTTCGAGGCGATCCTCGGCTATCGCGGACGGCCGGCGCTGATCCATGTCGACGACATGGTGCTGGTGGGTTGACCGGTCAGGCGACGAGGCTGCGAAACTCCGGGCTGCGGCGGAGCCATGCGGCGGCGTAACCGCAGACGGGCACGATGCTCCATTTGTTTGCGGCGGCTTCCTGGCCGAGGAGCTTCATCAGGCGGCTAGCGGCGCCCGATCCACGAAGGGCTGGGGGCGCCTCGACCCAGAGGATGGTGAGAACGCCATCGGCCTTTCGGTAGCGCGCGAAAACGGTCTCGCCGTCGATATCCAACTCGTACTGGCTGGCGGCGGTGTTGTCGCGAACCTGGTCCATGTCGAATCTCCTGCCCGGCCGCCTGCTCTACGGCGGAACGGGAGAAAATCCGAGGGGTTACAGCCCTCGCCGCAGGCTACCCGAGGCGGCCCCGACGATGGTAAGCGATGCCATGCCAGAAGACGCGCCCCGTGATTTCATTGTCCGCCCGATCGATCCGGACGTCGATGGTCCGGCGCTGCACGCGCTGTTCAGCGATGAGGACAGCTGCCGCTACCTGACACGGCCGGCGACCCTCAGCGTGGCGGAAACGATCGCGATGCTGCGCGAGTGGATGGGGCAGGACGACATCAACTGGGCGATCGCGGATACGCCCGATGGCCCGGCCCTTGGCCGCGTGTCGATCTATCCGCGAGGCAAGAACAATGTGTGGGATGCGGCATGCATGATCGCGCCGTCGGCGCGTGGCCGAAATCTCGCAGTTCGAGCGCTGGCCCTGGCGCTGGAGGAGGCCTTCGAGACGCTGGGCGCGCGGCGGATCACGGCGGATATCGACCCTGACAATGGCGCCTCGATCCGCGTGTTCGAGACGCTGGGCTTTACGCTGGAGGCGCGGTTGCGGGGCGAGTGGGAGATGCATATCGGCGTGCGGGATTCGCTGATCTACGGCCTGCTGCGGGACGATGAGCGGCCATGGCGCAACTGGACCCGATAACTGGTCATCCGCAGGCTCTCCTGATAAGGCAGCGCGCATGACGATCCAGTTGCCCCTCTCCGCTCACGACGCTGTTCTTGCTGGAACGATGCTGGCCATGGGCGATGCTGCGCGCGCAGCCTCCGCCGGGCTTGCCAAGGCCGGGCCGGAGCGGCGTACCGCTGCGCTTAAGGCGATGGCGGCGCGTATCCGTGCGGCTGAACCCGCGATCCTGGCGGCCAACGCGAAGGACATGGCGGGCGGGCGCGACAGGGGCCTCACCGGCGCGATGCTGGACCGGCTTGAGCTGACCCCCGCACGTATCGCGGCAATGGCGCAGGGTGTCGAAGAGGTAGCGGACGTTACGGACCCGGTCGGCATGGTTATCGCGAGCTGGACGCGGCCCAATGGCCTGGCGTTCGAGCGCGTGCGTGGCCCGATTGGCGTGATCGGGATCATCTATGAGAGCCGCCCGAATGTGACGGCGGATGCCGGCGCGCTGTGCGTGCGCGCGGCAAACACGGCGATCCTCCGCGGCGGCTCGGAGAGCCTCAACTCGTCGCGGGTGATTGCCGATGCGCTGCGGGCGGGACTGAAGGATGCCGGCCTGCCGGAAGATGCGATCCAACTGGTGCAGACGGCGGATCGCGCTGCTGTGGGGCACATGCTGGCTGGCCTGAATGGAAAGCTCGACGTGCTGGTGCCGCGCGGGGGTAAGAGCCTGGTGGCCCGGGTGCAGGACGAGGCGCGCGTGCCGGTGATCGGGCACCTTGAGGGTCTGTGTCACACCTACATCCATGAAGACGCGGATCCCGCGAAGGCGGAGGCGATCATCGTGAACGCCAAGCTGCGCCGCGTGGGCGTGTGTGGATCGACCGAAACAATGCTGATCGACGCGAGCATCGCGCCTGCCCTGCTGCCGCGTCTGGCGAAGGCGCTGGAGGCGGCGGGTTGCGAGCTGCGCGGAGATGGACGGGCGCGCGCGATCCACCCGATGAAGGAAGCCACGACACAGGACTGGACAACGGAGTATCTCGCGCCGATCCTCTCGGTTGCAGTGGTGGACGGTGTTGAGGGCGCGATGTCCCATATCGCGCGCTATGGCTCGCAGCATACCGAGAGCATCGTGACCGAAGATGCGGCGGCGGCGGAACGCTTCCTCGCCGAGGTGGACAGCGCCATCGTGATGCACAACACCTCGACGCAGTTTGCCGATGGCGGCGAGTTCGGCATGGGCGGCGAGATCGGCATCGCGACAGGCCGCCTGCATGCGCGCGGTCCGGTGGGTGCTGAACAGCTGACGACGTTCAAGTATGTCGTGCGCGGCACGGGGCAGATCCGGCCGTAGTCGGCCCTGGAGCCGATCGTTTCGCTGCCCTTCATTTCAGGAAAGTAACGTCGCTGCCACACTAACGCCCCAACGCGCTCGCGATATGGTAGGCAGACGCCGGGTGGTGGGGTCTGGCCTTACGCAGCAGAAGGGCGGGCTGTGCAACAACTCGACTCGACGACGGCCAACCCGTCAGATGTGGCCGCCGGCGGCGGTGATTTTTTCGGCATTCCGTATGGATGGCCGCTGGCGCTCGCCATCGTCGGCCTGATCATCGTGATGTGGATCGGTCGCGAGCCGATGCATCGGATCGTGCGCCAGACCTTCTTCTTCCTCGGCTACATGTTCGCCCGCTGGGGCTCCTCACTACTCGATCACGGCCGCCGCGCCCGGGAGGTGACCAACGAAAAGATCGCCTCGCAGCGCGCCGACGAGTTGCAGGACCGGATGCTTCATCTCGAAGAGAAGATGGGCAAGCGGACGGAGCAGCTGGCGCGTGAGACCGGACCGATCCTGAAGAAGCTGGACAAGGCGACACATGAACTGGCGACGAGCGCCAATGCGATTTCCGACATCAACCTGGAAGACGCCGCCGAGCGCGCCTTCCGCTCCGCCCTGCCGTCGATGGAGTCGACGCGGGGGCTGACCAAGATCGAGAAGAACATCGCTGCCAACACGGCGCGCGCGATGAACGACAAGCTGACGCCGCTGCGCCCGGCGCTGATCACCATCCGGAACGAGAGCCCGCGCCTGAAGGAAGTCGCCGAAAAGCTGGTGAAGATCGAGCACGACTTCAACAAGAATGCGAGCGACGTGAACAAGGCTTTCATCGAGTTCGAGGAGATCGTGCGGTCCGAGGATCGCAGGAAGATCGCTTCGCGTGCGTCGATCGTCGTGCCGTGGCTGATCGCGGTGCTGATCACGACCATCGCGCTGGCTGGCGTGTTCCTGAACTTCTTCCTGATCGAGCGGCCAATGGCCGAGATCGTCGGTGAAGGCGCGCGCATTGGCGGCATCGGCCTGCCGACCTTTGCAGCGATCATCGTCATCTTCCTCGAATTCGTGACGGGCGTGATCCTCATGGACTCGGCCGGATTCACGCGATTGATCCCGGCCTTCCATTCCATGTCGGCGGCGGGGCGGCGGGTGATGCTGGTGGTGTCTTTCACCTTCCTCGCGCTGTTCTCGGTCATGGAGATGACGCTCTCGATCGTGCGCGAGCAGATCATCGAGCAGGACCGCGAGACCGACCGGCTAGCAGCCCAGATCATCGGGCCTGTGCTGATCGCGCCAGAACCGAGCGCAGACGTGCCTGCGGCGGCCGCCCCTGCCGACGCGCCGCAACGCGCGAACGTGTTCGGGCTGGAACTGTCGACATTTGCTCAGTTGATCCTGGCCGGGGTCATTCCATGGCTGCTGGCAGCGGCGGCGCTGCCGCTCGAGACGATCATCCGCAATTCGGTGTTCATCATCTCGATCTTCGCCAGCTTCGCGCTGATCTTCCTGTCCTTCATCTGCAAGACGATATCGGCGCTGTTCAAGAATATCGGCGTCTTCCTGCTGGCGATCTACGACTTCATTATCTTCCTGCCGCTGTTCGCGCAGCGATGGTGGAAGCAACGCCAGGCGACGGGGGAGAGCGGTCCGCAGCGTCGCGGGCAGGCCGAGGACGAGCTGGTCCTGAACGACCCGCCGCCGCCACGGCCATCCAAACGCGAGAAGTCGCGTCAGCCGGAGCCGGAATTCGAGAAGGCATCATGATGCGCCGCCTTGCCGCCGCAGCCTGCGGCCTCTCGCTTCTTGCGCTCGCCGGTTGCGGTCTCGTGACCTCGACCAACCGGTCGGTGTTCTTTGTGTTCGACGTGTCGGGCACTTATGTCGAGGCGGTGCCGGACGCGACCAAGATGGCCAACATCACGGTGGCGAAACTTCTGCCGGGCGACTGGGTCGGCGCAAGCCAGATCAGCGCCTGCTCCTTCTCCGAGAAAGAGATTATCCTCCAGCGCCAGTTGCCGACGACGCCGAGCCTGGCCGCCGAGGCCAAGCGCGAGCTGTTCAAGGAGTTCACCGCCTATGCGGCGCAGGTGAAGTCGGCGAAGTACACCGACATCCGGGGCGCCCTCGCGCAGGCCTCGTTCGAGCTGAAACAGCGTCCGGAGGAAGAGCGGTTCATCGTGCTGTTTTCGGACATGCTGGCCGACTACGGCAAGGCTTGCGACACGTCCGAAATCAAGCTCGACCTTGCAGGCATCCATGTGATCGCCGCCAACGTCATCAAGTCTGACCCGGCCGACCCTCAAAAATATATCGACATGCTCAAGGAGTGGGAGGCGACGGTTGTCGCCGCCGGTGGAACATGGTCACTGGTGACCTCGCCGGACCTGCTGCCGAAGCTGGTGACCGGCGTCTGAGAGGGCGTGCGATGAACCGGGTGTTGGCGATCTGTCTTGCAATGACTTCTGTGGCGGCGTGCTCCAAGCCGACGGAGCTGGCTTCAAGCGCCAATGGCAAGGGGTCGATCACGGTCGCCGCAGCGCCCAAGAATACGCCCCCGCCCGAGATTCCCGCTGAAGAGCTTGCAGCCATTGCCGCCGAACATGGCGACGCGGCGCCGGCTGATCCCACGACCGAAGCAGCGCCGGACAGCACGCCTTCGGGGCCGGCGACGGTTACCGACTATCGTGCATCGGTGGCGAACCAGATCGGCGCGTTGCCGGCGGTGGGCGACGCAGCAGCGCTCGCGGCGGCGTTTGCCGACTGGCGCGCGCGTGCAGCGGCGGCCCCGGGTGCTTTCGAGGCGGGGCAGCAGCAGTTGGGCGCTGACGCGCAGGAGTACAACCCGTCCGATGCGGAGCTCGTCGCGGCGGAGTCTGGAGACCGGTTGTCTGCAGCCCTGCAGGGCGCCGACGAGGCGACCCGCACGGCGGTTGCGGCCGCCGTTGGCGACAGCACGAGCTATCGGCGCTTCGATTTCCGGCGCGTGGATGTCGCTGGCTCGGGACGCTTCGTCTATGCATCAGCGCCACGCGAGGCGCGGCTGCCGCTCTAGGTCATGACCCTCTCCCCACTCGCACGCCTGCGCCTGCCCTCGCCGCCTGGCGATCTTGTCATCGGGCTGATGGG
>JBBAUA010000042.1:19287-22056 GCA_040398465.1 Hyphomonadaceae bacterium | reverse complement strand
GTGTCCGAGAACAGGCTTCTCTCGCCCTGCCCGCAGCTCGTGACGGCGACGGCCGTCGTGATCACCGACATGATGATGACGCCAAGCCTCGCCACCGCTCCCTCTCCTATCGTTTCGCCGGGCAGCTGACCGACCAGGTCACGCCGAACGGATCGAGCATATGGCCATGTTTATCGCCCCACGGCGCAACCGCAAAGGGCATGGTCTCGCGGCAGCCCGCCTTGACGGCGCGATCCCACCAGATGTCGCCATCTGGAACGACCAGCTGCATCACATAGCTGCGCGAGCGCTGTGTCGGCGGCAGGCCGTACTCGACGAAATTGTCGGACAGCATCAGGCGGCCGCCATTGATCTCGAGCTGGCAATGCATGATCCGCTTGCCATCCTCGCCATACATGCGCGCGATCTCCTTCGCGCCGAACGCCTTGATGTAGAAGGCAATCACGTCAGTCGCGTTGTCGAACGAGAGATACGGGATGACGCCCGCCGGATAGCTGGCTGAGGTGGGCGGGGCGAAGCTTGCTTCTGGCGCGGGGTAGAGCTGGTTGTAGTGGATGAACTCAACCGAGCCCTCGCCCAGCTTGAGGATTTGTTGCGACAGCGTTTCGATCACAACCTCACGCGAGTCTGCGTTGACGATGCCGAAGCCGCCCGCCGCCATCCAGCCGCCATCTCCCCTGGGCGGCGCCTCGACCGTGATCTTGCCGCCCTTGTTGTGGATGCGGCCGCCGGTCGTCTCGCGCAGGCCGATGCCGCCGGTGGATACCATTGTTCCTGCGGCGATCGCCTTCTCGATCTCGCGGCCCATCTCCTCGCGGTGCAGCGCCATTTCCTGATCGCTGGTTCGTGGCGCGTTACTGTTGGGATCGCTCTTGAAGATCGTGATGAAGCGCATGGGCATTCTCCGGATGTCGGGGTGTCGGGTCGATCGCGTCACAGCTTCTGCGCGACTGCCTCGAGTTGTTTGGCGCAGATCGTCCAGCCCGGGATGAAGCCCACCTGCTCGTGCTGGGCCATGGCTTCCGCCGTCCAGTGGCGGGCGCGCGCGGTGTATTTCGTCTTGCCCGGGCCGGCGTCCTCGAAGGTGAGTTCGCAGGCGAAGAAGGGCGCGCCCTCTTTCGGGACCCAGTTGCCGACGAAGGCGTCGGTGAAGACGAGCTTCCTGTTGGGGACAACTTCGAGATACTGACCCGGGTTGGGAAACTCCTGGCCCTCCGGCGAGCGCATGACGATGAGGCTGGCGCCGCCCGGGCGGAGATCGTTCTCGGCGTGCGGCGTTGTCCATGGCGCGGGCGCGAACCACTGCCTCATCAGCTCGGGCTCGGTCCAGCCGCGATAGAGTTTTTCCTTCGGCGCATCGAGGATGAGTTCGAGGACGAGTTCGTGTTGCGGAGCGGTCATGGGACTTCTCTTCTCTGTGTCTGTGTCCGTCTTCATATCCCGAGGACGTCCGACGCGAGCGGGTCCCGACATGGCGTGGAATTCTCGTGGCAATTTTTAGCTCGAGTGATGAAGCAGTTCGTCAGGCGCGGGCGGACTTCTCGCTCTCGGCGATCAGGCGGTCGAGATGCATGCGGATGTGGGCAGCTTCCGCGGCCGTGTTGGCGAGCGCGATGGCGCGGTCGAAGCACTCACGCGCTTCGCGCTTGCGGTCGAGCATCAGCAGCAGGCCGCCCTTCGCGCCGTGATAGTGGAAGTAGCTGGCGAGGCGCTCAGCCAGAGGTTCGATCATGTCGAGGGCTGCCTGCGGGCCCTTCGTCTTGGACACCGCAACCGCGCGGTTGAGCGTGACGACGGGCGATGGCTGCATGCGTTCGAGCGTGGCATAGAGCGCGTCTATGCCGCTCCAGTCCGTCTCCGCAAAGCGCTGCGCGCGGGCGTGCAGCGCGGCGATGGCGGCCTGCACGAGATAAACGCCGGTGCGCTGGTGGCGCATTGCCTTGTCGATCAGGGCGAGGCCTTCCTGAATCAGTTTGGGCCGCCATAGCGTGCGATCCTGATCCTCCATCAGCACAGCGTCGCCGTTTGCGTCGAAGCGCGCAGGCTGGCGAGCGTGCTGTAGGAGCATCAAGGCGAGCAGGCCCATCGCCTCTGGCTCGGCCTGGAACATGCGGAGCAGCAGGCGCCCGAGGCGGATGGCTTCTTCTGCAAGGTCTGCGCGGGCGTCGTCCTTCGGACCCGCGGAGTAGCCCTCGTTGAAGACGAGGTAGATCATCTGCATCACGACGGCGAGACGTTCGCTGCGCTCAACCGGCCCCGGTGTCTCGAACGGCACGCCGGCTTCGGCGACCTTCGTCTTGGCGCGGGTGATGCGCTGCTCCATCGCTGCTTCGCTGACGAGGAAGGCGCGCGCGATCTGCTTCACGCTGAGGCCTGAGACGATGCGCAGAGCAAGCGGGATCTGCTGCGTCGCCGGCAGGTCGGGATGGCAGCACACGAAGAGCAGACGCAACACGTCATCGCGGTAGTGGCTGTCGTCGAGACGCTCGGCCATCGGCGTTTCGGCGTCTTCGAGATCGGAGACCTGCGTCTCGTCCGGCATTGCGACCAGACGTTGCGTCTTCCGCTTCTGGTCGAGTGTTGCGTTGCGGCCGACCATGATCAGCCAGGCGACGGGATCGCGCGGCGGGCCTTTTGCGGTCCAGTTGCGCAGGGCTCGCAGGCAGGATTCCTGATAGGCCTCTTCTGCGTCATCGAGATTGCGGAAGTAGCGCAGGAGCGCTGCCACGGCCTGGGGCCGGGACGACGTCAGCGTCGCCTCGATCCAGG
>JBBAUA010000042.1:10456-19187 GCA_040398465.1 Hyphomonadaceae bacterium | reverse complement strand
GCAGAGGTCGGCAGCAGGCGGATGGACGGCTTCAGCTTGCCGGCCTTCTCCCACTTGTCATGGACTTGGGAGAGCTGCGCCATGACGGCGTCGTCCTGCTCCTTGGTCCAGCCGCAGACCATCTCTTCATTGTTGTAGCAAAGCACGGCGTACATCATCGGGGCGTCTCGCATGAGCCTAGGACGGCCCATGATTACCGGCTCCGACAGCCGCCTGCAAAGTTTTGCAGGCCGCACGATGCTTTCGCGGTTTAGAAAGTTCCCGACATCCGGACCGAGAAGACCTGCGTTCCTTCAGGACCGCCCTTCTGCTTGCGTTCCTCGATCTGGCGAACATTGCCTGTGGAACGCGGCGGCGCCACGGCGTCGAGCGGGTCGACCTGGTAGAATGTCCGTGTGCGGGTTTCCTCCGGGTGGAAGATGTTCGAGGCGGCCAGGCGGACCGTCACGCCGGGAATCCAGGCGGGGCTTTCGACGAAGAGATCAAAGCGCGCGCCCGGACGATCGAACAGCATGTCTTCCGCCACCCTGAACTCCCGCCGGTCCGACTGGCCCAGCGTGGAGGCGCCCCAGGCAAGTTTGTGTTCGGGCAGGTCGTGGCGGAACGAGACGTTGTAGTTCCAATCCTTCTCAGCGGAGAAGCGGCGATTCTCGCCAGTCACGGGATCGGTGACGTCTGTTTCCTGCCAGAGGCCCGAGAAGCGTATCTCGGCATTGGGGAGCAGCGGCGCAAGAGGCATGGCGCCACGAACCTCGATGCCCGTGCGGGTTCCATCGCCGATGTTTCCGGGCGCATCAAACGTGCGGAGCGATGTCGTGGGGCAAGGTGCGGGAATCGGTGCGCCGGGGGTCGCCGGCACGCAGATCGTACGGGGGATGAAATCCTGCACGTCCTCGACCTGGTCGTGGAAGACGACAAGCGTCAGGGCGCCGCGCGGGCCAAACTTGTGTTCCCACTCGGCGCGCGCCTTCCATGTCTTCTCAGGTTCAAGGTTCGGGTTGCCGATCACGCTGAAGGCGTCGACGACGTTGATGGCGGAGGCAAACTCTACGAAATCGAGCTGGGCGACTTCGCGTATGATGGACGCGCGGACCTGGTCGGACTCTGCGGCCTGCCATGTCAGCGTGGCGCGCGGTTTTGGATAGGAGAATTCGCGATCCTTCACCTCGTCCCCCGACTGCTTGATCTGCGAGAATTCGTAGATGAAGCCCGACTCAAGCGTCAGCTGCGGCGACATCTTCCAGACATCGGTGATGAAGGGCTCCACACGCGCTTCTTCCACGCGCGTATCGGAAACCGGCAGGAACTGGGCGACAGGCCCTGCGCCGCTGTTATTGAAGATGTCGAGCGTCGTCTCGCGAAAGTTGAACGCGCCCTCGACGCCGATATCGATGGTGTGATCGCCGGTCGGACGCCATGTGACGATGCCGCGACCGACACGCTCGCCCGCTTCGGTGGTGCGGGTAATGGCCTGGGTATTGACCAGGGCCGGGCTGCCGCCGACGGGCCTGAAGATGCGGAAGACATCGTCCTGATCGACATTGGTGAAGGTGGCGAGGGCAATGCCCTTCACCGACAGTTCGGGGGAGAAGCGGTGCTCCCAGTCGCCGCCGATTTCTGCGGTGTAGTTGTTCTCGAACTCATTGAGACCGAACGTGCCGCGATCGAACGCGCCAGACGGCGTGAAATCGATCGAGCCGATATTGGTCGTGTTCCAGGTCGGCGCCACCTGCGCGTTGAAGCTCAGCGTGTCCTGCGGGCTCATCCGCCATTTGAGGACGCCGGAGGCCTGTACGCCGATCTGGTTGGGTTGGCCGAACTGCTCGCGATAGAGCAGCAGGTCGCCGGCAGGATTGCGCACGCTTTCGAAGCTTTCGGTGCGACCGCGCAGGTTTGGAAACTGGAGGTCGAGCGAGAGGTCGGCGTCGGGGCCGAGCGCGAAGCCCTTGGTGAATTGAATGCCCCAGCCCACGCGCTCGGAATACTGGATGTCGCGTGCGTCGAGCACCCAGCTGACCGGCGAGCCGCCCTGCTTGGACTGGCGGATGACCACGTTGACCAGTTGCGTCTGCCCGCGGACATCGACATTGGAGGCCGAGCCCGAGATCAGTTCGACGCGGATCACCGACTCGGCAGGGATGCGCTTGAGCTGTTCCGAGATGAGCACTTTCGAGGACGGCCGCTCGCCATTGACCAGCACGTTGCCGGCCGTGGCGCCGAAGCCGCGCAGCGCCTCGCCATCGTCGATCTCGAAGCCCGGGACGCGGTTCACGATGTCGGCGGCGGTGACGGGGTTGTACTGGCGGAAATAGGCGGCGTCGAAGCTCTGCACGCCTTCGGCTGATGCAGGCTTGGAATCCGGGGCCGCGACGGTTTCCGGGTTTGGGGGGGCGGCAGGCGCCTGCTGTGCAAGGGCCGGCTGGACCAGCCCTGACGCAAGGGCGGCCAGACCGATCGCCCGCATGGCGGGGTGTCGTGACTTGACACTGACCATTGTGCGGCCCTCCCCGACCGGTGTAAGTTCATTTTCTGAACCAACCCATGCCCGCCGTCCGCCGGGGGGTCAATTGCTGGCGGGACACAGGTCGAGCACGATTTTGGGAGGCGTCCATGCGCTGGAGCGAGATCGACCGGGTTCCCTGCCCCGTGGCGCAGGCGATGGTGGTGATCGGCGATAGCTGGACGGTGCTGATCCTGCGCGATGCACTTCGCGGAGCGACAAAGTTCGACGAGTTCCAGCGCGCCACAGGCGCCTCCCGCGCGATCATTTCGGAACGGCTGTCGCATCTTGTGCAGCATGGCGTGATGCAGCGCGTGCAGTACGAAGCGCATCCGCCGCGCCATGATTACTGCCTGACCGAGCGCGGGCGCGCGCTGCAGCCGGTGCTGACGATGATGGCGCACTGGGCGGAAACGCATGTCGACAAGCCGCTACGCAAGAGCGGCCGCCGGCACACGGCGTGCGGACAGAATTTCACGCCGGTGATGACCTGCTCGGAGTGCGGCGAAGCCGTTGAGCCGGGGAGCCTCACATACGATCGTGCGCGTGCGGACGTCGTGCGCAGCTGAAACTGGTCGAGGGGCGGGCCGCTGAGGACGGTGGCGCGGCCGCTGGAAGAGATCCCAATCCGGACGGGGGGCCGGGACCGGCAGGCTGCGCCGTCGCGACCCGCCCCTCTATCCGCGACGCCGCCATCCTTGAAAGGTTGGGGGCGCGCGGAATTCGCGTGGTTCAGAAACTCCCTCTCAGCGTGACGCCATAGGTGCGGGGCTCGCCAGGCAGGCCGGCATAGTAGCCGGAGCTGGAGCCGCCCTGTGAAAGGATCTCGAAGTATTCCTCGTCGAGAACGTTGCGGCCCCAGGCGAAGAGATCCCAGCCATTGTCGCCCCGGAATCCGGCGCGCAGGTTGAGCAGCGAGTATCCGTCGATGTTCAGGAAGCGCGACTCGGTCGGGCTTGAGGAGAATTCGGAGCGGTAGCTGACGTCTGCAGCGGCGAAGTATTCCCCGGTGCGGCCGCCGAACGCGCCGGGCTGCGTGTATTCGCCGCCGATCGAGGCCGCCCATTCGGAAAGTCCGGGCAGGCGCGTGCCTGATGCGTCGACGAATTGCCCGGTCGGGTCGACGACCAGGCCGGAGACCAGATCGGTGAAGCCCGTCGTGCCGCCGGCGAGCTCAAGCGGAGGCGGCGCGCCAGTGAAGGTTTCGAACTTGCCGTCCGTCCAGGCGACGTTGCCATAGAGCGAGAAGTTGTCGCCAAGTTGTGCTGCGCCGTCGAACTCGACGCCCTGCACGATCACCTGCTCGGCGTTGGCGAGATAGCCGCGCAGCACGCTGACCTGCCCGTTCACGACGTTGACCTGGTAGTCGTCGATCGTGGTGTGGAAGGCCGTGACGTTGGCGGTGATGCCCGGCGCAGGATTGGTCTTGAGGCCGATCTCGATGTGCTTGACATCTTCCGGCTTCACCGTGGCGAGCTGCACGGCGACATTGCCGGCCGAATCGAGCGGTACGCCATTGTTGTTGAGGCCGAAGGTCTTGAACGCGGTCGAGTAGGTCGCATAGCCGTGAATGTTGTCGGCGAAGTCGTAGGCAGCGGTCAGGTTGTAGGAAATGTTGTCCTCCTCGCCTTCCGACTCGTAGCTCAGCGGCGACAGCACGCCGCGCTGGAGCGCGATCAGCGCCGCATTGGTCGTCTGCAGGCCGCCAAACACCACCGCATTGTAGAAGCCGTTCTTCTCGTCATAGTTGAAGCGCAGGCCCGGGATGATGCGGAGCTGGTCAGTGACATTCCATTCGAGCTGGCCGAACAGCGCGGCGCTGGTGTGGTCCGAGAGGATGCTGGTCTTCTGGCCATAGCCGTCGAGCAGGCCTGGCGTTGCAGCCGCGGCGTTGGGGTTGAGCAGGAAGCGCCACGCAGCCGAGCCCTGCTCCTGGCGGCCGAGCGTCTTGGTGACCTGGTTGAACCAGAAGGCGCCGGCGACGAAGCCGAGATCCTCGTTGATGTCACCGGCGTAGCGGAACTCCTGCTGCCACTGGTACTGTTTCGATGGGTTTGCCGATTCAGTCGTGATCGGCAGGCCGAGGAAGTCGCGGTCGTTGGAGGGATCCCACAGCCAGTAGCGCCATGCCGAGATCGAGGTCAGCGTGCCGGGGCCGATATCCCAGTCGGCGCTGAGCGCGACGCCGCCGAAGTCGGAGTAGGAGCGGTGGGGCGAATCGAGGTCGGTGACACGGTCGAACGCGTCGGTGGAAGGCGGGGCGTAGTTGAAGAAGGCCGCCTGGGCAGCGTACTGCCGGTTGAGCGCGCGCCGGGTCGGCACGACGCCGGCGAAGACGGACGCGTAGCCTTCCGGGCGCTGCACGGTGTTGTCGGCCGTGAGGCGGAAGGAGAGATCGGGCGCGGGCTCCCAGAGCAGCTGGAGGCGAGCGCCGATATTGTTGAGGTCGTTGAGATCGTCCTCATCGGCGACGTTGTAGATGGTGCCGTCGCGCTGCGTGCCCGAGAAGGACAGGCGGTAGGCCAGCGTGTCGGTTAGCGGGCCGGTGGTCGTGCCCTTCGCCTGCAGGTAGCCGAGATTGCCGTAGGAGAGTTCGACGTCAGTCGAGGCGGTGAACTCCGGCCGGCGGGTGGTGACGTTGATCGCGCCGGCCGTGGTGTTCTTGCCGTAGAGCGTGCCCTGGGGCCCGCGCAGGACCTCGATGCGCTCCACGTCCATGAAGTCCATCACGGCGGCGGCGGGGCGGGCGTAGTAGACGCCATCGACATAGAGGCCGACGCCCTGCTCGATGCCGTCATTGGTGAGGCCAAAGGGCGAGCCGATGCCGCGGATGTTGATCGCGGAGTTGCGCGGGTTGGTCGAATAGAACTGCACCGAGGGCACCAACGACGAAATCTTGCCGGCGTTGAACGCGCCGGTGTCGGCGAGGAAATCCTCGCTCAGCACCGCCACCGGGATCGGCACGTCCTGCACGTCTTCCTCGACGCGTCGGGCGGTGACGACCACGCGGTCGCCGGACTGGATCGGCTGCGGCGTGGCGGCGGGCGGCTGGTCATCGGCGGCGCCTGGGCCGGTCTGGTCGGCGGCGACTTCGGCAGCGGTCTCGCCCTGGGCGAAGGCCGGCGCCGACCAGAAAACGGCGAGCGCCGCTATCGAAATGCCGTAACGGATATGGTTACCCGACTGGAAATTCTGAGAATTGCGCTGCGCTTTCATGTCCCGTCCTCAACGAAAACGGGGCGACCCCCGCGTCAGTGATGAGACCGAACCTTAAACTCGACTAAGTTGGTAGTATAACTGGGGTTTAGTTTTTCTGAATTTGCCTGGGATCGGCGCGCCCTATGGCGCTGGCCCATGGCTGAAACGAGACAGCCCTTCCCTCTCGCGGGGGGTCGCCCCACGTGATAACTTCCCGACGATCAATCAGTACAAAGGACAAAGCCCTGTCAGTCAGTCGCCCCACCCGGACCGGCAAGACCACCGAGACCGGACCGGCCGCCGCAAAAGCGCGTCCGGCGAAAACAGCCACGGCAAAGCCCGCGCCGGCAAAGCAGGCCCCCGCTCCAGTTGAGCCGACATCCCCCGACGCATTCGAGCTTGCCACGATGGTCGTGCAGCAGCTCGATGACGACAAGGCCGAGAACATTCTCAACATTCCGCTGGCCGGAAAATCGCCGATGGCGGACGCGATGATTGTCGCCTCCGGCCGTTCCGCGCGCCATGTGTCGGCGCTGGCGGACCATGTCTCGCAGAAGCTGAAGGAAGCCGGCGCGTCGAAAGTGCGCGTCGAGGGCCTGCCGAATGCCGACTGGGTTCTGATCGATGCGGGCGACCTGATCGTTCACATCTTCCGGCCGGAAGTGCGCGAGTTCTACAATCTCGAGCGCATCTGGGCGGGCGACACGCCAACGACGGCGCGCGCCGCGACCTGAGCCTCTATTGCGCATCCGCATCCTCTGTATCGGGCGCATGAAGGATGGGCCGGAGCGCGCGATGGTCGACGACTATCTCGCGCGTGCGCAGAAGACTGGAAAGTCGCTGGGCTATCGCGCGGTCGAGGAAATCGAACTCGCTTCAGGCTCGAAGGACGATGAAGGCCAGCGCCTGCTGGCGCGGCATGGCCAGGGCGTGCTGATCCGGCTGGACGAACGCGGAGAGGCGTGGTCGTCGCAGGACCTGTCGAAGCGGCTGGCGAAGTGGCGCGATGGCGGCGAGGACGCGGCGAGTTTTGTCATCGGCGGCGCGGACGGCACGTCGGCGGATGTTGCGAAGGCCGCGCGGCACACCGTGTCGTTCGGCGTGCAGACATGGCCGCACAGGCTGGTGCGCGTGATGATCGCCGAGCAGGTCTACCGGGCCCTTTCGATCGAGGCCGGATCACCCTACCACCGCGAATGATGCGGTGGCTTCTCATCATCCTCGTTCTGCTGGCGGCCCCTGCCGTGGGCCAGCCGCGGCGCACATTCACGCAGGACGATCTGAGGCAGGCCGAGGTCGCGCGCGATGCAGCGCTGGCGCGCGTGAAGGCGCTGGAGCAGGCCTCCAGCGTGGCCGCGCGGGCGGTGTCCGACATCGACGCTGATCTGGTTGCAGCTGCCAGCGAGGCCATTGGCGGCGAGGAAGCGGCCTATGCAGCCGAAGAGCAGCTTATGATCCTGGCGGACGAATCCCGCGCGGCGCGCGAGGCGCTGGTTTCGGATCAGGCCGTGATGGAAGACCTGTTCGCCGCGCTGATGACGATGCGGACGCCGCCTGCGCTGGCGACCAGTCCCGATGATGTGTCTAGCGCCATTCGCGCAGCCATCCTGATGTCAGACGCCGCCCCCGCGCTGGCGGGCCATGCCGACGACTTGCGCGCGAAGATCGCCACCATCGATGATCTCGCCGCGGCGACCCGCGCGCAGCAGGCCAACCTGCTCGCCGCGACCAGTTCAGCCGGCGCACGGCGCGAGGAGATCGCGGCGCTCGCCGAGGAGAAGCGCCGGGCCTCCGCATCCCTCGATGCGGAGACGGCGGCGGCGCGGGCGAATGCGCGCAAGCTGGCGCAGGAGGCCGCCAACCTGCGCGAGTTGCTGGACGGGCTAGCGAAGTCGGCGCCGCCTGCGCCATCTGTGAAGCCGGGACAGAAGCCGGCGGCCAAACCAGCCGCCACGCCTGTCAAGCCGGCGGCAAAGCCTCCAGCAACGGCGGCCGCGAAACCCGCAGCCACGGCGAAGGCGGGGTCGCCGCTCTACCCTGTCGTGGGCTCGCCACTGCGCCGGTTCGGCCGGGTCATCGAGGGACAGAAGCAGGAGGGCCTCACGCTTGCCGCAAGGGCCGCGGCGACCGTGATCGCGCCGATGGACGCGCGCGTGCAGTATTCCGGCCTGTTCCGCACCTACGGCCAGATGGTCATCCTCGACGTCGGGAATGACGTGCTGCTGGTCGTTTCGGGCATGGAAAGCCTTTATCCCGAGGCTGGGCAGTGGGTTCTGGCCGGGGAGCCGATCGGCCGCATGGCCGACCAGAAGTCGCCCTCTCCCGAACTTTATCTCGAAGTAAGGAGAGAGGGTCAGCCTGTGGACCCGGAAACTTGGCTGGGCAAACGCGGCTGAATTGTCCCGGACGTTCCGGGGCCTGCTCAAAAGCGGAAGTTGATGCTTTAATCGCCTGTCGCGGCATCGAGGCATGTTGAACTTCGGGAATATGGCGTCAAAGTAACGGTGGGACATCGGGTCGATGACAGAGGAGCAGCGCAGCATGCGCAAGTGGTGGTTGGCCCCGGTAATCGGTGCAGGTCTGGTCGCCGCGACGGTCGGCGTTTCGGCCTTCGCCGTGACAACGAACCAGTCCGCGAAGAAGGCGGAGGTGTTCCAGCAGCTCGACCTGTTCGCCGACATCCTCGCCAAGGCCCAGGCCAACTACGTGACCGAGTTCGAATCGACCGAAGCAATCGAAGCCGCGATCAACGGCATGCTCGCCTCGCTTGACCCGCACTCCTCCTATCTCGACCCCGACGACTTCAAGGACATGCAGACGCAGACATCCGGCGAATATGGCGGCCTCGGCATCGAGGTCACCGCGCAGGATGGTTTCGTGAAGGTCGTCTCGCCGATGGACGGCACGCCCGCCTCACGCGCCGGCATCAAGTCGGGCGACTTCCTCACCGCCATCGACGGCAAGTCGATTGTCGGCCTGCCGCTCAATGACGCCGTGAAGCAGATGCGCGGCGCCATTGGCTCGGCCATCAAC
>JBBAUA010000042.1:0-10356 GCA_040398465.1 Hyphomonadaceae bacterium | reverse complement strand
TCCACGCGCGGCCGCCGCGAGAGCGATCAGCGCCGCTACAACGCCGTGCGCGCCGCCCGCTTCCCGGACGTGCCGATCGTGGTGCTGGTGAATGGCGGTTCGGCCTCGGCGGCCGAGATCGTCGCCGGCGCCCTGCAGGATCGCAAGCGGGCCGTGATCATGGGCACAACCTCGTTCGGCAAGGGCTCGGTGCAGACCGTGCTGCCGCTCGGACCGGGCAAGGGCGCGATGCGCCTGACCACGTCACGCTATTACACGCCAGCCGGGCGCTCGATCCAGGGCGCCGGCATCGAACCGGATTTCGAAGTCGCAGCAGTTCGACTGTCCGACAAGGACATTGCGGAGCTCAAGACACGCGCCGCGCGCTTCAGCGAGTCGGCCCTGCCGAATGCGCTGGAGAATGACCAGGGCGCCGAGCGCAAGCCGCCGCACATTCCGGCCGACATGCCGCCCGATGGCTATGCCGGCGAAGACTACCAGCTTGACCAGGCGGTTGCGCTGCTGCGCGCCGGCAAGGCCAACCCGGCCGCCCTGCCCGCCGTTGCGGCTGCTCCCGCGCCGGCGACAGCCACGCCGTAGGATCTGCTGGAGGTTAGATCGAAAGGCCCGGTGGAAACGCCGGGCTTTTTGCTTTGTCGTTGCGTAAAACGACCGACCCCGAAGCCTGCTGGCAAAAAATCGCCATTATTTACAATGAGGTCAGCGGCCAAACCGACGCAGCTGCATTTCCGCGATGTTAACAAAACGAGCGCCAAAATCGCCGCTCGTTTTGTTGTGAGGACACCATGGCCGCATCGCGGAATTCCGACGGTTCAGTCGTGCGCACCGGACTGAGCCATGTTGCGCTCAGCCTCTCCGTTTTCGGCATGCTCGGCGCGGGCGCCGTGGGCGCAGCCTTCCTGTTCGGCGACGAGGCGGCCGGCGCGCCGCGTGTCGAGCTGGCGCTGTATTCCGAACAGGACGGCCCGCCGCCCCTCCTCAAGAACCGCTCGCCGCTCGAGGCGCTGGACGCCCATGCCGAAAACGAGGAGCCAAGCCTCGGCGTCGAATACGAGGACGCCGTGCTGCTCGAAGACGGCGACGAGGCGAGCATGACGGTGACCGAGATCGCCTCCAACGCGGGCACGGGCCCCAAGGCGCTGGCGCGCGCGCCGATCGCTGGCTTCATGGAACGCACGCCTTCCGGCGAGCTTCCCAAGATCGCATCCGACGGACGCACGCCCGCGCAGGTCTATGCCCGCCCCTTCACCGGCCCTGCCGACAAGCCGCGCATCGGCCTGATCGTGGGCGGCCTTGGCATGACGGCAAGGCACACGGAAACAGCGATCAAGGAACTGCCGCCGGAAGTGACCTTGTCCTTCCTGGCGTACGCGCCCAACCTGCAGGACTGGATCAACAAGGCGCGCGCTGCGGGCCACGAAGTGCTGCTCGAAATGCCGATGGAAGCGTATGACTATCCGAACGTCGACACCGGGCCGCTGACGCTGCTGACCAGCGCCAAGCCGGACGAGAATGTGCGCCGCCTCAACGTGATGCTCGGCAAGGCGACGGGCTATTTCGGCGTCACCAACTATCAGGGCGCGCGCTTTGCGACGGATGCAGCGGCGGCGACGCCGGTGATGAAAGTGCTGAAGGATCGCGGCCTTGTGTTCCTGCATGACGGCGGCGCGGCGCGCTCGGCCCTCCCCCAGGCGGCGACCCAGACAGGCCTCGACTTCACGGTTGCAGACCGCATCGTGGACAGCGAACTGACGGCCGATGCAATCGACCGCGAGCTTCTGGCGCTCGAGGCGCTGGCGATCCAGAACGGCAGCGCGATCGGCGTGGGCTTTGCCTACCCGGTCACCATCGAGCAACTCCGCCTGTGGGCTGAAAGCCTTAAGGCCAAAGGCTACCAGCTGGCGCCCGCTTCGGCAGCCGCCGGGGTCGTGGCGCGATCGTGAGCTTCGAGGCCCAGCCGCATCAGGGTGGGCGCGATCCATCGCTCTACCGCCCCAATGTCGGCCTCGCGCTGTTCTCGAAGCAGGGCCATGTCTGGCTCGGCCGCCGCGCTGGCGTCCGCAAGGACGATGTACGCTACGCCTGGCAGATGCCGCAGGGCGGGATCGATCGCGGCGAGACGCCGTCACAGGCAGCGCTGCGCGAACTCGGCGAGGAAACCGGGCTCGAACCTGATCAGGTCGAACTGCTGGAAGAGTTTGAGCCCTGGCTATTCTACGACTTCCCGCCCGCACTCAAGGCCAAGCTGACCGGCCCCTATTACGGGCAGCGCCAGAAATGGTTCGCCTACCGCTTTACCGGCTCGGACACGGACTTCCGGCTCGACAGGCACACGGTCGAGTTCGATGCATGGAAGTGGGCGAAGCTCGAGGATGCGCCGGGACTCGTCATCCCGTTCAAGGCTGCGGTCTATGCGGAAATCGCCAAGGGCTTTGTGCGTTGGACGGCGCCGGTCTGATCAGTCGGGCAGAAAGTCGGCGCGGAGGATGCCGGGGCGTTCACTGCTTGGCGGGTATTCCATCACGTCGATGAACTCACCCTTGGCTGACTTCAGCCGCTCCCAGCGAACCTCGCCCTGCAGCATTTGCGTCGAGTCTGACATGAAGCCGATCTGGGGATCCTGCAGCAGGGACGTGACCTTCTTGAACCCATCTTCCGACAGCGGACGAAGGATGGCGGCGCCGCAGTTCAGCGGCTCCTCGCCATACCCGAACAGGTAGACGACGCCGTCCACGGCCGGCACGCGCCAGGTGACCGCGCCGGGCGGAAGGGCGCGCGAGAGTTCCTCCTGCGCAGGGCTGGCCGGACCGAGGCCGAGCTGCATGGCGCGTGCAGAGAGATCTCCGCCATCGCCGTTGACGGACGCGCGGCAGACTTTGACGATCAGGTCCGCGACGGCGACAGGCGAGAAATCGACCGGACCCATGTAGGCAGGTGCTGCGGGCGCAGGCGCAGCCGCCGATGCGGAGGACGAGGGCGCAGCAGGCGCGGGCGCCGCGACAGGGGCGGCGACAGCTGCAGGCGGCGCTTCAACCGGCGCTGCGGGCGTTCCGCTCGTGAGCAGTCTCAGGCTGCCAGTCGCCGGTTGCTGCCCTTCCTGGGCATGCGCGGCCTGCGCGCCAAAGGCCGCGAGCGCGGCCAGAGCCAGAATCAGTTTCATGCGACACCCCAATGCCCTTGTCGTCGCGGAGTGTACGCCCTGAAAGGCACGCCAAGAAGACACCCGGGCTCGATTATCGCGCGAGCTGCAGGCATGCCCGCTCTCCGGGCGGCCGCAGCGCCCTGACCCAACGTTCAGGGACAAGTTCAGGAAACAGCGGCGCGCAGCGCTTCCAGATAAACCAGACGCTCGGCAGCGCGCTTGCGGCGGGTTTCGTCGCCAGGATCGGCGGCGTCCGAACGAAGCTTGGTGATCTCCGTGTCGAGCGCACCCGCATCGACGTCCGAAAGGCGGATCGCCTCCTCGGCCAGGATCGTCAGGCCGGCGGGCGTCACGTCGGCAAAGCCGCCGCGGACGAAGACCGGCGTAACGCCGCTCTCTTCATGGATGCGCACCACGCCCGGCTTGAGCACGGTCATGAACGGCGCATGCTTGGGCAGCACGCCGAACTCGCCCTCGACGCCTGGGGCATCAACCTGTTTCACGTCACCGGAAAACAGCTCGCGCACGGGCGATACCAGCGAGAAATGCAGCATGTCAGCCATGTCGGGCCCCTGTTTCGCGCGCCGGTCTAGCAGGCCTGAAACCCCTGTAAAGGCGGCAATCTGGCTAGAAGCCCCTCAGGGTTAGGACAGCAATTTCAGGGGGTTGGTTGAAGCGCACCGGCAGGATCGACGTGCCGACCCCGCCCGACACGTAAAGCCAGCCGCCCCGGTCCTCGTAGAGGCCGCAGGGCCAGCGCTCTGCTCCGGGCGAGACATGCACCAGGCGGCCGACCAACGGCAGGTTCACCTGGCCGCAATGGGAATGTCCCGCCAGCGTCAGGGCGACCTTGGCTGGCGCCGCTGCGAACGGGTCCGGCCAGTGGGAGAGGACGATGATGGGCTCATTGTCGGGAACCCCTGCGAGGGTGTTTGTGTATGACGGCTGGGCCCGGCGCGATTCATAGTCCGCGAGCCCGCCGATCCAGAACGCCCCGCCCTCGCGCGGGATGCGGGCGCGGCTGTTCTCCATCACCTGCACGCCCGCGATTACGAGGCCGGATTCCACCACTGGCCCGTCATACCACCAGTCGTGATTGCCAAGCACCGACCAGACGCCAAGTGGCGCCTTGAGCTTGCCGAAGACCGCAAGGCCCTCGCCGATCTCGCGGCGCTGGTCCGCGCTCCGGCCGGCGGCATCTTCATGACCGCCGACGAAATCACCGAGCAGCACGACGATGTCCGGACGTTCGGCGTTCATTTTGCCTATGATCGATTCCAGCCGAGCGATGCCGACATGGGGGCCGTCGGTATGCGTGTCGGAAATCACGCCGATGCGCAGGGGCGGACCGCTCCAGCTGCGGCTCGTCACCTCGACACGGCGCACCTCCAGGGTCGTCGGCTCCCAGAGAAAGGCGCGGATGCCGAGCGCCCACATCAGCGTGACGGCGGCGATGGCGCTCCACAGCATCCAGCCGGGGCCGCGCCCCGCCTTCAGCCCGCGCCACAGGCCAAGCCCCAGCAGTGCGGGCCACGCGAGTGCGCCAAACCAGGCGAGCCAGACGGCTAGATCGGTCATGCTGCGGGGCGAACTCTACTGGGACAGCGACACGGTGGCGGTGACCACGCTGAACTTCGACTGGTGTCCCGGCGCACCGGGGTTGGCTCCGGACAACTGGACCACCATGCGGCGGCCATTGCTGCGGCCGGTGAGGGTCTGCGTGAACCCGTCGGCCGGACCTGCCAGCGCCTCGAAGCCTCGCAGCACAAGCGCCAGCGTCGCATCCGCGACTGTCGGCCCGGTCGCCGGGCCGTAGACCATCACAACGCACTGCCCGGCACGCTCGCGGATCGTGACAACGCCGCGCGCATCGGCGACGTCCCACACCGTTTCGTCCGGCGCGGCGCCAGCCTGCCGGCGCGTCTCGGCGTCCTGTGTCGGCTGCACCTTGCCTTCGCGCGCCAGTGCAAGCGCGCTGACGCCATCGCCGCTGATGGCGGGCACGCACACGCCCACAACGGCCTGCTTGAAGGATTCTGCGGCAGCGGCTGGCGACAGGTTGGCTGACACGGCGGAACGCTGTGCGTAGGCGGGAGCGATCGCCATTGTGGCGAGGACAAGCAGGCTGGCCGTGGTCTTCATGAAGTGCTCCCGACGTCGCGACACTAGCGACATCGCCTGACGCGTGCCAGCTTTGATGGACGTGTGAACTGCGTGTTGGGGAGTGGCGTAGAACGGTCATGAGCTTGCTGACCCGCCGGACCTTGCTTGGATCGATTGCCGCCGCGCCGGCCGCCTGCTCCAGCCTTGGCCCGCCGACTGCGCCGGGCGCTGGTCCCGGGCCGATGATCACCGGCGCGGACGCTAGCGGCGATGTCGCCATCCTGCGCCGCGCCTACACGCTACTGCATCCCGGTCTCTACCGATACAACACGCCAGAAGCGATGGCGGCGCGTTTCGATCAGCTGGAACGCGACCTCAGCGCAGACCAATCGCTCGGCCGGGCCTACCTTAAACTGTCGCGCTTCCTAGGGACGGTGAAATGCGGGCACACCTACGCGAACTTCTTCAACCAGTCGGACGAGGCCGCCTCCGCGCTTCTTCAGCGTCGCAGTTTCTTGCCCTTCCATTTCCGCTGGCTGGGCGGGCGCATTGTGGTTGAGCACAACCTTTCGGGTGAAGCCACGCTCGCGCCCGGCACAGTGATCAGCAGCATTGACGGGATCCCCACCGAGCAGGTTCTTGCAACGCTGCTGCCCTTTGCCCGCGCCGACGGGAACAATGACGACAAGCGTCGCGCGCTTCTCGAGGTGCGCGGCTATGATCGCATCGAGACGTTCGATGTCTTTCATTCGTTGATCTTCCCGGTATCGCCTGGCGGCTACAACTTGCACGTCCGTGCGCCCGGCAGCGTGGAGCGCGGCGTGACGGTTGCGCCTCATGGTCCGGACGAACGCAAGGCTGCACTGCGTGTCAGCGGGAATGACGGCAACCGTGCGGCATGGACGTTTACGATGCGCGATGGCGTTGGCATACTGACCATGCCGGACTGGGCGCTCTATGACAGCAATTGGGACTGGCGCAGCTGGCTCGATGCGACGATGTCGGAATTGGTGAGCAGCAAGGCGCGTCGTCTGGTCATCGACCTCCGCGGCAATGAAGGCGGCCTCGACTGCGGCGAGGGCATCATTGCGCGCCTCATCGACCGCGATCTGAAGCTCGACGGCGATGAGCGCCGCGTGAGGTATCGCAAGACGCCGGCGGACCTCGATCCCTTTCTCGACACATGGGACAAGTCTTTCCGCGACTGGGGTGATGACGCTGTCGATCTCGGCGATGGCTGGTATCGTCTGAAGGCCGACGACGGCGACGTGGCGGTGATCACGCCGAAAGGACCGCAATTCACGGGCAGCGTCATCGTGCTGACCGATGCGCAGAACAGCTCGGCGACATTCCAGTTCGCCCAGCAGATCCAGTCGCGCGGCCTGGGCCGGCTCTACGGCCAACCGACTGGCGGCAACCAGCGCGGCATCAATGGCGGCGCGTTCTTCTTCCTTTGCCTGCCCGGTTCGGGCCTTGAGGCCGACCTGCCGCTGATCGGACGCTTCCCGCCTGGCGCGCCGCCGGATGCCGGGCTGACCCCGGATGTTCGCGTCGATCTCACAGCCGAGGACATCGCCACCGGGCGGGACCGCGTGATGGAGACGGCGCTCGCCGCGCCTGGCTAGGGGATCTGTCGCGACCTGCAGCTGGCGGCGTCCGCCTGCAGCACGGTCGCCGCGAAGGTGCGTCTGTCGGTGACATTGCTGTCCAGGCGCGAGGTCATCACTACGCCGACGGATTTGCCTTCGGGCATGCGGTCGACCGTGCAGACGGCGTCGCGAACTTCGCCCGGCGGCGCGGCGATGATCTGCATGCTCGCCCACCTGCGGCTCGACATGCCGAGATGCGTGGACACGGCCAGCTTGCGCGCCTCGGGCCCGTTGCCCGAGGCGATGTAGATCTCGCACCCGCCGCGATCGTTGGCCCCGACCAGCACATCCCCATCCAGCTTCCAGCTTGGCGGCGAGATGCCCGTCACCACGTTGTAGATGGTGGAAGGCTCGTGCTTGCGCCCGCGCGCCGCCTCGCCGACGGCCTGCGCGATCGGCACGCCGTCGATAATGTTGCGATGGCAGATCTCGATGGCGAGCATCAGCCCCGCATTGGTGAGGTCCACATCGCCCAGAGGAGGCGGCGGCGGCGTGGTGCTGCAGGCGCCGAGTGCGAGAAGTGAAATCGCCAGCCGCTTCATGCGGGTCCCTCCGATTCAACTAACCTGCAGGCCAGATATCCGACCCGAAACAGTCCTCATGTAAGGTGATCTTGCTTGGACCAACCACTTGGACTATGTTGGTCCAATGGCGACCCAGATGAACATTGCCGAAGCCAAGGCCAAGCTGTCCAGCCTCGTCCAGAAGGCGCTGGACGGCGAGGAAGTGATCATCGCGCGGGATGGCGTTCCGGCGGTGCGGATAGTGGCGGTGGGTGCAGAGACCAAGCCCAAACGGCAATTCGGGTCGCTGAAGGCCAAATATGGCTGGACGGAGGAGACGCCCTATGAGGTCTTCGCTCCAGACCCAGCCGATGCAATCGATGGCCCACTTTTTCCAGGCCAAGCCGGCGACTGATCCCAATGCGGCTGCTGCTAGACACACATTCGCTGATCTGGGCGCTTCAGGGGTCGAACCAGCTATCGGCGGATGCCAGGCGGCAGATTCTGGACCCCGCGCACGAAATCTGGATGAGCGCCGTTTCCGTCTACGAGTATGGGCTTCAGGTAACGCTCGGCCGCATGACGCCGTTCCCTTTGCCTATCGCGGTGGAATCTCTCGACCTTGGCTGCCGCGAACTATCCATTACGCCAGAACACGCCGAATGCGCCGCCAGCTTCCCTTTGATCCATCGTGACCCGTGGGATCGCATCCTCGCTGCGCAGGCCATCCTCGAAGACATGAGTGTGGTGACGCGCGATCCCTCCATTGCGGCGCTGGGTGCGCCAACAATCTGGTGATCCCCAACGGCGCCCCCCGGGTTTATGGCCCAATACGCTGTTCCGTTGCTCCGCAATCTTCCTTGTTCACGATGACACGTACTTCTGCATGGGCTTGTGCGCGGCCCAGACGCGTGAAGCTCGTACCGCTGTAATCAAGCGTTTCCGGCGCCTCGACGGCGCTGCACAGAGTGACCAGGACAATCCGGGGCGGAGCATCGCTGCATCCGTAGATTCCATTCTCGCCGGGCGCGGTCACGGTCTTGGAAGGGGGGACGGTGACAAAGGCCAGATCACGGATCACTTCCCACTGCCGCTGAAACTGTTGAGTCGAAAGCAGCTCCATAGCGAACCCAACAACGTACGCACCGGACGATTCGGAAATGCTGACACCCATGGCCGAAGCGACGGGACGGACACCGTTGCCCGAAAAATCGTGCCAGTCGAACCCGCTGGCCAGCGCAGCCTAGGGGCAACGGGCGGGATCCTCCAGAAGCCGAGGACAAACCCGCTGAAGCGCCGTCGCGACGGCATCAACCGGCGGCGCTCCACTGCTACGGACCAGACCAGACCCGAGGTGGAAACGGGCCCCGATGAACAGGCCGCGAGACTGGCAGGCAGCGGCAAGGATCGTAACAATCCGCATATGCCTGCTCCCCTGACAGCAAGAGAGGCGGTCGCACGCTGCAACCGCCTCTGGAATACAAGACAGGTTGGCTGGAAGCCAGATCAGGCGGCTTCGGCGGCCATCTTCTGGGCCTTGGCGATCACGTCGTCGATCTTGCCGCACATCAGGAAGGCCTGTTCGGGAATGTCGTCGTGCTTGCCGTCGAGGATTTCCTTGAAGCCCTTCACCGTGTCTTCCACCGCGACGAACTGGCCGTCGAGGTTGGTGAACTGCGAGGCCACGAAGAAGGGCTGGCTGAGGAAGCGCTCGATCTTGCGGGCGCGCGCCACGACCAGTTTGTCTTCTTCCGAGAGTTCGTCCATGCCGAGAATGGCGATGATATCCTGCAGCGACTTGTACTTCTGCAGGATCTCCTGGACGCCGCGGGCGACGTCATAGTGCTCCTGGCCGACAACGTTCGGATCGAGGATGCGTGAGGACGAGTCGAGCGGGTCGACGGCCGGGTAGATGCCTTTTTCGGAGATCGCGCGGTTGAGAACGGTCTGCGCGTCCAAGTGGGCGAACGAGGCGGCCGGGGCCGGGTCGGTCAAGTCGTCGGCGGGCACGTAGATGGCCTGCACCGAGGTGATCGAGCCCTTGGTGGTCGAGGTGATGCGTTCCTGCAGAGCGCCCATGTCGGTCGCGAGTGTCGGCTGGTAACCCACCGCCGACGGGATGCGGCCGAGCAGCGCCGACATTTCCGAACCCGCCTGCGTGAAGCGGAAGATGTTGTCGACGAAGAAGAGAATGTCCTTGCCCTGGTCACGGAAGTTTTCCGCGATGGTGAGGCCGGTGAGCGCCACGCGCGCGCGCGCGCCCGGCGGCTCGTTCATCTGGCCGAACACCAGCGAGCAACGCGAATTGCCGCCGCCGCCGGCCTGGTTCACGCCCGACTCCACCATCTCGTGATAGAGGTCGTTGCCTTCGCGCGTGCGCTCGCCGACGCCGGCGAACACGGAGTAGCCGCCATAGGCTTTCGCGATGTTGTTGATCAGCTCCTGGATCAGCACGGTCTTGCCGACGCCTGCGCCTCCGAACAGGCCGATCTTGCCGCCCTTCGCATAGGGACACAGCAGGTCGACGACCTTGATGCCAGTGGGCAGGATTTCCGGCACCGGCTTCTGGTCGACGAAGGCCGGGGCGAGCTGGTGGATGCCGCGCAGGACCGAACGGTCAACCGGACCAGCTTCGTCGATCGGCTCGCCGATGACGTTGAGAATGCGGCCGAGCGTGGCCTCGCCGACCGGCACCGAGATGGCGTCGCCCGTGTCGCGGACTTCGTGGCCGCGCGTGAGGCCTTCGGTCGAGTCCATCGCGATCGTGCGAACCGTGTTCTCGCCGAGGTGCTGCGCGACTTCGAGAACGAGGCGGGTCGTCCCGTTCATCGTCTCAAGCGCGTTCAGGATCGCCGGCAGGTGGCCGTCGAACTCGACGTCGACGACGGCGCCGATGACCTGGCTCACGCGGCCCTTCACGTTGGTGGCGGTTTTCGTGCTCATGTCTGGCCTCTGGTCT
>JBBAUA010000041.1:0-31957 GCA_040398465.1 Hyphomonadaceae bacterium | reverse complement strand
CACCTATGGCGGCGCATGCCATCGCACGCCCTTCCACTTGAGCCGCCGCTTCATCGCGCTCGCCCGCTGGGCCGCCGATCCCGAAGCAATCATCCGCGCGCGCTTTAGGCGTCTCTAGCGTATTCTCCTCGCAACCCAAGGTCCGACGGACGCGCTTCGCGTTGCTCACCATGAGGCGGTGGGTGTTTCTGGCCATAAAGAGCGCCCGTCGACATGGCGCGCCGAAGCGCAGCGCAGGCGGCAGCACAAGCGCGGGCTCACCTACGCCCGCGGCCCGCCTCGACTTTCCTCAAACCAGACATGTTTGCGCATACCTCAGCGCGCCTGCGCGCCTGAGATTGCGCCCGCGCGCCTACGGCACAGGCGTCGCGCCATCGGGGTCGGCCACCGTGTTCTGCTGCAGCGGCCAGACGATCGGAAAGGGGGGCGGCGTCGTCGCACTGCAGTCCTGCCAGCGCAGTTCCTGAAGCACGAAGCGTGCGCCATCCCACTGATACCGCCCCTCGGACCCGCAGCCGCCATGTCCCGCGCTTTTGCGCAGCGTGGTCAGCACGCCTGTACCGGCGTCGATCTCCGCCGTGCTCGCCTGGTCGCTCGCGAACCAACCGCTTGCGTCATAGTCGGGCAGGGTGGCCAGCTGAAGCGACTCTCCCGCCACGGCGAACAATCTGTGGGTGACCGCGTACGCGCCCTGGCTGCAGCCGAGCATCACGATCGACCCGCTCTCGAGTCCGACCACTTTCGACTCCAGCTGAGCATCCGCAGGGGCCTCGCACCCGCCGATTGCGTCGCTGATCTTCTGTGCCGCCGTGATCAGCGCGCCATCGCCTTCCAGCGAGACCGCTCCGACGGCAGTCGGCGCAAAGGCGTCCTCCGGCCCGCAGCTCGCCAGCAGCGTCACCGCGCCGGCAATCACAAATGCAAGCCGCATCCTGTCCTCCGCAATCTGGGCGGCAGTCATGACCAAACATTACCGCAAATCAATGGCCGAGACGCGATCAAAAGACGGTCGCCGCGCCTGGAGAGCCACTGTCACCAGAGTTCACTGGTGTCCGCGCCCGCGAATATCTCGTCAAGCCGCCGCCGCGTTCCGGGCGAAACATCCTCTGGCGGCATCAGCGGATCGACGAACCGCACCTCTGCGATCTCGTTTCGACTGGTCGGCTCGCCCTGTGTCCAGGCATCGATCCGGTAGATCAGCACATGGTCGTTGGGGAAAAAGCTGTGATTGGCGTGCACCGAGAGCAGCCGGATCGCGCTCGCCGCCGCCTCGATTCCCGCTTCCTCCTTCAGCTCCCGCTGCATAGAAAGCACCGCGGTTTCGCCCTTTTCGACGCCCCCGCCGGGAAAATGCCACCCCGGCGTATAGGTGTGCCGCACCAGCAGGACCCGCCCCTCCGCATCCACCACGATTCCCCGGACCCCCAGCGTCAGCGACCGGCTCAACCGGAACCAGGACTGAAAGACGCGATCGCGAAGCCGAGGCTTTCTCACGTGGACTTAGCCCTGTATGGAGTGGATATCGAAAGCAGGTGGCAGGACATCGCCTGTCACACCCAAGTCTGAAAGGCGTATTTCATGGCGGCTGTGTGGGCGATTCTTGCAGTGGTAGGCGTATTCTCGCTGCTCAATCTCATCGAATACCGTCGCATCGACTAGGCCTCCCTTCGGAAAACCTGAAGCGGGGAAGCCGCCATGCTGACCGGCGCGATAGTCTTTCTGGTCATGGGCTTCTTGGTCCTGATCTACTCCGCTGACTGTCTGGTCCGCGGCGCGCTGACGGCTGCCTACAAGTCGAACGTTTCGCCGCTGCTCGTCGGCATCGTCATCGTCGGCTTCGGCACCTCGCTGCCCGAATTCCTCATCTCGGCGCAGGCCGCGCTGAGTGACAGCGCCGGCCTCGCGCACGGGAACATTATCGGGTCCAACATCGCGAACATCCTGCTGGTGCTCGCGCTCCCAGCGCTGATCTTCCCGATCACCACAGACGCCCCGCGCATGCGGGCGACCGCGCTCTTCATGCTGGCCTGCACTGCAGGCTGGATCGGCGTGGCGATGTATTTCGGCCTGACACAGATCGTCGGCATGGCCTTCATCGCGATCCTTGTCGCCTATGTAATCATCGCATGGTCAATCGCGCGGAAAGACACGACCGAAGACACCAAGGAAGAGCTCGCCATCATGGCGACGCCTGCCTGGCGCATGGTGATGCTGATCCTCATCGGCCTGGTCGGCATGCCGCTCGGCTCTCAGATGCTTGTCGATGGCGGCATATCTCTGGGTGACGAACTCAATGCCAGCTCCACCATCGTCGGCCTCACCATCCTCGGCGTCGGCTCGTCGCTGCCCGAACTCAGCGCCACCATCGCCGCGGCCGTGCGGAAGCAATCGGATGTCGCCATGGGCAACGTCCTCGGCTCGAACATCTTCAACATCCTGGGCGCGGGTGGCGTCGTCGCCATCCTCGCTCCGCGCGATCAGCTGAGCCCGGAATTCACAGCTTTCAGCCACTGGGCCATGCTGGCCGCCGCCGTGCTGATCACGATCATCATCTTCCTGCACCGCCGCGTCGGCATTCTCACGGGTGTGATCCTTTTGGCAGGTTACGCAGTCTATCTCTACGGCCTCTGGGCCAACTGGTCCCTCGAAGGCCTCGGCGACCTCATCGTCCAGCCGGCGGCGCAGACAGCCGATTAATCCGTCGCATCCTTCGGCGTGATGTAGTCGCGTAGCTTCCAGGAAGCCTCATCGTCCTTGCGCGTGAAGAACGCGGCCGCCGCTGTCGGAAACTTAGCCCGCACCCGCGACTCAATCGCGTTCATCCGGTGCGCCAGCCGGCTCGCCAGCTCGTGCAGTCCTGGATTGTGCGCAATCACCATCACGTTCGCGACGCCCGCCTCTTCCGCTTCGCGCAGAATCACGTCGCCGGGCGCCAGGTAGAGCTTCTCAACAAACTGCACCGTCGCCATCTGGAATGATGGAGCCACCAGCTCCCATGTCTCCCGCGTCCGCCGCGCCGCCGACACAAGCACGATCTGTGGCGCAGCACCGGCCTCGGCCAGCGCCCGTCCAACCACCGGCGCATCGTCCCGCCCGCGCTGCGCCAGCGGACGGTCGAAGTCCTCGCCGGTGTCGGAGCCGGGCGTGGCCTTGGCGTGGCGAAGCAGGATCAACTGGCGCATGAATCCTCGTATCCGAAGCCTCTAGCTCTGCCGCAACTCGGCAAGGATTGCCAAGACCGAACCGCGAGAACCCGACCGGGGAATGGCAGCATCAACCTGAATTGATCCAATCAAGCGCCTGACCACGAACTGATCCGCCAGCGTGATTTTCCGTCGGCATGCCGGTATAGCAGACGACAGGGACCATACGCGGGGAGGCGAAGCGAACGTCATGGGCCGCTTGCTTTTCGCACTGCTGGGTGTGGCTGTGCTGCTCGGAGCGCCGCTGGCCAGCGCTCAGACGCCCCCTGAAACGCCGGGGCATGTCTATACCTACCCTGAGCTGTTTCCGGCCGAGATCGCCGGGATTGGTTTCGAGTTTCCGAGATAGGGCTTCATCGACCTTCTCGCTGCAAAAAAGCTGAACCATCGCGCCAACGGGGACGTCAACTTCTTCACCGTCGGGGTAGCCGGCGCCCCGTTCACCGAAACTGTATACTTCTTCAACAGTCCTGCTTGCGACTGCCTGACTGAGATCGAAATCAGGTTTGCGGATGAAGCTCAGGCGCTTGCCTATTTCATCGCGAAGTTTCCAAAGGTGAACGTTCAGGGCGACTACTTCGCCCACGATGGCGTCTCCAGCTATCGCGTGAAAGCTTGGCGATTCAAATCGAAGGTGTTCATCGTGGCGGTCGTTCCCAACACGCGCTGGGCGAACCAGTAGGCTTGAGTCCGGTCAGACGGATAGCGCCGCGCGACAGCTGTTTGCCGCGCAGCGCCTTACCTCAACCCTTCACGCACACAACCTGCTTCAAGGTGTGAACCACCTCGATCAGGTCGGACTGCGCCGCGATCACGGCGTCGATGTCCTTGTAGGCCATCGGCGTTTCGTCGATCACGCCCTGGTCTTTCCGGCACTCCACGCCCTCGGTCGCCTCGCGGTGATCCTTCAGCGTGAATGCCTCCTTCGCCTTGGTGCGTGACATTGCGCGGCCTGCGCCGTGCGAGCACGAGCAGAACGAGTCCGGGTTGCCTTTGCCGCGCACGATGAACGATTTCGCGCCCATCGAACCCGGGATGATGCCAAGCTCTCCGTCGCCAGCGCGCACGGCGCCCTTGCGGGTAACCCATACGTCGGCGCCGAAGTGGTGTTCCTTCTCCACATAGTTGTGGTGGCAGTTCACCGCGTGCTTGCCGAGCTTGAACTTCGGCAGATGCTCGCGCATCGCCTGCAGCGTCCGCTCCATCATCGCTTCGCGGTTGGCGCGCGCGTAGTCCTGCGCCCAGTCAACCGCTTCGATGTAGTCGTCGAACATCGTCTCGCCCTCGACGAAGAAGGCGAGATCCTGATCCGGCACACGATAACCGAGCACACGGGTCTCGAGCATGCGACGCGCCTGCTCGATGAAGTACTGCCCGATCTGGTTGCCCGTGCCGCGCGATCCCGAGTGCAGCATTACCCACACGAAGCCACGCTCATCGATGCAGACCTCGATGAAGTGGTTGCCCGAGCCCAGCGTGCCGAGCTGCGAGCCCAACTTGTGGTTCGGAATCTTGCGGTGCTTGTCGCGGATGCGATCAAGCCGCTCGTTCAGGTCGGAATTGCGCAGACGCGACGCCACGGAGTCCGGGATCATGCCCCATTCCCCGTTTCGACCGAATCCAGCCGGCGCCTTACGCTCGATCTCCGAGCGCAGCTTCGCCAGCGAGTCCGGCAGGTGCTCTGCGCGCAGCGTGGTTTCCACCGCCATCATCCCACAGCCGATGTCGACGCCGACGGCGGCCGGGATGATCGCGCCCTTGGTCGGGATCACCGAACCAACGGTCGCCCCGCGTCCGAAGTGGACGTCAGGCATGACGGCGAGGTGGGAGTGCACGAACGGCAATCCCGCCACGTTTTCCAGCTGTTCCCGGGCGGCGTCCTCAACGGGCACGCCTTTCACCCAGGCCTTGATGCGGCCACCGGCCGCCGTTTCGAACACTTCAAACGTGCTCATGTCTGCGTTTCCTTGTTCGCAGACCCTCCGCGCTCTCCGGCGGGTTGTCATCCGAGCGGACAACAAAAAACCCTCCGGCGAGAAGCGCGGAGGGTTCGGTGTGATCCGGCAAGGCCGGCTCGGCTCCTATCCCTCCATGCAGATGCGATCGACCAGCGCCAGCTGGTCAGTCATCGCGGTCTGATTTTCGTAGCGCCGTTTCATGGCTCTCTCACGAAGCAGAGGTTGGTCCGAGGCGCGGGTGTTTGATCGAAGAATGCGGCGAGGTCAAGGCGCCTCGCTAGTGACACGGTCCAACACCGGAGCCATCTGGTCGAAGCATACCGGCCTCTGGGTCTATGGATAGGATGTAGCCTTCACCTTCGTAAACGTCCTCCATCCGTGGCCAAATGGAAGGCACGAAGTTCAAGGTGATCTGTTCGCCCTTATCGACGACGATTGCCCTGTGGCCATCGAACGCGATGTGGAGATAGGTGACTGGCTCCTCGGTGTAGCAGGGAATCTTTTCGCGCTGAGGCCCGTCCCGGAAGGTCGGTTCAAGCGAGCAGGCAGACATCAGGCCAATAGCCAGGAATGCCGCCAGCCCAGCGATTGCGCGCAAGGGCTGGCGGCTTCCGATCACTTCGCCAACGTCCAGATCATGCAGACGCTTGCCTGCATCGTCTGCGGACTCGCATCGCTTGGCAGGTCGAGCCCTGCAAGGTCGCGCTCCGAGATCGTGATCTGCTGCCGCCCGACCTGGCCTGAAGCGACCGGCGGCGGAGGCGGCGGGGGCGGCGGCGGGGGAGCATACGGAGCGCTTGCGCTGTAGCTGTAGTTGTCGCCGCCAAGAACGCGAGCCACCTGTCCGCTAGACCAGCCGCCCATACAGCTGTCATTTCCTTCCTGAACGACGAGAAGATCGCCGAGGCGGGCGCCTGCGGCCGTGGCTGCAAGTTGTGCGCGCGCCCGAGCATCCTTCGCAGCTTCATCGAGCGCCCGGCGCTGCATGTCGGTCGTCTGTTCGAGGTAGATATAGATCGGGTTCATGTCCTGCGGGCCAAGCGCCAGCGCCGCCGCCCGCGCACGTCCCGCCAGCGAGGGATCGGTCAGCAGCACGGTCATCGACACGCGCGCTTCGTAGCCTTCCACCTGATCGGCGCGCTGATTGGTCTGAACCAGGCCGTCCTTGTCGCGGTATTGCTTGTAGTAGGCGTTCACATTCACGCTGGTTGTCACGCGCGCCTTGTCGCCAGCGACTTTCTTGATCGCATCATAGGCGATCTTTGAGCGCTGCACCGCCTTCTTCATCGCCTCGTCGGACTTCGCATCCGTTTCCACGAAGGCGAGATCGAATCGCGCGCGGTTGGGCGCCACCTCGATGACTGCACGGCCCAGCCCCTCGACCACCGGCTTGTCCCACCAGTACGGGCGGACATATTGCCCGGCGTCCTGAGCGCCAGCGGCTGGCGCCATCAGCGCGACGGATCCCGCCGCCGCGATCAACAACTTCCTCTTCATACCGATTTCCCTGATCCACGTTTCAGGGCGCGCCATCCCCACGTGTGAGCCCTCGCAACTCTTGTGCGCCGCTGCGCCACACAGCAACTGGAATCGAACCTTTGCGAGGCGGCAGCACACATGCTTTTGTCCCCTCAGGGAAACGGGTCATATGCGCATCTGGGACTGGACCAGGAAACGGCCATGGCGAACCGCAGGTGTCGCCGTCGCGGCTTTGCTCGCAATTCTGGTGACGCCGGTCCTGCTCGCCGAGCCGCGGCTCGATCGCAATTGGGTCGACAATCTCGCGCACATGCCAAACGTGCAGCTCTCGCCCGGCGCATTCGCACTCGATCACGTGGCCGACTGGTCGTACACGTCCGCAGGACCGGACAAGTGGGACGTAACTACCTTCGCCAACACATTCGATAATCTGCGCGATGTCTGGTTCGTGGTCGAACCGCAGCCCGGCGGCGAGTATGCAGCCCACACGCTCATCCTGTTTGAGTTCGGCGGCGACCGCGTTGTCTGCCTTACTGTCGAAGCAAGGCTGGAGCAGGGTGAGACCTATGACGCTGTTGCTGGCGCCTTCAATCGCTACGAATTGTCCTACATCTGGGCCACTGCGCGCGAACTGCTGACCCGGCGCGTGACGTTCCTGGACAAGGACGTCTACGTCTATCCGTTGCAGCTCGACGAGAGCCAGAAGCGCAACTTCCTCCGCCTGCTCCTCGAAGGCACACGCGATGTCGCGACGCAGGCGCGCTTCTACAACACGATCACCTCGAACTGCACAAACGAGCTTGCTAAAGTTGCAGGGCTAGGCTGGCACTATTCTTGGGTGCTCACCGGCTATTCGCCCCAGCGCCTCTACGAACTCAATCTGATCCCCGGCGAGACATTCGAGTCTGCTAAGCAGAGCGCGCTGCTGAAAGGCGAGATCGCCAGCTGGAGCGACCTGACATCGCGTGACTTCGACCAGGCGCTGCTCGCCGAGTTGCGGCGGCGTCATGGGTCATGATGCAGCAAAACGGGGCTTGGTGGTTGCCCGCCGCCCACCTAGGTTCAGAGTCGTCGCGAGACTGGTCGCGCTGGCAGGAATGCTGATGGCGCTCGCACCGCAAGCCTTCGCAAGGGAGACCGTGCAGCAACGCATCGATGCGCTGCTCGTTGGCTCCGAACTCTACATGCCGGAGGGCGAGGGACCGTTCCCCGTCGTGCTGCAGTTTCACGGCTGCGGCGGCATGAAGAACCTGCAGGCGCGATGGGCCGATACCGCGCGCGCCGCCGGCTGGGCCGTGCTCGTCGTCGACAGCTATGGCCACCGCCGTATCGACAGGTTCGAAGCCTACGCCACCGTCTGCACCGGCCTGCAGCTCTGGGGCCGCGAGCGCGCGGGCGACCTCTACGCGATGCTCGAATGGGTGCGCACCCAAGGCTGGGCCGACGCCAGCCGCATCGCCGCCGCCGGCTGGAGCCATGGCGGCTGGACCGTGCTCGATGCCATGGCCTTGCAGCCCGGCGCGGAAGCCGAGAAAGTCACACGCCTCTCCGGCCTGCGCGACGAACCGCTCGACGGCCTCGTCGGCGCCTTCATCCTCTACCCCTGGCAAGGTTTTGGCGCGCTAGCGCCCAGCCGTGGCCTGAGGATCGATGTACCGGTCCAGGCAATCGTTGGCACAGGCGACTCCGTCGTCGGCGGTCGATACGTAGCGCGCACGCTGGCGGCCATGAAGACACCCGGCGAGCCGATCAATGTCGAACTCTTCGACGGCGCCACGCACGCCTTCGACGAGATTGAGGCCCAGGACTGGCGCGTGAGATACAGCCCGGAGCTCACGGCCAAGGCGCATGGGATGTATGCGGCGTTTTTGAAGGGGCTTGTTGTTCCGCCGCGCTGACAGAGCCCGCCTACTCCGCCGCCTGCCTCACAGCAGCCGGGCGGTACGCCGCTGCGTCCGTCGTATGCGCGGCGTGTCCATAACTCGCCAGCATGCGCTCCAGCTTCCGCACCAGCATGCGATCCGCAACCTTCGCGACGCCGGGCAGCCGGCACGCGATCGCATAGAGCCCCTTCCGCACGCCAATGAATGCGCCGCATGCGAAAAACGTCGCCCAGTCGGCGGCGGTGATCTTCACGCCCATCGCCTCGGCCTTGTTCGTATCTCCATTGAGGAAGGCCTGCAGGAAGAAGATCTTCGAGAAGCGCCGCTCGATCCTGTCGAAGATCCGGCTGCCGAGTGACTTGTCCGCCGGCAGGTATGCCGCCAGCGTCGCGCGCGTTAGCTCTCCGCACGTTGCATCGTCGAACCCTTTGCGCAGCGTCTGGTCGTACCGCACCATCATGTCGACCATCTCGCGCGGTGTTGCCGGCGCAAGCTCTTCGGGTAGTCCAAGCAGGAAGCAGCGATAGCGCGACAACTCCACACGCGCCCGCTCCACCTCGGTGTACTCGAAGCGACCTTGTCCGGTGATCTTGAACGCCAGCAGGAATGTGCCGATGAGGCCCGCCGGCATCTGGTCCACCTGCGGAATCGGAATGCCGAACGTCTTCACGTCCCACACGTTGGAGCGCCTCAGCGCGTTGAACCGGACCATCGAATGCATCAGTCGCACCATCGCCGCGGACTTGAAGCCGGGGCCGAAGCGCTCGAGTGCGCCGGGCAGGGTGGAAGTGATGAAGAAGCTCGCCGTGTCCTTCACGCGCCGCGCAGCCGTGTCGTGCGACAGCGTGCCGGTCAGCGCCATCGGCAGGGCGGAGTACTTGTTCATGAAGGTCGCGATGAACGCGCCGCGGATCACGAAGGGCGAATAGTTGGCGGCGTCTTCGCGGCTCTGCCGCGCGCCTTCTTCCACCAGCTTCATGTCGACCCAGTCGGGCGTCGCCTCCATGGCGCGGATGAAGTTGACCAGTTCGAGCGGCGCCTCCGGAACAGACTCGATGCCGTGATCGCATGCCTGCGTCAGCATTGATGTCAGGCCGCGGAATCCATAGGTCGGCATCAGAGCCGCATAGGCATCCGCCACCGTGTCGCCCAGCATGGTGTAGGCGCGCATGCGCTCCACCTTCGTCGCGTCGGCCAGCACCTCCGCGCGCATATGGTCGAGCTTGCCCTTCGGCTGCCCCTCGATCACCGGCTCATCGGCAAACCGCTCCGGCTTGATGTCGAAATCGACATCGCCATAGAGCGCGGGCAGGACCGTCTTCTGCGAAGCAACCTTTGCCTGAAGCTGTTCAATCGTGAGCATCGGCGCGGGTCCCTGTGGTTGCGCAGGCCTGATGCTCAGCTTGTGGTAACTGCCAGTTTCCGCAAGTGTGTCGTCGCGGAAAGAAACTACTCAAGCGCCTGGCTGGCGTTCGGCTTCGACTGCAGCTGGATGTAGTTCTGGATGCCCATCTGGTTGATGAGATCGAACTGCGTCTCGATGTAGTCGACGTGCTCCTCCTCATTGTGGAGGATCTTGTAGAAGAGGTCGCGTGAGCCGTAGTCTCGCACCTTCTCGCAATGCTCGATCGCATCGCGGAGGACGGGGATGGCTATCTGCTCCGTCTTCATGTCGCACTCGAGAATCTCTTTAACGTTCTCGCCGATGAACAGCTTTCCGAGGTCCTGCAGGTTGGGCAGGCCTTCGAGGAAGAGGATGCGCTCGATCAGCCAGTCGGCGTGATGCATCTCCTCGATCGATTCGTCGTGTTCCTTCTTGGCCAGTTCCGAGACGCCCCAGTCCCGCAGCATCCGGGAATGCAGGAAATACTGGTTGATCGCGGTCAGCTCGTTCTTGAGCGCCTGATTCAGGAATTCGATGACCTTCGCGTCGCCCTTCATGGCGCTGTTCCTTTGAATTGTGGACCGCGCAGCGGGAGAGGCGGCCGCTTTGATCATAACGCACGAGAGGCCTCAAAGACGCCAACTCTCGACGCTTCGCAAGTTGTTTTTATTGGATATTTCTGAGAATGCGAGGAGTTTTCGTTCGCAAGTTGGACGCCAGCAGCCTACTCGGCGTGCACCATTTCACGGGGAGCATCCGCGCCGGACTGCTCGCGGATCATTCCGCAAACCGTCTCGCAGCACTTGCCGCAATTGATCGTCGTTTCGTGGTGGCGGTGAACCTGCGCAGGCGAGCGGGCGCCCGCCGCAATCGCGTCGTTCACTTTCGCTGTATTGAGGGCCCGGCACACGCAGATGATCATGCGAATGATTTGCACTGATGTGCGAATGATTGTCAATCGCCCTCATTCAGCAAACTGCACGCCAGGGCGTCGCAGTCGCTTTCCCGGCATGGATTTACCGTGCCGCCGGGCGCGGCTTGCGGGGCAGGAAGCCGGAATGGTTGGCCGCCATCATCGCAAAACTGGCCAGAATCACGGAGTTGCGCCGCATGTCCTCCGGCTGCAGGGCCTCGAAGAAGTCCATGTTGGTGTGGTGCGTCTTCGGCTCGTATTCCAGCGAATCCTGGATGAACTGGAAGCCGGGCAGGCCCGCCGCATCGAAAGACAGATGGTCCGTTCCGCCCCGGGTGAGCTGCGAGACGTGAGTCGCGCCGATGTCGCGCAGTGGCTCCAGCCACTGGCGCAGGATCGGTACGATCGCCCGGTTGCCCTGGGAGTGGATGCCGCGGATCGCGCCAGCGCCATTGTCGATGTTGAAATAGCCCTGGAAGCGGCTGTGCGCCCGCTTCACCGGGCCAACCTCGCCACGCGGATTAGTCGCCGTCGGCACGCCCCGGATTCCGCCGAAATGCTGCGCCACATAAAGCCGAGAGCCGATCAGCCCCTGTTCCTCGCCATTCCACAGCCCGATGCGGACCGTGCGCTTCAGCGGCGCGCCGGTGACCTTCAGCAGCCGCATCGCCTCCATGATCGATGAGCAGGCGCCGCCGTTGTCCGTCGCGCCAGTCGATGCGTGGAAGGAATCGAAGTGTGCGCCGAGCATCACCACTTCATCCGGAAACTCCGTTCCGCGGATCTCGCCGACCACGTTGAACATCGCGGGGTTGTCGTACCAGGCGTTGCGGATGTCCGCCTCGACCACCACCGGCTGGCCCAGCATCACCGAGCGCGCGATGCGACCATAGTGCTCCGCCTCAATCGCGATGCGCGGCAGCTGTCTTGCCGGGTCATCCGTCCGCCCGCCACCAAGAACGTTGACGACGCCATGACCCTTGTTGGTCGAGAACACACCGAGCGCGCCTTCCTCGAAGAAGAAGAGATTGCGGTTGTAAGGCTGCGGAGCATTCGGATTGGGGCCTGTCGGCCCGGGCGATCCAGGCGGCGAGCCATTCTCCGGCGGCCGTGCAGGGTTCTCCAGCGCGTCGAGATCGCTGTCGCCCAGCCGCTTGGCTACAGGCTCCCACTGCGCGCGCATGTTGATCGGCGCCTGGCCCATCACCCACTTGCCGCGCAACTTACCGGAGTACTTGGCGCGAAGCTCAGCCTCGTCTGTCTCGGTGACCATGACGCATTCGCCGCTCACCAGTCCGTTGGTGCCCGGCGTCCACCCGATCGACATGCCGCTGATCGGGAAGGCGTTCGGCGTGGTGGCGTGCAGGTAGAATTTCTCGTTCGACCATCCGCGCGGAAAACCGTTGTTCGTACCCGTCGGGTC
Organism: Hyphomonadaceae bacterium; assembly: GCA_040398465.1. Taxonomy (GTDB): domain Bacteria; phylum Pseudomonadota; class Alphaproteobacteria; order Caulobacterales; family Hyphomonadaceae; genus UBA7672. Next base: position 19,714 of record JBBAUA010000041.1, on the reverse strand, counting down.
AGTCTGCCAAGGCTCCAGCGCCGCCCCCGTCAGCCCCCAGCCCTTCAGCTTCTCGACCACCCACTCGCCCGACTTCCGGATGCCCGGCGAGCCGGACAGGCGCGGCCCCAGCACGTCCATCATGTAGCTGGCCGTCTTCATCACCTCGGATGTGTTCTCGGCCAGCCCGAGATCACGGATCGCCGCCAACGCGCGATAGTCAGCCGCCGCCATCTCCGCATTCGCGGCGAGGAAATGGGGCGCCAGCATAGAAGCTGCCCCGGTCATCATGAACGATCGGCGATTCATCAGCTTGTCCTCCGGCGGGCTAGTTCCGCGAACGTTAGAGGTCCGTTTCGGTCCCGTCGATTGTCCTCGCGCTGGCGGCTTGTCACGGGCGTGTTAGACAGCGTCCATGAACGATATTCTCGGCACCGGACTGATCATCCTGATCATCGGCCTCGCGGTCGCACCCTTCTTCCTGCTCAGCTCGCAGTTCGGCGCGCCGAAGCGGGTGCGAAAGGGCAGGGATGGTAATGACGGTCCCGTTGTTCCCGTTCCAACGGATGCCAGCGGCTCCTTTCCGGGCGTGAAGAACAAGCCAGATGCCGACTCAAAAGACAGCGCCTCCGACAGCGATGGCGGTGGGGGCGGAGATGGCGGCGGCGGGGCTGATTGAAGCCGGAGCCATACGGAACGGAGTGTTTGCCCCGAGCGGCCAGGTGAGCGTCCCCGCATCGTCCAAAATGCTGAAATCAGCAGTGGGAAGCCTCTGGATTCGCTCAATCGGGCCTAACGCTGGTTTACCATCTCCGGGCCCATATCCCGTGGGCCGGCGCGAACCAGCCCGCCCATTCCCCAACGCTGTTGACAAGGGCGGGGGTCGACTGTAGCTGCACGCGTTCGAAATTCAGACCTAACTCAGACCGAGAAAGGCTCCGAGCCGGAGCATGACAACCGTTTCCGTTAAACCGGCAGATGCCGTGAACAAGTGGGTGGTCATCGACGCCGAAGGCGTCGTTGTGGGCCGCCTTGCCTCCTACATCGCCCTGCGCCTGCGCGGGAAGCACCGCGCGGACTACACCCCGCACGTCGACCTTGGCGACCACATTGTGGTCATCAACGCCGGCAAGGTCGCGATGACCGGCCGCAAGATGACCCGCAAGGTCTACCACCGCCACACCGGCCACCCGGGCGGCATCAAGACCACAACGCCGCAGAAGATCCTCGCCGGGAAATTTCCCGAGCGCGTGGTTGAGCTGGCCGTGAAGCGCATGATGCCGGGCGAGAGCCCGCTGGCCCGCAAGCAGTTCTCGAAACTGCGCGTCTATGCCGGCGCCGACCACCCGCACGCTGCCCAGAACCCCGAAGTCGTCGATTTCAAATCGAAGAACTCCAAGAACGTGAAGGTCGCCTGATCATGGCCGAAGCCGTCGAATCCCTGAGCGCCATCAAGGACCTCAACGTCCAGGCCGCCGCGGCGAAAGCCCCGGTCGCCGCCAAGATCGACAAGCTCGGCCGCTCCTATGGAACGGGCCGCCGCAAGACCGCCACCGCCCGCGTCTGGGTCAAGCGCGGTACTGGCAAGATCACCGTCAACGGCAAGGACATCGTGGATTACTTCGCGCGTCCTGTTCTGCGCCTTATGATCCGCCAGCCGCTCGAAGCCGCCAAGCGCGAGTCGGAAATCGACATCGTCTGCACGGTCAAGGGCTCGGGCCTCACCGGCCAGGCCGGCGCCGTTCGTCACGGCATCGCCCGCGCCTTGGTCGAGTTCGAACCTGAACTGCGCACCGCAATGCGTCCGCAGAAGCTCCTGACGCGCGACCCGCGCGCCGTCGAACGCAAGAAGTACGGCAAGGCCAAAGCCCGCCGGTCCTTCCAGTTCTCGAAGCGCTAGTCCGCCTCGATACGTGTTTCGAGAGGGCGCTTCGGGAAACCGAAGCGCCCTTTTGCTTTTGGGGTCATCATGAAGACGATGCTCTTAGCCGCGGCAATCGCATTCTCGGTGGGGGTCTCATCCTGCAACTATCAACCTCCGCAATCGCTTGCCGGGGTACTAGCCGGCGGAGAGTGGACTTGCATTCAGTCGATTGGCGTGGATTTTTCGGGAGAAACGCGCTTCGTCTGGGCGCGCGATGGGAGGTGGAGCCAGCGCTGCTCGATCGAATTCACCGATAACGGCGACAGCGTTTCATTTGATGCTTTGGTAGGCGGTGAGTACCGCATCGAAGGCGATACGATGAGTATGAAAGGCGATTACGCGAGCGTTCTAAAGGTCACGCGGAACGGCACCCCTCAGGCTCTTCCTGAACATGAGAGGACACGGATAGAGCGAGGCGTTCTGCTCGTCTACGATGGTGATCCCCATGAGATATCCCATTGGGACGCCAATTCAGTAATGCTGAAGGATGGGGACGAAGAGGTTGCGTGCATTCGTTAGTGCCGGTTTTAGGAAGGGCCTCGCGCCATGACCCCCAAAGTCTTCATCGACGGGGAAGCCGGCACCACCGGTCTCCAGATCCGCCAGCGGCTCGAGAAGCGTCGTGACCTGTCTGTCGTCTCCATCGAAGCCGAGCGCCGCAAGGATCCCGCCGCGCGCGCCGAACTGATGAATGACACCGACGCCGTCATCCTCTGCCTGCCCGACGATGCAGCGAAGGAAGCGGTGAAGCTCGTCGCCAACCCCAACACCGTCATCATCGACGCCTCGACCGCGCACCGCGTTGATCCGCACTGGGTCTACGGCTTCCCCGAAATGGCCGACGGACACCGCGTGCTGATCCAGCGCGCGAAGCGCATCTCCAACCCCGGCTGCTATCCCACCGGCTTCATCGGCCTGATGGCGCCACTGGTTGCAGCGGGGCTCGTGCCCGTCTCCGCGCCCGTCACCGTCAACGCCATCTCCGGCTACACCGGCGGCGGCAAAGGCCTGATCGAGGAATTCCAGACTCTCCCACCCGAGAGCACAAGCGACGCCTTCCGCCTCTATGGCCTCCACCTTGCGCACAAGCATGTGCCTGAGATGACAAAGTATTCCGGTCTCGCCAACGCGCCGATCTTCGCCCCCGCCGTCGGTCGCTATGCGCAAGGCATGCTCGTCGAAATCCCGCTGCAACTCTGGTCGCTGCCCGGCGCGCCAAAGGCCGCCGACCTCCGCAACGCGTTGATGGAGTTCTACCAAGGCGAACACTTCATCACTGTCGCCAGCGAAGCCGAAACCACAGCGCTTCAGAAATCCCGCGCCGGCGCAGGCAGCTATGTCGAAGCGCTCGACCCCGAGGCGCTCAACAACACGAACCGCATGAAGCTCTTCGTCTTCGGCAATGACGCAGCCCAGCAGGCCCGCCTCGTCGCCCAGCTCGACAATCTCGGCAAAGGCGCCTCAGGCGCCGCCGTGCAGAACCTCAACATTGCGTTGGGACTGAACGAGGATGCGGGGCTCTAGGCCGCCACAACCCCACGCTCGCGCGCATTGTCCAGCGAATCGAGCTTGTCGAGCAGGTATTCGAGGTCCGCGCGCGGAATGGCCTGGAACTGCGTCAGCACGCGCTCCACCATACGTTGACGGAAGCGCTCCTTGTCGCCGGGGCCGCCGTCCATGTCGGTCTTGTGGTAGATGTCGATGGCGAGGCGGAAGGCGGTGAACATGCCGCTCGGCAGGCCCGCACGCTCGAACACCGTCTTCAGGCCCAGCGCGCCAGCATCGTGGATCATCAGCCACGCCTTGGCGTGCGGCACGCCGCCCAGCTCGGCCAGCGCGTGCTCGACAAACGTCATGTGGCCCAGGCACAGCGCGCGCATGATGACTGATGGGGTGAGCCGCCCGTTGAGGTGCAGCTGCTGCACGAACCGCGCGGGGTCTGTCGACAACCCGGCCTGTTCCACCAGATCGAGCGTCGCCCGCTCGCGCGTACCCGCGGCGATCTCGATCGCCAGCTGCGGGGGGAGTTCGTGCGTGTTCACAAGCCGGTCGAACAGCTCGCCCGCGACCATGTTCACCAGCTTCTCGGTCACGTGCATCGGCAGCGACGAACGCGAAACCAGCGCGGCCTTCACGTCGTTGTCGTTGGCGAACCGCTTCAGCACGCCGGCAAAGGCATCGTCCGAGAACGCCGCGCCCTCGTTCATCGACGCCGCCTCGACAGCTTCCTTCGAGCCATAGAGCGCGATCACTTCGGTCAGCCCTTCGCCCAGCGCCGCGCGCTGCGCGATAGCGACCTGCTTTTCAGACGATCCCGACAGCACGATCTCGACGAGGTCCTCGTCCGTGATCATCGGCGAATTCTTGAGGACCGGCACCGCGATGATGTCGATGTCCTTCGCCAGTTTCAGCGCGATGTCGCGCGGCAGCTTCGGCGAGTTGCGAAGCGTGACGGCGAGCGCCCTGCGCACCAGCACGGCGGCGTCCGCGCACATCATGTCGAGGATCTGCCGCGCGCTTTCCTGCTCTTCCTGAGTCAGGTCGGTCGTGTCGATCCTGCGGCAGATCTTGTGGGCGGCATTGGCGCGCGCTTCGGCGCTGTCGCCGCGCACAAGGCGGCGAATGTCGTCCTGGGTCAGGGCGGTCCGCATGGTGGCGATTGTCATGTACGTCGAGCCTTTGCCCGCTGGCGGCTTGAACTCATGTGAAAAATGACAATTGCTGCCCCGGGTTAACACATATTTACGGCTGGCCCGAAAACCGGGCTTCCAGCACATGAAATCGGGAGGCCGCTCTGCTCCTTAAAGGCATCAAAGTCATTGAACACGCGACATATTTTGCCGCGCCGGGGGCCGGCGGGATCCTGTCTGATTGGGGCGCGGAGGTCATAAAGATCGAACCGCCCGGCGGCGATCCCGTACGCTCCAACTTCCCCACAAAGGGCGCGCCCCTGGCGCACCTGACCGACAATCCAGCCTTCGACAGCGACAACCGCGGCAAGAAATCCATTGTCGTCGACGCCCGCACAGAGGAGGGCCGCGAGGTCATCCGCAAGCTCGCTGACACGGCCGATGTCTTCCTGACCAATGTCCGCCCCGGCGGCATCGAGCGGTCGGGCCTCGGCTACGACATTCTCTCCAAGCGCAACCCGAAGCTCGTCTACTGCGCGCTGACCGGCTACGGCCTCGAAGGGCCGGACGCCAACGCACCCGGTTTCGACGTCGCGAGCTTCTGGTCCCGCTCCGGCCTCGCGCGCCTCACCGCGCCGAAAGGCTCCGAACTCTTCCCGGTACGCACAGCATCAGGCGACCACACCACCAGCATCGCCGCCGTCGCCGCCATCAATGCTGCGCTGATCCAGGCGCTGAAGACCGGCAAGGGCCAGCTCGTCGACGTGAGCCTGCTCCGCACCGGCCTCTACACGCTGCACACCGATCTCGCGATCCAGCTCTTCTTCGGCCGCATCGCGTCCACGCGCCCGCGCGCCGAAGCCTACAACCCGCTCACCAACTTCTTCCGCACCAAGGACGACGCGTGGATCTGCATCGTCGCCCGCGCCGGCAAGGCCGACCTGCCGCGCATGGCCCGCGCCTTCGACCTCCCGGGCATCGATACCGACCCGCGCTTCCAGGACGGCAACGCGCGTCGCGACAACGCCGCCGCCATAACCGCCATGTTCGACGAAGCCTTCGCGCGCTTCACGAAGGACGAGATGGCCGCGCGTCTCACTGCCGAAGAGATCGCCTGGGCCCCCGCCCAGACCCTCGCCGATGTCGCCGTCGACCCCCAGGTTCACGCAGCAGGCGGCATCGTCCAGACGCCCGGCAAGGACGGCGTCGGCAGCTTCCCATCTCCTGCAGCTCCGGCGCGCTTCGCGGGCGTTGATGACGGCCCTAAGGGGCCTGCTCCGAAGCTGGGCGAACACACGCGGGAGGTGCTGGCCGGCCTCGGATATGGCGAGGCGGAGATCGTTGCGATGCTTGAGAGCAAGGCCGTGGCCTGACCCGACGGATGACAGCGCGGGATTTGCCCGCTAAGCCCTCCGCAAACACAGAAACGGCAGGAAAGCACCCATGATCACGCTCGAGAAAAAAGGCGCCATCGCAATCCTGACGCTGAACCGCCCGGACGCCATGAACGCGCTGGGCGAGCCGGGCGATGGCGAGGCTGTGCGGGATGCCTGTGCGCAGATCAACAAGGATCACACGATCCGTTGCGCGATCCTGACCGGCGCAGGCAAGGGCTTCTCCGCGGGCGGCAATGTGAAGGCGATGCGTGACCGGATCGGGTCCTTCGCCGGCAACCCGGCCGAGGTGCGCGACAACTACAAGAACGGCGTCCACATGATCGTGAAGGCGCTCTACAATCTCGAAATCCCGCTGATCGCCGCTGTTAACGGCGCGGCCATCGGCCTCGGCTGCGATGTGGCCTGCATGGCGGACATCCGGATCTCGTCAGACAATGCGCGCTATGGCGTAACCTTCCTGAAGATCGGCCTCATCCCGGGCGATGGAGGGGCCTGGCTGCTGCCCCGCGTGATCGGCATGAGCCGCGCCTGCGAGTTGCTCTTCACCGGCAATGTCATCGACGCGCGGACCGCGCTGGAATGGGGCCTCGTCTCGAAAGTCGTGCCGGGCGACCAGCTGATGGGCGAGGCGATGGCGCTCGCCGAGTCGATCGCGAAGCAGCCACCTCAGGCGCTGCGGATCGCCAAGCAGCTGCTGCGCAACGGCACGCAAGCCAACTACGACACGATCATGGAAATGTCGGCCGCCGCCCAGGGCCTGATGCACCACACCAAGGACCACGAGGAAGGCGTCGCCGCGATCCTCGAAAAGCGCGAGCCCGTGTTCAAGGGCGAATAGCACACCTGCAGGCGAGGCATGAGCGAGCCGGATCAAGCATCGACCCTCACAGGCGTCTGGTCCGGAGAATACTGGTACAGCGACGGCGCCCGCACGCGCTTCGCAGCCACGCTAGCCGAGTCGCTGGGGTCCCTTACTGGTGCGACACTTGAGCCCGCGCCGAACTGGCTCGCGCCCGTCGAGGAGCTTTCCGCCACCCTGTCAGGCACGCGCCAGGGTCCGGAGGTGACGTTCTCGAAGGTCTATGACGGGCAAGCCCATCTGGGCCTTGTACCCATCGCCTACACCGGAGCAGCGAACGCCGAACTCGATGTGATCGAGGGAGACTGGAGCCTGATCGGCCAGAATCTCACGGGCGGATTCGTCATGCGCAGGGTCAAGTCAGGCAAGAAGGCGGCCGCCCGGAAGGCGGAGTCGAACGTGGTTGTCGTTGAGTTTCGGAAGGCGCGACGGAAAGCGCCTCTCAAGATCAGGTGATCTCGGCTCGCTTGGCGTCCGGCTGTGATATCGCTAGTTAAGTCGAAAGACAAAAAACGTCCACGGGAGAGACTCATGCGCAAACATCTGGCCGGGCTGGCAATCCTCGCCCTTGCGTGCGCCGCTCCCGCATTCGCGCAGACGACCTACACCGCACCGCGTACCGCTGACGGTCGCCCCGACTTTCAGGGCTTCTGGACCAACACCTCGCTGACCAGCCTCGAGCGTTCAGGACAGTTCAAGGATCTGTTGATCCCGGCCGACCAGGCCGCGAAGCTTGAAGCCGGCCGCCTCGCCGCAAACATCCGCGCCGACGCGCCGACCGATCCCAACTCAGGCGCTCCGAAAAAAGGCCAGGATGTCGGCGGCTACAACAATGCCTATGTCGACGCCGGTCTGCACTACGCGACCATCAACGGAGAGAAGCGCTCGTCCTGGATCGTCGATCCGCCGAACGGAAAAATTCCCTACACGGCCTCCGGCAGGAAAGCCTTCGACGATGGCCTGCACTTCGTGCGAAACACGTTTGATGGTCCGGAGTCGCGCCCGATGGCAGAACGCTGCCTCGTAGGCTTCGGCTCCACTGGCGGCCCGCCGATGATCAACGTGATGTACAACAACACCTACCAGTTCGTGCAGACGCCCGAGAACGTGCTCATCAATGTCGAGATGAACCACGACGCGCGGATCATCCCGCTCGGTGACGCGAAGCTGGATGTCTACCAGTGGCTCGGTCGCTCCAGGGGCAAGTGGGAGGGCGATACGCTCGTCGTCGAGACCACGAACTTCCATCCCGGCGAAAGCCTGCGCACATTCTTCTCTGCCAGCTACCTGCTCTCGCCCGACGCCAAGGTGACCGAGAAGTTCACCCGTATCAGCGACTCGGAACTCCTCTACGAGTTCACGGTGAACGATCCCAAGTTGTTCTCGCAGCCCTGGCGTGCCGAGATGATCTTCAACAAGTCGGCGCAGCCCGCCTACGAGTACGCCTGCCACGAAGGCAATCATGCGCTGCCGGGTATCCTCGCTGGTGCTCGCGAGAACGAGAAGGTTGGCCTCGTGAACTATGCGGAAGAGAGCGAGTAAGGGTCAGGCCAGTCCAATCGCGCGCAGGACCATGCCCTGATCGAAATAGGGCCGCTCGCAGACGATCTTGTCCGAGCCCGGCCCGAACTCGAACGCGGCGGCCATCCGCACCTTGAACGCCTTGCCCGTCGGCGGCACGATCTTGTCGCCGACGCGCAGCGGACCGAGATGCGTGCCCGTCAGCCAGAACTCGACAAGCACGGTCTCGTCCGCGTGAGCGATCGCGATGATCTCATTGCCCTGGTCCGGGAAGGGCTTCCGCGAGGCCGCGAAATAGCTGCGTACGGCCTCTTCGCCATCAACTACGACGCCTGAGCCGTAGAGTTCATAGCGGGGTTATTCGAAGGTCGCGATCACCTCGTCCCATTCATGGGTGATCTCCAGCGCCATATGGCGCTTCACGGTCTCGATACGGCGTGCGCCAAGGTCGGCGGTCATGAGAAGCCCTCGCGCAAAGTCCGGTCAAGCTGGCAGATGACAAGCGCGCTGTAACCCCTATTCTAGCCCGAAAAATTGGAGGATGCGGATGATCGGCGCTGTGGCGGAACTGACGGTGAAAGAAGGCTCGCAGGCGGAGTTCGAGAAGGTGGCGCTCGAACTGGAAGCGGCGGTCAACGCCAACGAGGAGGGCGTCCTTTTCTACAGGCTGTTCAAGGTCCGCGACTCCTCGACCAAGTACATCTTCATGGAACAGTACAAGGACGCCGCAGCCGTCGAGGCGCATCGCGGGTACGAGCACTTCAAACGCCTCGGTCGCGCCTTGGGCCCGTTCCTGGACGGTGCGCCGACAGTCACGCGCATGGACAAAGTAAGCTGAACGATTGGGTGAGTTGATATGGATCTTGAATTCACGACCGAGGAACTGAAGTTCCGCGACGAAGTCCGCGCCTGGATCGCCGAGAACTACACGGACGATCTGAAGAAGCGGATGGCGCTCACCAAGAATGGGTCGCTGGACGAGGCGAACCAGAAGGCGTGGCACATGAAGCTGGCGGACAAGGGCTGGCTGGTCACCAACTGGCCGGTGGAGCACGGCGGCCCCGGCTGGAACCAGACACAGAAATACATCTACGAGATGGAGATGGCGCTCGCCGGCGCGCCGCGCATGAGCTCGATGGGCGTGCGCATGTGTGCGCCCGTGATCATGAAGTTCGGCACGGACGAGCAGAAGAAGAAATTCTTGCCGCCGATCCGAAACTCGGAAGTCTGGTGGTGCCAGGGCTATTCCGAGCCGGGCTCAGGCTCGGACCTCGCCAGCCTGCAGATGTCTGCAAAGCGCGAGGGGGACCACTACATCCTCAATGGCTCCAAGACGTGGACCACCCATGCGCAATGGGCCGACTGGATCTTCTGCCTCGTCCGCACGTCGAAGGAAGAGAAGAAGCAGAACGGCATTTCCTTCATCCTCGTCGACATGAAGTCACCGGGTATCAGCATCACCCCGATCAACACGCTGGATGACACGCCGACAGGCGACCAGGAGATCAACTCCGTCTTCTTCGACAATGTGAAAGTCCCGGCCGACAACCTGATCGGCAAGGAGGGTGAAGGCTGGACCTGCGCCAAATACCTTCTCACCTTCGAGCGAGGCTCGGCCTATGCCCCCAGCAATCGCAATGCCGTACGCAAGGCGCGCGAGATCGCGAAGGTCGAGACGTCAGGCGGCCGGCCGCTGATTGATGATCCGGACTTCGCGCGCAAGCTCGCCGACCTCGAAATCCAGATCGAGGCGCTGGACGCAACCGAGCGGCGTATCTTCAACAAGCTGTCGTCCGGCCAATCGGTCGGCGCCATGTCGTCGCTGATGAAGACACGCGGCTCGGAAATCGGCCAGAAGGTGACGGAGATCGTGCTCGAAGCCGCCGGCGTCTACGGCAGCCCCTTCGTGCAGGATACCTACGCGCATCTTGAAGGGCGCTCGAACGAGCCGCTGCCGGCGCCGGAGCATCTGATCACGTCGGCGGGCTCGTACTTCAACAACCGCAAGACCTCGATCTACGCCGGCTCCAACGAGATCCAGCGCAACATCATGGCGCAGATGATCCTGGCTGGTTGAGGTGGCGCGCACCAAGCCGCACACCCAGTTCCACAAGGACGGCAGCGTCTGGGCGAAAGGCCAGACGCTGGACGGCCAGACACACGGCTACTGGGAGTGGTTCCGGAAGGATGGCGTCATCATGCGCTCGGGCCATTTCTGCCGGGGCGAGCAGTGCGGCGAGTGGACGACCTACGACAAGGCCGGAAAGGTCTACAAGGTCACACGCATGAAGGGGGCTGCTCCAGCGGCAGCGAAGAAAAGAGCGCCCGCGAAGGCTGCCGGACCGGTTGGCAGGAAGAAAGCGGAGCCGTCGGCCGATGAACTGATGGCCGGTCTCGATCATCCCCTCAAGACGGATATCGAACTGGTTCGCAAGGCGATCCTGAGCGTCGACGCGTCCATCGTCGATGGCGTGAAATGGAACTCGCTGTCGTTCCGGACCACGGAATGGTTCGCCACGTTCAACCTGCACTCGCGCGACAGCGTGCAACTTGTCCTTCATCTCGGCGCGAGGCCGGGCAAGACGGCCAGCGCGATCAAGGACGCGAAGGGCCTGCTGGAATGGCTTGGGAAGGACCGGGCAATGGCGACGCTCGGCGCAGGCGCACAAGCCAGGGCAAACCTTCTGGCGCTGAAGGCGATCGTGAAGGCGTGGATCGCCCAGTTTAGCCACGGCGCAGGCTGGCCCCGCTAGATCGGGATGCGCGCAGCTCGGAGGCATCAATCCACGGCGCGTGCTGAAGCGCCATGTCGCTTGCCTCGATGTCGCTGATGAGTCGGCGCCCCGGTTTTTCAGAGAAGGCGGGCGGCGTGAAGCCGGCAAGCTTGCGAAGAACGTCCTCGCGCAGGATGACGAGCCGGTTGTGGCCGAACCGTGCGATCTTGCGCTGCTCTAGCGTACGAACGACGCCGCCCACCGCGCGCGGCGACAGGCCAAGAGCCGCCGCGAGCATCCGTCGGTCGAGCGCGAACGGCATCTCGTTGTTCGTGGCCAGGCCAACGCGAGCCAGACGATAGCGGAGTTCGAGCAGAAGATGCGCCAGCCGCGCGGTCGCAGGCTTCATCATCAGGCGCATGGTCTGGTTGAGAAGGAAGGCTTCATCCTCGGCCATCGCACGGTGCATGGCGAGGCGCACGGGCGAGTCGATCTCTGCTTCGCCAACCATTTCCATGATGGGGCCTGCTTCGGCCGTCTCGACTGTGGTCAACGCGATCAGCGTGGTCGTCGCCAGCGTGCAGGGCGGGCCGAACAGGCAGATACCGTCTCCGGGCAGCAGGATGCCGAGGACGTGCAGCTCGCCGTCCTGCACCCGGGTGCGGGCCGCCCAGCCTGAAAGGATGAATGTCGGATTGGGGGTCTGCTCGCCCTCTGCAAGCAGCGTGCTGCCGGTCTGGTGCGTGCGGCGTCCCGGCAGGCTTGATCGGATGAGGGCGTGTTGCTCCCCTGACAGCGTGGCCAGCGCGGACAGGCGGTTCGGAAGGCTGGCATATTGCGACGGCTCACCGAAACGATCGGCCACCCCAGTTGGTGTGGCCGTGTTGCGTACAATGCGGGCTTTCAGTTTCGTGGCCAGCAAGGACGACTGTTCCCCCGACCAGCGAGTTGCAGCGATCGTCTGCGTTGTGAGATTCTTCCCCATCTTGAGCGCTTGGCGCGCCACATGGGAAACTCGGCGCAAGGTTTCGCCGGTTGCGCGCTGAGGCAGGGTCGGGGCGTCGACAGCGGCTGACGTGTCGCTGGACGAGGCCGCGCTATTCGGGCGTTTTGCACCACTACCAAAGTGGTCGTGCGACAAGGGGATGGAAACGCGCGGACGGTGATCGGCCTGCATGGGATTCTCCCGACACATTCCCTTAATGATTGTGGCGGCCATCCGTTCCGGGCTGGCTGTTCAGCGCGCTGGACGTTGCGTCAGCAACGACCCGGCATCCCGCGGCGCCCCCGGTGCAAGGTGCCGCGGACTCTGCTAGCGTCGGGCATCAGCCAAGGAACCGGACGCATGGCCGACGATCTCAAGACCCCGCCCCAGCCGCGCGACGAGCATCACGACGCCGAGCCGATGGGCCGGGCGACCTTCACGGCGTTCACCAACGCGACCCCGGATGACTGGCAGAAGATCGCCGCGGCCAACGCCGTTTTTTCCAGGGATCACGTGAAGCGCCTGATCACGCATCTCAACCTGCTGAAGGGTGATTGCGGCGGCTTCCCGGTCGACCGGCTGGAGCACAGCCTGCAGACCGCGACGCGCGCACATCGCGCGGGGATGGACGAAGAGTATGTGGTCAGCGCGCTATTGCACGACATCGGCGACACGCTGGGCGTCTACAACCATCCCGATATCGCGGCGGCCATCCTCCGGCCCTTCGTCTCGGAGGCCAATCACTGGATGGTTGCGAACCATGGCATCTTCCAGGGGTACTACTTCTTCCACCACCTCGGCCTCGACCGGGAGATGCGCGAGCAGTATCGCGGGCATCCGCACTTCGAATACTGCGCGCAGTTCTGCCACCTGTTTGACCAGCCTGCCTTCGACGGCGCCTATGACACCATGCCGCTCGACGCATTCGTGCCGATGATGCACCGCGTGCTCGATAAGCCGAAGCAGTCGATCTACCTGCGAAAAGGCAGCGAGCAGACAGCCTGGTAAGGACTAGGCTCGCCGTCAGCGAAGCCTGAGCCACCGGGTGAGTCGCGTGCAGACCAGCCCAGCGAAGCTGCCCGCAACAGCATACATCAAGAGCACTCCGACAGGCGCCTCGCCGCTGAAGGCGAACGGGAACGCCATCGCGCAGACCGCCCCTGTCACCATGCCAAAGGCGTAGATCGCCCGGTCCTCGCGCAGGAATGGAGATATCGCTCCCACAAGCATGCCAGTCACGAATGCGGCTACTGAGCTGACCATGTACGCGAGGAGGACCGCGATCGGGTAGATGACCACGCCGGGTGAGAGGAAGGTTCCGATTGCGGGGCCAAAAACCCCGAAGACGAAGCCGTGCGCGAGAATGAGCCAGACACGGCCCGGCCAGCTATTGCTCCGCCGCAAATCGATCCGAGGCGTCGTGTTCATCCTGGTTCCCCCGAGGGAGGCACGAGGACAAGATGATAGCGCCGCCGGCTGATGTGAACCGGGTGTGCAATCCCGTCGCACCGGCGCCCGGATGCCGTGGCAGCCCGGCGGAGTTCGCCTGAAACCCATGCAAATGTCGCTATTGGCGTCTCTGGGCCGCATCCTTAGCGCTTGAGACATCCCGGTCCGCTGCTAGGGTCCGGCGCAAAGGGGTCATCGTCGCAGGATGCGTATTGCATGAGAATACACTTTGCCGCGCTGGCCGCAGCGCTCCTTGCCGGAGCCGGCCTTGTCGCCTCCCGCGCCCTCGCGGACGAAGGCATGTGGACGTTCGACAATTTCCCCGCCGCGAAGGTGAAGGAGCTTTACGGCTTCGCGCCGGACCAGAAATGGCTCGACCGCGTGCGCAAGGCGTCCGTGCGGCTGGAGGGCGGATGCTCCGGTTCGGTGGTGTCGAAAGACGGGCTGGTGATGACCAACCATCACTGCGTCACCGATTGCACCAGTGCGCTGTCCAGCCCGGCGCGCGATTATCTCGATGACGGGTTCTACACCGCCTCGCGCAAGGACGAGAAGATCTGTCCGGGCTTCGAGGCGTCGATCCTGCAGTCGATCAGCGACGTCACGACGCGCGTGAAGGCCGCCACGGCGAATGTCGATGCTTCGGCCGCCAACATGGCGCGCACAGCCGAGATCTCCGCGATCGAGAAGGAAAAGTGCGGCGACGACCGGACCAAACGCTGCCACGTGGTGAACCTGTATCGCGGTGGCCAATACAAGCTGTACGTCTACGACCGGTTCGACGACGTGCGCATCGCCTTCGCGCCCGAGATGCAGGCGGCTTTCTTTGGCGGTGATCCGGACAATTTCAACTTCCCGCGCTATGCGCTGGACATGGCGCTGTTGCGTCTCTACCGGAACGGCCAGCCGGTGAAATTCGCCGACCCGTTGCGGATCGATCCGGCCGGGCCAAAGGCTGGCGATCTCACCTTCGTCTCCGGACACCCAGGATCGACCGAACGCCTCCTGACCAATGCGCAGCTGGAATTCCAGCGCGACCACTTCCTGCCGTGGCGCATCGAGTATCTTGCGCAGCTCCGTGGCGCGTTGCTCAACGAGGCGACGAAAGGCGAGGAAGAGGCGCGGCAGGTCAATGACACGCTGCAGAACATCGAGAACTCGCTCAAGGTGTTCAAGGGGCAGCGCGGCGCGCTCGTGGAGCCGTCATTCTTTGGCGAGAAGGTTGCGCAGGAGAAGCAGCTGAGAGACGCGCTCGCGTCGGATGCTTCGCTGCGCGCGAAGTATGGCGACCCCTTCACAACGCTGGCCGGCGTCGTGGATGCGCACAAGCGCGCCTATCTGTCATACCAGATGCTGGAGGCTCGCTTCGGCGCAGGCTCTGTCCTGCTGGCGGATGCGCGCCAGCTGGTGCGTGGCGCAGTCGAACGGGCAAAGCCCAACGGCGCCCGCCTTCCAGAATTCTCGGACCAGCGCCTGCCATCTGTCGAGCGAAGCCTGCTTGCCGAGGCGCCGATCCACCCGGCGCTCGAGAAAGTCGTCATCGCCTACTGGCTGGAAAAGACGCGCGAGTATCTCGGCCCCGACAACGCGGCCGTGAAAGCCATGTTCGGCTCACGCACGTCGCATCAGATCGCGGCGGACATCGTCGCCAATTCGCAGGTCGGCGATGCGGCTTTCCGCAAGCGCCTCTGGAACACGGGCTCTCTTGTCGCTGGCTCCAACGACCCTGCGATCGTGTTCGTGCGTATGCTCGACGATGCCGCCCGCAAGGCGCGCGCGACCTATGAGGCCGACGTCACGGGGCCAACCTCGATCGCGGCGGAGAAGGTGGCGAGCCTGCGCTTCGACGTGCTGGGCCAGAACATCTATCCGGACGCCACGTTCACGCTGCGCCTGTCCTATGGCGTGGTGCAGGGCTGGGACGACCCGGTCCATGGCAACACCGAGCCGTTCACGCAGGTCGGCGGACTCTGGAAACGCGCCACCGGCGCCTATCCGTTCAACCTGGGCAAGCGCTGGATTGGCGCCGAGAGCAAGTTGCCGGCGGACATGCAGTATGACTTTGTCTCGACCAATGACATCATTGGGGGCAATTCAGGCTCACCCGTGCTCAACAAGGATGGCCGCATCATCGGCCTTGCCTTCGATGGCAATATCCACTCGACGGGCGGTTCCTACGGCTACGATCCCAAACTCAACCGGATGGTCTCCGTGTCGAGCCAGGTGATCGTCGGGGCGCTGAGGAATATCTACGGCGCCACGGCGCTGGCAGACGAACTTGTAGAGTAGACTGGAACAAAGGGCGGGCGGGGAATGAACATGGAATGGGGCTGGGACAACGGGCGGGCCATCCTCGGCCTGTTCGTCATCACCGGCATTGCCTGGCTGCTGTCGGAGAACAAGCGCAAATTCCCGTGGAAGATCGTCGTCGGCGCGACCGTGATGATGTACGCCTTCACGTTGTTGCTGTTCGGCGTGCCGATCATCCGCGCTGGCCTCGACAGCGTGAATGCCGGCATCAACGTGCTGATAGCCGCCACGCGCGAAGGCACCGCCTTCGTCTTTGGTCCCGTGATTGGTGATCAGGCCGCCTGGGAAAAGCTGGTCGGCGCGCCAGGTCCGATTTTCATCTTCCAGTTATTGCCGCTGGTGATCGTGATCGGCTCCTTGTCGGCCATCCTCTGGCACTGGGGTATCCTCAAGGTCATTACCAATGCCTTCGCGTTCGTCTTCCAGCGCACGATGGGCATGGGCGGTCCGACCAGCCTGTCTGTCGCAGCCAACATCTTTATGGGGCAGACCGAAGCGCCGCTGCTGATCAAGCCATATCTGAAGGTGATGACGCGGTCGGAGTTGCTCATCGTCATGGCGACCGGCTTCGCCACCATCGCTGGCTCCGTGCTCGTGGTCTATGTCACGCTGCTGCGGGACTCGCTGCCTGCGGTTGCCGCGCACCTGATCACCGTCTCGATCATCGCATCTCCGGCGGCGGTGGCGCTGGCCATGGTGATGATCCCCGAGACTGAGGAGATCTCGAAGTCCACCGGCGAGACTGATTTCAAGTACCACTCGACGATGGATGCCTTCGCCTCCGGCGCGACGGACGGCATCGCAATCATCTGGAACATCGCCACGATGCTGATCGCGGCGCTGGCGTTGGTCTATATCGGCAACGCGCTGCTGGGCGTGATACCCGTCGGCTGGGCAGGTCTCTCCCAACCGCTCAGCCTCGACATGCTGCTCGGCTGGATGTTTGCTCCGCTGATGTACATGGCGGGCGTGCCGCTGGAAGAGGCGGCAAAGGCCGGCACATTCGTCGGCCAGAAGACGGTGTTCACCGAGTTCGTCGCTTTCATCAATCTCGGCGGCCCCCAGGGCGCCGAGCTGACCGAGCGCACACGGACGATCGTCACATACGCCATCTGCGGCTTCGCCAATTTCGGGTCGATGGGCATTCTTATCGGTGGCCTGAGCATCATGTGCCCCGAGAGGCGACCGGATTTCCTGTCGCTCGCCTGGAAGACGCTGTTCTCGGGGACGCTGGCCACCATCATGGCGGCGGCAGTTGTCGCCTCGCTGCCATATGGCTTGTTCGAATCCGCCGAACCTGCCGCCCCGCCACCCGTGGCCGAGTCGCCGGCAGGGGTGATACCCGCCCCGTCGGCGCCCCCCCCGGCCAACCTGGATGCATCGCCGCCCCCGGTCGGGCCCTCAAGCCCGATCACAACTCCGGCGCCAGAGGCGTCTCCGGCTGCTGCTACGTCACCTAGGCAAACTCCGTAGTTTCCTTGCACTAGTCGGCAGCCCGGAAAGGCGTACACAGCCGCCAAGGCGAATGCGCTTTGCGTTTCGGCGCACCTCTGGTCTGGCTGGAATTGCGGGCGAAATAGCGCCGTCTCATACGGGAGAACTACGTGCGGGCAACCTATTCGGCAGCGAGCTTCATCGTCCTTGCGGCGGCACTTGGCACATTGTCGGCCCCTGCTTTGGCGCAGGTGCAGACCACCGTGGCGGCAACGCCCGTTCCAGCCGAAGGCGATGTCGTCACGATATATGGCGACCGGCTGAAGGACGACCCCGGCGCCTATTCCGTGGTGACCAGCGAGGAGATCGCTGCGGTTGCCGCGAACCATCCGGCCGAAATCCTCAACACCGTTCCCGGCGTGAATGTGCAGATGAACTCCGGCCAGGAATTGCTGGTCGCCATCCGTTCGCCCGTGCTTCCGGCGGGTGCAGGGCAGGGCTCGTTCCTGATCCTGGAGAACGGCGTTCCGACGCGCGCCGCGGCCTTCGGCAACGTGAACGCGTTGTTCGAGGTGCACCATGAAACCGCCGAGGCGATCGAGGTCGTGCGCGGTCCGGCGTCGGTGCGCTACGGCTCGAACGCCGTACATGGCCTGATGAATTTCATCGATCCCGAACCCGGCGCCCAGACGGGCCAGACGCTGACGCTCAGCGCCAACTCGCTGCAGCGCGCGCGCGCCGATGCGACGACCAATTTCACGACCAACGGCATCGACAGCTGGGTCGGCCTCTCCGTGATGGACGATGCCGGCTGGCGCGATGCATCCGGCGTCGACCAGCAGAAGCTCACCTGGCGCTCGAAGGTGCGCGGCGAAAACTGGAATGCGGTGGCGACGCTTGCCGCGGTGAACCTCAATCAGGAAACCGCCGGCTTCATCCAGGGGCCGGAGGTCTACAAGAACGACGACATCACCACGGCCAATCCCAACCCCGAAGCCTATCGTGACGCATGGGCCGCGCGCGCCAACGTACGGTTCGAAACCAATATCGGACGCGACACGCTGGTCATCACGCCATTCGGCACAGTGCAGCGCATGACGTTCATCCAGCACTTCCTGCCCGACCAGTCGACCGAGAAGAACGGCCACGACCAGCTCGGCGTGATTACGCGCTATGATTTCGGCCCGGACAATTTCCGCTGGTCGATCGGCGGCGACTTCCAGGTTGCTGACGGTTATCTTTCCGAAATTCAGACGCGTCCCAGTTTCGGCGGCGTCAATCCTCTCAATCCGACATTCCCGCAGGGCGTGCACTACGACTACGACGTCAACACCTGGACCACGGGACTTTACGCAGAAGTCGACTGGGACTTTGCGCCGGGCTGGAGCCTGCTCGCCGGACTGCGCGGCGAGGCCCACCAGTGGGACTACACCACCAACGTTGCTCCGGGCACGCGCGGCCGATTCCGTGTCGCGCCGAGCCGCACGGACGAGTTCGAATTGCTGACGCCGAAAGTCGGCATTGCCTACACCGGCATTGAAGACCTGGTCATCTACGCGAACTACGCCCGGGGCGAGCGTGCGCCGCAGACGTCGGACCAGTACCGCCTGCAGAACCTGCAGACGATCCAGCGCCTTGAGGTCGAGACGCTCGACAGCTACGAGGTCGGCGCGCGCGGCGCGCTTGCGGGGATCGACTACGACGTCGCGGTCTACCAGATGAGCAAGGACAATTTCTTCTTCCGCGACTCCGACGGTCTCAACGTTCCGGACGGCAAGACTAGCCATCTCGGCGTGGAGGCGTCGCTGTCGGGCGACATCGGCGAGATTGCCGGCGGCACGCTCGCGTGGAACGCCAACGCTGCCTGGTCGGAACAGCTCTACGACTTCAACCGCAACGTCGTCGTTGCGGCTGAAGACATCGTCGATGGCAACGTGGTCGACACCGCCCCGGAATGGCTGGCGGATGCCGGCCTTAGCTGGATCGGCAGCAACCTGTCGCTCGGCCTCAGCGCCGAGTACGTCAGCGAATACTTCACCAACGCCGCGAACACTGCGACCTATGACGGCCACCTGATCGCGCATCTGCGCGGCGCATGGCGCTTCTCGGACGCACTGGAAGCCTTCGCCATCATCCGCAACGTCACTGACGAGCGCTATGCCGACCGAGCCGACTTCGCGCAGGGAGCAGACCGCTACTTCCCAGGCGAGCCTGCCAACGTGACGCTGGGCGTCAGGATCCGGAACTAGGCCGTTCCCACAGAGACAAAGCGGCGCTTGCGTTAGCCGGCAAGCGCCGCTTATCTCGCATCCGCAAGAACCGGGGCCCCACCCATGAAAGACATCGTCGCCGCGCTGGAGAAAAAGCGTGTAGCCGCCAAGCTCGGCGGTGGTCAGAAGCGCATCGACAGCCAGCACGCCAAAGGCAAGCTGACTGCGCGCGAGCGCATTGCGCTGTTGCTGGACGAAGGCTCCTTCGAAGAGTGGGACATGTTCGTCGAACACCGCTCCCA
>JBBAUA010000040.1:0-32942 GCA_040398465.1 Hyphomonadaceae bacterium | reverse complement strand
GACAGAGGGATCATCAGGCTGGCGGCGTTCATGCCGAACGACATGAACTGGGGCAGCGCGGAACCCATGGCGATTTCCTGATCGTCCTTCGACATGGCGCTGAGCGTGGCGGCCGGGCCGGCCATCTCCGCATAGATCGGCGCGAGCTGCGCCTTGGCGGTTGCGGCGGATGGCGCATCCTTCACCGTCTTCAGGATGGCCAGCGTCTTGTTGGCGCCTTCCACCCACGCGGCGGCCGCGGGATGCACATTGCCGCTGGCCATCGCACCCGTGATCGCCTGCAGCTTGGCGCGGTCTTCGGCGGTCATCTCCGGGCTCATCGCGCTCGCCATCGCGCCGGCCTGCGCCAGCGCAGCTGCCATCTGCTCGGGGCTCACCGGCTGGCCGTTGATCGTCGCCTCGCCGCCCAACGCTGACATCATATCGCTCAGTGCCGCAGCGTTCTGCTCGGCCTGCACCTGCTCGGGCGATTTTGCGGGCTCGCAGGCGGCAAGCGCCACGGCTGTCAGCGCGGCGCAAATCAAGGCGTGTCTCATCAATTCCTCCCGAACCAGCGACAAACCTGCGCCGACCCAGCGGCCGTCGCAAGGGCGGATTGCCGCGCCCAATAACCCCTTTGCCTTTCGCCTTGCCCTCCGCGTCATGCCGTTGCAGCTTGAGACCAAACAAAGTCGCTGACGCTCAGGCAGTTTGCGCGGGGAGAGACCATAATGGAAACGGCCGCTGAGGGCGCGAAAGCGCCCAAGAAGCAGAACGAAGTGCTTGTGATCGGCGCGTCCAGCGTCGGCACCATGTTCGAATGGTATGATTTCTTCCTGTACGGATCGCTGGTCACCTACATCAACCAGCACTTCTTCACCGGCGTGAACGAGACGACGGGCTTCATTCTCGCCCTGGCCACCTTTGCTGCTGGCTTCCTCGTGCGCCCCTTCGGCGCGCTTGTGTTCGGCAGGGTGGGCGACATTGTTGGCCGGAAGAACACCTTCCTTGTCACCATGATCATCATGGGCGCCTCGACCTTCGCGGTCGGCCTGCTGCCGGGCTCTGAGCAGATCGGTATTCTTGCGCCGATCCTGCTGGTGGCGCTGCGCGTGCTGCAGGGCCTCGCTATCGGCGGAGAGTATGGCGGCGCGGCGATCTATGTGGCCGAACACGCCCCGGCGCACCGGCGCGGCTTCTACACCAGCTTCATCCAGATCACCGCGACGATCGGGCTGTTCATTTCGCTCATCCTCATCATGGTGGTTCGCCAGTTGATGACGCCCGAGGAGTTCTCAGAGTGGGGCTGGCGCATCCCGTTCCTTGTTTCCATCCTGCTGCTCGCCGTCTCTGTGTGGATCCGCGTGCAGCTTGGCGAGAGCCCGGTCTTCCAGAAGATGAAGGACGAGCAGAAGACGTCGAAGGCGCCGTGGGCGGAATCCTTCGGCCAGTGGAAGAACGCGAAGTTCGTGCTGATCGCCCTGTTCGGTCTCGTCGCCGGGCAGGCGGTGATCTGGTACACGGGCACGTTCTACAGCCTGTTCTTCCTGCAGAACATTCTCAAGGTCGACGGGCTTGAGGCGAACATCATCGTCGCCATCGCGCTTGGCATCGGCACACCGCTCTATGTCCTGTTCGGCTGGCTGTCGGACAAGATTGGCCGGCGCTATCTGGCGCTCGGCGGCCTTGCGCTCGCTGTGCTGACTTTCTTCCCGCTGTTCCACATGATGACGCGCGCCGCCAACCCGGCGCTGGATGCCGCGCAACAGTCAGCACCCATCGTCGTCCGAGCAGACACAGCCCAGTGCTCGCTGCAGTTCGACCCTATTGGCCGGACCAAGTTCGACGAGAAGTCGTGCGATATCGTGAAGTCCCAGTTGGCCAGGGCAGGCGTCAGCTACACGACTGAGCCGCTGCCCGCTGGCTCCATCGCCACCGTCACTGTTGGCCCGACGACGATCACTGCGCCAGATCCGGCCCAAGTGACGGGCGAGGCGCGGGTTGCCGCGATTGCCGCCTATCAGAAGGAGATCGCCGCGGCCCTTGCCGCAGCGGGCTACCCGACCAGTGCGGACACCGCGCAAGTTGATCGCTGGACGGTGATCTTCGTCATCGTGATGACGCAGGTCTTTACGGCGATGATCTACGGTCCGATGGCCGCAACGCTTGTGGAGCTCTTCCCCGCGCGCATTCGCTACACGTCGATGTCGCTGCCCTATCACATCGGCAACGGATGGTTCGGCGGCTTGCTGCCGACGACGGCCTTCATGGTCGTGGCCGCGACGGGCGATATCTATGCGGGCATCTGGTATCCCGTGATCATCGCCGCGATGACGCTCGTGGTCGGGTTCTTCTTCCTGCCGGAAACCTACCGGCGGAACATTCGGCACGACGAACCCGAAGGCGATCGCGTGGGCCGTTGATGGTGCGGCGCGGCCTCATCGTCGCCTCACTCCCGATCCCGCCAGGCTTGCGGGATCGGGTCGACGCGCTGTTCGACTGCGTTGCGCCGGACCGGCACCTGCGAACAGACGACGTGCTCGCGCTTGCGGACCAGCACCAGCCTGACGGCCTGCTTGTGTCGCTGGGCATGCCCATCCGCGCCGAACACATCGCGCGCCTTCCGAGCAGCGTGAAGGTGATTGCGACAACCAGCGTCGGCTATGACCATATCGACGTCTCCGCCGCCAACGCGCGGGGCATCACCGTTTGTAACACGCCCGACGTCCTGACAGACGCCACGGCAGACACGCATATGCTCTTGCTGCTCGGCGCCGCGCGGCGCGCGAAGGAGCATGTCCGCAACATGGATGGCGGCTGGAAGGTCCGTAACGGCTTCTTCCAGGGGCTTGGCGTCGAGGTTACCGGCAAGACGATGGGTATCGTCGGCATGGGCCGCATCGGCCGCGCCGTGGCGGATCGCGCGCGAGGTTTCCGCATGCCGATCCTCTATCACAATCGTACACGTCTCTCGCCGGATCTTGAGGGTGATGCGCGCTATTTCGCGACGCTGGAAGACATGCTCCCGCGCTGTCAGGTGCTCAGCCTCAACTTGCCCGGCGGGCAGGGCGTGTTGATGACGGCAGAGCGTTTCGCGCTTCTGCCGAAAGGCGCGATCTTCGTGAACTCGGCCCGCGGCTCCCTCGTCGATGAAGACGCGCTGCTGGAGGCGCTGAGGTCAGGTCAGGTCGGTGCGACCGGTCTCGATGTCTTCCAGAAGGAGCCGGGCTACGACACACGGCTCAACGATCTTGAAAACACCTTCCTGCTCCCGCACATCGGCAGTGCGACGGTAGAGACGCGCACGGCAATGCTGGAGACTGCTATCGACGGCATCGTCGAGGTGCTCGCGGGACGGGCGCCATCCAACGTCGTCAGGCTGTAGACCTGCATCGCGAGACTCGGCGAGCGTCTCTGAAGCCTAACGGAGATTCCTCTCTCCCACCTGCAGGGACCGCGGCTTCTTCCCAAACAGCGAACCAAGCCAGTTCGAGATCGAGCGCCGGACTTGCCACCAGTGGCGAAGCTCCGGCGTGTTCGGCGCATCGTCCTCCGAGCGCGGCATCTGGACGTCGTTCAGTTTCGGTTTCAGCCCGCGGATCAGGTCTTCCTCGATCATCCTGCGCTCGTCTTCCGTGGGGATCCGCATAACATGGCGCTCCGTGGCGCCGAGCAGCCACCAGGCCTTGCCCCATTTTTCGTGGCCAACGAGGCGGCCGCGCAGGTTCGCGGCTTTGCCGACATAGAGCGGCTGCAGGAAGAAACCGAGGCGGCGGCGCACGAACACGTAGATGCCGCCGGAATCGTCGGGAATGCTCTGTTTGGTCAACGCACACTTGAATGTGTAGGTGCGACCCGACTCCCCGGTCCAGCCGTGCTTGCCAAAGAAGAACAACAGCATCTGCGTCCCCGTATTTCAGAATCCCGGGACTTTCAGTCGATGACGGTTAACTTGGTCTGAAAGTGGGCTTTGGACGGCCCGGTTTGATCTGTCGCGCACCAGGGCTGCAGCTCGGGGTCTAGGATGTGCTGGATGCTCTGCGCCTCAAAGGGAACCCCGATGCTGTTCGAGAACCTGCTGATTGCCGCGGTAATGGTTGGGGCCACAGTGGTCTTCCACTTTGTGGGCCTGGCCGCCCTGATAGCCGTCCTCAGCACCAATCTGCCCCGGCGGATGCAGGCCGGCACAGGCCTGCAGAAGGGTTTTACCATTCTCTTTACCGTTTTTGGGCTGGTCGTCATGCATACAGCCGAAATCTGGGCATATGCGTGCCTCTATCTCGCGCTTGGCGAGTTTCGCGATCTTGAGACGGCGCTGTATTTCTCGACGACGTCCTTCTCCACGCTTGGCTATGGCGACGTGACATTGAGCCATGCGTACCGACTCGTCGGCGCCATTGAGGGGGCCAACGGGTTTCTCCTCATCGGCTGGTCGACGGCCTTTCTCGTTTCCGTGACCAACCGGATGGGCCTGTTGGAAGCGCGGCTGAGGCATAGCGACCAGCAGTCGCCTGTTCAGGGCGCAGATTCGCCTTGACCAGAGGGGCTCAATGGTCACTTTGCCGACACAAAACTGGCCTGCCGGGGTAGTGGATGTTCTCGAAAATCCTGATCGCCAATCGCGGGGAAATCGCATGCCGGGTGATCAAGACGGCGCGGCGCATGGGCGTGAAGACCGTGGTGGTCTACTCTGACGCCGATACGAGCTCGATGGCGGTCGAAATGGCCGACGAGTCGATCCACATCGGCGGCTCGCCGGCAGCGCAAAGCTATCTCGTCCAGGACAAGATCGTCGCCGCCGTGAAGCAGTCGGGCGCGGAGGCTGTCCACCCCGGTTTCGGCTTCCTGTCGGAGAACGCGGTGTTCGCGAAGCGCCTGCAGGACGAAAAGATCGTCTTCATCGGTCCGAATCCACACGCGATCGAAGCCATGGGCGACAAGATCACGTCGAAGAAGTTTGCGGCGGAAGCCGGCGTCAGCACGGTGCCCGGTCACATGGGCCTCATCGCTGACGCGAAGGAGGCGGTGAAGATCGCCGACTCCATCGGCTATCCGGTGATGATCAAGGCGTCGGCCGGTGGCGGCGGCAAGGGTCTGCGCATCGCGTTCAATTCCGCTGAAGCGGAGGAAGGTTTCGAGGGCGCCCGCGCCGAGGCGATCTCATCCTTCGGCGATGGTCGCATCTTCATCGAGAAATTCGTCGACCAGCCTCGCCACATCGAGATCCAGGTGCTCGGCGACAAACACGGCAATATCATCTACCTCAATGAGCGCGAATGCTCGATCCAGCGCCGCAACCAGAAAGTCTTCGAGGAGGCGCCATCGCCTTTCCTCACGCCCGAAACCCGCAAGGCGATGGGCGAGCAGGCCGTAGCTCTCGCGCGCGCGGTTCAATACGACAGCGCCGGCACGGTCGAATTCATCGTCGACGGCAAGCGCAATTTCTACTTCCTCGAAATGAACACCCGCCTGCAGGTAGAGCATCCGGTCACCGAGATGATCACCGGATACGATCTCGTCGAGCAGATGCTGCGCGTGGCCGCCGGTGAAAAGCTGGCGATCAAGCAGAAGGACGTAAAGATCGACGGCTGGGCCCTGGAATCCCGCATCTACGCCGAAGATCCCTATCGCGGCTTCCTCCCCTCGATCGGCCGTCTGAAGCGCATGCGCTTCCCCGCCGAAGGCAAGCTGGCCGAAGGCACGGTCCGCATCGACACCGGCGTCCGCGAAGGCGACGAGATCTCTATGTTCTACGATCCGATGATCGCCAAGCTGATCACCCACGGCAAGGACCGCGACGCAGCCATCGCCACGCATGTGAAGGCGCTTGAGCGCCTGGAAGTGCAGGGCATTCAGGACAACTCGCCCTTCCTCGCCGCTGTGCTCGACCAGAAGCGCTTCCAGTCCGGTAAGATCACTACCGGCTACATCAAGGAAGAATTCCCCGACGGCTTTCACGGCGCCACCACCTCGCCGGCAGTCGAGAAGGTCCTCGTCGCCGCCGCCACGTACGCGAACGTCCTGCTGCGCACGCGCATGTCCGGCATCTCCGGCCGCATCGAGCCGGCCCGCGCCCAGCGCAAGGACTGGGTCGCCATCGTTGGCCGCACGCCGGTGCCGGTGAACATCAACTGGCAGATGGGCGAAGCCGAGATCGAATTCGTCGGCGACGAGAAGGCTCACACGCTCGCGACACAGTGGAAGCCGGGCATGTCGCTGATGGAGCTGGTGTTCGATGATCAGGCCTACGCGCTGTCCATCGCCATTGCGAACGAAGGCTACATCGTCCGGCGCCTCGGTGTCGAAGCCCACATCAAGGTTTGCACGCCCGCTCAGGCCGACCTGCACGCGCGCCTGCCCGAGAAACAGAAGCCCGATACCTCGAAGCTCATCATGAGCCCAATGCCGGGTCTCGTTGTCTCCGTCGCGGTCGCTGTAGGCCAGGAAGTGAAGTCAGGCGAGGCTGTCTGCATTGTCGAGGCGATGAAGATGCAGAACATCATCCGCGCCGAAGCCGATGGCGTCGTGAAAGCGGTCAACGCCGCCGCCGGCGCAAGCGTCGCCGCGGACGAAGTGCTGGTCGAGTTCGCCTAGGCGGCCCTATCGCGGAGGCGACACGACTGCTAGCTACTTTCCGGTATCGATCCGGGGAGGACGGCATGCGGCTTTTAGTGACGGCTCTGACGACGGTTTTGCTTGCTGCGTGCGCAACCATTGAGCCGGCGCCGCAAGCGCCACAGGCGCAGCCGCTCGTACCCATGCCGCTCAATCCCGCGATGACCGAAATCTTCGACGGCAAGGCGCTGCGCGTCATCCTGTGCGGCACGTCTTCGCCGCTGCCTGATCCCGGCCGCGCCAAGGCCTGCACGATCGTTGTCGTGGGCGATAAGGCTTATGTCATCGATACCGGGCCAGAGAGCTGGGAGCAGCTCCAGCGTATGCAGTTTCCCGGTTCACGCATTGCCGGCGTGTTCATCACGCACTTCCACTCCGACCATATCGGCGATCTTGGCGAATTCCGCATGCAGACGATGGTTGCCGGCCGCCGCCAGATGCTGCCCGTCCACGGGCCGCGCGGCGTCGCCAATCTCGTGACGGGATTCAATCTCGCCTACGAAGAGGACGCGCGCCTGCGTCTGGCGCACCATGGCGAGTCGGTGATCGATCTCGCCAGCTCGCCGCTGATCGCGAAAGAATTCGGCAAGGCATTTGTAGGCGGGCTCGACGCCGAAGAAATCATCCTCCGCGACGGCGATCTCACCGTCACCGCCTTCGAGGTCGATCACGATCCCATCCGCCCCGCGGTCGGCTATCGCTTCGACTGGAAGGGCAGGTCAGTGGTCATCTCCGGCGATACCGCGCTTTCCGCGAACTTCACCGCGAACGCCAAAGGCGCCGACGTGCTGGTCACTGAATCGCTTGCGCCGAACCTCATCGGCATGGCGCAGCAACAGATGAATGCCGCTGGAAATCTGCGTGCGGCCAAGATCATGGCCGACATTCCAGACTATCACATCAGCCCGCTCGACGCCGCGAAGACGGCCAACGAAGCGGGCGTGAGGCTGCTGGTCTACACCCACCACATCCCGTCCGCGCAGGTGAACCTGCCGCCGTACTTCGCGGGCGTTGCTGCAATCCGCCCGGCCAACACTTGGGTCATCGGTTGGGACGGCCTGCGCGTCGACCTGCCGGCCGGATCAACTGACGTGCAGCAGGGCGAACTCCTGCCTAAGCCGAACTAGTTGCGCTCCACGTCTCGCACGCTGCCGTCGCGCGCCTGAAGCTCGACCTCGATTTCGCCCCTGTATCGCGGCCTTCGACCTTCCATTCGTGTTCGTGCTCAAGATCGATATCGAGCACTGTAAGGATGACGTTTGATATAGGCGGCGCGTGGGCTACGTCATTGCGTGGGCCGCAACTGTTGTCAGTTGGCGCATGCGGATTTGATCAATGAGCAGGATATTCACGAAGTTCGCAAATGCGGTATCTGCTGCGGCGGGCAGTCCATTCGCGTTCATCATATGCGCCGCCTGCGTGGTTGTGTGGGCGTGCACCGGGCCCTTGTTCGGCTTCTCCGATACCTGGCAGCTCATGATCAACACTTCGACGACGGTCGTGACGTTTCTCATGGTGTTCCTGATCCAGAATACCCAGAACCGCGACAATGGCGCGCTCCATGCGAAACTTGACGAGCTGATCCGCGCGACTGAGGCGGCCGACAATGGCTATATCGGCATCGAGCATCTCAGCGACGAGGAGCTGCACAAGATCCTCAGGGAAGTCGAGCGGAACGCAGAGCGCTTGCATGATGAGCGCAGGCGTCGACACGCGCCAGCGAAACGCAGCCCAACTGCCGCGCGCTAGGCGTCAGATGGCGCGCTGGACTCGGGCGGCCATCCCGTTCAGTTTTGACGTATGATCATCTATGTCGATGCAGACGCCTGCCCGGTAAAGGAAGAGGTCTACAAGGTCGCCCGCCGCGTCGGATGCGACGTGCGCGTTGTCGCGAACTCCTTCATCCGCACGCCGATGGAGCCTCGCATCCAGTTCGTCCTGGTGGATGCTGGCGCCGACGCCGCCGACGACTGGATCGCAGAGCGGGCGGGGGCGGGCGACGTCGTCGTCACGAATGACATTCCGCTTGCAGCCCGCGCGCTCGAGAAGACGGCTGAAGTCATCTCGCCCACCGCGAAGGTCTTCACCGCCGCGATGATCGGATCGGCGCTCGCCACGCGTGGCCTGATGGAGCACCTGCGATCCTTCGGCGAGATCACCTCCGGCCCGCCGCCCTTCGCTCCAAAGGATCGCTCCGCCTTTCTGTCGGCGCTCGACGCCGCGATCAACCGCGCAAAGCGGAAGACGGGGTAGCTTTCATTCGACGCCCGACAACCGAAGAAAAGCAATGCCGATCAAGCAGGCCGCGCCAGTGCTTGCAATCATCGCCTCAGCTTCGGAAGGTGCAGCATGCAGGCGATCGGCAGGGCGCTCTGGTACATAGAAAGCCACATCAGCGAGCCCTTCGCGCTCGCTGATGTGGCCCGCGTGTCCGGGCTCTCGCGCTTTCACCTGGCGCGCACATTCGCCGCCGTCGTCGGCCAGCCGGTGCTCGCGTTTGCGCGCGCCCGCAGGCTCAGCGAGGCGGCGCGGCTTCTTGCCGACGGCGCGCCTGACATTCTCCAGGTCGCGCTCGCCGTTGGCTACGGGTCGCACGAGGCTTTCACCCGCGCCTTCCGGGATCAGTTCGGCATGACGCCGGAATATCTCCGGACCCGGCGCTCCCTCGCCAACCTGCCAATCACGGAGCCACTCCGCATGCCTGACCAATCCGCCAGCGTGATCGCGCCCGATCGCTTTGTCTCTGGGAAGACCATGCTGTTTGCCGGCCTGCGCCGCTATTTCCGCTTCGAGGAACGCGCGGGGATCGCCTCGCTGTGGCAGGCCTTCGGCCCTCATCTGGGCGCGATCACGCATACGGTTCCGGGCGCAGCCTTTGGCCTCTGCCTCGCCGCGGCAGACCCTGGCGATGAAAGCGGATTCGACTACGCGCCCGCGGTCGAAGTCAGCACGCTTTCCGACCTTCCTGAGGGGCTGTCGGGCATCCGAATCGCGCCGCGCGAATGGGCCGTCTTTCGCCACCCCGGTCACGTCTCGACCCTGGGCGCCACCTGCGCCGCCGCTGGGGAATGGCTGGCCCGTTCAGGCCGCCAGCCAATGGATTGCGCCATGCAGATGATCGAGCGCTACGGACCCGAATTTGATGCGCACACTGGCAATGGCGGCTGCGAAGTCTGGTTACCGGTGGCGGTCGCCTTGACGCCCGGGCCCTGAAGACCAGCCGGCGGCTATCATTCAGCCAAGGTGTCTCAATTGTGCACCACCCCGCCGCTCCCGATTCGTGGCGCGCCCTCGACCTAAACCTCTGCGGGCCAGCCCAATTGGCGCTATCAGCCTCATTGCGCACAGGAAAACCTGTGGCCTTGGGGCCCCTTCCTGGTTGAAAAAACATCGGGGAGGGCACTTCCGGAGTGGCCCTGTATCGCCAACGAAAAAAAAAGCGTGTACCTCGGATCGTATGCGGGGCGCCCGCGTTATCACCTCGGCGACGTTTTCCGGACGCCGGGGATGTGCCTTTGGATAAGGGGAACGTAATGAGAAAAGCACTTTTGTGCGCCACCGCGGCCGCCACTATGGTGTCTGCAGGCGCAACTGCCTACGCGCAGGAAGGCTGGTACGGCACCGCGAAAGTAGGCGCGATCGTCGACGGCCTCCAGGACGTCGATTTTGCCGGCGGCGGGTCCGTCAACGGCGCGCTCGACGTTACAGCCGATCCTGAAGTCGATGCCGTCTTCGGTCTCGGTATTGGATATGGCTTCGGCGGCGGCCTCCGCGTCGAGGGCGCGCTCGGCTACCGCAACGTCGATCTGACCGTACCTGATACATTCCTCGGCGTACGGCCAGCCGGCCGCGTTGGTCCTGACGGCGCCGGATCGAGCCGCGTCAGCACCGCGATGATCAACGTCCTGAAGGACTTCCCGATCGAGGGTTCGAACATCGCGCCGTATCTCGGCCTTGGCGCCGGCGGAGCTCGCGTCGACAGCCGCGCCGCTTCGACCTACCTGACCGGCACTGGTGCTCAAGCCAACGGCTTCGACGACAGCGATACGGTTCTTGCCTACAACGCTCTGGCCGGCTTCGGCATCAAGATGGGCGACCAGCTGACGGTCGATATCGGCTACACCTACACCGCCGCGCCTGACCTGGCCTTTACGGGCATCGGCGGCAACTACGATAGCGACTATCAGGATCACGCAGTGACAGCCGGCATCCGTTGGCAGTTCGCGGCTCCGCCGCCGCCGGCCCCGCCGCCTCCGCCTCCGCCGCCGCCGCCTCCTCCGCCCCCGCCTCCGCCGCCGCCTCCTCCGCCTCCGCCTCCGCCGCCCACAACGACGGACCAGACCGCGGCGCAGACGTGCACGCAGCAGCAGCCTCCGTTCGTGGTGTACTTCGAGTGGGATCGTTCGGATCTCACTTCGGCAAACCGCGATACGATCAATGCTGCGGTTTCCCGTGCGAAGGCCGGTGGTTGCTCGATCAGCTTGACGGCTGTCGAAGGCCACACCGACTCGTCAGGTGGTTCGGCTTACAACGACCGCCTGTCGGCTCGTCGGGCCGACGTGGTGAAGCAAGCCCTGCTGGCCTCCGGTGTCGCCGAAACTGCGATCACGACGACGGCCAAAGGCGAATCCGAACCGGCCGAAGCCCGTCCGGACGGCACCCGCGAGCCGCTCAACCGCCGCGCGGAAGTGCAGATCACGATCGGTCGCTAACCGCGATCATTCGAAACGAACTGATGGGGCAGCCCGGTCGAAAGACCGGGCTGTTTCCTTTTGCCCGGCAGGTCCGAATCGACCGGAAGACCCGCGGATTCGAATAGCCGGGCAATCGCTCCGGTTAGCTCAATCGCGCGCGGTCGGTCATCCGCTCCCGCAATTGCCAGCGACAGTGTCCGGATCAACGCGCCAGCGCGGTGTGAGCCAAGTGCATCGGCCATGTCCCGAAGATCATCGGGCGCAACGATTGCGGTAGATGCAGGTCCGGCTGGCGCAATTCTTACTGGATCGATTTCCACCAGCATCGCCGCCGTAACGCCCGTTTTCACACGCGTCAGCGCAAGAACGTGGAGGCCAATGTCGATCTCGGCCGCGACAGCGATTCCCTTCCCGCCCTCATGGGCGCGCGGCGCGCCCAGAAACCGAAGCGGCCACCCGTAGGCAGCAATGCATTCCGCAAGTCTGTGCTCGGCCAGCGTGGTAGGGAGGTCCAGCTCGCGCGACAGGCAGAATTCGAGAATGCCGATCATCAGTTCGCGCTGATGGTTCGAAGGCCATCGCGGATTGGAAGCGCGCCTGTGCTGCGGCGCTGCGATCCAGCGCTAGATGTCCCGGACGCTCTTGAGCTGTGGCAGCGCCTCGTCGGACCAGTCCGCGAATTTCCCGAGCAGGGTTGGCCCGACTGTCGGGTGTAGCCGAACGGAGGCCGCCACATCCCCGAACGGATCGATGCTCATCAGGTAGATAGCGCTTTCGTTATCGAATTCGTCCGTCTCGCGGCCATCCTTCGACGTCAGGCCCGACCGGCCATGTTCCTCGACATAGAAGGCGTGACGCATGCGAAACATCTGGTCGAGCTGGCGTCCATGGAGATGCTGATTTGCAAGCGTTACGGCGTGAATCACTCTTGAGTCCCCAACCCGCGGAATGCGGGAAAGGCGACAATGGTTTGGCCGATGCCTTCTTGCAACTAAAGGTTGTGATGGATCGTTCCGGCGAATTACCGCCGGTATTTGATAAACGGCGTCGCCGTGGCGACCTGATCGTACAGCCGGCGAGCCGTGGCGTTGAACTCCTGCGTCAGCCAGTAGACCTGATCCGCGCCGCGCGCGTCCGCCGCGGCATACACGGCCTCGATCAACGCGCGCCCCACGCCGCGCCCGCGCGCATCAGCGGACGTGAAGAGATCTTCCAGGTAACAGCGCGGTCCCGCCGCCCATGTCACCGGATGGAAGAGGTAGTGCACGATGCCGAGAATGCGGCCGTCTGTCGTGGCGGCGCAGAGGCCGTGGATCGGAGCCCCAGGATCAAGCAGTCTGTTCCAGGTCAGGTTTGTGACGCTGGCCGGCACATCGCTTTCGTAGAAGTCGAGATAACCTTGCCAAAGCCCCAGCCATTGTTCGCGATCGTCTGCTGCAAGCGGGCGGACAATGAAGGTCATGCGAAAGGCTCTTCTCGACTTGGATGGCGTTCCGGCAAGTCGACGTTACAGTATTGACGAAGATCGGCACAGTCGCCGCTCATCCCGACCGGCGGACCGGATCGGGGCGCCAGAGCAGGGCTCCGGACTCAAGCGTGAACCGCAATCGCGCCTTCTGTCTTCCAGCTCGAAGGCTTCTCAAGTTTCAGCGTCCGGTTGGCTGCCGCGCGCCCCGCGAAGGTCGCAATGAATGCATCAAGCGCATCCGGCGTGCGGAGCATTTCCCTGCGATGCGCCGGCGTGATCTCGATATGCTGCCGGCGTTCAATGTCCGCGACTATCCGTGCACGAACAGGGCTGGCGTCAGCGCCCGTATAGTTCACATGCGGCAGGTCCCACGCGAGCAGCTGCGCCGCGGGAAAGGCTTCCACCAGCATCCCCGGCGCGTCCTTCCATGGCCAGATCGGGCGGCCGGCGCGATGAAGCAATGTCATGCATGCCGCCGCGAATGGCGCCCCGCCACGCGGCTTCCACCACAGCGTCGATCGCGGGGTTGCGCGGCTCCACTGTCGCTCGGTCGCGCGGTGAGGCTTCGCGCTCTGCTTCGGGGCATAGCGCTCGGCAAGGCCAATCAGCTGCGGCCCCAGTGGAAATGGCCGGTCGCCTGCCGGTGGCAACGCGCCAATTTCCGCGAGAAGCCGGGCATAGCCGCCGCCGGGAAGGTGCGGGTCAGGCAGGGAGAAGGGCGCGTCGATCCCGGCGGCCCGGAATTGCCCCGCCCGAAGCAGGTTGACCAGGCTGTCGAACGGCGCGCTCCCCGGGTCCAGTTTCTGCACCGGCCGCAGGTCGGCCAGCCGGACGCCCTCCAGCACCGCAATCCAGACCGTCGGACGCGCGCAGACAGGCCGCCACGGGGCGGCGGCGCCCGAGAAATCGATGCCAAGGAATCGCGCTTCGCTCACCTCGAGAGACTTACGGCGCCACGGGGTTAGTCCAACAGCCGCGGCGCGTTTATCTTGACATGGCCACGCATTGCGGGCGCCTTGGCCCGATGAACGCCACGACACAGTCCTCCGGCCAGGCGACGCGCGAAAGGCTGCTGCAGGCCGCCGCCCGCATCGTCGCGCGCGACGGCATGGAAGCTGCCACGACAGCTGCCATCGCAGCGGAGGCCGGCGTCGCCGAGGGCACGCTCTACCGGCACTTCGACAGCAAGGATGACCTGCTGATCGCCTCCTACCGGCAGATGAAGCAGGAGGTCTTTCTGGGCGCCGGCGCCGGGCTCGACACGTCGATCGCGCCGCAGGAGCGGCTCAAGCTGACCTGGAAGGCGATCTACCTCGCCTATCGCGCCAACAAGGACGCCTTCGCCTTCGGCCAGCGTTTTGCGGAATCGGCCCTCGCCGAGCGTGAAGGGGGTGAAGCAGGCCGCGCCGTCGCGCGCATGGTAGGCGACCTGCGCAAGGCGGGCATTGCCTCCGGTGACTTCAAGAACCTGCCGCCAGACCTGCTCGGCGGACTCTTCATGGCGCCGATCAGCTACCTGCTGAAAGCCGAGATGAAGGGCCGCAAGTGGACCGACGTCGAACTCGACGCGGCGGCGGATTCCGTTCTTGCCGGATGGCGGAAGTAGTGTCCCGCTAGGGCCGCAGCACGACTTTCCCTACCAGCCTGCGGTCGCGCATCAACTCGAACGCCTCCCGCCAGCGGTCGAGGGGGAGTTCCGCGAACAAAGTCGGCCTGGTCTTGCCCTCTGCAGCCCAGCGCCAGATCTCGTCACGGATTTCACGACCGCGATCAGGGAATTGGCGGCAATACTCGCCGGCCCTGACGCCAACGACAGAAAATCCCTTGATCAGCGGCATGTTGGTGTTCACCGACGCGATGCGTCCACCAGCAAAGCCGATCACAAGCAGGCGGCCATCGAATGCGATGCAGCGCGTCGATTCATCGAACACGTCTCCGCCGACCGGGTCGAAGATCACATCTGCGCCGCGGCCTCCGGTCAGCGCCTTCACGCGTTCGCGGAAAGCCTCGCCGCGCGTCTCGCCAAGCACGATGACCTCGTCCGCTCCGGCGCGGGCAAGAGCATCGCGCTTTTCCGCTGACCCCGTCGTTGCGATCACGCGCGCGCCTAGAAGCCGGCCGACATCCATTGCCGCCATGCCGACCCCGCCCGATGCGCCATGCACTAGCAGCGTTTCGCCGTGCTGCAGGCGTCCGCGCGCGATCAGGGATACATGCGCGGTCACGTAGGCCGCCGGGTAGGCCGCGGCGAGGTGCGCCGGCATTGTGTCCGGTACAATGTGAAGGTTGGTCTCCGGGCAGATTGCGTAAGCCGCGAATGCGCCGGTCTTCGCGCCGCCGGCCACACGCGCGCCGGGCGCAACGCTGACGCCTTCTCCCAACGAATCGACGACGCCAGAGAGATCCATCCCGACGGTGAAAGGCGGTTCGGGTTTGAACTGGTATTCGCCCTTCAGCATCAGCAGGTCAGGAAAGTTGAGGCTCGCCGCCTCGACCCTCACACGCACTTCGCCGGGGCCTGGCTCTGGGATGGGCAGATCGCGCAGCTTCACGCTGGAGAAATCCTGCGCCAGCCCCTCGCAAACCACTGCCTGCATCAACCTCTGAGACATGGCGGCATGGTGCACAAACTGGTTAGGTCCGGCCACCGTGCCCTTACGTAAAGTTTACGCCCGGGGAATTGACTTGGGTGCAGTGCAGCATAGAGTGTTCGCAACTGCACAAGAACACATGAGTCGTGCAGAGGGAAACGCTCCAGGGTCGTTCTGAAAGTCAGGTCAAACGACAACCCGGAGAACTACGCCTATGAAAATCCTCGCAATTATTGCTGCGATCGCCATCAGCACGTCCGCTGCTTACGCGGATCCGGTTACGGTCATGGCGCCCAAGGCGCCGGTTTCCGAACAGGACGCGCAAGACTATGTCGTCCGGCTCGACAAGGCGGTAAAGGAAGTCTGCCATCAGGCAGCCGCGCCGATGATCGGCCTGAACCACTACATTTACCTCGAGTGCATCAAGGCGACCCGCGCGAAGGTCGCCAAGGATGATCCGACCGGCATCTACGCATCGAAAAGCGCACCGCTGGTCCTCGCGGCCAACTAACGAAGCAACTTACAGCCTAGCAGAACGCCCGGAGCGCAGCTCCGGGCGTTTTCGTTTGCCCGAAAGAGACCACATTCGCTCCATTGACAGGTCATATTGTTTCTCGATAAATAAACATCGACTTTCGAGATGACTGTCAGGGGTCAGTTCGGAAGGGACGACAGAGCAATAGCCAAGTCCATTCGGAGAAAGACAATGAAAACATCATCTTCGGCCACGTACCTGATCGCCTCACTCGCCATCATGGGCGCCCTCGCCACCGGGTTCGCCACCGGCCCGGCCTTCGCCCAGGAGGCTTCCTTCAAGACCGACCAGTTCAAGTTCCCTTTCTCTTACAATACCAACGAACTCGCCTCGGAGGGCGCCGCCGACAAACTCCTCCGGCGTCTGCAGCGCGAGGTTCGCGTTCACTGCAGCGGCGGCGCACGCAAGATGACGCTCGATGAGCGTTCGCGCGTTGACGAGTGCACCAACGCGACGATGCGTGAATCGATCGGCAAGTTCGGGTCCGCCACGCTGGCCCAGGCATACGACACGCGTTCTGGCGGCTGATCCCCCGATTCCCGTCCCGGCGTGCCGTGGGGCCGGATCCCGAAGGGGGTTCGGCCTCGTCGGATTGGGCGCGGCCCCACTCAGTCGCGGATGGCGAAGGCCGACCAGCGGCTGAACTGGCTCTGCTGCCCATCCAGCGTGACGCCCCGCACGCGCCAGCGCCAGGCGCCTGCCGCTGGAAACATCTCGGTCAGCTCGGTCCTGCCCTCCACGGTCATCCGCTTGTGCAGCGGATCCTCGATCCACCGCTGCGCTTGCGCGTCGTAGGCCTGGATCTCGACGATGAAGATGGAAGCGTCTTCACGATGCGTCCACGCCAGCCCCACGGCCTGAGGCCCGCCGCCAACTGCGATTCCTTCTGAGGGGTCGAGAATCTGCGGCGTCGATGCAGCGAACGAGGCGTCCGGTGCGTTGGGCGCACCCCGCACCCATCCAGAAAAGCGCGTGCGCGCGATGGCGAGCGAAGCCTTGAACCAGGCGGTGCTCCCGTCCGCCAGTTGCACGCGATACCATTCGCCGTCAGGTTGCATCATCCGGCCCGTGATGTTCAACACATCGCCGCCGGCTCGCGTCTCAGCGACCACTGCAACACCTTCGTCCACAGACGGGCTGGCGCGATAACGCTGGCCGGAAGCGCGGGCAACCATCGGCGCAGGTGGCGCGAAATCCTGGACGGCTTCAGCGGGCTCCGGCGCTGGCGCGGCCGCGGGTTCGGCGGCGGTGAGTGGTTCCGGTTCGATCAATGCAGGAAGCGGCAATTGCAGGTTGTCGGCTGCCGGCGTCGGGGGCGTTTCGGCGGGAACGTCGGCACCGGCCTGCACGGAAATGTCGATTGCGGGCATCGATGTCGATGGACCCGTTTCGCCGGTGAAGTACCACGCGCCGAAGGTGCCGCCGCCAAGGACAGTCAGGATCAGCAGGGCGAGTAGGACGCGGCCCAGTCCGCCACCAGATTCTTCCTGTTGCGCAGGCGTAGGCCCCGGACGCACCAGCCAGTCATCGTCGCTCGAGGCGGGCGGGGGGCCGCCATCGAGTAACCCGTCAAAGGTGTGCCGATGCGCAGCCTTCGCTGCCGCAGGGGCGGGCGGCGGATCCTTGGGCGCTGCCTCCAGAGGAGTTGGGCCAGCCGAAACCGGGTCTTCAGGCGCCGGGTCGCCAAATAGCGCATCGTCGGCGCTGTCTCCGGGCGCGACCGGGGCCGGGGCCATCTGCGGTTGTTCGGGAGCGGGCGGCGCAACTGAGACTGGATCAGCAAAGACGTCATCATCCTTCTGGCCAGCCTCGGGCGCAGACGCCGACAGGGCGCCCCGCGCGATGTCGAAATCTACCGCCAGCGCAAGGTCGCCGCTATCGATCCTGTCGACCAGCAGCTGGAGCAGGCGTTGCAGGAATGCCTTGTCGCGCGAAACGATCAGCGTCGTGCAGCCATCGGATGCGCCGATGGCCAGGCCGCTATCGACGCGCTGGGCCAGATTGCCGAGGATGAGCGCAATGCCGAGGCCGATGCCTGCGATGGCGAATGCGCCATAGGCGTTCAGCTGGGTCGCCGCGCCGCCAATGACAAGCAGGCCGAGCAGGAAGAGCCACCAGGAGCGCTGGCCACGGACCATGCGGATCGTGCCGATATTCTCGATGGCGATAACG
Source organism: Hyphomonadaceae bacterium (assembly GCA_040398465.1). Taxonomy (GTDB): domain Bacteria; phylum Pseudomonadota; class Alphaproteobacteria; order Caulobacterales; family Hyphomonadaceae; genus UBA7672. The sequence continues at coordinate 14,888 of JBBAUA010000040.1, read as the reverse complement.
TGACTGCCGATCGAAATCGTGCCTGCGCGAACGCGCCCGACGCCGGAGATCAGCGAGACGGTGCTAGTTTTTCCGGGACCGGCCACCATCGTCAGTTTCCAACGCACGCCTCGAAACACCGGCCGCTGTCCGAAATCGTTTGGGGCGTGGATCGATCCGTCCCATGCGATCAATCAGCGAAGCCGCGTCCAGACCATAGGCCCGCAGCGGCGGGGCGGCTAGGGGCGGCGGGATCAGCCGGGGCGGAAGCGGTGCGGCGTGTCGATGCCTTCGGCGATCATGATGTTCAGAAGGTCGGATTTGATGCGCTGGACCAGCATCGGACCATGAAAGACGAGTGCGGAATAAAGCTGCACGGCCTGCGCCCCCGCACGGAATTTTGCGATCACGTCCTGTGCGGATGCAATGCCGCCTGCACCGATGAGGTCGAGCCGGTCGCCGATGGCCGCGTGAAACTCCGCGAGAACGCGCGTCGATTTTTCCATTAGCGGAGCGCCTGACAGACCGCCCGTCTCGGTCCTGTGCGTGCTGCCGAGCGAGGCCGGACGATCGATCGTGGTGTTCGAAACGATCAGGCCCGAAAGCCAGTCCTGGGCCAATGCGACATCGGCGATGTCGGCAATGGCGCGGTCATCAAGGTCGGGCGCCACTTTGAGAAAGACGGGGCGGTTCTTCACCACGGCCGCCATCTCGCGCGCAGCGGCGCCGACGCGGCCGAGCAGTTCCTCGAGCGCGCCGCGATCCTGCAGGCCACGCAAGCCAGGTGTGTTGGGCGACGAGACGTTGATCGTCACGTAGGAGGAGTAGGGCCACACGGCCTTCACCCCTGCGACGTAGTCCGCGATGCGGTCTTCCGAGTCCTTGTTGGCGCCGACATTGGCGCCGATGACGCCGAGGCCCCGGGGAACGGCCGAAAGACGGCGGACGAAATAGCCGATGCCGTCATTGTTGAATCCCATCCGGTTGATGACGGCCTGATCCTCGTTGAGACGGAAGAGGCGCGGACGCGGATTGCCGGCTTGCGGGCGCGGCGTGACGGTTCCGCATTCGACGAAGCCGAAACCGAAGCCCAGCATCTGCGCCGCGACTTCCGCGTTCTTGTCGAAGCCGGCTGCAAGGCCGATGGGGTTCGGCAGGAGCAGGCCGGATTTCTTCAGTCGCACGGCAAGCCGCGGATCTTCGAGCCCAGGCGAGGGCTTTGCGAGACCAGTCTTCAGCGCGTCGATTGTAAAGCGATGCGCTGTTTCGGCTGGAAGGATGCGGACGGCGCGGGTCGCCAGATCGAACAGGCTCACGAGTGGCCGCCGGGTTTGGCGGAGGGCTCTGCGCTACGCGTCACGTCGTCGGGCGCAAGCGGCACGCCCTCGGCGTCGACGATGTCGAGCGGCCACAGCGACGAGATGTGTTGCTGGCGTACCTCCGCATAGACGTGTGGGAAGTAGTCGCCGCCGCGCGAAGCTTCCCATTTTAGGTCGGGTCCGAAATCATCGCCATTGACCGACGCAAGCACGAGGCCGGTCTGCCCCCTGAACCATTTGGCCAGCGTTTCCTGCACCTGCTTCGACGTCGAGAAGTGGACATAGCCGTCTGCGATATCGACCGGCGCCTGCATCGGCCGGCCGGATTCGACCGCGGCGAGCTGTTCGGCGGTGAGGATTTTGTAGATCATCTGTCCCATGGCGGCGGTTTGTGCTGCGGATAGGGGCGCGAGGCAAGGGGGCGGCCGGAAGGGCGGCTGCGAGCTTGACCTCAATCAGGTTGGGCGGCATCGGGGGCGGATGGCGACGTCTTCGGCACTGGTGTTGTTTTCGGGCGGGCAGGATTCTGCTGTGTGCATCGCATGGGCGCTGACGCGCTATGATCGCGTCGAAACCATCGGGTTCGACTACCGGCAGCGGCATCGCGTGGAGCTGGATTGCAGGAGCGTGTTTCTTGCCAAGCTACGCGCGCAGTTTCCCTCGTGGTCTGCCAAGCTTGGCGAAGATCGCGTGCTCGATCTTGGCGTGCTCGGCGAGGTGTCGGATACGGCGCTGACGCGCGAGCAGGCGATCGGGTTTGCTGAGGGTGGTTTGCCGAGCACGTTCGTACCCGGGCGCAACCTGGTGTTCCTGACATTCGCAGGCGCGGTGGCGTACCGGCGCGGGCTTGAGGCGCTGGTGGGCGGCATGTGCGAGACTGACTATTCCGGCTATCCCGACTGCCGCCGCGCGGCGATGGATGCGATGGCGACCGCGATGACGCTCGGCATGGACCGGCCAACGCCGGTCGAGACGCCACTGATGTATCTCGACAAGGCGCAGACATGGGCGCTGGCTGAACAGCTGGGCGGGAAGACGCTGGTCGACCTGATCGTGGAAGAAACGCACACCTGCTATCTTGGCGATCGCTCCCTGCGGCATGACTGGGGCTATGGTTGCGGTACGTGCCCGGCGTGTGAGTTGCGCGCGAAGGGGTGGGCGCAATGGCGGGCCCAGAGCAGGCAAACAGGATGACCTATTCGGTCAAGGAATGCTTCTACACGCTGCAGGGCGAGGGCGCTCACACGGGCCGCGCCGCGGTGTTCCTGCGCTTTGCCGGATGCAACCTCTGGAGCGGGCTAGAGCGCGATCGCGCCAGCGCCGTGTGCAAGTTCTGCGATACGGACTTTGTCGGCGTCGATGGCGATGGCGGCGGCAAGTTTGCGACGGCAGACGCTGTGGCGGCGCATGTCGCCGCGAAGTGGGGCGGGGCGACCGGCAGGCCCTATGTGGTGTGCACCGGCGGCGAGCCATTGCTGCAACTGGACGAGGCGTTGATTGCAGCCTTGCATGCCCGGGGCTTCGAGGTGGCCGTGGAGACCAATGGCACGATCGCTGCGCCGGCTTCGCTCGACTGGGTCTGCGTGTCGCCGAAGTCGACGGCGGAGTTGAAGCAGGTGGCGGGCGATGAGCTCAAACTTGTCTATCCGCAGACGGATGCGCCGCCGGAAAAGTTCGCGGCGCTGCGCTTCCTCAATTTCTTCCTGCAGCCGATGGACGGACCGCAGCGCGAGGCGAGCACCGCCGCGTGCATTGCGTATTGTCTTGCGCATCCGCAGTGGCGGTTGAGCCTTCAGACGCACAAGGTGACAGGGATGCCCTGAAGCAAAAGCGCCGCCCCTTTCGGAGCGGCGCATTCGCGTCGGAGGTTTCAGTCAGCTACGACAGCTTGTCCGCGAAGCGCCGCGAGAAGCGGTCGAACGCCGTCCGTGCGTCGGTCCATGTGGTTGAGCCGACAGTGTTGGAGAGGTCGTTCTCGTACCAGTCATAGTCGAGCGTGCCGATCTCCCTGCCGGCGGCGTCATATGCGATGCCGGTGATGCGCGCGCCGCCGAGGCTGATCGAGCGCATGGCGTCGAGCCCGGGCTTGCTGGAGACCTGTTCGAATGTGGGCCGGTTGGGTTTCGCGTCCTCGATAGTGACGATGACGCGGTCGGCATTGACGCCGCGGCTGGTGAAGATGTTGCTTACCTTGTTCGTCAGCGACTCGGTCAAGATTCGTGCTTCGCGCTGGCCGATGTCGTCATCCAGCTTTTTCTGGAATTCAGTCGAGATCTTTGCCTCGACCGTGAGGGCGGCGGCCGGCATCGCCATCAGAATAGCAGCGATGGCCGAGGCGGCGAGAGTGGCGATACGCATGTTCTGCTCCCTGTAGTCCTGTGGTCTTGAAATCCCGGGTCCATTCCAGGTTCGCGTCATGTCTACGGCGCGGCGCCAGAAGCAGACCATATCCAACATGAAAGTGGGATGAACGGCGGCGGTCTGAAAGGGGCGCTATTGCGGTTTTGAGGATTGTTGCTGTTTGCGAAGTTCCTCGTTGTCCTTCTTCAGCTGATCGATTTCCTGCTGCTGGCGTTCATCTTCGTCGGTGGTGACGAGGTCGATTGCTGCGCCGCCGACCGCGCCGACCGCCGCTCCGGTGACGCCTATCGCGACGCCGGCGACATCCGCGACCAGACAGCCCTGCAGCAGGGGCGTCGTAGCCACCAGCGTCGCGGCAATGATGGCTTTTCTCATGGTGTTTGGATTCCCCTGCTGGCCGGGCCTCACGGGAAGCTAGCGCAGGCCGGGCCAGGGGAGAATGGCATAGGACAGGCTCAGGCTGTCAAACCGTGTCGGTGAGCACGATCTCGGCCGGGCCTTCTACCGCACGGAAGACGATACGGTTCGACCCGGTGATGGCGACGCCATCGCGCGCCTTTGCGTGCTTGCCCTCCACTTCGATCGCGCCGGTTGCGGCGACGGCGTAGACATGCCGCTCGGCCGTTGTTTCCCAGACGATTTCTTGTCCGGCGTCCAATGTCACGCCGGCGACACGTGCATCGGCCTGGATGCCGAGCGCGCCTTCATCGCCCTTGCCAGACGCCAGGATGGACCAGGCGCCGGTCCGGTCCGACTTCGGAAACTGCCGCGCCCCCCAGCTGGGTTTCTGGCCGTGACGGTCCGGCTCGATCCAGATCTGGAAGATGGTCGTGGTCTCGTCCTCGAGATTGTACTCGGCATGTCGCACGCCCGTGCCAGCGGACATGACCTGCACGTCTCCTGCAGCGGTGCGGCCCTTGTTCCCCATCGAGTCCTGGTGGGTGATGGCGCCGGTGCGGACGTAGGTGATGATCTCCATGTCGCTGTGCGGGTGCGGCGGGAAGCCGGACTTCGGCGCGATCATATCGTCATTCCAGACGCGGAGCCTGCCCCAGTTCATGCGGTTGGGGTCATAGTATTCCGCGAACGAAAAGTGGTGGTGGGCGTCAAGCCAGCCATGGTTGGCGCCGCCAAGGGTGTCAAAAGGACGGACTTCGATCATATGCGAACTCCTCGTGCTACTGCGTTGGCGGACATGTATTTGCATATGCAACAAGATTCAAGTGGTCGCGCCGGAGCCCACCCTGAGCCGGGCCAATGGTCAACGGCCGTCAGGAATTGGGCAATTCCTAACGATCGCAGGAATGGGGCTATTCCTAAGATGCGTAAGGAATTGGGGTAGTCCTAACGGCGCTTAATCATGGCCGCAAAAAAGCCCCCGGCTTTGTGGGCCGGGGGCTCGATCGTTTGCAGTTTGACTAGCGCAGCTGCGAGTAATCCGTCGGCGTCAGCTGGACCGAGACGACGCCGCCCGGGGTCTTGAGCAGCTGGCCGCCGACCTGGCTTTCGGCTGAGACCTTCTTCCATTCTTCGTCGGCGCCGAAGGCTTGCCACATGGTCGTGCGGGCTGCCGCGGTGGGGAAGGCCAGCATGTAGGCCATCTTGTCGGTTTGCGCCGGCTGGTCGGCGACGGGGCGCCAGTAGAGATAGTTGGTCATGCCGAGGCGCGCGAAGATGCGCATGGTGTGGTCCCGGAAGCGGGCGTGGATGTTTTCCAGCTTGCCCGGGTTTCCCGTGTAAACGCGATACTCGAAGTGGCGCGGCGTGGCTGACGGCGTGAGGTTGAGCTTCGGCGAATACTCCGCCGGGCTGAAGAAGACATTCTCGATGCCGCCCTGCGTGGTAAGCGAGCCGTCCTTCTGGCTGTCGGCATAGACCTTCTGCCACTCCGGATCCTGTGCGAACGCACGCCAGGACTCATCGCGTGCGGCGCGGTCCTTGTAGCCCATCACGTAGAACAGGCGGTCGTCAGCCGGCGCGCCCGGCGGGGTGTAGACGTGGAAGAAGCCGATAGGCGTCATGCCGTGCTTCTGGAACAGGCCGACCGTATGGTCGCGGAAGCGCGCATCGAGGGCGGCTTTCTTGCCCGGCGCGGGCGTGTAGATCCGCATCTCATAGAGACCGATGGCGGGTTGCTGCGGCTCGCTCATCATGTTGCCCATGCTTGCACAGGCGGACGCGAAAAGCGCCGATGCAGCGGCAAGCGCGAAAGCGGCGCGGCGGAAGAGGCTTGAGCGAGGGCGTGGTGCAGCGATCGTGGTCATGTTTCCTGCCTGACAGTTTCAACCGGTTTCTCCGGCTTTGACCCTGAATTAGCGCAGGATTGGTCCAAGCAACAGAGTGTGCACGCACTCGTCAGTGGGCGAGTTCACCCGAACGCGAACGCGTCCATCCGCAGGATGCCGTAAGTGGTGCTCTGGTGCAGGTGCGAAGTGCGGTCGGCGCCTGCGCCGAGCGCTACGTAAAGCGGTAGCAGGTGTTCTTCGGTCGGATGGTTGTGAACCGCTTCCGGTGCGCGCGTGCGGTAGTTCAAGAGGTCGTCGATGCGGCCCTCCCGCAGGGCCGACACCATCCAGTCAGCGAAGCTGCGGACCCAGTCCTGTTCCGGCGCATCGATACGGCCGCCCGAGATGCGGAAGCTCGACAGGTCGTGCGTGAAGCTGCCGGAGCCGAGGACCAGCACGCCTTCCTCGCGCAGCGGCGCAAGCAGCTGCCCGAGGCGGAAATGATGTTCCGGACCGAGGCGCGTCTGCACCGACAGCTGCAGCACGGGCACCTTCGCGTCGGGCCAGGCCACGATCAGTGGCGCCCATGCGCCATGGTCGAGACCGCGGCGCGTGTCGATATCCGTCGGCATGCCGCCGGCCGTCAGGAGTTCGGCGACACGATGCGCGAGGTCGGCCGCGGGAGGGGCGGGGTATTGCAGGTCGAACAGGGCCTGCGGAAAATCGCCGAAATCGTGGATGGTCTCGTTATGCGCGGGCGCATTCACGGCGGGGAGCAGGCGCTCCCAATGGGCCGAGATAACGAGGATTGCCCTCGGACGCTCGGGAAGGAGCCGCGGAAGATCCGCGAGAAAGTCGCGCGCCTCTGCAGGCTCGATCGCGAGCATGGGGGAGCCGTGGGAAACGAAGATCGCTGGCAACATGCTCCTCAACATGGACATTGTTGCATTTGCAATCAAGTGCTCCGCCCGCGTTGACGAATTGCGAGGAATGTCCGCGGCAGTCTGCGCCCTGGTTGGGCTTCGGCCAAGGATCGCGGATGCGCGGATTGCTGTTTGCTGCGGTGCTGCTGGCGGGATGCGATGGAGCGCCGCCCGCGCCTTTGGCTGAGCCTGTCCTGCAGCCCGATCCCGAAAGGGTCGAGGCCGGGAAGGCATGTGCTGCGATCACCGGTTACCGACAGGGTCGCGCGGACGCTCTGCTTGCCGAGGAATACAAGGCGTGCGTCGCTGCAGTGACCGACGATAAATCGCCCGAACTGCGCGGACGTTCAGACGCGCCGACGTAGCGCGGCCGCCGTAGCTCAGCTCTCCATGTCCTTCCTGATCGTCAGGATGGTGAGCGCGAAGGCAATCCAGCTGAGGACATGGATCGACGTCGACCAGTAGATGGTGTTGCGCAGGCCCTCGACCTGGTTGGTGAAGCAGGTCGCAAACTGCGGCGCGTCCTGCGCGATGGATTTACAGGTGGCGACGTCGAGCCCCGTGCCGGCTTGCGTGTGATGCCAGTTGGCGAAGGCGTCGCTCGCAATGCCGAACAGCGTCGGACCAGCGCCGAGGCCGATCATGTTGACCACGAAAAGGAGGATCGCAGCAGCGGTCGCGCGCATCGCCGGCGGCACGAGGCCCGGCACGCCTCCATATACCGGTCCATACCAGATCGCGACGCCGATGTTCGGGATGATCATCAGGATCATCGCCAGCACCATGTCGTCCATCTGCGCGACGTACCAGAAGACGGGCAGGCCGATGAACGGCAAGATCAGCGGCAGGGTCGCGAACTGCCGCAGGTCCTTCGCGCCGTACTTGTCGCACCACCAGCCGCCGATCCACGAACCGATAACGCCGCCAATGCCGGCCGAGAAGCCAAGGCCAAGTCCGAGATAGGACGTGCCGGCATTGCTTCCGCCGATGCCGTAGAAAGCCGCGGCGTCTGCGAGGCCCTGCGGCTGCGTGTAGAGAAAGTACCCGGCAAGGAAGAAGGAGTGCGAGTAGGAAACCGTCGCGGCAAACGCGGCGCCCAGCGCAAAGAACCAGAAGGTCGGCTTCTTGCTCAGCACATTCAGCGCGACTTTGGTTGGAATGGCGGCCGCGGCTCTGGCAGCGGCTTCAGCCGCGATAAGATTTGACGCGCGGCGCGGCTCAAGCAGCGTCATCGCGGACACCACGGCGAGGATCAAGCCCGGCGCGCCAGCGACAAAGAAAGCAGTGCGCCAGCCCCAGTTGGCTGCAATGATGCCGCCGAGGGCCATCCCCAGAAGCGATCCGATGGAAATGCCCATCGAGTAAATTGCCAGCGCGCGCGCGCGCGACTCCTTCGGGAAATAGTCGGTGAGCAGCGAATGCGCTGTCGGCGTGCAGCCCGCTTCACCGACGCCAACACCGGCGCGAGAGATCGCCAGCATCAGGAAGTTCTGCGCGAAGCCTGCAAGCACTGTGAAGCCGCTCCACACGGCGAGCGAGGCCGTCATGATGAAGGGCCGGTCGCCCCGGTCCGCCCATCGCGCGATGGGAATGCCGAGCGTGGTATAAAGGATGGCGAACCACAGACCCGCCATCGCGCCCACTTCGCTGTCGGACAGGTTGAGGTCGCGCTTGATGTCGGGGATCAGGATGGTGACGATCTGTCGGTCGAGGAAGTTGACCGTGTAGATCGCGACCAGAAGTCCGAGCGCATAGCGGCGGTATGGAACAGGCATCGGCGAGGACAAGGGCGGCGCGACGGCCGAAGCCGTTGTGGTACTCGTCATCAATGTCCCTCCCATCGGCGCTCTCAGGCACCGTTCCGCGGACTATGCAGCACACGCCGGTGAAGCCAAGCCGTTTCCTGTGCGCGGCGCGGGGAGTGCGCGGAGATTTGAGACTGCATCGTGATCGACTTTCTGACCTCTTGCGGTTGACGATCGGGAGGATGGGCGTAGCCTCTGCTCGTCCGCGGAGCACCAGCGGCTCCTGTGACGCGAGACGGCATTCCGTGAGCGGCATGCCACGAACGAAGTCTGGTCGTAGCGCTGCGCCAGCGGACGCGGTGAAACACAAGGAGATGCGCATGGAGGCTCCACCTGCTTAGAAATCCGGGCTCCCCGAATGCGGTGGGGCCCCGGCTCGATCGGAAGCGCGCCTGGCCAGGACGTTTCGAGTCGTCATCAGCAAAATTCAGAACGACATATGCTGGCCTTGAACGGCCTGCTTGAACAGCCGCTCTCTTGAGTGGCGAAGGCGAAAGCCAGAAGAGCCTCGTGTCCCTTGGGCGCGGGGCTCTTCGCTTTTGAGGGTCTATGCAATTCAATTCCGCTGGCCGAGACTGCTCTCCACGCTTTCTCAGGACACATCCCATGCTCACGGTTCACCATCTCAACGAGTCACGCTCGCAGCGCATCCTGTGGCTGCTGGAGGAGCTGGGGCTTCCTTATGAGCTCAAAATCTACCAGCGCGATGCGCAGACCCGCCTTGCTCCGCCGGAGCTCAAGGCCGTGAGCCCACTCGGCAAGAGCCCCGTCATCACCGATGGCGACGCCACCATCATCGAGACCGGCGCGATCATCGACTACATCATCCGCCATCACGGCGGCGGTCGCATGCAGCCCGACATGGCGACGCGGGACTATGACAGCTACTTCCAGTGGCTACACTATGGCGAAGGGTCAGCAATGCTGCCGCTGATGCTGCGCCTCTATGTCGGGCGGCTGAAGGAGGCCGGCGCACCGCTCGAACCGCGCATCTCGAGCGAGACGGCGAACCACCTCACCTTCATCGAGGGACATCTCACCGGCCGCCAGTTCTTTGTCGGCGACAGTCTGACGGGTGCGGATGTGCAGATGAGCTTCGTCGCCGAAGTGGCGCGGGCGCAGGGCGCCCTACCGTCCTATCCCAACTTCAACGCCTGGCTCGATCGCATCCACGCGCGCCCAGCGTGGCAGCGCGCCATCGAGAGGGGCGGTGCATACGCGCTCGGTCGCTGACTATTGCGGCGTGGCGATCTGCTTGCGGATCTCCGCGACGCCGCGGATGACCGACTTGATGCCATCGTCTGGCGTATCAGATAGGGCGCCGCGATAGCCCTCGATCGTCAGATCCGGACCAACGAGCAGGTAAGCCGGCGTGGTCGGCGGCGCCAACACGCTGATCAGCTTGCCGCTGTCTTCCAGCATCGGCCACGGCGGAGGAGGCTGCGGCGCGGCGCCGGCGGCGTGTATCACAAGCACATCGAGATCAGGGTCCTGGTCGGCCGCTGAGCTGAGCGCAGCTGTGAAACTGGCTTCATCGGCAGGCGCGGGGCCAGACCACAGGCCGAGGATGGTCCAGCGGCCGCGCAGGGATTCGGTGGTGAAGGCCGATCCATCCGGCTTCGTGCCAGTCACTGCAGGAAGCGGCGTGTTGCTGAGCGCATAGGCGGTCTGGTCTATCTCCCAGCCATCGATCGCTGCGGAAGGTGTGGCGGCGGCAGGGGGCGCCTCTTCAGTTGCCACAGGAACAGCAGCGATCTCGGTTTCCGCTTGCCCGCAAGCGGCGATGGCAAGTCCAGCGAAAGCGAAGATCATCGTGCGCATGGGCGTTCTCCTTGCGCCGAGGCTCGGCAGAAAATCGGGCGGATGAATGGCGCCCAGCACTCGGTGTCGAAGCGTTCTCGCATGACGAAAAACGGCCCGGTGTTTCCACCGGGCCGTTCTCGTTTCAGCAATGCGTCATACTCAGTTGTAGATCTCGAACAGGCCGGCTGCGCCTTGGCCGCCGCCGATGCACATGGTCACCACGCCGTACTTCGCCTTGCGGCGCTTGCCTTCGAGCAGGAGGTGGCCTGCGCAGCGCGCGCCGGTCACGCCATAGGGGTGACCGATCGAGATCGAGCCGCCGTTGACGTTGTACTTCGCCGGATCGATGCCAAGCTTGTCGCGGGAGTAGAGGCACTGCGAGGCAAAGGCCTCGTTCAGTTCCCAGAGGTCGATGTCGTCGACCTTCAGGCCATGGCGCGCAAGAAGGCGCGGAACGGCGAACACGGGGCCAATGCCCATTTCGTCAGGCTCGCAACCGGCGACCGCAAAGCCACGAAAGGCGCCTAGCGGCGAGAGACCGCGCTTGGCGGCTTCCTTCGCTTCCATCAGCACCAGCGCCGCGCCGCCGTCCGAGAACTGCGATGCGTTGCCGGCGGTGACGTACTTGCCTTCCTGGATCTTCTGGCCGCCCTTGAACACCGGCGCAAGTTTCTGCAGGTCGGCCAGCGTCGTCTGCGGACGGTTGCAATCGTCGCGCGTCACTTCGCTGTCCTGCATTGTGACTTCGCCCGTCTCCTTGTTGGTGACAGCCATCTTGGTCTTCATCGGGACGATCTCGTCCTTGTAGAGACCAGCGGCCTGCGCGGCGGCCGTGCGCTGCTGGGACTGAAGGGCGTACTCGTCCTGGTATTCGCGTGACACGCCGTAACGCTCGGCGACGATTTCCGCGGTCTCAATCATCGACATGTAGATGGCGGGGATCTTGGCCAGGAGTTTTTCGTCAAGCGCGCGGTTGCGTCCATCGGGCGAGGCCGGGCGAGCCGGCGCAAACTGGACCAGCGAGATCGACTCGACGCCGCCGCCGACCATGATGTTGGCGCCGTCGTGGATCTGGTGAGCCGCCAGCGCGATGGCGTTGAGGCCTGAGGAGCAGAAGCGGTTGATCGTGCCGCCGGCGACGGAGACCGGCATGTCGGCCCAGAGAGCGGCCTGGCGCGCGATGTTGCCGCCGGTCGCGCCTTCGGGATTGGCGCAGCCGAGATAGACGTCCTCGACTTCACCCGGCTCGAGCTTGGCGCGCTCCACGGCATGCTTGATCGCATGGCCGCCGAGAGCCGCGCCGTGGGTCATGTTGAACCCGCCTCGCACTGATTTCGCGAGCCCGGTCCGGGCCGTCGAAACGATCACTGCCTCACGCATTCTGAATTCCTCCGTACTTCGATGTTTGGAGGTAGCTTAAGCGACAGATTTTGGCGGATTGCAACAAGACGCGCCCGGCAGCCTGAAGCGGCCGGGCGCGAGTTTGCGGGGGGAGAAACGGTGGGAAGCGGATCAGCCGCCTTCCTTGGGCGTCGTGCGCGTCGTCGTCACAATCGTTGTCGGCGCGCTGGCAGGCGTCGCGAGCACGGCGGCAAGCTGCGCGGCGGCGATGTCTGCGGTCGTGTAGTTTGCCTTCGATTTCACCAGCGCCTGAACCTCAGGAGCGATGGGGTTCGTGGCGTCAAGCTCCGGACGTGTCGACACCGGTGTGATGACTTCCGTGGTGGTCTCGACCCTGGCGGTCGCAGTTTCTTCAACCCTGGTCCCGACAGTGACGGACGTGGCCGGGGCCGGCGCGCCTGCAGTCTCCACGGGCTGTGCGTCCTCGACCAGTTTCTCCGTGTCGATCGCGCCGAGAACTTTCTCCGGCGCGACACCTTCGACGCGGACATTGCCAGCCGTCACGACCGTAGGCGGCTGGGCGAGGGCGGGAGCTGAGAAAAGAATGGCTGCAACTGCAGCGGTAGCAGGCAAGGACTTCATGGGATGGCCTCGTGTCGAAATACTGTCCTTCCGAAAGGCGCGAGGCTGGCGGCCGTTCCATGCTTACATCAGTTTAAGCCTTGCTCAGCGAAACAGGGTCCTCGACCGAAGCCTCCGGCGACTCGACACGGTCGGCGACGTAGGCCCCGTGTTCGCCGGAGCGGGTCGGCTCTACGATCGTCGTGTTGGCGGTGGTGAACAACTCGAGCTGCGCGTTCAGCGCAGCCCCGAGACATACTGAGAAAGCCGAAATCCAAAACCACATCAGCAGGGCGGCAACGGCGCCGAGAGATCCAAACGAGGCGTTGTAGGCCTCGAAGTTTTCCAGATAGAGCGAGAATGCGATCGAGGCGACCATCCAGATCACGCCGGCGCCAACCGCGCCCGGAATGATCCAGCGCCAGCGCGCCCGCGCGCGGTCGCGCGACGGGGCGATGCGATAGATCGCGGCGCAGGCCGCCATGAACAACGCGATGATGACCAGCCAGCGAACTGAGTTGATTGCCGCCTCGACGAACGACCCAAGGCTCAGCGCCTTCAGGATCGGCGGCGCCGCCGCGATGGCGATGATCGACATGACGACGAAAAGAATGCCGCAGAAGGTGAAGGTCAGCGTGAGAGCGTTGAGCTTGATGAAGCTGCGCTTTTCCTCCTCGTGATACCCCATGTTCATGGCCTGGATCAGCGCCGCTACGGCCCCCGATGCGCCCCAGAACGCGAAGAGCGCCGAGACCAGCACGCCGATCGTCAGCCCGCCATCTTCCTGCATGGCGATCATCACCATCTGGTCGGCGACGAGGTTGAACGCTTCAGGCGCGAGTTCGCGCACCGTCTCAAGCTGCGCGCCGAGCGAGATGGTGTCGGTGAAAATGCCCCACACCATGAGGGCCGCGGCGATGGCCGGGAAGATCGAAAGGAAGGCGTAAAATGATATGCCCGCCGCAAGCAGGCCGAGATTGTCCTGCAGCACGCGCCAGAACACGCGGACCACGATCGCCCACCAGTCTCGCAAGTGAATAGCGGTGGGAGAGGCCACGTCATGACGGGTCTTCATGCCAGCGGGAACGCGGCGGCGCCGGGCAAAGTTCCGGATTCGGTTTGTCGCGAGCCCGCCGAATGCGTAGCTTCGGCGGATGACAGTCGAACTCGCCCAACTGAAACGTCGCCCCACTCCCTCATCAGCCGATGCGCAGGCGCGCAAGCGCGGCTATCGGCAGGACGTGGCGATTGCCGGCGACAGCGCGGTATTCCACGAACCTTGCGTCGAGGCGACCGCCATCGGCCTCGCCGGCGTCAACCACTACAACACCCCATTCAACCCACCCTACAACGAGCGGATACCGGGCGCGATCGACGGGCTGTATGTGCGCAAGTCGGTCGGCGATGCGCTGCTCGCGGTGAACGCGCGTCTCGCGGGAGCGGGGCTGGAGCTCTACCTGTTCGACGCGTGGCGGCCGCAAGCTGTGCAGCGCCACTTCCACGACGTCTGGTTTCCCGCATGGCTGAGGCAACGCGCGCCGCACCTCGACGGGCAGGAACTTGTCGACGAGGTGGAGAAGTACTGGGCCGCGCCCAGCGAAGGCGATGCATCCCCATCGCCCCATTCAACCGGCGGCGCAGTCGATCTCACGCTGCGCTTCAAGGCGACAGGTCAGCCACTCTTCATGGGCGGCCTGTTCGACGATGTGACCGAGGACGCATGGACCGACGCATTCGAGCACAAGCCCGCGATCTCAATGTCCGACGAGGAGGCGCGCGCGAACCGCCGGCTTATCTACTGGGTGATGACCGAGGCGGGTTTCGCCAACAATCCGACGGAGTGGTGGCACTATTCCTGGGGCGACCAGATGTGGGCAAAACTTCGAGGCGAGCCTGCGGCGCTCTACGGCGGATGTGACCCCACGGGTTCCACAGGGAACTCGCGGCCTTAAGACCCCGGCAACCTTAGCGCGGCACACTCGTATTTCAGTCGATTGCGGGGTCCGCATGCTCAGCGCGTTCATCAACGAGGTGTCGAAGACCGCTGGCATCACGCGCGCCAAGGCCGAGGCCGCCATTGGCATCGTGCTGAACGCCGCCGAGCGGCAAGGCGCCCCCATCGCAGACGAATTCTTCGAGCGCATCCCCGGCGCCCGCACGCTGGCCGCCACCATGGGCGCCCAGATCGGCGCGCCCACAGGGGTTCTGGCCCGCCTGATCGAGCGTACGCCCGGCGGCCGCATGGCCGTGGTCGAAGGTCTGATGGTCGACCTTCACGCCCTGGGTCTTGGCCCAAATGAGATCGGCCGGATTTTTCCGGCGATCGGCAAGTTCTCACAGTCCGCGTTTGGCGTTTCCGGTGTCGGCCACCTCGGCGACATTTTCGGCGCGCTGAACGCTTCAGCCAGTGCAGTGCGTAGCGTAGCTTAACCTCCTTGTATGAGTGCAACCTGTCGGGCGGTCCTGTCGGACCGCCCGTTTTGCTTTGAGCCGCGGGAAATCAATGGGTTA
>JBBAUA010000039.1:0-33401 GCA_040398465.1 Hyphomonadaceae bacterium | reverse complement strand
GGCGCCGTTGGCGACAGCTTTGCTGATTTCGGCGAGATGCAGGTTGAAGGCGTTGGTATCGGCGTGCGGCAGCACCAGGGCGGCGCTGGTTCCGCGCGCAGGACAGGCTGCTCCGAAGATGTAAGCCCAGTCATATCGCCGGTCGCGCGGCGCGCGCGGCCGCGTACCCTTCTTCGCCCAGATGCGGGTCAGCGTGCCTTGCTGGCCGACGCGGGCTTCATCCTGGAACCAGACCTCGATAGGCTTGCCCTCAGCGCTCGCCGGTAGGCTCCTGGCGAGCGTGTCGGCGAAGCTTTTTTAAAATCCTCCTGCGCCTCAGGATCGGATTCGGGGTGTTGCGGCCGGGTCGACAGGCGCACATACCCCAGCCCCGCCAGAAGCTTGCCGACCGTGCGCTCGTGCATCGTGACGCCGAACAGGTCTTCGATCTTCCTCTTGAGGTCGATGCGCCGCCAACGCACGACGCCGTCCCTGTCCGGATCAGGGCCAGCCTCAACAAGCGCGGCGATCTTCGCCTTCTCTTCCGGGCCGAGCAGGGGCGTCCGGCCCGCCGATTTCCGGTTGCACAATCCCTCCACGCCCTCGGCGTTGTAACGGTGGACCCAGTCCCTGAGGGTCTGCCGGTCCATGCCGCACGTCTCGGCAGCGTGCGTACGGTCAGATCCTTCCAGCACCAGCGCAATCGCCAGAAGCCGCCGCGCCGCCTTGGCATCCTTCAGGCGAGCCGCCTCGCGCCGAAGCTCGGCCGCTGACATGTTCAAGCGCGTGATCGCGACGCTCATAACGGGCTCCCTTCGATCGGTCATCGAAAGGAATCAGCCTTCGCCAAGTCCGGAAACTCACAAACGAGTCAGAAGCTGTGGCCGCTGGTATTACTCAGCCGGCCAATGGGGCGGCACGCGAGCCGCCGTAGGTATGCGAACGTTCCTCTCGGAACTCGGCTGCTTGCCGGTGTCTGCAATGATCCATTTTCCGAAGGTACAGGAAGTGTTGACGGAAGAAGGCGACTTTTTTGACCATGTCGACGCCCAGGCTTGGCGCGGATACTTTGGTCGTACGCTTTCCCAGCTGGAGTGGTGGGCAGCGGCAACTCATGCCCATCGGACCGTTGAAGGCATACCGGTCGCTGCGCCGGCCTTCAATCAGGATCCTTCGCAGCGCAACGCCCCGGAGCAATCTTGATAAACTCAGTCCCGCATCTGACCGTTTAGGGCCCCTGCGCCGCCGCGACCCGGAATGTGGTGATCCGGCTTGGTCGATCCAGATCAGTCATTCAGAGACGGTGCTGCGCTTCGGCCGGAGCTCGCCCAAAAGTAGCCATTGACGCGCTTCACCTTGTCAGAAAATGGTGAGTCAGGTCACCCGAGCTTGGTGAGGCGCAACATGCGAACGATATTCCGCGCCTTCACCCTGTTGGTTGCGGCGTCATGCTCGCCAGCATCCGATGCGTATGTCTTCCGCAACGACGATAGGCCGGAATACACGCGCACGGCGTCTGTAGCTGACCTGAGAGCACAGGCACCTGATGGCGTGACGGTGGTTGACGTGCGGCTGAGTGAAGATTTTGCCGCCAACCCCACCATGCTACCCGGCGCGATCCGGCGGGATCCCGAGGACATAGCTGACTGGGCCAGCAAGCTGCCCAAGGACAAGCCGGTTGTGGTTTACTGCGTCAAGGGCAAGTGGGTCAGCCAGAAAGCGGCGACATATCTCAGCGAGCATGGCTTTGACGTACGCAGCCTGGAAGGGGGCATCGACGCATGGGATGCTCAGTCGTCTGAACGGCGCGAATGAACCCAGCGTCGCCGCGACCTGGACGGCGGCATTGTCGCTGGGTCTCCCGAGCCGATACAGTCGACTCTGGGGGAAGCCGCTGTCAACTCGCGAAGCGTCGGAGGCCCCTCGGCGATTACATCGCCCCAGCCCCGGCGAATTGCCTGTCCGCGTTGGTCCAGTCTAGAGCGCCCATGTAGGCGTCAACATAGGCGGCAGCCTTGGCGCCGAAATCCATGTGATAGGCGTGCTCGTACATGTCGAGCGCGATCAGTCCACGGCCGTCGGCGATCGTCATCGTATGGTCAGCGGCCCATTGGTTGACGAGCTTGCCCGCCCGTGGCGACCAACTCAGCAGCACCCAGCCCGAGCCGCCGCCCAGCGCCTTGCCCATCGCGACGAACTGGTCGCGCCACTTCTGCTGGCTGCCGAAATCCTTCTCAATCTGGGTCGCAAGCGAAGCTCCAGGCCTGCCTCCACCTTTTCCAAGCGAAGCGAAGTACAATTCATGCAGGATCATGGAGTTCATCGCGAGCAGTTCCTCGCGCTTCAGTCCATTATACATGAAGCCCGGCGCGGCCGGATCCAGTTGGGCGACCTGCGCCTCTATCGCGCCAAGCCGAGAAACCGCGCCGACATAGTTATTGTCGTGGTGGCTGACGAGAAGTCGCTCGGACAATCCGGGGATCATCTTAGGATCGAATGGGAGCGGCTGTGGCTGATACCCTCTCGACGAGGCGACCGCTGCAGGCTGCTGCGCCGTTGCACACCCTTGTACGGCGAGCATAGCCCCGGCGGTCAGCGTGGCAGCCAAGGCGGTGCGGCGATCGATACCTGTCGTCATCGCGGGGTCCTTCATGAAGTGGCGAGGAACATCCTGATGGCTTGCGCCTAAGTCAGCCCTGACTCAACCCTCAGGCCGATGAGCTTAAGTCATTCCCAAGGCCCGCTTCGGCTGGCCGCTCCATGGCGCTGGTGCGTCAGGGGCGGTGATGAGGCCAGCGCCTGTGCAGATCGTCGATCACGAATGCATGCGCGTGCTCGGGGCCACCGCCTGCGAGATGTGGGTCGTCCGGGGAAAGGCCATCGTGTCGGTGAGGCAGACTCTCCGGATCATGTGAGGGCCACAACATCCATGTTGCCAGCGACCCAGCCGCGCATAGGATTGCAAGAACAATAAATGCTGCGTCTGTGCCCGATGTCGCACTGACCAGGCCGGCCAGCGGATAGGCGATCAACCAGCAGGCATGCGACAGCGCAAAATAGGCAGCAAACAGGCCGGGGCGGTCTTCCGCCGACGCAGAACGCCGGAGCGCCCTGCTCGCAGGCGTCAGCGTCAGTGAATACCCGATGCCAATATCAAACCACATCACCAGGAGCGCGTAGTAGCCGCCGTGGTGATGGAAGACCCCGGCGATGAGACCCGCGGTCATTATAGCGCCGCCCAGAATCATCACGGTGCGATCGGAAGCATCCTCCAGCAGACGCGGCACGAGCATCGCGGCTGACATCGACCCCAGCCCGAAGACAGCCAGGGCCCAGGCTGTATGCTGCTCCGATAGCGCGAGCTGCGTCTGCACAATGACGACGGTGTTGATGAACACCATTGCCCCGCCAGCGGCAGTGGCAAGGCTGATGGCTATCAATGCGCGAAGCCTCGGCGTCAGCGCGAAAAGTCGAAATCCAACTGTCAGGCGTTGAGCGAAGCTCCTTTGCTGGACACTACGCGTGGTGGGGAGAGCCGCACTCAAGACCATCAGAGCGGAGAGGAAGAAGCCGATCGCCGTTCCCGCAAACAGATCACTATACGCCATGAACGCCAGCAGGACGGCAGCGATGACAGGGCTGCCGACGCTCTCCAGGTCAGACGCCAGTCGCGACAGGGAAAGCGCCTTCGTGTACTCGCGCTCGTCGGTCAGAATGTCCGGAATCATTGCCTGAAAAGCAGGCGTGAACGCGGCCGAAGCGATGTAGAGAACTGTCATCAGGGCGTAGACCTGCCAGGCCTCAGTCACAAACGGCAGCAGGGCGGCGACACCAGCCCTGACCAGATCCAGACCGATCAGGAGTGTCTTTCGGGGCAGATTGGCGGCAAGCGCGCTGGCGAATGGAGCCACAGCAACATAAGCGACCATCTTGATCGCAAGGGTGATGCCGAGAATTTCTCCTGCGCTGGCTCCGCCCAGACGGTGTGCCAGAAGCCCGAGTGCTATGGTCGCGAGGCCAGTGCCCAGCAACGCCACAACCTGCGCCGAAAACAGGCGGAAGTAGGTGGCGTTGCCGAGCGGTGAGAGCATCGCGGCGATCCTCAGTCGTATTGTTTCATCTCGCTATAGTCCCCGCTGGTGCGGAGGGTGATGGTGACAGGCTGTCCGCTGCGATTGCGCCAGAACCAGCCATGGCTGCCGGTGAAGGCGGCAGTCAGCGCGCCTTCCTGACGGTCCACACTCGTGCCCTTGCCGTAGCCGTGATACTTGATCCCGGCGCCGTCGCCATGCGTGTCGTAGTTCACCTTTGGGCCGTTGGTGAACCATTCGAACCGGGCGGTTGCGCCCTGCTCCATGACCAGCTTGACCTCGTATCCGTCATCGGGCGCGAGATTGACAGTCGTGGTGTCGGCCCATGCCTGGGCTTGCGGCGCTGATGGCGCCGGCGTCTGCTGGCTCGCCGGACCGGGTGACGCCATGGCAGTAGCTAACGGCAGAGACGGCACGTCAGCCGACTCAACAACCGTTGATGATGCGGCCGATTCTGCGGCTGCGTCGGCCTTCGCCTCCGCTGCAAGCTGCATCTTGATGCGGCCCATTTCCGTCAGGCCGAGCAGAGAGCCCATGCCGGTCGGGTCGACACCGTATTCAGCGGGAAGCACTGTTGTAACCAGAAGAGCGCTGGCGATGACGGCTGCAATGCCGGTCGATTTGAGAAGCCTGCCGGTCGAAGGCAGTTCAGAAGGGTCAGGTCTTTCTGCGTTGAACATGGAATGTCTCCGATCAAGCGACGAAGTAGCCGACGAGCTGGTAGCCCGTCAGAACGAAACCGAGGGTCATGACAATGGTATTGGCGAGGTAGGCGTGCTTCCAGAAGCCTGACGTTTTGCGCCAGAAGCCCATCGCGATGAGAATGGCGCCCAAAGCCAGAAGCTGACCCAGTTCGACACCGATGTTGAAAGCAATAAGGTTCACGACGAGGCCGTCAGACGCCATCTCGAAGTCCTGCAGCTTGGTCGCAAGGCCAAAGCCGTGGAACAGCCCGAAGATTAGGGTTGCCGCCTTGGTATTCGGCTGGAAGCCAAACCAGCGCTGGTAGGCGCCCATATTGTCCAGCGCTTTGTAGACAACCGACAGACCGATGATGGCGTCCACTAGGTACGAACTGACGCTGATATTGCTGAGAACGCCGAACAGCAGTGTCACCGAGTGCCCGATGGCGAACATCGTCACGTAGATGCCGATGTCCTTCATCCTGTAGAGAAAGAAGATCACGCCGAACAGGAACAGCAGGTGGTCGTACCCGGTGACCATGTGCTTTGCGCCGAGGTAGACGAACGGCCAGAACACGATGCCGCTCGTCTCCTGTATGTAGCCTTTGTCTCCGGCCTCAACCCCGTGCGCGAATGCAGCTGGACAGAACAGCACAGCGAACAGGAGCCCGACCATCAGCAAAAGCCATGACGCAGGTAGGTCGGGTATTGCCGCCGTACTGCCACGACGCTGCTGTGGAAGGAGGACCTCAATCATGCGGAACCCCATCGACGACGATCACATTGAGACTGCCATCCTTGGAAACTGCGTTGGCAGGCAAATCAAGACTCAGCCTGGCCGTGCCGGGAGCCCGCAGTGCAGTGACGGGGTAGATGTGCGCTTCGTGAACGGACACGCGCTGACCGGAGGCGTCCAGTAGCTCGACATGAACGTGCTCCCGCAGCGGGCCCCTGGGGAGCGCGGTGCGATTGACCTGCCCCCTGAGACTTATGCCGGTTGCTCCACGCCCCGCCTCGACGCCCCAGGGCTTCAACTGATCGCCCCCCTGCACATTGACCTGAAAAGTGGAAGACGCGCCGACCGACGCGCACCCGCTGATTGTTACTGCGAGAAGAATGGCGGCAAGCCTGATCATGGCGTTCTTTCCTGGTGATGAAGCCTCCACCGGTCGGGGTACAGGCGGCACAATGTGACGCTGTCCTTCCTTTCCTGGTGGATCATTGTCGCTCTCGGACAGGCAGCTTCCGGGCGCATCATTGCGTCACCACTGTTTGAGGTGTGAGCGGGTGGTCGGGCGTTTGCCGCGGACCGATTGTCGCCCTTCCGTGGATCAGCCTGTAGAGCGCCGGGAGCACAAGCAGGGTGAGGATGGTGGACGAGATGATCCCGCCGATCACCACCGTCGCCAGTGGGCGTTGAACTTCCGCGCCTGCCCCGACGTTGAAGGCCATGGGGATGAACCCAAGGCTTGCGACGAGCGCCGTCATCAGCACTGGACGAAGGCGGGTGAGCGCGCCGTCGCGGATAGCTTCGTCAAGCGTCTGGCCTTGCTCCCGCAGCGAGCGGATGAAGGTGAGCATCACCACGCCGTTGAGGACGGCGACGCCGGAAAGGGCGATGAAGCCCACGCCTGCCGAGATGGAGAGCGGCATGCCGCGCACCATCAACGCAAGAATGCCGCCCGTCAGTGCAAGCGGAACGCCGCTGAAGACGACGAGCGCATCGCGTACTGAGCGGAACAGCCCGTACAGCAGCCCCACGATCAGCAAGAGCACGACGGGCACGACAAGGGCCAGCCGTTGAGCGCCGGAGATCAGCTGTTCGAATGTGCCGCCATAGCCGACCCAGTAGCCCGCCGGGAGTTCGACTTCGGCACCGACCTTCTCTCTCAGTTCGGTCACGAACGAGCCAAGATCGCGCCCGCGCACGTTCGCGGTCACGACGACGCGTCGCTTGCCATTCTCGCGGCTGATCTGGTTGGGGCCGATCGAGAGATCGATGGAAGCTACCTCCTGAAGCGGCACATAGCCTCTGGGATCGCCATCATGTCCCGGGAGCGGAATGCGAAGCTGACCAATGGCGTCCACGTCCTGGCGCAGCCGTTCGGGCAGACGCACGATGACATCGAAGCGGCGGTCGCCCTCGAAAACCTGCCCGGCTTCCGTGCCGCCGAAAGCAGTGCCCACGGCGTTCTGGACGTCGGCCACGTTGAGGCCCAGACGAGCAAGCGCAACCCGGTTCGGCGTGATCTGCAGGACTGGCAGGCCGGTGACCTGTTCGACCTTGGCGTCCTGGGCGCCGTCAATGGCGCCGATGACACCCTCGACCTGCTCGCCAAGCTCTGCGAGCTGTTGGAGATTGTCGCCGTAGATTTTCACCGCCACGTCCGAACGCACGCCTGAGATCAGCTCGTTGAAGCGCATCTGGATCGGCTGGGTGAACTCATAGTTGTTGCCGGGAATGCGGCTCACAATCGCTTCGAGCTCGGCAACCAGCTGGTCGCGCGGCTTGCGCGGATCGGGCCAGTCCTTGCGCTCCTTGAGTAAGACGTAGGTGTCCGCCACGCTCGGGGGCATGGGATCGGTTGCGATGTCCGCAGTACCGATCTTGCTCACGACACGCTCTACCTCTGGAAGCTTCGAAATCGCGGCCTCGAGTGTCAGCTGCATGCCGATCGCCTGTGTGAGGCTGGTGCCCGGTATGCGCAGCGCGTGCAGCGCGATATCGCCCTCGTCGAGATTCGGGATGAACTCCGATCCCATACGGGACGCGGCAAAGCCGGAAACGGCAACGAGACCCACCGCTCCCGCGACGATTGCCCAGCGAAGGCGCAGCGCCCAGTCGAGCGCTGGCTGGTAGAGAGAGCGCGCGCCGCGCATCATGAAGCTTTCCTTTTCCTCCACCTTGCCCGTCACGAACAATGCGACGGCGGCAGGAACGAAGGTAAGTGACAGGATCATCGCGGCGGTGAGAGCGAACACCACCGTGAACGCCATCGGATGGAACATCTTTCCCTCGACGCCCGTGAGCGCGAAGATCGGCACATAGACCAGCGTGATGATGAGCACGCCGAAGATCGACGGCTTGATCACTTCGACGGTGGCAGCCTCAGCAAGCGCAAAGCGCTCATCGCGCGTCAGCAGGCGCCCTAGCCCATGTTGCTCCTGCCCGAAGCGGCGCAAGCAGTTTTCGACGATGATGACGGCGCCATCGACGATCAGGCCGAAGTCGAGCGCGCCCAGGCTCATCAGGTTGCCCGAAACTTTGTTCTGAACCATTCCTGTAATGGTCAGCATCATGGACAACGGAATGACCGCGGCCGTGATGATCGCCGCGCGAATGTTCCCGAGCAGAAGGAACAATACGACGATCACCAGGAGAGCGCCCTCCAGCAGGTTTGTTTCGACGGTCTCGATCGTGCGATCCACAAGCGCTGTGCGGTCGTAGATCGGCTTGGCCACGACGCCTGCGGGGAGAGCCTTTGCGGCGATTTCCAGCTTCTCCGCGACAGCCTGCGCCACGGTGCGGCTGTTCTCGCCCATGAGCATGAGAACTGTCGCCAGCACGATCTGCTGACCATTCTCGGTCGCAGCGCCCGTACGCAATTCCTCGCCGAGCGCAACGTCGGCGACGTCTGCGACGCGCACAGGCACACCGCCGCGGTTCGCCACGATGATAGCCTGCAGGTCGGCAATGCCAGTTGCCTGCCCCTCCGATCTCAGTAGGAGCTGTTCGCCATACCGCTCGACATAGCCCGCGCCGCGATTTGCGTTGTTGGCCTCCAGCGCGAGGATAACGTCATCCATTGACAGCCCGGCCGCACTCAGGCGATCCGGCCACGGGGTCACATGATACTGGCGGACATAGCCACCAATGGTATTGACCTCGGTAACGCCCTGCGTTCCCAGAATCTGCGGACGGATTACCCAGTCCTGCAAAGTGCGCAGGTCTTCGGGTGTCCACTCCTCCCCGTCGGGCCTGCGCGCGTCGCCCTCGGGCTCGATGGTGTACATGAAGATTTCGCCGAGCCCGGTCGCGATGGGGCCCATCGCTGGCTCGATGCCATCCGGAAGCGTGCTGCGCGCGGCCTGCAAGCGCTCATTCACAAGCTGGCGCGCAAAGTAGATATCCGTCCCATCCTTGAAAACGACGGTGACCTGCGAGAGGCCGTAGCGCGAAATCGAGCGCGTGTAGTCGAGTCCGGGAATGCCGGAGATTGCCGTCTCGACCGGGAAGGTGATGCGCTGCTCGGCCTCCAGCGGCGAATAGCCTTCAGCCTCCGTATTGATCTGCACCTGCACGTTGGTGATATCGGGGGTCGCGTCGATCAGCAGGCGCTGGAAGCTCCAGACACCGAGCACGGCGATCGCAAGCGTTGCCGCCAGAACCGCCCATCGCTGGCGGATCGAGAACCGGATGATTGCATCAAGCATGGCGCCGGCCCTCAATGATCGTGGGAAGCGCCGGACTTTTCGACGTCCGCGCGGATGAGATAGGCGTTTTCGGAAACGTAGACTTCGCCCGGTTCGAGTCCGCCGAGCACCTCTGTCCACTCTGGCGAGCGGCGGCCCAGCTCCAGCATCCGCACTTCGTAGGTTTCCTCGATGCGCGCAAACACGACCGTGAAGTCGCGGAACCGCTGCAACGCCTGGGTGCGAACCGCCAGTGGCGCCGAATGGGCGCCGACCACCGCTTCGCCCTCGACCGCCTGCCCCGGTCGCCACGTCGCGCCATCCGCGTTCGGAAGCTCGACGTGCGCGATCACGGTCTGGGTCAGCATATCGGCCGTTGGCAGCACGGTCTCGATGGTCAGCTTTGCGCTAGTGGCGCCTGACAGGTTACGGACAGTGATCGCCTGCCCCGCCCGTAGCCGTTCGGCATCGCGTGGATAGACGAAGAACTCGGCGTGCAGCTTGGTGGCGTCGGCGATGACATAGATCGCGGCCGCGCCGGCCACATCGCCGACGTTGGAATTGCGTTCCATGATCACGCCAGAAATTGGCGCGGGGATCGCATACGTCTGCAGGCTTTCAGCCGACGTTACGGTTGCGATGGTCTCGCCCTTGCGAACCCGCTCGCCGATGGACTTTGTCATCGTGACGATGCGTCCGGGATACCAGGCTCGCACTTCGGCCCGTCCCTGGGGCTGGAGTTCTACGCGTCCCGACATGGCGATTGTTTCCGCAATCTCGGCGGGCCCGGCTGCTTCGACCTTTACGTTAGCGGCATCAGCTTGTTCGCGTTCAAATGTCGTGCGCCCCTCGTAGGACGCATAGGTCCATTTGTGCGTACCTCCAGCGTAGGAAGCAGAGACATTTACGTCAAAGGAGTGTGGCTCGTGCACGACGCCGTTGCCGAGCAAATAGTCGGCCGCAGGCGCGAAAGCAAAGGTGTCGGTTCGACCACCCAATCGGCCCAGCTGCATCGAGAGATTCACCTCGGCGGGCGCGATTGGCTTGTCGTTGAGATAGGGGAACACCCGGAACTGCGGCTCAACCCCGTCCTCGAAGATCGTGATCTCCACGGCGAAATCGCCATCGCGCAACATACGGCCGCGATGCGGGCCGCGCTCGAACTCCTCTGCCACAGCCTCTTCGCCGTGCTCATCGGCAGGCGCAGGGGGCTCCCCGCAAGCACCTAGCAGGGCCGCAAACGCAAGCGCCATCAGGCTTCGTTTGATCAGATTGGTGTTCACTGAGAAATCTCCCGTGCCGGCCCAAAGCCGACATATGCGCCCGTCAAGCGGGCAAGCGCCGCTCGGGCGCGATGATAGGAACCAAGAGCGGCATTGCGCTGAAGCCGCGCTTCGACCAACACGCGCTGCGCATCAAGAACGTCGAGGTATGAGAAAGCGCCAGCGGCGTACCCCTCTCTCGCCCGCTGAAGCGCCTGTTCGGCAGCAGGCAGGAGACGCGCATCGATCGCTTCGACCTCTGCACGCGCGATGCCCATCTGTGCGGAGGCCGAGGCGGCTTCCCGCTCGACGTTGCGCCGCAAGGCCTCGGCTTCAAGACGTGCCTTCGACCGTTCAGCTGCCGCACGATCGACGGCGCCGGAGTTGTCATCCCACCAGGTCAGCGGGATGGTGACGCCAACAACGAATGCCGCCTCATCAAACTCGTTGAAGTAGCGAACGCCTGCGGACATTGTGGGGTCGGGTTGCGCCCTCGCGCGTTCGACCGCCAGATTGGCCGTGGCGCGCTCCTCTTCCACTTGAGCGCGGGCAATCTCGGGGCTACCGGCGACGCCGATGGCGTCACCCGCGACGGGCGCTGGCTTGACAAAGCCTGACAGGTCGACAGTGAAGGCGGCGTCGCCTCCCCAGTAGCTTGCCAGCTGGTGGCGCGCCGCGTCGGCAGCCAGGCGGGCGCTGGTGACCGCGATCTCCGCGTCGGCCAGAAGGGCCTGTGACCGCGAGGCCGCCATCAGGGGGTCACGCGCCGCCTGAACACGCCGGTCGACGGTGGCGACGATTTCCTGGGCCACGGCAAGCCGATCGTTGGCGACGGCGAGGTTGGCCGCACTGACCTGGGCGGCGACGTAAGCTGTCTCAACCTCGAACAGCAGATCCTGCCGTCTGAGCGCGCCATCGAGCCTGGCTGCCCTGACCTGGGTTCCCGCCAGCTGTGTCCGCGCTTCGCGATCCCCGCCCATTTCAAGCGACTGGCTGAACGAAAGCGTTGTTTCGGCGCGGCCGATCCATTGAAAACTGCTCCAGCCGCCAAAATTCTCGGCGCCGAACTCTATCGTCGGATTGACCGCACGGTCGGCCTGACGGAGACCAGCCTCTGCCGCACGCTGCGCCTGTACCGACGCATCCAATGCAGGCGTATCGTTCAGCGCTCGCGCGAACGCATCTTCCAGTCTCAATGCTGGAGCGTCCGTAGCCTGCGCCGCAGCTGTTCCGGCCGTCAGCGCGACGGCTAGACCGGCAACCCAGAAACGGGTCGCCCTATAGGGAAATGACAAGGATGGCTCCTCTGTCGCAAAGACTTACGAGCCCGCCGCAGCGGCGAGCGCGAACTTCGGATCAGAGGAAAGGACGGGGGGGCTTACGAGGGGGCGAATGACCCAGCGAACGAACAGACGTGTTCATTTCGCACCAGACTGCGGGAGCAACCGTTTCGGCTCGTCCAACGAACTCGGCCTGGACGACAATCGCGGGGTGCGAGCATCCGTGAATATGGAAGACCGGGTCGGTGTCGGGGTTTTCGTTGCCCGGCGCACGCTCGCTATCGAGCTGCTCGTCAGCATTTGGCACTTCGGCCGTGGCGTCCGCGACGTGGTGGTCGTGGGCGTCAACCTCGTGCCCCGTGAACATCACCAGATGTTCGTGCAGAGACTCGGAAGCGTCCATCTCGTGAAAATGCACGGGCCCCGCGGTCGCTGCGCCAGACCCGGCAACGAGCGAAACAAGAGCGATCGCAAGGATTTTGCGAAACAGACGCATGGTGGGCAAGTTACTGCATCGGGCATTGCCAGTCTATGAAGAGCCGCATTGAGGCGATTCATCACCGCACAATTCTCAAAAATGGCGACTTCGGGTTCTCCAGAAACAAGGAGGTCGTGTGGTGGATGATAGCCGGATCACCAGCAATCTGCAGACCTACAAAACTGCGCCAACAATGCCTGGTGGATGCTGACAAGTTGAGTCCAGACACTCCTTCTCGAACCTCGATAACCCAAAACGGGGCCTGAAGGCGTCAGTGGTGTTCGATAGGACATCGGCGTTCTGGATAGAAAATCTCCTAACTTGTCACCCTCGCAACGCCGCTCTGACTAATTGGACTGTCTCAAAAATTCCTGGATGGTGCTGACGAACCATGCCCGTTGGGTGAGGTGGATGTTGTGGGTCCCGCCGGGAGCAACGAGATGTTGCGATCCCGGATAGCCAGCCGCGAGATCCTTTTGCGCTTTTGCCCACAAGGCGTCCGTCGGTGTGGCGCCAGCTGCCATCGGACGGGACAGGATCAGGACTGGCTTGCCGCTTACCGGACCAGCCGCCTTAACCTGCGCGACGGATGCAGCCATCCCATCTACCTCCGCTCGCACGCCAGCCGGCGCAGACACGACCATGGCTGGCGTCGGCACACACATTGGAAGACCTGCCGCTTCGCAAGCGTCCGCGTATGGCGCAGGGCGAGACTCTTCCAGGACCAGCGCCGAGATCCTGTCCGGGTGCTTGGCGGCGTAGTACTCGGTGAAGAGACCACCGAGCGAATGCCCGATCAGCACGTAAGGACCGGTGACGCCCGATTGCGATAGCAGGCGGGACAGTTCGGCCTCAGCGGCCACTGCATCCTTGGGACCGCTGACCGCTTCGCTGGCGCCGTAGCCGGCACGATCATAGATGATGACGGTTGCCGACTCTGCGAGATCTGAAGCGACGCTGTTGAATGTCGCCATGCCGTCACCGAGGCCAGAGATCATCACAAACACCGGCTTGCCGGCGCCGAGGACACGATAGGCGATCCGCGGTTCACTGGTGCCTGGCTCAGGCGTGAGGACGGTCGCAACAGGCGCGATATCGGTGTGAGGAGCGACCGTCGAGCAAGCCCCGGTTCCAAGGAAGGCCGCCAGCACCACGATCACCGAAACCATGCTGCCGGCAGTAAGGCGGGCCGCGGCAATGACGTCGGCGAGGTCAGGTGGAACAGGCATTGACCGGAACGGGTGGACATTGGACCCACCAGTATTGCCGTGGGGGATGAGGCGCAGCGGTGTCGCGATGGCGGCGCCAAGGATCCTCTGAATCTGACCCACAATCTCGCGAGGGCGCCGATAGCGCACGCCCCAGCCGAGCATGTGAACGTGCACGCGCACATGTTCGACAGTCGAAGTCTGACCCAGAACGTGCGCGCGCTCGAGGTAATGAAAGCTGGCGGCCGCGTTACCGTTCGCGTCGGATCGTTCTGCGGCGAGGAGTTCCGCCTCGACCTTTGGGCGAATGCGCGCGCCAAAGCTGCGCGCGTCCACTGCCGCTGTCCTCCTGGTGATGAGACGCCAGGCAAGATAGGCCGCGGCCGAAACGTCATAGCTGAGGCAGAACATCGGCCACCACGCCGGGACGCCAGGATTGTCGATGATATGCCCATGCACGAAATCGAACAGGCCGTGACCGGCGAGCGCAGCCACAACCACCCAAAGGCTGGTGCGGAAACCGATAGCCGACAGGGCGACGAACATCATCGAGGCGGCGATCTCCGGCCCCAGTGCTCCCGCTCGCCCGCCAATGATCGCAAACAGGTCGTAGTACGACGCGACCACAATCAGCACTGTTGGATAGAAACTCCTGTCCCGGTCGTAGCCGGCACCAGTGGCGAATGCGCCGACGATCAGCGCGAGTCCGGTACCCACAAGGTATTCCATGACATGTCCCCTCTGCGGCCGCGGCCTGTCTCTCGGGTCCTTGGGATCTATCGAGAGAAAAAGCTGCGGCCGACGTTTCAGGCTTCAGCGTTTGGCGGGAGTTGCGCAGGTGCAGGCCGCACCGTCCTTGCAACCGCATTTGCACGGCTGCGCAGCCGGCTTCGTAGATGCACATTGGCACGCCGCGCCGCAGGTGCAGGTGCAGGTGCAGGGAGAGCATTTGCATTGGTCAGTCATTGGAACCTCCTGGGTGTCCGGTTGTCGATGACCGGTATCTACGCGGGGTTCCTGAGCTGCACTTGAACGGAAGGGCTAAACTATGCGCAGGGCCGCTGCAGGCACTCCGAACATCCTGCGAAAGGTCCGGCTAAAATGCGCAGAGTCGGAGAACCCCGCTTCGTGCGCCGCCTGCGTCAGCGAGGCCCCGCCCGCCACAACCTCCACGGCGCGCGTAAGTCGAAGCCAGAGCAGATAGGTTTTGAACGGCAGGCCGGTCTGCTCGACAAACAAGTGTCGCAGACGACTGGCCGAAAGCCCACCGACTGCGAGCGCGTCGGACAAGCTGATGGGCTGGTCGATCTGCTTGGCCGCCCAGGCGATAACCTTGCGGATGCGGGGATCGGTCTCGCTCACCGTTACCCCGGCGCTCAATCCCGAGACCAGCTCGCGGCCAAGCCCGACAAGCTGTTGATCATCCTGTGTCGTGGATGCAGCTGCCAGTCGCTCGCGAAAATCACCGACAGTCTCAGTCTCGACCGCCACGAGTTCTCGTTCTGCAAACAAGCGCCGCGTGATTGCGCGACCGGCCGCGCTCTCAGGCTCGATGAAGACAATCCCAGTCAGTCCCTCCGCATTGATGACGTGCTTGGTGTCCGCGGCAACAGCTGCCACCTCACTGCGGATGTGCGCATCCTGCGTGTCCAGCTGAAACCAGCCGCCAAGCGCC
Source organism: Hyphomonadaceae bacterium (assembly GCA_040398465.1). Classification (GTDB taxonomy): domain Bacteria; phylum Pseudomonadota; class Alphaproteobacteria; order Caulobacterales; family Hyphomonadaceae; genus UBA7672. The sequence goes on along the minus strand of JBBAUA010000039.1, from coordinate 18,332 downwards.
AGAGAAATCTGAATGGCGTGATGAGAGTGAAAGTCGGCGCGCCCGGTCTCGCCTATCCTGGCCTGAGCGGCGTCGACGATCCAGAGGCTCGCTCCCTCCCACATCACGATCCGGACGCGCGCCAATGGTTCCATGACGGCAATCTACGCAGAATTTCAAGAATGCAAATCGATCTCTTGAAGCGCTTGCGAGCACTCAGTCAACATCGAGGTGGGGTGTTGAACGCGTGGTTACATCAGCTTGGGTGCTTCATCCCCATCATGCCCGAATGCATCTTCATCATCGACACGCAGCGTTTGTCTTTCATCATATCGGCATGCGGCATCTTGTGACACGCCATCATTGCCGTCATGTCCCCCTCCGACATCTTCATGCTGCTCATCATGCTGGTGCAGCCAGAGCTCTTCATCATGTCTTCGTGCGACATGGACATGCACGACTGCATCATCAAGTGATCCGCATCGGCCATCTTCATGGCGGCCTGTGGCGCTTGCACGCAGCCGGCAACAGCAAAAGCAATCGCGGCGATTGCGAACGTCGCACGTTTCGACAAAACCATGGCAATTCTCCCTGGGGCCCACCTGTGGGCACTTACAGAACGCCTGAATTGAGGCACATCGTGGCGCGCGAGCTTGGTCGGGCTTTGAGCACGCTACGGCAAACTATGCGCCACAGGAGCTGGGACAGAATCTTGTGCTGGATCAAACGGAAGGTCTTTGACGCCACGGAGTCGGGAATGTGGCGTTAGGCGCAAGCATAGCGCATGATCGAAGCCTCTGCTGGCGGTCTCACGTTCTGGAGGTTGCGATGACCATTCCGCTTGAGTATCGCGTTACCGCCCGTCGCATCGATGCGCACGGCAGTCTGGCCAACACAAAACAGGCCGAGATTGTTCTCGATACCGACACGGCTGGACGTCGGGACGCCTTCAATCCAGCCGAACTCCTACTAGGGGCCATCGCCGCCTGCATGATCAAGGGCATCGAGCGCGTAACCCCCATGCTCAAGTTTTCGCTGAAAGGCGTGGAGGTCAACCTGCACGCGCTGAGGCGCGACAATCCCCCGGGATTTGATCGCATCGACTACGAGTTAATCGTCGATACAGACGAGACCGACCACCGCCTTGAGCTTCTGCATACGAACGTCCGCAAGTTTGGCACGGTCTCCAATACGATTGCAGCAGCGACCCGTCTCGAAGGCGTTATTCGCCGCAAGGGAACAGCAGCAACTTGACCGACACAGTCCCGCACAATCCCTGCCAATCCAGCGACTACCTGCCGGGCGAGTCCGCTGTTCGCATGCGAGAACTTGCGGCTGAGTTCAATCGCAGCTGCTTCTGCATCACGCTCGACCGCGACGCGATGGCCAAGGCGATGCAGGCAGTGGCTGTCGTTCCTGATTTTTACGCAACGCATATCGTGAGCCGGCCCCACCTGTTCGCGAATGTGCCGGTGTTCCTGCCCGAAGCGGATCGGGACGCCATGCTGGCGATCGTTCATGCAATCGAGGCAACTACCCGCCTCCCTGCCTACGTGGACGCGGTGCTGGAGTGGGCGCCTGATATTGCCCGACGTGATTTCGGTCCGGCCGGCGCTTTTATGGGGTACGATTTCCATCTGGGTTCAGATGCGCCTCGTCTGATCGAAATCAACACGAACGCCGGCGGCGCCTTCTTGAATGCCTTCAGCACTCGCGCGCAGCTGGCCTGCTGCGACATGGTCGAGCCGCTCAAGAAGGGCATGACCGTTGGCGGGTTCGATGAAGCCGTTGTCGCCATGATTGAAAACGAGTGGCAGCTTCAGCGTCACACAGGACGCCCAAAGACTGTCGCGATCGTCGATGACGCGCCGTCCGAACAGTACCTCTTTCCGGAGTTCCTGTTGGCCCGGCAGCTGCTTGAAGCCCATGGGATCACGACGATCATCACCGATCCCGCGGAGCTTTCCTACGCCGGTGGAGAGCTTCGTGCCGGCGAAACGGTTGTCGATCTGATCTACAACCGGCTCGTTGACTTCGCACTCTCAGAGGAGCGCCACCGGGCCTTGCGCGAGGCCTATCTTGATGATGCTGTGGTCGTGACGCCCAATCCGCACACGCACGCCGTGTTCGCTGACAAGCGAAATCTGGCGCTGCTATCGGATCGGGACCAATTGCGCGGCTGGGCCGTTGCACCCGAAGTCATCGAGACACTGACGTCGATCCCCAAGGCGATCCGCGTCACACATGACAACGCCCAGCGACTTTGGACTGAGCGCAAACAGCTGTTCTTCAAGCCAGTAGCCGGTCATGGAGGCAAGGCGGTTTATCGTGGGGACAAGCTGACGAAATCGGTCTGGTCCGAAATCCTCGGATCGGAGTACATCGCCCAGGACATCGCGCCACCGAGCGAGCGCTCGGTGAAGATCGGCGATACAGCCGTATCGAGAAAGATCGACGTTCGCCTCTATACCTATCGGGGGCGGCTGTTGCTTGCTGCGGCGCGCCTATACCAGGGCCAGACAACTAACTTCCGCACCGAGGGCGGCGGCTTCGCTCCGGTGAACTTTCTTTAAATAGAGAGCCTGGAGTCGGGCACGTGCGGCCAAAAATGCTTTGTGTCAGCGGCGACGGCTGCGACCTCGCTGCGGACGCGTGCATTCTGTGTGTCCAGCTGAAACCAGCCGCGAAGCACCAGGGAAGGCTGAATGGCCTCAGCGACGGAAGACGCCGACGAGCTCTTCGATGACCTTTTCCTGCTCTGACGCGTTCTTCGAGTTCATGGCCCGATGCACGCAATGGCCGAGGTGTTGTCGCAGAAGATCGCTTTCGATGCGCGCCAGTGCAGCGCGGGCAGCTTCGATCTGTGTCACGACATCAATGCAGTAGCGGTCTTCCTCGACCATTTTCGCGATGCCGCGAACCTGCCCCTCTACCCGGTTCAGATTCTTTAGAACTTTCTCGGAGACCGGTCTTTCCATATATACCCCTCCCGGGTACTTGATTTGATACCCCCATAGGGTATATACGCTGAAGAACAAATGCAAGCCCGGAGGGCGCGATGGCGCATACCCACCCTGAAGGAAACGAACTCAAGGATCCGGTCTGCGGTATGACGGTGAAGGCGGATACGCCCCATCGCACAACGCATGACGGCCACGAGGTGTTGTTTTGCAGCGCGGGCTGCAAGACGAAGTTCCAGGCCGAGCCTGGTCGATATCTGAAGCCGGCCACCAAATCCGAACACAGCTGCTGCTCCGCAGATGGCTCCAAGGATGCACACGTTAGCGGTCAGGATGCTGGGAGCCGTCATCACCACCAGCATTCACACGCGCCATCCCTTGCACCTGCGGCAGCCTCCGCTCCTGCCGGCTCGAAATGGACGTGCCCGATGCATCCGGAGATCGTGAGGGATGGTCCGGGCTCCTGCCCGATCTGCGGAATGGCGCTTGAGCCCATGATGCCAACGGCAGACGCCACGCCGAACCCCGAGCTAGCCGACATGTCGCGTCGCTTCTGGGTGGGTCTTGCGCTCGCACTGCCAGTTCTCGTGCTGGAAATGGGCCGTCACTTATTCAACGTCGATGCTCTTGTACCTCCGAATATCAATGCGTGGATCCAGTTTGGCCTCGCGACACCTGTAGTTCTGTGGGCAGGTTGGCCGTTCTTCGAGCGGGGTTATGCTTCGCTCGTCAATCGCAGCCTCAACATGTTCACACTGATTGCGCTCGGCACGGGCGTGGCATGGACTTACAGCGTGGTCGCCCTTCTCTTCCCCTCGGCCTTCCCGCCGGAATTCCGCGGTCCCCACGGTGATGTCGCTGTCTACTTCGAAGCGGCAGCCGTCATTACAGTGCTTGTGCTCCTCGGGCAGGTTCTGGAGCTGGGCGCGCGCGAGCGTACAGGCGGGGCCATTCGCGCCCTGCTTGATCTTGCTCCCAAGACCGCGCGGCGCATCAGTGATGGCGAAGAAGCCGAAGTACCGCTGGACGCGATTATGGTTGGCGACCGGTTGCGTGTCCGCCCTGGTGAGAAGACGCCCGTTGACGGCGTCGTCATCGACGGGCGCTCCACGGTAGACGAGTCCATGGTGACCGGCGAATCCATGCCTGTCACGCGGAGTGTCGGCGACGCGGTCATTGCGGGCACGCTCAACCAGACCGGCGCGCTCGTGATCGAAGCCAAACGCGTCGGCCGCGACACCATGCTGTCGCAGATCGTCCAATTGGTCGCGGATGCGCAACGTAGCCGCGCCCCAATCCAGCGCCTCGCGGACAAGGTATCAGGCTGGTTCGTGCCGGCTGTGATCGCTATCGCCGTCCTGGCGTTTATCGGCTGGTGGGCGTTCGGACCGCAGCCTTCCTTCACCTACGGACTGATCGCCGCTGTTTCGGTCCTGATCATCGCATGTCCGTGCGCGCTTGGCCTTGCCACTCCCATGTCCATCATGGCGGGCGTCGGCCGCGCAGCACGTCAGGGCGTTCTGATCCGCAACGCCGAGGCGCTGGAGCGCTTTGAAAAGGTCAATACGTTGGTCCTGGACAAGACGGGCACGCTGACCGAGGGGAAGCCCGGCGTCGTTGCAATCAAGACCGTTCCAAACCTGGCTGAAGCAGACCTCCTGCGTGCCGCGGCTAGTCTCGAGCAACGCAGCGAACATCCGCTGGCGCTTGCAGTCGTGGCAGCTGCCAAGGAACGTAGCATCTCCCTGGTCGAACCGACCGAGTTCGACTCGCCGACTGGGAAGGGCGTGATCGGCAAGATCGACGGCAAGACCGTCGCGCTTGGCGCCGAACGCTATCTCGATGAACTCGGCATCGCGACATCGTCTCTTCACTCCGAAGCGGAACGCCTGCGCGCGGACGGCGTGACAGCCATCTATGTTGCGATCGACGGCGTACTGGCTGGTGTTCTCGGCATCGCTGACCGGATCAAGGCGACGACGCCAGAATCGCTGAAAGCCTTACGTGCCCAAGGCATCGAACTCGTGATGCTTACCGGCGACAATCGCACGACGGCGGAGGCTGTCGGCCGGACGCTAGGCATCGAACACGTCGAGGCGGAAGTCCTGCCCGAAGACAAATCGCGGATCGTCGAGCGACTGAAGAGAGAAGGACGCATCGTCGCGATGGCGGGAGACGGCGTCAACGATGCGCCGGCCCTGGCGGCGGCTGATGTCGGAATCGCCATGGGTACGGGCACAGACGTCGCCATCGAAAGCGCTGGCGTCACATTGCTTCGGGGCGATCTCAGCGGGGTTGTGAAAGGCCGGGCTGTGTCGCGCGCCACCATGGCCAACATCCGGCAGAACCTGGTATTCGCCTTCGGCTACAATGCCCTGGGTATCCCGGTTGCCGCTGGCCTCCTCTATCCATTCACGGGCCAGCTGCTGTCGCCCATGATCGCAGCGCTTGCCATGGCGCTGTCGTCGGTATCGGTCATCGTGAACTCCCTGCGCCTTGGGGCCACGCCCACGGACCAAGCGCACGGGTCGCGCCAGCCACCGCTTCCGGCGCCTACCCGGTCAGGCGCTAGTTGCCACTAGCCATCCGGGGCGGAGCCCTTGGTGAGGGTTCCGCCCACAAGCTGCGTACTATCTATGACCCCCTCCCCGCCGCACAAAATCTGCGGCTAGATCAACGAGCATCCGATGAAAAACAAGCTTCTGACTCTCATGCTGGCGGCAACCCTTCTGGGCGCATCGCCCGCCTTCGCGCACGGCGGCATGATGGAAACCAGCATTCACGACAAGGCCAGCCTTGCGCAGGCCCCGGCCGAGTTCAAAGTGACATTCCAGCACGAGAGCGCCATCACCAGCCTGATGTTGATGACAGCGGACAAGAAGATGATCGCGGTTGATTTCAAGCCCTCGAAAACCATGGGAAAGGAATTCACGATCCCGCTGCCGACGCTCGCAAAAGGCTCCTACACGCTGTCTTGGAAGTCGATGGCGAAGGATGGCCATGCCATGCCGGGCGCCGTGCGCTTCACGGTGACAGGCCAGTAGCACCGTGACCGGGGACGGACTGTCGCTGCTGCAATTCGGCGACCGGATCGGTCTCAATCTCTTTGCGCTTCTGACGGTTGGCTTCGCGCTCCATGCTGCTTTGGGCATTGTGGAGCGTGATGCATTTCGAGGCCTGCGGTCACGCATCGCGCTGGCCGGTCTTGCCCTCGCTTTCTTCACCATGGTGCGGTTCGGCATTCTGATCGCGCAGATGGGGGATGGGACGAATCTCTTCGATTCCGAACTGATGCCACTGGCGTGGATGGTCCTCGGCGATTCGACACTTGCGATCCTTGCAGGAGCCGCCATCTCCGTCGGAGGCGTCTGGTTCGGTTCACCACTCACTGCCGCCCTTGGAGCAGCCGCGCTCAGTTTTGGATTCGGCCTCGCGGGACACGCGCAGGGTCTGGCCGATCCTGGCCTCGCGCCGCTTGCGGTCGCCGTGCATGTTTTCATCGCTGGCTTCTGGGCGGCGGCTCCAGTCAGTCTCTACCCGGCCGCGATGCAGGAACACGCTGCACTCCTTTCTCGTCTCCGACGCTTCAGTTCAATCGCCGTCGTCGCCATTCCTGTTCTGATCGCGCTCGGCGCATGGCTCGCCTGGACGTTGGCCGGCAGTCCGGAGAAGCTATTCGGCACGACTTATGGTCTTCTTCTTCTCGCCAAGCTCGCGATCGGCATTGTCGCGATGGGCCTCGGCGCCCTCAACAAGCAGGTCATAACGGCCAAGGTCGCAACTAATCCGGCCATCGGCCGCAAGTGGCTGCGCATAACGCTGCTGTGTGAGGCGACCCTGTTTGCAGCGGCCATCATTGCCGTCTCCGCCGCCACCACGATTGGTGGTCCTGCCGAGTAACGGAGGCTCAGCATCCGTGCAGGGTGGTTCGCTGGGCCGGCAATCCCGCCGACAGCGGCCAAGAATCGGATGCCTGTCCAATCCTTGCGTGAATTCCACCTCCCCTGCGTATAGACTGGAGAGACGGACTTATTGGGAGACCGGCATGTCGCCAAAACTCGACCATTTGCTGGCGAAATTGAACGAGCAGTCGCTGGACCGTGATCTTGGCGGCATTACCGCCGGGATCGGCGAGCAGCTCTCGGAGCGTGCGAAGATTGACGGCCAGACCTGGCGGCTGCGCACCGCCGCTATGGCGCTCCTCGTTATGGGCGGCGCTGCCGTAAGCGCCTCGACCGCATCAGCCGTGGCGCCCTCGCCATCGCCATCGCCATTTGCCGCCTGGTCCAGCCTTGCGCCGTCAACCCTGCTGGAGCCTTCGGAGTGAAGGTTTCGGTGAGCAGCGCCATCATCACGGTTGTCCTGGCCTTCGCGGCCGGGATCGCCGGCATGTGGGTGGGCAACCAACTACTTGCCGCTCCAGCGCAAGATCGGTCCCTGCACGCCATGGTGCATGACGAACTTTCGCTGACAGCCGAACAGGAAAAAGCGCTTCACGCTCTCGAGGCGGACTTCGCAGCACGGCGGCAAGCCCTTGAAGGCGAGATGCGCGAGGCCAATGCTGAGCTCGCCGCGGCAATCCGGGCAAGCGAGACCGCAGGCCCAGCTGTAGAGGCGGCTGTGCACCACTTCCACGACGCCATGGGCGCGCTTCAGACGGAGACGATCGCGCACGTTTTCGCGATGCGCAAAGTACTCACACCGGAACAGCGCAAGCAGTTCGACGACAGGATCGGTGAGGCGTTGACCGCCGACGCCAAATGAGCGGCGCCAACCCGGACGACAGCGACGCCGTGCTTGCGGCGCGCGCCCTCAAGGGCGATCGTTCCGCATTCAACCATATCGTCCGGCGCCATCAAGAACCGCTCTACCGCTTCATCCGCCGGTATGTCGGCGATGCCGATGAAGCGTATGATCTCCTTCAGGATACCTTCGTTTCGGCCTGGCAGGCGCTCGGGCGATATGATCCGGCCCGTCCGGCCGCCACATGGCTTCGTCGCATCGCGCTCAACAAGTGCCGGGACTGGGGACGCCGCCGGGTCGTGCGGCGGTTCTTCTATGGCGCTCGAGCCCTTGATGAAACCGCTGCGGCGTCTGAAGCGAGCACAGACGACGCCAATGAGGCCGCGCTGACCCGTCTCGACCGCGCGATCGCGGCACTGCCTGGCCAGCTCAAGGAGCCTCTGCTCCTCACGGCATTTGAAGGCTTGTCTCAAGCGGCGGCTGGCGAGGCGCTCGGAATTTCGGCCAAGGCCGTCGAAACCCGCGTCTACCGCGCGCGCAAGCTGCTTGCAGAAGCCCTCAAGGCCGGTGGCCTTGATGTCGATGAATCTTGAAAGGCAATTACTTCGCGGCGCGCGACGACCAGTGAATATGAGCGATGCGCCAGCCTTCGGCAGTCTTGCGCAGGATCATCGTTTCGGTGGTCATGCGATCAACGGGCTTGTCCTTGTACGTTCCTGTCGCGCGGCTTTCGCTGACGATCCAGGCCGTGTCGCCCTCGACAAAGCCGGCCCGATGCATGAGCCTTGATGGAATAGCCGCTGCATAGGCGGCATCTGCGCCAGCATGATGCGAAGCGTACTCGGCCCGCGACCGTTCGGCATGGCCGCTCTCGAAGATCAGCGCATCGTCAGCAAGTAGCGCCGCGGCGGCGACGCCATCACCTCCAGAAAGTTTGGCATGAAAGGCGTCAACCGCATTCGCGGCCTGCTGCGCTTCTGACGACATGGGCGCCACCAACGGCGCATCGATGGTCTGCGCCGTGGCGACAGCGTGTATCGACGTCAGAAGCGATGCCGCCAGAATCCAGCGAATGCGACTACAGGTCATGCCCTGCTCCAATCTTGTCTTGGCCGCTCGTCAGTACCACGCCCGCAGGCCCACGACGAAGCTCGCCGTCTCCGCGCTCTCTCCGTCGGCCCGCGCATAGTCGGCAGTGTCCCCGAACTTGCGTTCCCACGATACCCCAATGTAGGGGGCGAACTCGCGCTGAAACTCGTAGCGGAGACGCAGGCCAAGCTCCGCGTCGGAGAGGCCGGAGCCAAGACCAATGGCAGCATCGTCCCGGGCGGCGAAATTCACCTCGGCGCGCGGTTGGAGCACGAGGCGCTGCGTCAGTCGGAAATCGTAGTTTCCATCCAGGCGTGCAAGCACCTGGCCGCGTTGGCCGACGAACAGCGCTCCCTCCAACTCGAACCAGGAAGGCAGGACCGTCTCGAAGCCGAGCGCAAGGTAGGTACGCGAAGGATTGGGTTCGATGTCCTGCCGGATGCCGATCTGAAGATCGGTCACGTGATCCCAGGCTCGTGAATACAGCGCATGGATTTCTGCACTCTCGATCTCCTCGCCGCCCTCGCCTTCCGTCTTGATGACAAGGCGATCGATGTCACCGCCGAACCATGCCTCGCCATTCCAGGCATAGCCATCCTCGCTGTCCTGGCTGCGATACTCGATCATGTCGCCCATGATCTTGTAAGTGAGCATGCCCCCATGCTCGTCGCGCAGGATGCCGCGAGCCCTGTTCATTTCGCCGCCTCCAAAGAAGCGGTCGGCCGCAAATTCAGCAGGCGCGTCGGGCGGCACATCATTGCCAGCCTCCGGCGGATCAACGAACTCCTCGGCCATCTCGTGGCCAGCATGCCCGTCCAGCGCAGCAGCGGCGGGTTTATCGCCGTGATCGTGCTGTGCGTGCGGTTCAGCAGGCGCTGCCGTTTGCGGTTGCGGCACTGGCGTCCTTGGCGCAGGCGTTTGGGGCGCAGCCGCCTGGGGAGCCGGTGTCGGTGCCGTCCCATGGCCTTCGTGCTGCGCGAATGCCGGAGCCGCGCCTCCAAGAGACAAGGCGATCAGGAGGAGATACCGGTTCATGCGGCAGCCCCATCGAGGGGACGCACAGTGAAGACCTGAAACATCCCGGCATGCATGTGGTAAAGCATGTGGCAGTGGAACGCCCAGTCACCCGGCTCGGCAGTGAAGTCGAACTTCACAATTCCGCCCGGAGCGACGATCACCGTGTGTTTGCGCGGCATATGGCCAAGCGGCGCCCGATGAGCCAACTCGAAAAAGTGGCCATGCAGATGAATGGGGTGCGCCATCATTGTGTCGTTGACGAGACTGACGCGGACACGTTCGTTCTTGCGGAAGGCGTAGGGCGCCGGCTTGTCGGAGAACTTCTTGCCGTCAAAGCCCCACATGAACCGTTCCATGTTGCCAGTGAGGCGGATCTCCAGTTCGCGCGATGGCGCGCGTGTGTCGGCGTTGGGTTCAAGAGCGATGAGATCCCTGTAGACGAGTACGCGATGGCCGACGCTTTCGAGACCCTGCCCCGTTTCTCCGGTGCGATCCATTGGCATGGGTGCAAGTGACTGCACACCCGGTCCGAGGTCGACCTGCGGGGCGTTCATCCAGTTCCGCATGGACATGTCCATGCCTTCCATTCCGGCCATGTCGCCCATGACATCCGAACCACGCACGCGTGGCGCGGCCATGCCAGGCACTGCCATCGCAGCCATATCGGTGTGGCCGGCGTGCTCCGACCCGGTCATGCCGGCCATGTCGTGCGCCATGCCCATATCTTTCATCGTGCCGAGAGGGCGCTCCCGTAGTGGCGGGACTTCCGCTGTCATGCCAAGGCGTGGCGCAAGCGTTGCGCGCGCCATCCCCGAACGATCGACGGCCTCAGCAACCAGCGTGAAGGCCCGATCTTCGGTCGGCGTGACGATGACGTCATACGTCTCGGCGTTACCGATCTGGAACTCGTCAACCGTGACCGGACGCACATTCTGCCCGTCGGTTGCAACGACGCTAAGTTTCAGGCCGGGAATGCGCACATTGAAAATGGTCTGCGCTGCGGCGTTGATAAAGCGCAGACGGACGCGCTCACCGGGCGCGAAGAGCCCGGTCCAGTTGTCGGTAGGTCCGCGACCATTGACGAGGAATGTATAGACGGCCCCGGTCACGTCCGAGATGTCGGTCGGATCCATGAGCTCACGGGCCCATTCCATGCGCTCTGCCAGCGACTGATCCTTGCCAGCTAGGAGGCCCGCGATGGTCTGCTTCTGAAAATTGAAGACGCCGGCTTCCTGCTTGAGCTTCTGGGCTATGAGGTGCGGGTGGATGAAGCTGTAGTCGGACAGCAAGATCACGTGCTCGCGGTCATAGGCGACCGGATCGGGACCTGCAGGATCGATGATCATCGCCGCATAATGTCCCTCCTGCTCCTGCAGGCCGGAGTGACTGTGGAACCAGTAGGTGCCCGACTGCTTCACGGGAAATTCGTACGTGAAAGTCTCGCCAGGGCGAATTCCGGGAAAGCTGACGCCGGGCACGCCATCCATTTCGAACGGCACCAGGAGCCCGTGCCAATGGATCGACGTGTCCTCTTCGAGTGTGTTGGTGATATGCAGGCGAACGGTCTGACCTTCCTTGAGCCGGATGATCGGACCAGGGACGGTTCCATTGATGGCGATTGCATGCCCCGTCTTGCCATCAACCGTGATCAGGCTGTGGCCGATCGTCAGGTAGATGTCGGAGCCGGACAGTGTCTGCAGTTTCTCTGTCGCAGCTGTGGTCTGTTGCGCCCAGACGCTCGGCCCAGCAGTGATGGCTACGCCCGCGATGGCCGTCCCGACCAGAAATTGGCGCCGGCCAAGGCCTCTCGCCACGCTGTCAACCATCGGCAACTCCTCATCGGAAAAAGTTCGCGCGATTGCGCGTTTACGAAGATTACGCAGCCCACTGAAGAATCCCTCAAGGCGGGGTGTCGGCCTTACAGAGAACGCCAGCAAACTTGAATCTCTCCAACAGCTAGTCGGCTTTAGTCTGACGCCATGCGTTGCCAGTGCGAGTGCCGCCACACGGCGTGACCTGCACCAGGAGTTTCGTACCTCCCGAAGCTTGAATCACGAACGGCAATTTTGGGCCCCACCGCCGCCGGAATACAGAATGCTGCGATCCGGCTGAGTCGATCCAGATGCGTCATTCCTGGTTCGTGCCGCGCTTCGTCGGGTCACGCCCAATTGCAGCCGTTGGTAATGCGATTGCGCCGAATTCACCACAGCAGCGCGCCCCGCAAGCACGCATTAAGATTTTTGCTGTAGGATTTCAGGCTCAACGGGATGTTCAGCAAGCGGCGCAACGTGACACCGATGATAAAGCGACTCGTTTACCTTAGCTCCGCTCCGGGCGACATAAGCGCCGCTGATGTCGAGAAAATCTTGGAAACTTCGCGCCGGAACAATGCGCGGGCAGACCTCACCGGGTTGCTGCTGCTTCACGATGGCTGTTTCTTTCAGGCGCTAGAAGGACCTGCCGAAGAGGTGGACCGCATCTTCGACGTAATAGAGGCCGACGCGCGTCATGTCGGCGTGATTGTCCTGGAGTGTTCGATCACCACGGAGCGGGCGTTTTCAGACTGGTCCATGGGCTTTGTGGGCGCGAGCAAGCTGAGCCCGGATCAGCGTAGATCGCTGATTGATCTCGCGAGTCTTGTCGCCAGCAACGAGATCGTCGCCTTCACCCCCTCGCGGTCAGCGACCGCGCAGATCGAGTCCTTCCTGCGCAGTTTCCGCGAGTTCGCTCCTGTATGATCTATCAAACACTGAAGCGCATTCAGTCGGTTTGTAAGGTGCGGACGTCGCGAGCAACTATTCTGTGAACAGGCGCCGCAAGAGGACCCCGAGGCTCGCTACGAAATCAAACGCGTAGCGCGCCTATCGGCACCCTGCCCCCACGCCCGTTCACAACGTTCGTAATCTTCTAGGTTTCAGGTCGGATTGGCGATCCGACGTCGGGTCTGATACTCAGCCTTGTAACTTCAGACCCTGGGCGTCACGGATGATTTTTTCATCTTCTGTTCGCGAGAGGATCGGCCCGGTGTGGAGCCGATGGCCGGAGCGCTTGTCAGCGACGAATGTTCCGTCTTGTGAAGGAGCCGCATCCTGAACCATCCGACGAGTGTGCTCCAGTTCAGTACCGAAGGCTCACGCCTGCTTGCCATAGACGCGGCGCGCCGGGCAGAACGCCGCGGGCCCGATCGACGACATAGAGTTCATCGAATGCATTCTTGACGGTGACAAAGAACGTCGCATCGCCGCCGCCCGGCGTGACATTGGCGGTGAAATTCCAGGTCGTCGCATTGTCGATCAGCCCGCGCTGGCCGTTCGCGGTTGGCGCAATGGTGTTCAAATCGTCAGTGAACATCTCGCCGGTATGCTGCACCTCGGCCTGCAGCGTTAGCCAGTCGCCACGCGCATAGCCGATGGCGGCCGATGCAAGCCATTCCGGAGCGTAGGGCAAACGATTGCCGGTGACGGAAACGCCGCCGAAGCCGGAAATGCCGGAGAGGCGCGTTCCCACGAATTCCGCTTCAGCCACCCAGGTGAGCGCGGTACGAAAATACACATCGTCTGTGTCCATCAGACCCATGTCGCGAATTGATCCACGCAGCGAGGCCTCAGCGCCCGCATGCAGTGTTTCGCCTGCGCTCGTCAGCGTCGCGCCGACACCACCGGCGACCGAAGCGGGCACGATTTGATTTTCGAAGTCCATGCGGAAAGCTGCGACATCGATATCGATACCTGGCATCGGGGTGCCGCGAAGGCCCAACTCCCAATTGACGCTTCGCTCCGCACCGAGATCGACGACGCCGCCAACGTTTGTGACAACGTCCTCCGCGCGTGGTGGCGCAAAGCCGCGATGCACGCCAGCATAGACAACGAGATCACTGTTGAGGTCGAACGTGGCGCCGACGCCGGGTATGATTTCGGTCAGATCGGTCTTGCCGCTCGCACCCGTCGCCAAGTTCACGCGCTCATATTCGATCGATTCGACGCGCACCCCGGGGCTCAAAGCAAATGCTCCGAAGTCGATCTGGCCAGTGACGAAACCGGATAGGGCTTCCGCATAGCGGCGCTGACGCTCGGGGATCCCGCCATTTACGCTGATCCCAGGCGTGCGCCCGTCTGGTGTGTCGGCGTTGATCTGCAGCCGGTTCTGCCGCTCCGTATGCCAACGGATTCCAGTTTCGAGATTTGTCGGCGCCCCGAAAAGCTCACTCGCCCAGTTCAGCCGCGCTTCAATCCCATACTGATTGTACTCGCGCAGCCGTCCTTCAATGCCGCACGTCGTATCGAGATTGGCCATGCCGCCACAGAGCGGATCGGAGGAATCATTGGGGCGCTGGCCTGAGTTCGATGATTGCCGCCACCAATCGCGGTCAAACCAGAGCGAATAGGCCGAGCTCGTAAGTTGAAGCGTGTCCGAGATGCTCCAGGCGTGCGTGAGCGCGGTGGTGAAACGTTCCGTGTCGAAGCGATCATTCGGAAACGGATTGTCATAGGGGTCAGCGAGGTATTCCGCCTGTGTAAGACCGGAATAGGAAACCTGGCTGTTCTCGCGCATCAGGCCAATCCGGGCACTCAGCTCGTGACCGGGCGCCAGGGTACGTTCTGCCTTCAAAAAGAAATCATTGAATTCGAGCCGATGATTGGCGCGCACGCCATCGAACCCGGTCGAGTTGAGGTGTCCCAGGAGGCGGAAGCCCGCCACTTCCCCGCCCATTGAGGCGTCGAGTTCGGTGTATCCGTTTGCGCCGCCGGTGGCCTGCAACTCAGCTTCAAATTCGGTTGGCGTGTCTGGCGTGATGTAGTTAACAACGCCGCCAACTGTGTTCGGACCAAAGCGAATCTGGCTCGCGCCCTTCAGGACCTCGATCCGCTCGAAGCGGCGGATTGGCGGGTGCGAATAGGTAGCGTTGTCACCGTAGGGCCCATAGGTGACCGGAATGCCGTCTTCCAGCAGCAGCACTTTCGAGGATCGGATTGGCGAGAGCCCGCGCACGCCGATGTTTGGGCGGATGCCGAGCCCCTCCTCTTCCCGCGGGAAAATTCCCGCGACCTGACGTAGCGCTTCGTTGACACTCAAGACGCGCGTGCGCTCGAGATCTTCCTTCTCGATTGTGGCGCCGGAGCCCGGGATGTGCAGCAAGTCCTCGCGTTGCCCAACAACGACGACCTGATCGTGCTCCACCGGCATCGCCGCGGATTGCGCCATAGCCGACCCAGCCGACGCTAGCGCCAAAAATCCCGGCGCCCATATTTTGCTCTTGCGTGTCATTTTCATCTCTATTTGAGAATGTGACTAGCTCGCAACATCAAATGGAGCAAGCGCCTAAAGCGCGACTGAATATGCTGCGCTTTGAGAACCGCGTTCGCAGCCACTGGACTTTCAGCCACATCGAAGCCTCAAAGGAGGCAGGCTGGGACGCCATGCGCGCCTAGCGTTTGATCGCGCACGCAGAGTGAAGAGCTTCGGACACTCGACTGACGGGCCCGATCTCGTATGTCGGCTCGGCCGTTCCTTTCGGCGTTGCGAAGCGATAGTGCTGGTCCCATGCAGCAAGGTTGTTGGCTGCGCTCCGGAAATCCGCATGTTGGAACGGCGTATGTCCATTCGCGACACCCTGTTGTCGCGTGCAAAGCGCGAGCCCATCATAATGGGCATCCTCAACGTGACCCCAGATTCCTTTTCCGATGGCGGTCAGTATCTCGACCCCCAACAAGCGGTCCATCGGGCTTTGGAAATGCGTGACGAAGGCGCCGATATTCTTGATATCGGTGGCGAGTCAACGCGACCTGGGTCGACCCCTGTTTCCATGCCGGACGAACTCGCACGGGTCGGGAGCGTGATCGCTGCGGTCTGCGATGCCTGTGACACGCCTCTTTCCATAGACACATACAAGGCGGCCGTGGCGCGCGCCGCCGCCAAAGCCGGAGCCGTTCTGATCAACGACGTATGGGGAATGACGCGCGATCGTGACATGGCGCAGGCAGTCGCCGAAACAGAATGTGCGGTCGTGGTTACCTACAATCGGGGGCAGATCGATGCGACGATAACGCTGGTCGATGATATGAGGGCCTTCTTCGATCGATCGCTTGAAATTGCGGACGCCGCCGGAATCCCTCGCGACCACATAATCCTCGATCCGGGTCTCGGATTCTCCAAGACCTATGAGCAGAATTTCGAAGCGCTCTCCCGTCTCGATACCCTCAAGGACTATGGGCTGCCTGTCCTTGTTGGCGTTTCAAGGAAATCCTTCGTTGGGCGATTGCTCAACCGGACCGTTGAAAATCGGCTTGCGGGGACGATTGCCGCCAACCTGGCCGCTCTGCAGGCCGGCGCCTCGATCATTCGCGTCCACGACGTAGCAGCGCACCACGACGCCTTGGCGATGTTGGACGCTATTGGAGTTCGAAAATGAGCGACAGGGTCTTCGTGACGAACCTTTGCATCCACGGTTACCACGGCGTTGCGAAAGCGGAAAAATCGCTGGGACAGCGATTCTACTTGGATATCGATTGCCGCCTGACCCGCTCCGAGCCCTCAAACGACACGATGGCAAGCACGGTCTGCTACGCAGCGCTCTGCGATCTGGCAGAACGCTTGTCAGCCGAGACGACCTTTAATCTCATCGAGTCATTCGCTGATCAACTTGCGGCCGAGGTGCTCTTGCAGTTTACGCTTGTCCAATCCGTTCGTGTCCAGATCCGAAAGCCCTCAGCGCCCATCCGATACTCCGTCGATTTCGTCGGCGTTGAAGTCGAACGGCGCCGGCATGACTGAAGTTGGCATCGGCCTGGGGTCGAATCTTGGCGACAGATGCGGAAACATCATCGCGGCGTTGCTGGCGTTGCGGTCGCGGTCTTCGGTTGTGTTGACCCGTATCTCAGACGTCTATGAGACGCCTCCTTGGGGCGTGACAGAACAGCCAGCGTTTCTGAACGCCGCAGCTTTGCTCGAAACCTCCCTCTCGCCCGAAGCACTTCTTGATGTTTGCAAGGAGATCGAAAGTGCGCTCGGCCGCGAAGTCCGGGAGCGCTGGGGCCCGCGGGAAATCGATATCGATCTGCTGTTCTTTCGAGACGTCAGCATCACCACGGATAAGCTCACCCTGCCCCACCCTTGCCTTTTCGAGCGCCTGTTCGTTCTTGTGCCGCTTTGCGAGATTGCCGATGAGCGATGCGTAGCCGGTCGGATCTTGAGTGAGGCGTTGGCTCATCTGGCAGAGGTCGAGTCGGGCTCCGACGTGCGCCTAAACCCGTTGGCGACATCTAGGCTCCGATCCGCTTTTGATTGACGGGATGGTCAATTCTTGGCTTTCAACAGAAGTTTTCAGGCTAAGCAGGAATTCTTGCCACTGAACTCTACTGTGAGCAGGCACTGATGGAGGACCCCTCTCACCGTCGCGAAATCAATCCAATAGCGCGCCTATCGGCGCCGTGACCCCACGCCGATTCACAAGCATCGGCCTACCCGGATCGCGCTGAGCTGATCCCAAAAGGGATCACATAGCACCCGCGATGAGCGCGGGTATTTTCTCCCTCAGCTTGAAAAAACCGGCATTTGCGTGCGGCCAGACGCGCGCATCAAATCTTCGCTGCAACCGAACGAGACGTACGCCACTGGACTCGAGGTCTACCTGAAGCTTGTCCAGCAACTGTGCGGACGATCCAACGGGTGCATAGGCTGTGGCGATCTCATCAACGCCAAGCCGCCTCGCCCATCCAACAATGCCACCCGCATCGTGTGACACACCAACAGTCGCGAAGTGAGCCTCGGTCCGCGCGAGGCCATCCTTCAACGCGCCACGACTGAAGCGCGCCGCAGGGGTGTCGGCGCCGACAGGGCTGACCAGCGCCGCGCAGCCAGCCACGTCTGCAGTGAACGCCCAGCTTTCGGGATGCAGATCTTCCTCGTGAAGGAGCAAACCTACGCGTTTGGCCCTTAGAGAGCCTCCAGCGGGAACAGCAGCCGACGCTGGTGAGCCGACGTCTTCCGACAGGGGCGCCGCCGCTTCGTCCAACTCTCCGGCAGGGTCGAAACGACCAAGCGTATTCGCGTGGATGTTGGCCGCGCGCGCCAGGTAATGCTTGCCGCGCGTGTGCAGGCCCGCGACCCAGCGCCACGAGAGCGTGTTCGATGCCGGATCAGCATCGAGCAAGTGTTCGAAGAAAAACGCGGCGCCCAGCTGCCATGGCAAGCGCAGCGTGAAAATCCAGATCGAGGCGAACCACATGCGTGCGTGGTTGTGGAGCCAGCCAATCTCTATCAGTTCTCTCACCCAGGCATCGAAGCATGTGATTCCCGTCCGCCCGTCCATGGCGAGCCGAAAGCCTTCATGTCCGGCCCACGTCTCCCGCAAGGCCCTACGCTCGGCATCAAAACGCACAAGTACACCCGGGCGTGTCTCGAGCCATCCTTTCCAGTAGCTCCGCCAGAACACCTCCTGGATGAACTTTTCAGCGGCTGCGAAGCTGTGGTGTTTCAGGACCGCGGCGATTACCTCTTCCTCGGTGATCAATCGCCGCCGGATCCAGGGCGAAAGCGCTGAGACAT
>JBBAUA010000038.1:3770-34514 GCA_040398465.1 Hyphomonadaceae bacterium | reverse complement strand
TTAGACCGCCAGAGGATATCAGATGAACGACTCAAGCGGCAAAGAGCTGGCCTACCACCATGCGGAGATTGCGCGTCTGACAGCGGCGATCGCTGCTGCAAGGCCGGACGCCCGCACCACCAACGCCTTGCGCACGAAGCTCAGGCATCATGAAAACCGGATCGGCCGGCCTGTTGGACTCTCGATCCCGACCACGCCCTATTGATGGAAGCGCCTTCGGCGCTGATCTGCCCCGGATGGAGTCGCATGGCCAAACATCTGCGGCAGCGGGCATACGTGGCCGTCCAGCAGGGGCGGAACTAGCCCACCTTCTCCGCCAGCCAGTCGCTCGCCTTCACCAGCTCCGAGATGATACCCGGCTCCAGCGAGGAATGCCCCGCGTCGGGCACGATCTTCAGCTGCGACTTCGGCCAGACCTTGTGCAGTTTCCAGGCTGAATCGAGCGGCGTCACGACGTCGTAGCGGCCGTGCACGATCACACCGGGCAGGTCGCCGAATTTCGCCGCCTGCTCCAGCAGCCAGCCATCCTTCTCGAAGAAGCCCTTGTTTACGAAGTAGTGGCACTCGATGCGCGCAAAGGCGTCGAGGAAATCCGCCTCGTCGAAACGGGGAGGGCGTTGCTTCGGCCCCTGGATCGACAGCGTCTCGCCTTCCCAGCGCGCCCACGCGGCGGCGGCTTCGGCGCGCGCCTGCGCGTTCTTGCCGGTGAGGCGTTTATGGAAGGCCTTGAGCAGGTCGTCGCGTTCATTCTCGGGGATTGGCGCGAGGTAGCGATCGAAGGCGTCGGGGAACAGGTTGCTTGCGCCTTGCTGGTAGAACCAGCTGATCTCGTGTTCAGTCAGCAGGAAGATGCCGCGTAGCATGAGACCCAGCACCTGCTTGCGGTGCATCGCGGTATAGGCGAGGGCGAGCGTCGATCCCCACGACCCGCCGAACACCACCCACTTCTTGACGGCGAGATGCGCCCGAAGCGTTTCCATGTCGCGGACAAGGTCCCAGGTGGTATTGTCCTTGAGTTCCGAGTGCGGGCTGGAACGGCCGCAGCCACGCTGGTCAAACAGGATGATGCGATAGCGCCGCGGGTCGAAGAACCGGCGCATTTCCGGGCTGGAACCGCCGCCCGGTCCGCCATGCAAGGCGACCACCGGAATGCCGTCCGGGTGCCCGCTCTCCTCCCAGTAGAGTTCGTGCATGCCGCTGACTGCAAGCCGCCCGGTGCGCCGGGGCTCGACCGACGGATAAAGACTGCGGCGGGGGCGATCATCGTTCATCGTTGTTTCATCTACCGGCAGCCATCCTTGCGTCAACCAATACATCTTCTGTTGCAGGCGAGTTTGTCTTCTGGTGCGACCTATCTATAAAGATCAACAAATCCGCGAACTTTTCGGGTCAGGTTCGGTGCAGACAATACGTTCGGTCGTCTTTTGCCTCGCGCTGTCGGTTGGCGCCGCAGGCTGTGCGACGGTCTCCGTCTACGAACCGGTCACTGCGGAGGTTTCGCTGACCGAAGAGCAGTCACTGCTGCACAGGGCGTCCGAGGCCTTCAGCAAGGATACGCGGAACAAGAAACTGGCGACAGGCGAGGCGAGCCTCTCATCGCTCGCGGACATGTTCAGCGGCAACCGCTCTGACGAGGGCGCCTATTGGCGGACGATCGGCGCGGACCGGTCCTCACCGGCCGTCGTGGTCGCCCGGGTCAGGGACGACATGACAATGGCTGCGCGCGGCCTTGCCCGGCTTGATGGCATGGCGCGGGGGCTGATCGTTTCGGGCGACCTGGTGCGCGACGATGTCTCGGCGTTCGAAGGCGCCCTGATCCATGCCCGGCAGGCGCGTGACTCGTTCTCCGACGCGCTAGCGCAGGCGAACAAGAAGGCCGAAGCCGAGTACCAGATTTCGCTGGAACTGGCGCCGCTGGATGAGGTGCTGCTGAAGGCGCGTGAAACCGCTGACGACCTTGCCGCCGCAAGGGGGCAGGCCGGCGAGCCCGTCGGAAGCTAGTCCTGTTTCTGGGCGACCGCCGCCGACAGGCCAAGCAGCAGCCAGCCGGCGATGAACGCCACCCCGCCCACCGGCACCAGAAAGCTAACCGCATCCAGCGACGTCGGCGTCATTGCGATCCCGCCGAGCATGATCTTTCCGATCTGCACCCCCGAGAACATCGGAACACTCAGGACAAACGCCCAGCCCGCAGCATACTGCAGCAGGTTCCGGAATGGCAGGATGGCGGCGATCACCGCTGCAAGTGTGTGGGCAAACCCATAGACAAAGGCGCTGTGCCACCGGGTCGTCGCCTCCGAGGGAACAAGCGCATGCCCGCCCGAGGCGCCCGCCGCGACCAGCAACAAACCCAGTAGCGCCGCTGCAACGATCAGTGCACGCATCAAGTCTCCGTGGGAACCTTGGCCTTTCGAGCAGGTAAACATCACCACACGCCAGCAGTTTAGGCGAGAGCTCCCCGCGTGGGGCCGCAACCTCTGCGCGAACCGCGTCGCACATGGCCAAGTTTGGTGTTTCCTACATGTTTGTACCTTAAGTCTGAAGCATGGCGATCAATTCAACACGATTTCAGGTGGAGTCCGCGCCGGACGGAAGGCAGGTCCTTCTCGTCGCCGGGGACTGGACCGTGTGGACTGTCGCAACGGTCGAAGAAAAACTGCGGACGACCAAGGTTTCCTCCAATGCAATCCTGGACGTCAGCGAACTTGAGCGGATCGACACGTCGGGAGCCTACCTGATCGATCGCGCATTTGGCGCGCTGGAAGGCGTGGACGACCCGATCGAAATGCGCGGGGACCATCCCACCATCGAGCGCCTGATGGGAAAGGTACGCAAGGCCAGCCCTGCTGCCCCGCCTGACCCCATCAGCCCGCCGGGATTTATTGCGTTGCTGGATCGTGCCGGCCGCGGAGCGGTTAACGCTTGGCAGGAGTTGCTCGGGATTCTCTCGTTCGTCGGCGAGACGATGGCGACGCTTGCGCGGCTGGCGGCCAACCCGCGCCGCATCCGCGTCCGCTCCGTCGTCGCGATCATGGAGGAGGTCGGGCTCGACGCGCTGCCGATCGTCTGCTTCCTGTCGTTCTTCATCGGCCTCGTGATCGCTTTCATAGGCGCGAACTTGCTGGCGATGTTCAACGCGTCTGTGTTCACTGTCGAATTGGTTGGCATCGGCATGATGCGTGAGTTCGGCGCAGTGCTGACCGCCATCCTGCTCGCCGGGCGCACCGACAGCGCATTCACGGCTCAGATTGGCGCGATGAAGATGCGCCAGGAGATCGACGCAATGCGGACGATCGGCCTTGATCCGATGGAGGCGCTGGTGGCGCCGCGCCTGATCGCGCTGCTCATCATGACGCCGCTGCTCACCTTCGCTGCGACCATAGCCGGGATCGGCGGAGGCATGATGGCCGCGTGGGGCGCCATGGATATATCGCCTGCGATGTTCATCACGCGCTTCCAGGAAGTGATCGTGCCGATGAATTTCTGGGTTGGCATGATCAAGGCGCCGGTGTTTGCACTTGTGATTGCGATGGTCGGATGCCGGCAGGGAATGCTGGTGGAAGAAGACGTCGTCTCGCTTGGGCGGCGCACGACGTCCGCGGTGGTGCAGGCGATTTTCCTCGTCATCGCGATCGATGCGCTGTTCGCCATCCTCTATTACCAGCTGAACATATGACCGATCAGGCAGCCATCACGCGCACGCGGAGCGGGCCGCAAGGCGAGGGCGAGATTGCTGTTCGCGTGCGCGGTCTCGTCAACCGGTTCGGCACGAAGACCGTGCATGAGGGCCTTGATCTCGACATGCGCAAGGGCGAGATCCTCGGCGTCATCGGGGGGTCGGGTACGGGCAAGTCCGTGCTACTGCGTTCGATCGTCGGCCTGCATACGCCCAACGCCGGCGAGATCGAAGTGTTCGGCCAGACGCTGAACACGCTCTCGCGCGAGGAGCGAGTGAAGATCGAGCGCCGATGGGGCGTGATGTTTCAGGATGGCGCGCTTTTCTCGACCATGACCGTTCGCGAGAATGTCATGGCGCCAATGGTGGAGCATACCAAGATACCTGATGCGCTGATGCGCGAATTGGCTGACCTCAAGATTCGCCTCGCGGGGCTGGAGCTGGAAGCAGCCCCGAAACGCCCCGCCGATCTCTCGGGCGGCATGCGCAAGCGTGCGGCGCTGGCCCGCGCCCTGTCGCTGGACCCGGAGCTTCTCTTCCTCGACGAGCCGACCGCCGGCCTGGACCCGATCGGTGCGGCTAAGTTCGACGAGCTGGTTCGCTCGCTTAGTCAGTCGCTCGGCTTAACTATATTCCTTGTGACGCACGACCTCGACACGCTGGCCGCGACTTGCGACCGGATCGCGGTGCTGAGCGACGGCAAGGTGCTTGCAATTGGTCCACTTGATGAGGTCCGTCAGAACCCCAACCCGTGGATCCAGGAATACTTTTCAGGCCCGCGTGGCCGGGCTGCGGTGAGATAGGCCATGGAAACAAAGGCCAACTACGTGTTGATCGGGGCGTTCGTGTTGCTTGCAACCGGCGCGCTGGCGCTGTTCACGCTGTGGATTGCGGGAAACCCGTTCAGCCGCAGCTACAAGGACTATGATGTGATTTTCAGCGGTCCGGTGAACGGGCTGTCCGAGGGCGGGGAGGTCCGGTTCAACGGCATCAAGGTCGGTGAAGTCACGACGCTCCGCCTCGATCGTCTCGATCCCAACCGCGTGATTGCACACATCCGTGTCGAGCAGCAGACGCCGGTTCGCACCGACAGCGTCGCGCAGCTCAACTTCCAGGGCATCACGGGCGTGACCTTCATCCAGATTCTCGCCGGCGATCCGGCGACGCCGCTGCTTGAATCCGTGAACGGAGAAGTCCCGCAGATTCCAACGAGCCGGACGCTGGTGGACGAGCTGTTCTCCGGCGGACAGGATCTGCTCAGCGTCTCGGGCGACACGATCAAGAAGGTCAACGAGGCGCTGTCGGAGGAAAACCTCCTGCACCTGACATCGACGCTTGCGAGCATCGACACGGCGCTTGCCAAGATCGCTCAGGATGACGGCATCATCGATGAAGCCGCGAAGGCGATGAAGAACATCAACACTGCGGCGCTCGCGCTCGAATCCGCCGCCAAGGCGTTCGACGTGGCGGCGGTCTCCGTTACCAGCGACGTGTCGGGCCTGTCCGCAGAAGCCTCGAACGTGCTGCGCAAGCTCGATCCCGTCCTTGACGATGCACGCGCCGCCATGGCCAGCGTCAACGAGACAGTCGGCACGATAAACACACAGATCACTCCGGCTGCAGCTCGCGCCTTCAGGCAGGTCGGCAATACGGCGACGGACTTCCAGACAGTGATGGGCCGGTTTCAACAGCTGCTCGCCCAGATCGAACAGGATCCCAGCCGGTTCGTCTATCAACAGCCCTCGCCGGTGGAGCGCTAGATGATCAAGCCTGTCCTGTTCGTCATCGCACTGGCGTCGACTGCAGCCCTGGCAGGGTGCCTCTCGGTACTGCCGGAGCCCTTCATTCCCTCTGCGCTGATTGCGTTGCCGGCTGAGCGCGCCACGGCGCCCACATCGCCGCTGCTGGCCGACGTTGCAGTTTATCCTCCGGAAGCCTCGCGCGCCTTCGCCGGCGCCGACATCGCGGTGCGACAGGACCAGGAGATGGTCTTCCTCGACGACGTCCGCTGGTCCGACAATGCGCCGTCGCTGCTGCAGGGCGCGGTGGTCAACGCGCTTACCAAGGCAGGCGGTCCGGGCCGCGCTGCGCCAGCAGCGCTCGGCGCCGATGTGGACTATGACGTGCGCTGGCGCATCGTCGATCTTTCGACCGGCCGCGACACGTCGCCGGTGCGCGTTGAGGTCCAGGTTAGCCTTGTCGATTCCTCAAGTCGCCGGATGGTCGCGCAGGAGTCCTTCAAGGCTGAAGGATCGCCGTCGGATCGCGCGCCCCGCGCGCGTGCTGCGGTGCTTGCCCTGGCCGCGCAACAGGTGGCTGACGATGTTGCCGCGTTCGTCACGAGCAATGTCGTGGCAGTGCCCCAGTAAGGGCTCGAGGCTGGCAAGACAGCCTTCGCTGGCGAGCGGCCGTTTCTGATCAGACCTGCGTGCCAAGCGCTGCATCGAGCAGCAGGTAGGCCGAGAGGCGTGGGGCAGCGTCTTCGCGCGCCCGTTCCGCCATCGAGAGCACGCGCAGCGCGTCCGGTTCCTCGGCGGCGACGAAGCTGCGGGCGGCGTGCTGCAGGTCGCGGTCGGCTTCCAGCATGCGCGACACACGCTGAATCTCGCTCGGGGCCGTGTCGCGGATGGCGCGGCGGCGCTGGCGTTCGCCCTGGTGCGCGGCATTGGCTATGCGCCGGAGATCCGACGCCTTGACCACGTGCAGGCGCACCCCACCGCGATCCAGGCGGTCGATGATGGCGCCGGCCGACGTTTCTTCGACTTGAGCGGGGACCTCATCCACGCCGCCCAGCAAGCCGCGCCAGCTTGTGATGGGCTTGGACTCACTTGCCGCGAAGGGATCGTAAACGGGGGCCTGACGCGCGGAGACGGGGCGATCGAGCACCAATTCCCTGTCGGCCGCCGGATCGGGTTTGGGCGGCGCAGGAGCGGGCCGCGGTTCCTGGTTGAACCAGGCGGCGTCGGCGGCGGCTGTCGGTTTGGCAAAGAGGGGTGAAGGCGCGGGCGCCGGCGGGAGCTGCAGGACCGGCTCCGGGACAGGCGCTGGAGCGGGAACAGGGGCGGGCGCAAGGGGTTCGAGAATCAGGTCGTCGACGGAGGACGTCTCGCTGTCTTCCTTCATGCGGCCGATCAGCAGCGAGGCCTTCTCGATCCGCGCGCGCGCGCGTTCGAGGCCGCTTTCGGCGGCGTTGGTGGCCTTGGTCGCCGTCTTGAACAGCGTGTCCGACAGCTGGTTGATGCGCCGTTCGGTTTCGTCCGCATGGGCGCGGGCGGCATGGGTGGCGGCGCGGGTGGTCGCTTCGGCCTGCAGGCCGGCTTCCTTGAGCAGCGTCATCGCCTGTCGGGCGTCGTCGGACGCCTGTGCCGATTTGGAATTGATGGTTTCAGTCGCCTTGAGCGCCGAGCCGATCGCATCCGACACCGTGTCGCGCAGGCTTTCGGCGGTCGACTTGGTTGCGGCGGCGGCAAGCTCGCCCGCTTTGGTTGCAGCTTCGACCATGCGGGTCGACTGCACCAGCTGTTCGTCGAGGCGCATCAGCACGGAGGCGAGATTCTGGGCGCGCTTGCGGCTTTCGGCGCCCATCGTGTCGAGCTGGGAGATGCGTTGGGCGAGGTGCCCGGCGGTCTCGTTCATGTCGCGCAGGCGCTGGTCGAGCGTGGCGTCGGCCTGGCGGACCTGTTCCTGGGCGGCGCGCGTGGCGTCGGCCATCAGCTGGGCGTGGCGCGGGATCGCCTTGGCCAGCGTGTCGGACTGGTGGCGCAGGTTCTCGGCCAGCTGGGCTAGGCCCTGCCGCTCCGAGCCCATCTTGTGAACGAGGACCTCGCTGTCGGCGCGGACGATCTCGGCGGCCTTGAGGGCGGCGGTAACGCTGACCTCGATATCGCCTTTCAGTCCGTCGAGCCGGTTGCGGGTTTCGCCCAGCGCGCGATTGATGGCCTGGGTTTCGCGGGCGATGGCTTCGGCCAGGCTGGAAACTTCCTCGCGTGAGGATTCAGCGGGCTCAAGCAGGAGTCGGGCGGAGGTAAGGACGATCGCGTTGGCCTGCGACGAGCGGGCCCCCTCGCGGGCCATCACGCCGGCGCAGATCAGGGTCAGGCCGGTTGCGAGCAGGACGCCAACGCCACCCGCCAGGATGGCCGGCGGCTGGTTCATCAAGCCTTCGATCCCGAGTGTGGCGATCATCCAGATCGCGATCGCGCCCCAGAGCATGACGGCGATGGCGGCGCCCGCCCATGGCATCCACGCGCCGGCTGTGCGCGCCGTTTCCAGCTGCGCCCTGATCCGGGTGTTAACGCGGCGATCGAGAGGGTCCATCATGAATGTCAGCTTTGCCCAATCACTATGGCGAACTCACGCCAGCAAGCAGGCGCGGCGTGGGCTCCGGCAATAATTTCGCCAAGCACGACCCGGCCGGCCCACACAGCTTCAGGAGTGTGCAGGTGCGGCGCCAGATTGGAAAGGGGTGTGACTCAGGCGTGCGGCGGAATCAGCGGGGCTGGCCAGACGGCGCCCTGAATAGCGCCTAGTAGACCTTTGGCGCTTGTTGTTGCACGGGTTTTTCTATGGAGGCGGGCTGTCCGCGGGACATCTGGTCCTTGTGCGGCTTTGGCGGTTCTGCATCGCCGACGCCCGTCCAGGCCACCAAAGCAGCGAAAACGGCGTCCCTGACGTTCACTATCACTTCGATCATCAGGCCCACCCCTGTCCCGGAGGTTCTGATTTCAATCTGGCGCCGCTTCAAGGCGAAAATTCGGCGGGCGTCGCAGAATTAGCGGTTCGCGGCCTGGCGGAGACGCTCCAGGATAGTCGCGATTAACAGAATGTTTCCGGGCTGAGGCGATTTTCGGGGTCAGGGGAGGCCTCGACGGAGAGGCCGGATGGCCATGATGCAAGCGATCGATATTTCCCAACTCGAGATGATGACCAGCGGCGACTCCGCCCTGGCGGTCGAGGCGCTCGGGATATTCCGCCAGTCGGCCGAACTCTGGTCGCGCCTGCTCGACGCCGGGGCTGATGCCGAACAATGGGCCGATGCCGCGCATGGTATCAAGGGCGCTGCGCGCTCGATCGGGGCGATGGCGCTCGGGGACGCCTGCGAGACGGCCGAGAAGCTGGGTCGGAGCGGGATGGCCTCGCGCGTCGAGGCGGTCGTGGCGATTTCCGCGATAAAGGACACGCTGGGGCAGGCGCTGGAGTCGATGGCGCATGTCGAGCATCAGCTGGTGATGCGGCGCAGCTTCGACGGGGTCCGGCTGGACGCCTAGCTAGCTAGAACGTCCAGGTCAGTTCCGTATATCCGTAGATCGGATCGCCCCGGCGCGTGGCGTTGGGGGCGTCTTCGAGGAAGTCACCCGCCAGGAGAGTTGTCGCGCCCAGACTCAGGCGAACTGAATCCTTCACCAGCCAGCGGCGGTAGCGACCCTCGATCTGCAGTCCGGCATGATCGCCGGACAATCCGGCTGCATCGCGCACCCCGGAATTGGCGAGACTGTCGGTTGTTGAGTCGAGGCCGACATCACGGGCCATGATGTAGGCGTCGCTGGCGCTGTCGGGTCTCACCTCCAGCCGGATGCCCGGCGAGGAGAGATTGCTGCGCGAGATGAAGCCGAAGATGCTGGTCGGTCCAAACTCGAAAGCGCGGTCGCCGAACGGCGGATCGAAACGCTGGTTGTCACCGTCTGTCGGCGAGCGATCGCCGGAGGCGAAATCGTACTGCAGCGCAAGGCGCGGCGACCACGCGGCGTCGAAGCTGAAGCCGATTTCAGCATGCGCCATTTCAGCCGTGTGATCGAGCGAGGTCGTGTCAAGCGCGCTCGCAGTTGCATGCACCGATCCGGATTGGTGCGCGTATTCGAGGTCGAAGTCGAACTGGTTGTCTTCGGGCGCCTTATGCAGGCGCACGCCAAGCGTCGCGAGATCGCGGTCACGCGTTGCGGCTTCCGGGCCGTCCTCCTCGTCCAGATCCAGCAGGTAAACCTCCCCCCTCATGCTGAAGGGAAGGGGCGCGTCGAGGTGGGCGACCGCGAAACGCGTGTGGTCTAGGCTTGGGTTCAACGCGACCTCGTTGTCGATGGCTGAGGCGGCGTCGGACGGCGCGCGGCCGACAGATGCGGTGTAGGCAAGGGTGATCTTCAAATCGTCAGCGGACGTCCAGATCGCACGGACGCCGTCGAACGACACCATAATGCTGCGATAGTTGGCGCGCGCGACCAGACGTCGGGAGCCGACATCCATGGTAAAGCGGCCGGCCGTCAGGTCGAGGCTCGCGCCCTCCGCAAGAAAATCGTCGGGCCGCCAAGAAAGGTAGAGTTGGGCCGGTTCCAGCGTGTCGATCTCGGATGCAGCGCCGCCGGTTTCGTTGCCGGCGATGAAGCGGGAATCGAGCAGCTCGCCGCCAATGGTCAGCGCCGGGGCCACATCGAACTCGGCTCGGAGCTCGGTCTGGAGCCCGAGGAACTCGTCGTCCTCCGTCCGCCCTGCCACGAACGGATTGCCCAGCGCCTCGTAGCGCGGACGGATAGAGCCCTCGACACGGACGTTGTCCGGCAGGTCGAGAGCCGCCTCCAGGGTCCAGGGGGTGCCGGATTCCTTTGGATCGCCCTGCGCCAGAGCCGCCGGGGCAATCAGGACAGCCAGCGTCGCCATCGGGAGAAGGGTGGGGAAACGGTGCAATTCGCCTATCCAGAGGTCGCCGGCGGGTGAGCCGGGCATATCTCACAGTGATGTCACATACGTTAGCCCCCTCCATTCTGTAGGGGACAGGCGTCCGTTTACTTACTCTACAGACCCAATATAGTTTCACGGCGAGTCATCCCGGCTGCCGGGGCGGCGGTCCCTGTGCAGGCTGAGCGTTCCGGCATGATTTCCCAGAAGGCAAAGTACGCGCTTCGAGCCCTGGTTGCTCTCGCCAAGAAGCCCCAGGGCCTGCCGGTTTTCATCGGCGACATCGCCGAGAGCGAGAACATCCCGAAGAAGTTTCTCGAGCAGATCCTGCTCGACCTGAAGCATCATGGCCTGGTGGCGTCGCGGCGCGGAAAAGCTGGCGGATATGGGCTTTTGCGGCCTGCCGACACGATTTCCTTCGGCGAAGTGCTCCGCATTGTCGATGGCCCGATCGCGCCGCTGCCCTGCCTGTCGAAGATCGCCTACCGGCGCTGCGACGACTGCGCCGAGGAGGCCAGCTGCGAGGTGCGCCGGGTGTTCGCCCAGGTTGCGGATGCAACCCGCGCCGTGCTCGACCGCACCACGATTGCGGACGCCATCGGAGCCGATCTGCCGATCCGTCTGCGCGAGATGGTCGCCTGAGTTTCCGCGCCCGTCCGGGTTTGACAAACCCGACTTAGCAACTAGCGTAAAGGGGACGGAGGAAGTCTGATGCGCGGTGGATGGATCGTCTTGGCCGCGGCGCTGGCGCTTGGCGCTTGCGGTGGCGGAAATGCCAACGAGGTGACGCTTCTCAACGTATCGTACGATCCGACGCGCGAACTCTATGAGGACTTCAACGCGGCCTTTGCGGCGAACTACAAGACGCCGGACGGCAAGACCGTGAAGATCAGCATGTCGCATGGCGGCTCGGGCAAGCAGGCCCGGACCGTGATCGACGGCATCGACGCTCAGGTCGTGACGTTGGCGCTGCAGAACGACATCGACGTGATCGCGAAGGAGTCCGGCAAGATCCCGGCCGACTGGCGCAGCAAGCTTCCCGACAATTCCTCGCCCTACACGTCGACGATCGTGTTCATGGTGCGCAAGGGCAATCCGAAGGCGATCCAGGACTGGAGCGATCTTGCGAAGCCGGGTGTTTCTGTGGTCACGCCCAACCCGAAGACGTCGGGTGGTGCGCGGTGGAACTACCTCGCCGCCTGGGGCTACGCCTCGCGGCAGTTCGGCGGCGACGAAGCGAAGATCCGTGACTTCGTGGCCTCGATCTACAAGAACGTCGCCAAGCTCGATTCCGGTGCGCGTGGCGCGACCACGACCTTCACCAACCAGGGCACGGGCGACGTCCTTATCACCTGGGAGAACGAGGCCTACTACACGCTCACCGAACTCGAGCAGGGCGCGTTCGAACTGGTCTATCCATCACTGTCGATCAAGGCGGAGCCGCCAGTTGCTGTCGTTCCGGGCAACGCCAAGAAACCGGGTCAGGCCGAGGCCGCAGAAGCCTATCTCCGGTATCTCTACGCGCCTGAAGGGCAGCGTATCGTCGCTAAACACTTCTACCGGCCCATCGATGGCGCGGCCGCCGATCCGGCGGACATCGCCAGGTTCAAGCAGATCGAGATGCTGACCATTGACGATCCGGTCTTCGGCGGCTGGGATCAGGCGCAGCCGAAGCATTTCGACGCTGGCGGACTGTTCGACCAGATCTATCAGCCGGCGAGATAGTTCATGACGTCAGTGGCGCCGGACGGGGCGCGAAGGACAAGCTGGAGACGGCGAAGCGTACTGCCCGGGTTCAACCTCGCCCTGGGTTATACGCTCGCCTACCTGTCGCTCATCGTTCTCATCCCGCTGGCCGCGCTGGCCATTCGTTCAGCCTCGCTCGGCTGGACCGAATTCTGGGCGATCGCCACTGATCCGCGAATTGTCGCCTCGCTTCAGCTGTCCTTCGGCGCCGCGATCCTGGCGGCTGTGGTCAACACCGTGTTCGGCGTGATCGTCGCCTGGGTCCTGGTGCGTTACCGCTTTCCGGGACGGCGCTGGCTTGACGCCGCCGTTGACCTGCCGTTCGCCTTGCCCACGGCCGTGGCCGGCATCGCGCTTGCGACACTCTACGCGCCCAACGGTCCGTTCGGCGCGGTTCTCGAAGGGATGTTTGGCGTCAAGGTGGGCTTTACGTCGCTTGGCGTCGTCGTCGCGCTGATCTTCGTGGGATTGCCTTTCGTGGTGCGCACCGTCCAGCCTGTGCTGGAGGAAATCGATCGTGAAACGGAGGAAGTCTCCGCTACGCTTGGAGCAGGGCGGTTGCGGACTGTGACCCGGGTGATCATGCCGGGGCTTCTGCCTGCCATTCTCACCGGCTTTGCGCTTTCGTTTGCGCGGGGGGTGGGCGAATATGGCTCCGTCATCTTCATCGCCAACAACCTGCCGTTCCAGTCCGAGATTGCGCCCTTGCTGATCGTCATCAAGCTCGAAGAGCACAATTACGCAGGAGCGACGGCGATTGCGACCATCATGCTGGTGATCTCGTTCGCCATGCTGTTCGTGATCAACCTGCTCCAGGCCTGGAGCCGGAAGTGGTTCGGCCATGACTGAGGCGACGGCGACCAAGGGCAAGATCAGGAAGCCTCGCCAGGCGATTGGCGAGGGACCGCGCACGCGGTTTGCGCTGATCGCGATGGCGCTGGTGTTTCTGGCGCTGATGCTGATCGCGCCGCTTCTGGTCGTGTTCGTCGAAGCGTTCAGCCGTGGGCTCGGCGTCTATATCGATGCGCTAGCGATGCCGGACACGATGTCGGCGCTGCAACTAACGCTGCTGGTCGCCGCCATCGCCGTTCCTGCGAACCTGGTGTTCGGGGTCGCTGCGTCATGGGCGATCGCGAAGTTCGATTTCAAGGGCAAGGCGTTCCTGCTGACGCTGATCGACCTTCCGTTTGCCGTCTCGCCCGTTGTCTCGGGTCTCGTGTTCGTCCTGCTGTTCGGGGCAAACAGCGTGCTCGGCCCGTGGCTGGCGGACATGGGGGTACAGGTTCTCTTTGCTGTTCCCGGCATCGTGATCGCCACCATCTTCATCACCTTTCCGTTCGTCGCGCGCGAGTTGATCCCGCTGATGCAGCAGCAGGGCTCGTCCGAAGAGGAGGCGGCCGTGTCGCTGGGGGCCGGCGGCTGGCGGACATTCTTCCTTGTGACGCTGCCCAACGTGAAGTGGGGGCTGCTCTACGGCGTCCTGCTCTGCAACGCGCGGGCGATGGGTGAGTTCGGCGCCGTGTCAGTGGTGTCGGGTCACATCCGTGGACAGACCAACACGCTGCCCTTGCATATCGAGATCCTCTATAACGACAACAAGGCTGCGGCCGCCTTTGCCGTTGCTTCGCTGCTTGCGATGCTCGCACTCGTCACTCTAGCAGTTAAGACCATGCTGGAAGCGCGCTTCGCCGGTTCACTTGCCGCTCAGCGGCGTCACTGAGTCAGTTCATGCAGGTTCGGGCCGAACATATCAGCAAGCACTACGCCAGCATGGCCGCTCTCGACGACGTGTCGCTGACGGTCGGCTCGGGTGAGCTTGTTGCGCTGCTCGGGCCGTCGGGCTCGGGAAAGACGACGCTGCTGCGCACGATCGCCGGACTCGAAATGCCGGATTCGGGAACCGTGTACTACAACGACCAGGACACATCGCAGATGCGCATCCAGGATCGTGGTGTCGGCTTCGTGTTCCAGCATTATGCGCTCTTCAAGCACATGAAGGTGATGGACAATATCGCCTTCGGCCTGCGCGCGCGGAAGAAGAACAAGCCGAACGAAACCGAGATCAAGCGCCGCGTGATGGAGCTTCTCGACCTCGTTCAACTGTCCGGGCTCGAAGGCCGCTTCCCATCGCAACTGTCGGGCGGACAACGTCAACGGGTGGCGCTGGCGCGTGCGCTCGCCATCGAGCCAAGTGTCCTGCTGCTCGACGAACCGTTCGGCGCGCTCGATGCGCGCGTGCGGAAGGATCTGCGGCGCTGGCTGCGCGAAATTCATGAGCGCACGGGACACACGACGCTGTTCGTCACGCACGATCAGGAAGAGGCGCTCGAACTGGCCGATCGCGTCGTCGTCATGAGCAAGGGCAAGATCGAGCAGTCTGCGACGCCGGACGAAATCTACGACACGCCGGCGACGCCTTTCGTGTTCTCCTTCATCGGCGAGTCGAGCGTGATTCCAGTCGCGGTCGGCAACGGCCGCGCGACGCTGGACGAGCGGCTGATCGATCTCGATGTCGGCACGCTGCCTGACGGTCCCGCGCAGCTTTATCTGCGGCCGGAAGATGTCGCCATGGTCACTGATGGCGGGCCAGGAATCCCGGGTCTCGTCGTGTCGACCCGGCGCATCGGGGGCATGCGCCGCGTGACGATCGAGTGCGGGCTGGCAAGACATCGCATCGAGTTTGACGCGCCGGCGGAAATCCCGATCGCGAACTCCCAGCGCCTGCAAGTGCGGGTGATTGGCGGCCGCGTCTATGGCGCGGGCTCCGAAGGGTATGAGACCGAGAAGCTCGCAGCCTCGGCCACGTCCGATTTCAAATGGGCGAAGGCGGAAGGGTGGCTGGACCGCTAGGCCCGCCGCACCAGAGCCGCGACGACCGCCAGTCCCATGAAGGCGCCACCGATGCAGCGCTCGAACCAGCGCTTCACGGGTTTGCGCGACAGCGCGTTCGCGAGCAGGCCGCCGGCGGTGGCGTAGAGAACCTGCACGATCAGATCGATCCCGATCCCGAGAAAGCCCAGCACCAGCGATTGCGTCCACACGGGCCGGGCAGGGTCGATGAATTGTGGGAACAGGGCGAGGAAGAACAGGATGGTCTTGGGATTGCCAAGGCCGATCACCAGTCCATCGCGATAGGCCTTCACGCTGGCTCCGCCCGTCGATAGCGGCGCGGGGTCGCCAGGATCGAACGAATGTCGGATGGCCTGGAAACCGAGCCACGCCAGGTAGCCCGCGCCCGCCCACTTGATGATTTCGAAGGCGGCGCCGGAGGCTGCAATCAGGCCGGCAAGTCCGATCGCGGAGAGAAGGACATACAGGGAGTTGGCCGTCTCAATTCCCGCAGCTGCGAAGAACCCGGCGCGCCGTCCGCGCCATGTCGATTGGGTCATGACGAATAGGACATTTGGGCCGGGCGCCACGCTGATTGCTACGGCAAGGCCGGTAAAGGCGAGAAGCGTGGGAAGCGGGACAAGATCGAGCATTAGCGGGTTCTACCAGCCCAACTTGCCAACCTGTGCCAGCATTGCGAGGGTCACGCGCCTCCGGTTTGCTCCATCGGGATGAAGGTGTAGGCTGCAGGCGATCGTTGGGGAAACAAGCCAGACCGGCGACGACAGGGAGAGACGCAGCCATGTGTGACGAGCATACCGAACTGGACAACGAAAAGGGTTTTGACGCCGGCCGTCTTTCGCGCCGTGGATTTGGCGCGATGTCGATTGCTGCGCTAGCCGCGTGCACGACGGCTCCGCCGAATCCCGAGATGGTCACGGAGCGCGAAGTTACAATCACCACGCCGGATGGCGTGATCGATGCGCATTATGTAGCGCCGGCTGCAGGCAAATGGCCCGCCGTTCTGGTGTGGCCGGATATCATGGGACTTCGGCCTGCCTTCCGGCTGATGGCCAACCGCCTCGCCAAGTCGGGCTATGCGGTTCTGACCGTCAATCCGTTCTACCGTCTGGCCAAGGGCCAGGTGTTCGACGCGACGACGGAGAAGTTCTCCGACGCGCCGGTTCGCCAGCGCCTCGTCGCCCTGATGGGACCGACCGTCGGCAATCCCGAGAACACCAAGAAGGACGCGATCGCAGCCGTCGCCTGGCTCGACCAGCAGGCCGAAGTCGACACGTCGAAAGGCATCGGCACGACCGGCTATTGCATGGGTGGTCCGCTGGTGATGCGGACGATGGCGTTCGTTCCCGATCGCGTGAAGGCCGGCGGCAGCTTCCATGGCGGCGGCCTTGCCACCGCTGCGCCGACGAGCCCGCACCTGCTGGTACCGCAGATGAAGGCGAAGGCTGTTCTGATCGCGGTTGCCCAGAACGACGACAAGCAGGACACCACCGTGAAGGAGAAGGTGAAAGCTGCCTTCGACGCCCAAAGCATCGCGGCTGAAGTCGAAGTCTATCCGGCCGAGCATGGCTGGTGCCCGCCTGACAGCCAGGTGTTTGATCAGGTCCAGGCCGATCGTGCGTGGGCCAGGTTGCTTGCGACGTTCGAGAAGGGGCTGGTCTAGCACCGGATTGAGTTGAAGGATGGCCCTGCGCTTCGATGAAGCGTGGGGCCATTTTCATTTGGAGGGGCGCGTCATTTCTTTTTCTTTGGCGCCGCCTTCTTCCTTTTTTCCGCCGCGCGATCAGACGCGACTTCCAGATTCTGCGCGATGCGGGCCTTCACGATCTTCTTCACGAGCGCCGCGGGGATCAGCCTATCCGGCTGGAACTGCATTGTGCCTTTCGACGCGACGAAGGGTTCGGCTTCCGGAAAATCCGCGATGATGCTGGAGCTCATCGGGAAGAAGCTGAGGTGTTTCTTGAACGCGCCGAAGGCCACGAGATGGCCGTACAGTTTGAAGGTGGGCTGGCCGTAGCTGAGGGTTTCCTCCGCGCCGGGCGCCGCTGCGCGGATCTGTGCGCGCAGTTTTTCGAGCGCCGTGCGTTGCGCGGCCTCGAGGCGCGAAAGCCAGTGGTCGATGTCGGCGGCGACGGGTGCGTTTCTCATTTTCCATCGGGCGCCGTGATCGGGCGGGCGTCTTCCCAGCGATAGGGATAGACGTCCGGTTTGACATAGACTTCGGTTGTGACTTTCAGCGGGAATTTTCCGCCTGTCGGGTAGGTGAGTTCGACGAAGTACGCGCTGAAACCGCTGGCGGGCTTATCGATATTGCCGATGTAGCTGCCGTCGGGCTGCGCCGTTAGCGGCGTGGCTGTGAAGGCCTTGTCGCCCAGTGTCGCCACACGGAAGTCGCGGGCCTTGGGATTGTTGCCTTGCCACAGCAGGACCTGGCTTGGCTTCGCTGTGCCCGGATCGACGACGAGGGCGCCGTCGTCGCGGACTTCCCACCAATACTCGGGCGTCGCGCGGTTGTGGATCAGATTGTCGTACCAGGCCGTCATGCTTTCGTTGATGTCGGTGCCCGCCGTCGAGTGACGCGAGTTCGGAAGCATGCGGAGCTGCTTTGAGCCGGGGAGAATGTGGTAGGAGAACCTGGTGTTGTCGGGCGGGAAGAATTCGTCGCCCACGGCGTTGATGATGAATTTCGGCATCTTCATCGCGGGGCGGCCGCGATAGTTGAGCGGGTCTTCGATCGTGTTGATCTCGACCATCTTGCGGCCGATCTCGTCGGGGATGAGCTTGTGGTTCACATAGTCGCCGAGGGCGGGCGAGAAATAGCCCATCGTCTCCCAATGGTGACGCGTCGTGGCGTCGACATCGAGCACGTTGATGACGATGGGCATCATGCCGATGACGCGCTTGTCGAGCAGGCCGACGAGCCAGCTTGTCCAGGCGCGCTTGGAGCCGCCGGAGACGACGAAGCCATCGATGGTCTTTTTGCCGCCTGCGTCGCTGGCGAGAAATTGCTGGATCGCGGTCATCGCGGTCGTGCCGCTTTTCACCATCGGCAGGCGCGCGAGCGCCAGCGGGTTTTTCTCGGCGTCATAGCGCGCCTGGAGATAGGCGATCATGTCGTCTTCGCTGCGCGGCTTGTCGGGCGTGTCGGCGAAGCGCATCGGCTGGTTGGGCGTCTGGCCGAGTGTGGCGATGACGGAGCCGGTGTCGATGGCCATCTGGGCGAAGCGCGGTGTGGCTGTGGTGGGGGCCGTGGACGAGGTCGAGCCGCCGTCGATGTAGAGGAAGGCCTTCTGGCTGGTGAGCTGGTCGGGGACCGTGATGGTGAGCCAGTGCTTCCAGACGGGGCGGTCGGATTCTGCGGCCGTCATCCAGGTCTGCGAGGTGAGTTCAAGCACGGCGCCGTGGAAGCCTGCTCCGGTGAAGGTCTTCTCGACTTGCCATGCGAAGGTGGGGTCGGGCGTAGCGACATAGGCGTCGAGGATGTTTGGCGGGTTGGGCGGGATGCTCGGCGCCGAGGCGCATGAGGTCGCGAGACCTAAGGCGAGGACGAGGCTGAGGGTGTGGATGAAGCGCATGTGTCTCTCCCGCGGCCTGTACCGGCCTTGGGAAGAGTGGAGCTTGGGTTGGGCCGGGATGCAAGCATGCGTTCGCGTTCCCGCAGGTGGCTGAGGGTTACGGAAGCTGCGGCAATGGGGGGCAGGCTATCCCGGTTTGAAGCGCTCGTTCCACGCGGCGAGACGGTTCTCGATCAGCGGCATGACCATCTCCATGCCGGTGCGGATGAAGCGCTGGCCGCGGTTGAGCATGCGTTGGGAGTCCCACGCGCGGGCGCCAAAGAGGCCGGTTGGTTGGCCTTCGCGTTGCGCGCGGCGATGCGGGCGAGTTTGACCGCGAAGCGGTGCGCGCGTGTGTCGGGATCGGCGAGGACGCGGCGCACGGCTTCAAGGCGGCGGGCGAGGGGGAAGGCTGGCAGCACGCGGGGTTGTTCGCGTCTGGCGCGGCGGAGCGGGGGCGTCTCGGGCGGCTTGCGCGGGAACATGCGGAGGCGCGCGATCCAGCTGGAGGGTTTGTTGAACCAGATGAGGACGCGGCGGCGCTGTCGCGGCTTGTGCTCGCGTGAGCCGGTTGGTTGGAGCGGCACGTTGATGGCGAGCGCTGCCGCGAGGATCAGGCGGCGCGTGAGGAGTTCGAGGGAGCGGAGCCAGCTGTCCATGGCGCGGTATTCGGGGACGTTGATGTATTCGTGATCGGCGATGGCGACCGGCGGGGCGAAGAACTCGCAGAAGTTGGCGAAGGCCCGGCGCGCATGTTCCCACACTTGCAGAAGTTGCTCGCTCAGTTTCGGGCGCTGGAGGGTGCGAACGGCTGCGCGACGCTCGCGGCGCCGGGATCGTCTGAGGCTTGATGCGGACATCGCTCGCCCCGTTGGTTTGAGCGCGCATTATAAGAGGGGGCCTATGCGTGGGGGACGCACGTGTCTGGAATCGGCCGGATTGATCCGCGCAGCGCATTGAAAGGGCGAAGGTTGTCCGCAAAAAGCAGCGTGCAGAACCGGCAGGATTGCAGACGAACGGCTACTCAGAAGCGCATTCCGGCCAGCCGGCCACGCCGCAACGACCGATCAGTAATCGCCCGTAAGCTGTCATCGGCCCACCGCGTTTGGTCCAGAAAACGCGGCAGGTCAGTTTCCATCAGCATTGCATTCGTATGTCGCCCCAATTTGGGTACCCTACAACTAAGTCACCCCTCATAAAGCGATGCCAAAGGCCGTACGCTGATCGTGAGAGCGTCGATGTTGTTGATTTGCAGACGTCACTAGGAATGAACTTCGATGACGCTCTCGCGACAGTTCGCTCTCTTCCTTATTCCAGCATGGCTCGTGACGGTCCTGATTCTCGGCTCGCTGATCGTGAGCTACGGACTGTCGAGAGCAGAGTCACTCCTTGAAGCCACGGAGTTGGAGCTTCTTGAGGAAAGCGCGAAGGATCTGCAGCTTAGCTTCGACGAAATTCCGCGCGCGCACGCAGTTGCTCAGGCGTCGCTGACGCATTGGCGCGACACCTTAAGTGACGCCGACGTCGAGGAGAGGTTTAGGGTCGCTTTCGAGAAGAAACCTGATGGCACCTGGCGTTCGCGAGAGTTCCTGTTCGAAGGCGGAGTTGGCGTGCTGGGACAAACTGCGGGAATCGGTGCGTTTGTAGCGCCAGGGCTGATTGATATGCCTGCCAAACGTGACTTGGTCGCTGTCTTGAGCGCCATAGCTACAGTCGCCCCTGGGCAGCGACACCTGCTTGAAAGCCTTTGGTTCGTTACACCGCGCGGGGATCTTGTGATTTTCGCCCCCGACCGCGCGGATCGCCTTGACTATTATCGGCGGCAAGCGCCGGCAGAGACGGATTTCCGGACGCTGCCGTTCGTGAAGGCCGCGATGCCAGTGGACAATCCGGAAGGTCGAACCCGATGCACGGGACTGAATCGCGCCGTTTTTGATCCCTCCGGAGAGACATTGATCACGTCATGCCAGACACCGTCCGCTGGGCTCAAGACCGGTGTGGGCGTGTGGGGCACGTCACTTCTGATGAACCAGCGGCTCGCGCAGATCGTCACGGAGAAGACGCCTACCCGCATAGTGGCTTTGGCCGCGAGCGATGGAACGCTGGTCGCGGGGCCCGGATTTACCGGCAACGAAGGTGTAGCCTCTGAGACTGTAGCCGCTGTCAGCAAGAAGCTTCAATGGCCCGCCCTACAGAAGAACCTCACGGAGTATAGCCGAGCCAGCGTCGTCGATGTCCCGTCGCTACCTTGGCTTGCAGTCTACCGCCGGATCGAGGGACCAGATTTTTTTCTCGTGCACTTGAGAGATCGGAAGGCAATCGCGGCGCAGCTGTCCGCCGACTTGCCACTGCTGATAGTGATCGCGCTACTGCTTCTCTTTGGGCAGGTGCTGCTCGGACTGCTTGTTGTCCGGCGAGGAGTCGTCAAGCCGTTGCAAACCCTCAGCCAAAAGTACTCTGCAAACGATCCAAGGGCCCCAGTATCTGGACTCCGGACGACGACCAGCGAGGAGATTGAAGAGCTTGACCGACAGCTCGGCCGTGCATGGGGCGAAGTAGGTCGCCTGGTAGAGAGCCTTGAGGTGCGCGTCACGGAGCGAACCGCCGACCTGTCAGCCGCTCTTGAGGAGACAAAACGCGCCAATCTCGCCAAGGATCGCTTCTTGGCGAACGTAAGTCACGAAATCCGTACTCCGCTCAACAGTGTGGTGGTGGCTTCGGGAGCCTTGCTGAATTCAGACCTGGATTCGCGCCAACGGCAATTGGTGCAAATCCTGCGTGCGGGCGGCGAAACGCTGACTCTGGTTGTGTCCGATATTCTCGATGCCGCAAAACTGGAGGCCGGGAAAATCGAGCTGATCGAGGCGCCTTTTGTGCTGCGGAATCTGATCGAGGAAGTCGCTCGGGGCTTCCAACTGATGGCGGCAGAGAAAGGTGTAGAGTTTTCTTTCCATCATGAACCTAAGGCGGCTCATGTGTTCGTTGGAGATGCTCTCCGTATCAAACAGATCGTCAGCAACCTACTTTCAAATGCGGTAAAATTCACTGACGCCGGGGAGGTCCGCCTCACCATCACCAGTGAAAACTGTGAGGATTCGATCGGCTGGTTTACTCTCGCTGTTGAAGACACTGGCATTGGCTTCGACCCTGCGCTGACGGAAACGCTCTTTCGAAGATTTGAACAAGCAGACAGCTCGATAACTCGACGGTTCGGTGGCTCGGGTCTCGGTCTGGCGATCTCGCGCGCGCTCGCCGAGGTTATGGACGGCTCATTGACCGCAACTTCTGTCCCAATGGGCGGCTCACGCTTCGTTCTGCGTTTGCCGCTCAAGCACCCGCCGTCTAGCGGGACAGACGAGTCATTGGAGGTTGGCGATCTTGTGGAGCAGACCGCAATCGCCCTTCCGCCTGATCTACGCATTCTCGTGGTTGAAGATCACCCACGCAATCAGCAGGTCATGCAGATTTTGCTTGAGGGGCTGGGCGCGAACGCGATCTGCTCTGGCAGCGGGCTCGAAGGCCTGAAGCTCCGCAAATCTCAGCACTTCGATCTTATCCTGATGGACATGCAGATGCCCGACGTTGACGGGCTCACAGCCACGCGAATGATCCGAGCTTACGAGCACACGACCGGACTGTCGCGAACGCCGATCATCATGGTCACCGCGAACGCTTCACCGGAGCATGTGGCGCAGGCACTTGAAGCTGGTTGTGAGGC
The DNA here is from genome assembly GCA_040398465.1 of Hyphomonadaceae bacterium. Taxonomy (GTDB): domain Bacteria; phylum Pseudomonadota; class Alphaproteobacteria; order Caulobacterales; family Hyphomonadaceae; genus UBA7672. The sequence continues at coordinate 12,304 of JBBAUA010000038.1, read as the reverse complement.
CCATCTGGCAAAGCCCCTGGTCCCTGAAACGTTGTGCCGAACGATGATTGAAGTGTTGCGAAGCGCCCAAGATTCAGAAGAAGCGAAACAGACAGAAACCGCCGCAGTTTGAGGAGGTCGCGGCTCAGGAGTGAGGCTGGGAGCTGTCCTGTCTCGCCTTGGGCCAACAAGGCGCCGTCGCGGGCGAATGGCCGCAAAGGGCCGGTGGGCTCAACCGGTCGACGCAACACATTCGCTAAATCGCTCCGAATGACTGCTTTCGGACTGAAGCGGGACGGATGAGGGCGCTGCGCGGGAGGGTGTGGAATCGGCTGGTTCTGGCGCTGTGTCCTCCCTCCGGCCGCAGGCCGGGGGAGGTGGATCGCGCGTTCTTCACGCGCGAGACGGAGGGGGAGATCGATGCGGGGGGACTCAATGCGAGTCCCCGGCTTGAGAGAGCCCCCTCCGACTGCTCCGCGGCCACCTCCCCCGCCTGCTTCGCAGACGAGGGAGGACGTACCCTTCAGACCCCGATGACTTCACCCGCCTGCGCTTCGCTCTTGAGCCAGGCCATGAAGGTCCTCGCGAGTTTCGAGGGGGTGCGCCATTTGGGGTAGACGATCCAGTAGGCGAAATCGATGTCGCTGGAGCCGTCTGCGAAGGGCGAGATGAGGCGGCCGCGTTCGAGGTCGCCAGAGGCGATGGCAAACTTGGCGAGGGCGACGCCGCGGCCGGCGGCGGCGGCTTCGACGACGAGCGATGACTGCGTGAAGCGCGGGCCGCGATTGCCATCCACCGTCGTCACACCGCGCGCTTTCAGCCAGCTGTTCCAGTCGGGGCGCGAGGGATCGTTCTCAGGGCTCTCGTCGTGGAGCAGGACGTGATGCGCGAGGTCGGCGGGCGATCGCAGCGGGTGCGGGCCGGACATGAGATCGGGCGAGCAGACGGGCAGGCAGGATTCCGACATGATCTTTTCGGCGCGCAGGCCTTCATAGATGCCCTTGCCATAGCGCAGGGCGAGGTCGATGTCGGACGAGTTGAAATCGGTCATGGCGACGTCGGCCGAGACCCAGACCTCCGCCTCCTGGTTCAGCTCCTGGAATTTCTCGAGCCGGGGCGCGAGCCATTTGGCGGCGAATGACGGCGCCGAGGACACCATCAGCCGGTCGCGGCGGGCGGGCGCGCGCATGTGGTGGACGGCTTCGGACATCATCTCGAAGGCGTTGGTCAGCAACGGCAGGGCGGCCTGGCCGGCGTCCGTCAGCAGGACCTGGCGGCCCGTGCGGCGGAAAAGAGGGGCGCCGGCGAACTCTTCGAGCTGGCGGATCTGCTGGGAAATGGCGCCCGGCGTGACGTTCAGCTCTTCGGCGGCGCGGGTGAAGGACAGGTGGCGGGCGGCCGCCTCGAAGGCGCGCAGGGCGTTGAGAGCGGGCAGGCGGTCTTCCTGGGCCATTTTGCTTGAGGTTTTCTGCATCTGGAGGCGGGTGAGGGCGTCTAATGGTTCGGCTTAGCTGGGGTCCATTGCGCTGGCAGCGCCTTCCGGCCATTTGCCGTTGGGGCTACAGCGGGGCACAAACCAGCAGTCGCCACGTTATATGCGCATGCGTGAGAAAAACTAAAGGGCCGAATTCAATGTCGGACGTGCCAGCCTCTCGGACCGGGGAGTGCGGGAAGCAGTCTCAGACGACGGGATCCGTCGCGCTGGTGGGTGCTGGCCCGGGCGACCCTGACCTGCTCACGGTGAAGGCGGCGCGCCTGATCGGCGCGGCGGACGTGATCTTTGCGGACAGGCTGGTCGGCGATGGCGTGCTGGCGCTGGCGCGCGGCGAGATCGTGTATGTCGGCAAGAGCAAGGGCGAGCATTCCGTTCCGCAGGGCGAGATCCATGCGCGCATGGTCGCGGCGGCGCAGGCGGGCAAGCGCGTGGTGCGGCTCAAGGGCGGTGATCCCTTCATCTTCGGGCGCGGTGGCGAGGAAGTTGAGGCGTTGCGCGCGGCGGGTGTTGAGGTTGATGTGGTGCCGGGGATTTCGGCGGCGCTCGGCGTTGCGGCGTCGGCGCAGATTCCGCTGACGCATCGCGACGTGGCGCAGGCGGTGACGTTCGTGACCGGTCACGCGAAGCTGGGTGAGACGCCCGATCTTGATTGGGATGCGCTGGCGCGCGGCAACCAGACGGTTGTCGTCTACATGGGCGTCGGCACGGCGGGCACGATCGCGGCGCGGCTTGTGGCTGCGGGGCGCGATGCGGCGACGCCGGTGGCGGTGATCGAGAACGGGACGCGGGCCGAGGAGATCCGCGCGTTCGGCGTGCTGGGCGAGTTGAGCGAGATCATCGTGCGGGCCGGGATACAGGGTCCGGCGCTGCTGGTGATTGGCGAGGTGGTGAAGGTTGCGCGTGGTCATTCTCGGGCAAGCGAAGCGAGACCCGAGAATCTTTCTGCTCTTGCTGGCGGCGCGTTCGAAGACGGAAAGAAAGATTCTCGGGTCAGGCCCGAGAATGACACCCTGAGTCGGGCGACGACTGCGCCATCTCTCTCTGACCTCTGGAGGATGTTCTCGTGAGCTCCGAACGTCCCAAGCTTGGGCCTGATGTTCCGAAGGTGGTGACGGCGTGGCTGTCGGCTTCGGGGCGGGTGGTTTATCTGACGAAGGATCGCGGCTGGTCCGAGGACATTGGCAATGCCGAGGTGATGACGGGGCTCGGCGCGAATGACGTGCTGGCGTGGGCGGCGCAGGACCAGACGCGGGTCAGCGACCCTTACTTCATGCAGGTGACGGCGGACGGGCAGATCACGGGGCGCGAGACGATCCGCGAGACGATCCGCGCGAAGGGGCCGACCAATCATCCGATGTTCGGGAAGCAGGCGGGGAACAACTGATGCCGGATCGCGAAGTCACCAAGCTGACGCTGTATGGCGATTCAATTTCGGGCAATTGCCTGAAGACGAAGTGGACGGCGGACTATCTGGGCGTCGACTATGACTGGATCGAGGTGAGCGTTGTCGAGGGCGGCACGCGGTCGGACGCGTTCATGGCGATGAACCCCTCGGGTCAGGTGCCGGTGCTGCGCCTCGCCGATGGCCGGATCCTGCCGCAGTCGAATGCGATCATCCTCTACCTCACCGAGGTGTATGCGAGCGAGGCGCTGGTTCCGGCGGACCTGTTCGAGAAGGCGAAGATGATGAGCTGGCTGTTCTGGGAACAGTACAGCCACGAGCCCTATATCGCCGTGCGCCGGTTCAGGAAGAAGTTCCTGAACATGAGCGATGACGAGCTTGATCCGCAGCTTCTCGCGCGAGGCCGGCGCGCGTTGGGCGTCATGGAGATGGAGCTCACCTTCTCGAACTATTTCGTCGGCGACAGCCTGACGCTCGCTGACATCGCGCTGGTGGCGTACACGCGCGTGGCGGACGAGGGCGGTTTCGACCTCAACGAGTTTCCCAATGTGCAGCGCTGGGTGGCGCGGGTCGAGACGGACCTGAGCATCGAGCACTCGAAGAAGGCGGCCTGATGTATCGTTACGACCAATTTGACGACACGCTGGTCCGGGAACGCGCGAAGCAGTTCCGCGGGCAGGTGGAGCGTCGGCTGAAGGGCGAGTTGCGGGAAGAGCATTTCAAGCCGCTGCGGCTGCAGAACGGCGTTTATCTTCAGCTGCACGCCTACATGCTGCGGGTTGCGATTCCGTATGGACAGCTCAATGCGGCGAAGCTGCGCCAGCTCGCGATGATCGCGGACAAGTTCGACAAGGGCTATGCGCACTTCACGACGCGGCAGAACATCCAGTACAACTGGATCAGGCTGGCCGACATGCCGGACGTGCTGGATGCGCTGGCTGATGTCGAGATGCATGCGATCCAGACGAGCGGCAACTGCATCCGCAATGTGACGTCGGACCATCTGGCGGGCGCGAATCTCGACGAGATCGAGGATCCGCGGCCGTGGTGCGAGATCATCCGGCAGTGGTCGACGTTTCATCCGGAATTCTCGAGCCTGCCGCGCAAGTTCAAGATTGCGGTGACGGCCGGGGCGACCGATCGCGCGGCGGTGCGGGTGCACGATATCGGCCTGCACATGAAGACGAATTCGGAGGGCCGCGTGGGCTTCGAATTCATCGTCGGCGGCGGTCTGGGGCGGACGCCGTATATCGGGCTGACGGTGCGCGAGTGGATCGCGAAGGAAGACCTGCTCGACTATCTCGAAGCCAACATGCGCGTCTACAACCGCCATGGGCGGCGGGACAACAAGTACAAGGCGCGGATCAAGATCCTGGTGAACGAGCTGGGGCTCGAGGAGTACAGGCGCGAGGTCGAGGAAGAATTCGCGGCGCAGAATACGTGGGAGAAGGTCGTGCTTCCGCAGGAGGAAGTGGACCGGATCACGGCTTACTTCGCGCCGCCTGCATTCGCGAAACTGCCGGCGGTGTCGGAAGGCTTTGAGGCGTTCAAAGCGACCAGCCGCGAGCAGGCGCGCTGGGCGCGGAACAACCTGAGGCCGCATCGCGTGCCGGGCCATATCTCGGTCCATATCGCTGTGAAGCAGCAGGGCGAAGCGCCGGGCGATGCGACGTCAGACCAGATGCGCGCCATTGCAGACATTGGCGAGCGTTACGGGTTCGACGATATCCGCGTCGCGCATGAGCAGGACGTGGTGCTGCCGCATGTGAAGCTGGACGATGTGCCGGCGGTGTACGCGGCGCTGGAGGCGGCTGGACTGCACGCGTCGAATGCGGGCATGGGATCGGACATCATCGCGTGCCCGGGGCTGGACTACTGCAACCTGTCGAATGCGCGCTCGATCTCGGTCGCGAACGAGATCCAGGCGGTGTTTGCCGATCCGGAATTCGAGGACGAAGTTGGCACGCTGCATGTGAATGTGTCGGGCTGCATCAATGCGTGCGGGCACCACCATGTGGGCCACATCGGCATTCTCGGTGTCGATAAGAAGGGCGAGGAATTCTACCAGGTGCTGTTCGGCGGGCGCGCGGACGAGAAGGCGACGATCGCCACGATCCAGGGTCCGGGGCTGAAGCACGAGGAAGTAGCGCCAGCGATCCGCCGTGTGATCGACACGTATCTCGGGCTGCGTCGCGACCACACGGAAAAATTCATCGATACAATGGGCCGCGTCGGCCAGGCGCCTTTCAAGGAGGCGCTGTATGCCGCTGCTTAAGGACGGCAAGGTTGTCGATGATATCTGGGCGTTCGTGGAGGACGGGCACGAGCTGTCGCCGGGCGGATGCATTGTGGTGTCGCTCGGGCGCTTCCTGTCGGAGCATGACCAGCTGCTGGCGCGCAACCGGTCGATCGGCGTGCGGCTGGTGAACAGCGATGATCCGGCGCTTCTCGCGCCGCATCTGGACCAGCTGCACCTGATCGAAGTGCAGTTTCCGAAATACACCGACGGGCGCGCGCTGAGCCAGGCGCAGCTGCTGCGCCGGCGGCTCGGTTACAAGGGCGAGATCCGGGCGACGGGTCAGGTGCTGCGTGACCAGCTGCGGCTGATGATCCGCTGCGGGATCGACGCCATGGTGATCGCGGAAGCCGACGCCGAGGGCGTCTACGCCGCGTCTGCAAATGAGTTTTCAGAGTTCTGCCAGTCTGCCGCCGACACGTCGGAATCGATCTTCGTGAAGCGGCAGAAACTGAGACAGTCGAAGGCTGCCGAATGAGCGCGCTTCCCATGACAATCGAAACTCCCGACCAGATCGTCGAACGGCTGAACGCCGAGCTGCGCGGGAAGGGGCCGCACGAGATCATCCGCGTGGCGCTGCGCGAGTTTGGGCGGAAGCTGACCTATGTGTCGTCCTTCGGCGCGGAGAGCGCGGCGATGCTGGGGCTTATTGCTGACGTCGACCAAGGGATGCCGATCGTGTTCATCGACACGGGGATGCATTTCCACCAGACGCTGCAGTATCGCGACACGCTGGGGCAGGTGCTGGGGCTCACCGACATTCGCACCTTTCATCCGGTGAAGGACGAGGTGAAGGCGATCGATCCCAAGGGCGTGCTGAACAAGACCGACCCGAATGCGTGCTGCGAAGTGCGCAAGGTGCGGCCGCTGGCGCCGGCGCTGGACGGGTTCGATGCGTGGATCACGGGGCGCAAGCGCTTCCATGGCGGCGGACGCGCGAGGCTTCCGGTGGTCGAGTATTTCGAGGGGCGGTACAAGATCAATCCGCTGGCGGACCAGACGCAGGAAGACCTCGCCGCGCTGTTAGCCGAGAAGAACCTGCCACCGCATCCGATGGTGGCGGAGGGCTATCCCTCGATCGGCTGCTGGCCCTGCACGGCGCGGCCGCTCGACCCGAATGACATCCGTTCGGGGCGCTGGGTCGGCTTCAAGAAGGAAGAGTGCGGACTGCACCTCAAGCGGCAGGAGCGGCCGCGGGTGTTCTAGGACTGCCGGTTCTTACGCCACCGTAATGACGCTGCGGCCGCATGCGCATCGCATGGGTGGGCAGGCGCTCCGCCATTTGTTAGACAAGCCCCGGGGGAACGGATGGGTTGCTGAGCCCGTTCGCGTCAGGGGCGGTGCAAGCAAGCGCGGAGTGGCGGTATGTCGATCTGGTGGTTGATCCCGGCATTCGTCGGCCTTGTGGGCGTGCTGATGCTGGTGGGCGGCTTCGCCAAGCTGTTCAAGGCGAACCTTGGCGGCGGTCTGGTGCGCGTGCTGTTCGGCGGGTTGACGCTGGCGGGCGCGATGATCGTGGGACTGATCGGGCTCAACCTGCAGACCTATGCGCAGCTCTCGAAGGAGCGGCTGGCGGGGCAGGTGGTGCTGAAGAAGAACGGCGATTTCGACTACACCGCGACGATCGATCTGGCCGACGCCGAAGGCCGGCTGCGCGGCGAGCCGAAGGATTTCCAGATCACCGGCCAGCGCGTGCACATCGAAGGGCCGGTGGTGAAGTTCAAGCCGTGGGCCAACGTGATCGGCATCGACTCGCTGTTCAAGGTGACCGAGGTCTACGGCACCTATGTGAATCCCAACTGCACCAACAAATACACGCCGCGCCGCGAGACGACTGAGGAATGCAAGACGGGCGACTTCATGGGCTGCCTCGGGTCAAGCTGGCAGATGCTGGACCTCGCGGACTTTTCCCACACATCCGCAAGTGGCCAGCTGATGGATGACGGCGCGATCTACGACATCTATGCGAGCCAGGATGCGTTCGAGCTGAAGCCGAACGAGAGCAATGCGGTGGCGATGGCGCTGCAGGGCCAGGTAGCGCCGCGCGGGCCGGTGGACTGCGATCCGGTCACGGGACCTGTGCAGACGCCGAGCGGCGCGGTTGAGTATCGCCCGCCTGCAGCGACGGTGGCGCCGCAACCGACGCTGCCCCCAGTGCAGGGCACGGTGCAGCCGCAGGGGATGCCGCAGGCGCCGGCGCCGAACTAGGCTTCGAAAGGTCTCTGACAAAGAGCAAACGCGTCAGCGGTCCTCGCCCATGTCGGCGAGCGCCCAGTCCGCAAACGCCGCCAGATCGCCACCGGTGAAGAGGAAGCCACGGACGCCCGCAGCCTTGGCGGCGTCGAGGTCGGCCTGTTTGTCGCCGATGAGGAAGGAGCGTTCCTTGATGACGGGGAAGTCCGTCATCGCGCGGATCAGCATGCCTGGCTTTGGCTTGCGGTCGTAGCTGTCCCTTGTGTAGCGCGGGATCGTGCCGTCTTCGTGAAAGGGGCAGTGGTAGATCTGGTCAAAGCGTGCGCCCGTGCTGGCGAGTTCGGCTGACATCCAGTCGTGCAGCGCCTGCATCTGCTCTTCGGTGTAGTAACCGCGCGCGATGCCGGACTGGTTGGTGACGACGAAGACCCACCAGCCCATGTCGTTGAAGCGGCGGATCACGGCCTGCGCGCCATCGACCCACTCGAAATCCTCGCGGCGGAAGACATAGCTGTGATCGACGTTGATGACGCCGTCGCGGTCGAGAAAGAGGGCGGGGCGCGCGGTCGGCATCTCTAGGCGGACTGCGTGGCTGGCGCTGCTTCGGCCGGCGGATCGGCGGGTTGTTCTTCAACCTTCGGCGCGACGGCGAGGCCGCGCATCAGCGGCAGCAGCGAGACGGCGCAGAACACGGCGGCGAGCGCGAAGGCTGCGCCGGGGAAGAAGAAGGGCGCACCCGAGGCAGTGAAGTAGTGAAAGGTTTGCGTCATTGCGAGTGGTGCGAACATGTTGGAGAGAGAATTCACACTGGCGATCGCGCCCTGGAGTTCGCCCTGTGCATTCTTCGGCGTACGCACGGACATGATCTGGTTCATCGCGGGGCCGAGGACGCCCGCAAGCGCGCCGAACGGGATGATGAGGTAGACCATCCATCCCTCTGTCGCGGCGGCGTAGGCGGCGAAGGTCACGACGCAGACGAGGAAGCCGAACACGGCGGTGTTGGTTGGCCCGAAGCGCTTGATGATCGGGCCGATCAAGGCGCCCTGCACGACGGCCGAGCCGATTCCGACGACCATCAGCGCCAGGCCGATCATCCCTTCGCCCCAGCTGAAATTGACGGCGGAGTAGTAGCCGAATGTCGCCGGGTAGACCCAGTAGGAAAACTGGAA
>JBBAUA010000038.1:1354-3670 GCA_040398465.1 Hyphomonadaceae bacterium | reverse complement strand
GCGCCCAGCATGCCGAAGGCCTGCGCCCGCTGTTGCGGCTCCGTGACATCGGCGATGTAGGCTGAGGCGGTTGAGTGTGTGGCGCCGGAGATTCCCGAGAGCACCCGCCCGAGGAAGAGCAGCCAGATGGTGTGGGCGAAACCCATGATCAGAAAGTCGATCGCCAGCGTGCCGATCGACACGAGGAGAACAGGTCGGCGCCCGAACCGGTCCGACAGGCCGCCCAAAATGGGCGCCGAGAGGAAATTCATCACTGCATAGACCATGGTGATGTAACCGCCCCAGGGCGCGGCCTCCGACAACATCGCTTCGAGTGGGAGCAGGTTGCCCCCGGCAGCGAGCGCGCGGGCGGATTCCAGGGCTGCCTCGCCGTTCAGCAGTTCCGCCATCAAATAAGGCATCGAGGGCATGACGACCGCGAAGGCCATCATGTCGATGAACACCGTCACGATGATGAAGAAAAACGCATTCTTGCCGAGCCGCGAAGCCCCGGTCTTTGGAGGAGAGGCGCCTGCGGCGGACATGTCCGGCTCCGGGACGTGTGACCAACGCGGATACGCCGGGCGGGCTTACACAGTCAATCAGTCAAGGCTGGCAGGGAAGCTTGGAGGAATGGTTTCTGTGGCTCGGCGCGCCAGACGTTCCAGCCCGGCGCGCCATTGCTCGCCCTGGTATTGATTCGCGGCCTGCAGCGGGAAGCCGTGGCGAGCGACATGGGCCTGCGGCACGGATTCCCAGCCCCGGTGTTCGACGGTGACGCGCGTTTCGCGGCCGACGGGCTCGAAGCGGACCTCGACTTCGGTGGCGTGGTCGGGACCGAAGCTGGCGTGGCGCCAGCCGACCACCAACCGTTCACCCGGCGCCCAGGCCTTCACGGGGCCGATTTCGAACACTTTGCCGTTAGGGAGTTGTTCGACCAGCCGGCCGCCTTCGCCATCGGCGTCGGGCGGTTCGAAAGCCAGCTTGCCGGGGCTGCGCGGCGTGAAGCGGAACATGCTGCTGTCGGCCCACCACACGCCGATCTCCAGCGTGAACAGCGCGAAGGCCTTGGCGGGCGAGCAGGGCACACGGAGGGAGACAAGGACGCGGGACGTCATGTCGATTTCTGCTTCGCCAGCTTCTTCCCCTGTTCCGCCGCGGGGACTTTCTTTCCTTGTTGCTCCGCAACGTGCGCAGCGAAGGCGGCGAGCTGCTCGCTCCAACCCTGCTCGGCGCGGGCGAGCCAGTCCTTCAGTTCTGACAAGCGTTCCGTGTTGAGGGCGTAGACGCGGACGCGGGCGTCAAACTCCGGATGCGTTTCAGCGACAAGGTTGGCGGCCTTGAGCGCCTTGAGGTGGCGGCTCATTGCGGGAGCGGCCAGCCCGAGGCGTTCTGCAAGGTCGCCCGCGCGCAGGGGGCCACGGCCTAGCATTTCCACAGCGCGGCGGCGCGCGGGATCGGCGAGGGCTGCGAGCAACACATCGACATCGGGCGCATGGGCGGACTTGCGACGCGTGCTCACGTGTGGACGATCCGGTCGGCGTGGGCCTTCAACAGCGATTTGGGCGCGGCGTTGCGCCAGGCCATCCAGAGAGCGCTTCTCGCCGTGCTGACATCGGCATGCTTCGGGTAGAACCACGTCGCGCCTTTAAGGCCCCAGCCGCCGGCGACGGGCGCGAACGCTTCGGGTTCGGCGGCGCACAGCATCTGCTGCTGCTCTGGTGTCAGCTTGAGGTAGGCGGCGCCGCCCGCGCGCACGGCAGGAGAAGCGAAGATCTTCCCAGCGACGCGTAGATCTGCGCCGCCTTGATGTTGGCCTTCGCTCACGTCGGGCAAGGCTAGCGCCAGTTTTAGAAAGGCGGCGGGGGTCATGCCTCAGTCCTTGCCATAGCCTTTGCGCGCCCACGTCTTCAGGCCCGTCTCCTTGTCCCAGTCGGCCGGTTCAACATGGCGCACGGGTTCGGAGAAGGACCAGATGTGACCTTCGGGATCGCGGGCCTGATAGGTGCGGTCACCATAGAACTGGTCTGCCGGTTCCATGATGATGTCGGCTCCAGCCGCGCGGGCGATGGCGCAGTGGTCGTCTGCCGTCTGGTCGCGCAGCTGGACATGGGTGGTCTGCGTGTTGCGGCCCTTGAGGGAAGCCGGGCTGCGGCGGCTCTCGTCCCACTCCGTGCCAACCATGATGATGCCGTCGCCATAGCGCATCTGTGAGTGTTGCAGGCCGCCATGCTCGTCCTCGATCAGCAACTCCATTTCGAAGCCGAAAGCCCTCTGCAGGAAATCGAGGGCGGCGCGCGCATCGCGATAGAACAGGGCGGGGGTGATGGTGGGATG
>JBBAUA010000038.1:0-1254 GCA_040398465.1 Hyphomonadaceae bacterium | reverse complement strand
AGCATGAAGGAGCCGGGATCGAAATCGGGCGTGTCCTGGCCAAGCGAGAAGAACCAGGCATAGCCGCCGAAGATGCGCCAGAACGTGACAGCGTCTTCGTCGCGGCCATAGGGACCGCACATCGACACCGGCTCGTCCATCGGAAGGGCTGCGCGATCGGCTTCAGAGAACTGTATCACGAGCGCGTCCTTCGGCCAGCCGGACGCGTTCGCGGGCTGGACGGAGCATTTGGCGCGCTCTGCTTCAGGCGCATTCTCCACGAGGTCGCGGATCACCTTTTGCGGATCGGCGGGCTCGACCATGAAAATGCGGACCTGTTCGATGGGTTCGTCGCCGACAACCTGATCGCCATAGAGCGCGGACGCTGTGTAGGTAAGCGCGGCGGAGTGAGCGCCGGCGCCGAACTCGAACGCCGTGGTGACGCCCTTGCAGGTGAGGACGCGGTAGACAATCGCTTCATCGCCGTTCGGCAGCGGAGTTTCGGTGAAGCCCCACGTGCAGCCCTCCGGCGTTTCAGTCGCGAGGCCGATCTCCGGGTCGACATAGTTGACGGCGCGGCCGGCACAGATGCCTGTGACGGTCAGGCGTGAGCCGTCGTCCGGGCATGGCGCAGCTTCCGGTCTGGCGGAAAGCGCTTCAGGCGCCGCGGCTGTTTCCACGGGCTGCGACTGGCCACCGCAGGCGACCAGCAAGGTGAGCGCGGCCAGGCTGGCGGCGAGCGAAAGTGACGGCTTCATGACGTGTCCCCGAAAGCGTCGATTTTCCCACGCCGCATGAAACTGTTAGCGCCAAAAACGGCAGGCTGAAAGATGCCGGTGCGCTGGGCCGACCGGTCCGGTCGCGGACAGTTTGCGTACACGGTGGGTTGAGCAAGGGAATGAATGCATGCTGCGAATGATCGCAATCCTGGGGCTGCTGGGCGGGTGCGCGATGGTTCCTGAGCCGCCTCCAGTTACTGGCATGGACGGCAGGTGGGTTGTCGATCTCTCGACTGACCCCGCCGAACCCTACACCAAGGCGATGGAGTTGCGGCTGGCGGCGGACGGCGTTGCAACGGGGTCGTTCTACGACAGCGAGATTCTCGCGGGGCGCTGGAAGATGGATCGTGGTCGTACGTGTGTGAGCTTCCGCACGACGGATGGTGCGGGGCCGTATCACTCCGCGGCATGCCTGACGGACGATGGCCGCATGGCTGGCCAGACCTGGGCCGAGCATCGCAATTTCCTTTTCAACTGGAATGCGACGCGGGACTAG
>JBBAUA010000037.1:27972-34535 GCA_040398465.1 Hyphomonadaceae bacterium | reverse complement strand
GCGCCCGAGATGATCTCGATGAGTTCCTTGGTGATCTGCGCCTGGCGAGCGCGGTTGTAGCGCAGCTGCAGGGATTTGATCATGTCGCCGGCGTTGCGCGTGGCGTTGTCCATGGCGGTCATCTGCGCGCCCTGGAAGCCGGCTTCGGTTTCCAGCAGCGCAGACAGGATCTGCGTGGACAGGTAACGCGGCAGAAGCGCTTCGAGGATCGCCTCTTCGTCCGGCTCGTAGATGTAGCGTGCGCCAGCCAGGTCGACCGTCGGCGCATCGGCCGGCGGACGCGCCGGGATCAGCTGCATGGCGGTCGGGATCTGCGTCAGCAGGTTCTTGAACCGGGCGAAAATCAGCGTTGCGACATCGAACTCGGCGGCGTCAAAGCGATCCGTGATCTGACGCGCGATGTCGGCGGCGTTTGACGCCGTCACCGTGCGCTCGCTGCGGCGATCGATATGGCCGACGATGAGTGACCCATAGACGCGCTTCAGCGCATCCGAGCCCTTCTTGCCTATGGTGAGGATTTTCACCGTCTTGCCGGCTGCCTGCAGGCGGCGGATTTCCGTCCGCGCCAGCTTGACGATGTTGGTGTTGAAGCCGCCGGCGAGACCACGCTCGGACGTCATCACCACGAGCAGGTGGACGTCGTCGCTGCCCGTGCCGGCGATCAGCTTCGGTCCGCCGCCCGCCTGCGCGCCGCTTGCGAGGTTGGCGATGACGGACGCCATGCGCGTCGCATACGGACGCGCCGATTGCGCAGCTTCCTGTGCACGCTTCAGCTTGGCCGTCGCGACCATCTGCAGCGCCTTGGTGATCTTCTGCGTGGATTTCACGCTGGCGATCCGGAGGCGGAATTCCTTCAAGCTGGGCATGGGCTATGCCTTGTCCTCAAGCTTTCAGGGTTACGCGAAGGTCTTCGAGAACGATTCGAGCGTCGCCTTGATCGCGTCTTCGATCTTGGCGCCGTCCTTGCCGTTCTTGGAGATGTCTTTCTGGTCGCGAATGTCGCCCAAGAGAGCCTGCTTGTCGGCGCGGATGTGGCGCAGCAGTTCGGCCTCGTAGCGCACGACCGCGTCGGTCGGGATCTTGTCGAGATAGCCGCGCGTGCCGGCGTAGATCACCACGACCTGCTCTTCCATCGACAGCGGCGAGTATTGCGGCTGCTTCAGGAGCTGGGTCAGGCGCGCGCCCCGGTTCAGCTGGCGCTGCGTGGCGGCGTCGAGATCGGAGCCGAACTTCGCGAAGGCGGCCATCTCGCGATACTGCGAGAGTTCCGATTTCATCGTGCCGGACACCTGCTTGGTCGATTTGACCTGGGCCGAACCGCCCACGCGCGACACCGACAGGCCGACGTTGACGGCCGGACGGATGCCCGAGTTGAACAGGTCGGTCTCGAGGAAGATCTGGCCGTCGGTGATCGAGATCACGTTGGTCGGGATGTAAGCCGACACGTCGTTGGCCTGCGTCTCGATGATCGGCAGCGCCGTCAGCGAGCCCGAACCATGGTCGGCGTTCAGCTTGGCCGCGCGCTCGAGCAGGCGCGAGTGGAGATAGAACACGTCGCCCGGATAGGCTTCGCGGCCCGGCGGGCGGCGCAGCAGCAGCGACATCTGGCGGTAGGCGACGGCCTGCTTCGAGAGATCATCATAGATGATAAGGGCATGCATGCCGTTGTCGCGGAACCATTCGCCCATGACGCAGCCTGTGAACGGCGCGAGGTATTGCAGCGGGGCCGGCTCCGACGCCGTGGCGGCGACGACGATAGTATATTCCAGCGCGCCGCGCTCTTCGAGCGACTTCACGACCTGGGCGACGGTCGAGCGCTTCTGACCGATGACCACGTAGATGCAGTAGAGCTTCTCGCTCTCATTGCCGCGGGCGTTGATGGCTTTCTGGTTGAGGATGGCGTCGATGGCGACGGCGGTCTTGCCGGTCTGGCGGTCGCCGATGATCAGCTCGCGCTGGCCGCGGCCGATCGGGACCAGCGTGTCGATGGCCTTGATGCCGGTCGACATCGGCTCGTGCACGGATTTGCGCGGCAGGATGCCCGGCGCCTTCACGTCGACGCGGCGGCGCTCGGCCACGTTGGTGAGCGGGCCCTTGCCGTCGATCGGGTTGCCCAGCGCGTCGACAACGCGGCCCAGCAGGCCCTTGCCGACGGGAGCAGACACGATCTCCTGCGTCCGCTTGACGTTGTCGCCTTCCTTGATGCCGCGGTCGTCGCCGAAGATGACGACGCCGACATTGTCGCGCTCGAGGTTCAGCGCCATGCCGCGCACGCCGGAGGAGGTGAACTCCACCATCTCGCCGGCCTGCACGCTGTCGAGGCCGTGCACGCGGGCGATCCCGTCGCCCACCGACAGGACCTGGCCGACGTCGGAGACTTCGGCTTCAGCGCCGAAGTTCGTGATCTGCTTCTTCAGAATCTCGGAGATTTCTGCTGCGCGGATGTCCATGGGATTAGGCGCCCTTCATCAGGTTCGTCAGGTTGTTCAGTTTTGTACGGATCGAAGCGTCGACCAGACGCGAGCCCATCTTGAGCTGCAGGCCGCCGATCAGGGCGGGGTCGACTTCAACATCAACGGTGACGCTGCGGCCAAGCGCCTTGGAGACGGCGCTTTCGAGGTCGAGCGTCTGGTTTTTCGAGATCGGCTTGGCGACGCGCGCGACGACGCGGCTCGCGCCACGATGCTTGGCGGCTTTCTCGGCAAAGGATTTCGCGATCGCGGGCAGTTCGCCCGCGCGACGGTTCAGCGCCACGACGCCGACGAACTTGCGCGCCAGCTCCGGCATGCCGAGCTTCTCGGCCAGCGTCGCAAGCACGGCGGATTTTTCTTCCGATTTGTAGAGTGGCGACTTCAGCACGCGCGCCAGCGCCGCATCGCCATCAATCAGCTTGCCGAGCGCGGTCAAGCCATTATCGACGGCGTCCACCTCGCCCGAGGTGATCGACATGTCGAACACGGCCGCGGCGTACCGTTGCGCGGCCTCGCTTACCGAAGTGGTCGTTGAACCGGCCAAATCTCTAGCCCCAATAATCAAGTTCGTGAGCCCCGAATCCCCCACACCGGTCCGAGGCAAAAATTGATGTGAAATCAACCGCGTGAATACGGGTGGCGACTGGGTCGTGTGCCGCGCGGGCTGACTAGCACGCACCGAGCCTTCGTGACAACTCAAGGAAATTGGCTTTTTCCGCTGCAAACACGGGCGTTTCGTCGCGGCGTGGCAGAAGCAAAAACGGGCGCCTGCCCCGCACCGGAGTCATTCTCGGATAAGCCGGACGCGCATCACCAGAATCACCGCGCCACGAGCAGTGGGAACCGTCAGGTTTCCACATGCGCGGCAACCGGGATTCCCGGCATTTTCTCCGGTCGACCCCGAATGACTTCTTAGCTGAGCTAACTTGCGGCCCGAGGCTTCCCTCCGTACCTCAGTGAGCACTCACACAAGCACGAGCGAGCCCCCCGCATGACCTCTCTCTTCTCCCCCCTCACCCTCGCCCATGGCCCGGCGTGGAAGAACCGGTTCATGCTCGCCCCGCTGACCAACACGCAGAGCCACCCCGACGGCGTGCTGTCGGACGTGGAGTACAACTGGTTGACGCTGCGGGCGAAAGGCGGCTTTGGCCTCACGATGACATGCGCCGCCCACGTGCAGGCGGTCGGCCAGGGCTTCCCGGGGCAGCTCGGCGCTTTCGACGACAAGCACCTCGAAGGCCTCGCGCGCCTCGCCGCAGGCATCAAGGCGCACGGCTCGGTTTCGTCGCTGCAGATCCACCACGCGGGCAACCGGTCGCCCAAGGAACTGGTCGGAACGCCCGTCTGCCCATCGGATGATACAAAAACAGGCGCGCGCGCACTGACGCTCGCAGAAGTGGAAGCCCTGCGCGAGGCCTACATCGCCGCCGCCGTCCGCGCCGAAAAGGCCGGCTTCGACGGCGTCGAGATCCACGGCGCCCACGGCTACATCCTCGCGCAATTCCTCTCGGCCGAGATCAACCATCGCGAAGACCGCTATGGCGGCAGCCTCGAGAACCGCGCGCGCATCATCATGGAAATCATCGACGGCATCCGCGCCAGCACCAAGGCAGACTTCCAGCTCGGCCTGCGGCTCTCGCCTGAGCGCTTCGGCCTCAAGCTCGCGGAGATCCGCGACGTCGCCGCCGAAATCCTGCGCGATCAGAAGATCGACTTCCTCGACATGTCGCTCTGGGACGTCGCGAAGGAGCCCAACGAGGACGAGCACAAGGGCCGCACGCTGATGAGCGTCTTCACCGACCTGCCGCGCGGCCAGGTGCGGCTCGGCGCCGCCGGAAAGGTGATGACGGGCAAGGACGCGGCGGGCGTTCTCGATGCGGGCTGCGACTATGTCGTCGTCGGACGCGGCGCCATCCTCCGCCACGACTTCCCGAAGCGCGTGCAGGCCGACGCCAACTACATATCGCCGCCGACGCCGGTCACCATCCAGCACCTGCTCGACGAAGGCCTCTCCCCTGCGTTCGTGCAGTACATGCGCCAGTGGCCGAACTTTGTGGAAGCAGAAGCGACGGCGGCGTAGCGCGTCACGCATAAAACAAACCGGCCGGACTCAGATGAGCCCGGCCGGGTTAGTCACTAGGCAAAGTTTCGCGATTCAGCTGCGCTAGCGGCTGCGTCCGCGCTGCATCTGCTCCATCGCCGCGCCCAGTTCCTGCATCGACAGGCCGCCGTCCTTGTCGGCGTCGATCGCGGCGAAGTTCGCCTTGAACTGCTGGTGCACGGGCGCGATGCCATCGCTGGTCACGTTCTGCGCGCCCTCTTCGCTGTCGGTGCGCAGTTCGGATTCCTGCAGCTTCCCGTCGCGGTTGTCGTCCGCCATGGTCAGCAGCTGGGTTTGCTGCAAGGCCGCCTGCAGGTCGTCACGCGGGTTGGCCGCGGTCTCGTCCTTCCAGCGGAACTGCACGGCGGTGAACAGCATCTCCTGGAACGACTGGTCGCCCCAGAAGATCTTCTTAGCGGGATTCGTGAACGGCTTGGTGTTCTCGTAGCCCAGCGCCTTGTTGTTCGCCGAGTTGTCGTACCAGTAGTCGGCGACAAGCTTCGTGCCGGCCGGGATCTCGATCAGGTCCTTGAAGATGTAGTCGCGCTGCCAGTTGAAGTCGTAGTGCGGCATGTTGAGGAGGATCTCCTCCTTGCCGTCAGGATAGATCGCCGTGAGCTTCGAGGCATAACCGCGATAGTGCGCGTGCACCTGGGCGGCATAGATCTGCGCGTCGGCCGGGAACAGCACATAGGCAGTCTCGTGGTGACGCGCCGTGTTGGCTGCGATCTCGATCGAGGGATCGGCGATCACCACCTGCCGCTTCATCATCTCAGGCGCTTCGTCCTGGAAGTAGAAGGCGATCTTCGACTTGTCGGTGAAGGCCTTGCCGATCGGCGTGTAATGCATCTGGAACGAGATCGCCCCGCCCGCCGGAATCCAGGTCGCCCAGTTGTCCGGCGCCAGGTTCGACTCGTTCCCGACCGCGTAGCCGCCCATCGAGATTTCCCAGTCGAAGCCGCGGCCATTCGCCGGCAGTTTCGGCATCCAGCCAGCCAGGATATGGTGCACGCCCTGGCGGTCGCCCGGCTTGAACGTCGTCGCCTTCAGCCACTTGCCTTCGGCAAGCGGGCTCTTGATCGCCGGGATCTGGTAATCGACCACGCCGGCCGCTGGCACGTCGTAGGCCGGGATATCGACGATCAGGTCCGGCTCGCCGAGCGGCCAGTCGGGACGCCCCGCAACGCCCTTCACCAGCGGATCCTCGCCGCCTTCGGCGATATCGCTCGGCGCGCCCGCTTCGATCCAGTGGACCAGCGTCTTGGTTTCTTCGGCGGACAGGTTCTCGTTCTTCAGGAAGGCCCGATAGTGATTGTCCGCGTCGAACGGAGGCATCCGGTCACGGCGGATCGCTTCGCGGATCATGGGCGCGAACGTCTTGACCTGCTGGTAGTTTGTCATGTGCCACGGCGCGATGCCGTTAGGCTGGTGGCAGTCGACGCACTTATCCATCAGGATCGGCACGACGTCGTTGGAATAGGAGATCTTGGCGAACTCAGCTTCCTTGCCGCGATCGGCGAAGACAAGCTTCGTGCCCTTGCTGGCCATCACCTCAGCGGCGGCCGGAACCTTGCCCGCAACAACGTCTGAGAGCGCCGTTTCGATCGTGTCGGCCGGGCCGTGATAGACTATCTCGAAATTCTTCTTCGGATCGACGATCACCGCCTCGCCCGCATAGGTGAAGCCCAGCGAGTTGCCGATCAGCTGGTACTCGTCGTCGAGGATCGGGATGGTGAGACCGTTGGCCTTCGCTTCGGCCGCGATGCTCGCACGATCATCCGCCTCGGCGGAGTTGATCATGTGGAAGACCACGTTCGGGTTCTTCGCCGCTAGGTCCTGGATCGTCTTGGCCGCCGCCAGCGCGCCGGCGTCGCCATTGACGTGCGACACCAGAACCACAGCCGGGGTGATCGTGTCGTACTTCAGGATGTGGCCCATGCCGGTCTGGTCGACCAGCATGTAGTCGTCGACCTTGGATCCGACGAGCTTGG
>JBBAUA010000037.1:4590-27872 GCA_040398465.1 Hyphomonadaceae bacterium | reverse complement strand
ATGGCGGATACGCTCGCGAGTAGTGCGACCGCTCCGATCTTGTTTTTCTGCATGACGGCGTGGTCTCCCTGGGAACCCGATTCCGGGGGGAAACTACTCCTGATTGACAGTGTCAACAATCGGCTGACCTAGGGGCGCCCGCATTTAAATTACGGGCAATCTTGGGCGCGGTGTCAGCGCGGCGGGAGCGCGACCGCCTTGCCCTCCTCGCGCGGGTCCGCTCCGCCGACGAGGCCCTTCGGCGTGACCAGGATCGCATGTGTACCGCTGTAGTGCGCATCCAGCGAAACGCGCCAGCCCAGCCCGGACAGCGCATCCGACATCGCTTTCGGCATGCGGTCCGCCTCCAACGAAATCTCCGGCGTGCGGGCGAACACCATGGCCGTCCCCACCGCCTCCTGCGGGGTCTGTTTCCAGTCGAGCACGCCGATGATCGTGCGCGACACCGACGCGATGATCGTGCTGCCGCCCATCGAGCCCGCCACCATCACAAGCTCGCCGTCTTTGTCCGTGATGATCGCCGGTGACATCGACGAGCGCGGCGCCTTGCGCGGCGCCACGGCGTTCGCGACCGGCTTGCCCTCGATCACAGGCTCCAGCGAGAAGTCGGTCAGTTCATTGTTGAGCCAGAAGCCGCCCGCCATGCGATGCGCGCCGTACTCGGACTCGACCGTCGCCGTCAGCGACACGGCGTTTCCTTCGTGATCGACGATGGAAAGATGCGTCGTGCCATGCTCCTGCATCGCCGCGCTCCCCCACTTCTTGCGCAGCGCCTCGCCCGCAGGCGCGCCCACCGGAATCGCCGGCGGCGCCTTGGACAGATCGATCAGCTTCGCGCGGGCATCGAGATAGGCCGGCGCGACCAGCTCTTTCGTCGGCGCCTGCACGAAGCGGTCGTCCGCCATGTAGTGGTCGCGGTCGACATAGGAGAGCCGGCTCGCCCACACATAAGCCGCCCAATCCTTCACGTCGGTCGGACCAACCGGCTGCGGCCGCGCCCGCTCGTAGAGGCCAAGGATCGACAGCATCGCATTCGCCGAACTTGGGGAGGGCATCGTGCAGACGCGATAGACGCGAAACGCCCCGCACAGCGGATCGAGCTTCCGCGGCGCATAGGCCTGCAGGTCCGCCACGCCAAGCGTCCCCGCACGCGGCTGTCTCTGGGCCGCCGCCACGATGGCGTCCGCGATCGGCCCATGCGTCAGCGCCTTCGGTCCATCCGCTGCAATGGCGCGCAGCGACTGGGCGTAGAGCGGGTTCCTCAGAACATGGCCCTGCGGCCAGGGCTTGCCCGACGCATCGAGATAGATCGACCTCGCCTGCGCATCCGCCTCGAAGATCGCCTTGTTGTTGAGCAGGCTGCGGCTCAGCCGCGGCCCGACGACAAACCCATCCTCGGCCAGCTTGATCGCAGGTTCGAACAGTGTCGCCCACGGCAGCTTGCCGTGCTCAGCGTGCGCCATCTTCAGCATCGGGACCAGCGCCGGCGTGCCGATCGACTTGCCGCTCGCCTGCGCCAGCTCGAACGGCAGAGGCTTGCCGTCGACGAGGAACATGTCCGGCGTCGCACCCGCAGGCGCCCACTCCCGCCCGTCGAATGCGTCGATCGCTTCGTCGCGTGCCCGGTAGTGGATCAGGAATCCGCCGCCGCCAACGCCGGACGATTCCGGCTCGACTAGCCCAAGCGTCAACTCGACTGCAATCGCTGCATCAATTGCGCTGCCGCCCCGGCGCAACATTTCCAGTCCCGCCTCGACCGCCAGCGGATCGGCCGCCGCCACCATAGCCTCGCCGCGAGGCGCTTCGCCCTGCGGCGCTGCATTGGTGCAACCGGCGCAGAGCGATAGCGCCACAACTCCGGCAACCAGCATTTTCATCTTGAGCGACAAGCGGTTCTCCCCGAATACGAACAGCGCCAGCTTTCACTTCTGACCCCGCTTATCAAGCCGAACTCACGCTGCCATCAGCGGCGCCGCTTCGCCGGCAGACCGCGACGCCTTCACCTGCCGCCAGATCTCGATGCCCAGGGTGATCGCAGAGACCAGCGCCCAGATGCCCAAACCCACGAGCAGCACGCTGTCCATAAGGCGGATTGCGCGCTCGAGCTCTTCGGGGCTCGTGCCCGGCCGGGGCTCGACAACAACGAACGGCCGCCCCTGGAACAGCACCCACACCACCGCGAGCGCCCCTGCATGGCCGACAGTGCTCATCGCCGACCCGAGCCGGTTCCATGCCGGCCGCACCATGTCGTGCAGATGCCCAGCCGCAGACAGAAGCGCCAACACGAGGATCGGCCAGTAGACCGCGCTCCACGCCGGTGACAGCACGATCGACACGGATGCTCCGTCGCGCAGCGGCAGCTCATTCGGGAACGGCACGAATTTCAGCCAGACGAGAATGAACAGCACGTCGAAGAACAGCGACACGCCCGATTCAAACAGCGAGCGCGGCTTGCGGATGTTGTCGCGCGGCAGCGACTTCGGATCCCAGCGGTTCTCCAACAGCTTCACCGGGTCGCCCCAACGCTCCACAGCGATGAACACCAGCGTCACCGCAGCGAACGCCATCAAGCCGAGCCCTAGCAGATTGTCTAGCCGCGCCAGCACCGCCTGGATCGGACGATCAGTGCCTAACGCGCGCAGCGCCGTGAGCACCAGGAAGACGGCAGCCACGAGGCCCAACGCCGTGCGCTGCGTCGGCCAGAACCAGGGATAGAGCGCCGGACCGATCAACTGCATCCGCCCCTCATAGCGCGCCGCGACCACAGGCGGCGCACCAAACGCCTTCAGCACCGCGGCGATCTCGTCCGCGCTCGCCGCGCGACCAAGCCGCTCCTCGGTCCCCTCGATCTTCGCACGCAACGCCTCGCGCAGCTCAGCCATTACATCGAGCACCCCCTCGCGCGGTAGATGCCGCTCGACCGATGCAAGATAGCGCGACACGAGATCATGCTCTCCGGGCGGACCCGCGATTCGCTCGGCCACGCGGAGCGGATCGCCTTCCGCCGCGAGCATGTCGGCGATCTCGGCCTCGGTCGCCTTCGCGCCCTTCGCCTTCTCCATCGCGTCCTTGCGCGCTTTCAGCGTCGCATAGAGCGCGCCCGCAACTTCCATGCGGCGCGCGGCCGGCAGATGGCGCTCGACCTTTTTCACATAGTCCCAGATCGGGTTCATGACCCAACTCCCTTGAGTATGCTTGAGAGCGACGCGTTCATCGCGCGCCATTCGCCTGCCAGCTGCGCCAGCGCCGCCGCGCCATCATCCGAGAGCCGGTAGAATCGCTTCTGGCGCTTTGCATCCTCGCGCCATTCGGAGGTCAGCAGGCCCTGCGTCTCGAGCCGGCGGAGCATCGGATAGAGCGCGCCTTCATCGATCTCGATTCCCAGCCCGCCCAGCTCGGTCTTCAGCGTGTAGCCGTATTTTTCCGAACGCAGCGTGCCCAGCACGGCGAGGATCAAATTCCCCCGCCGCAACTCCAGCCGGAGCGCCTCAATGATATCCGCCGAAACCGGCATCCCATGTCCCGTACAGTGTGTGTCACACAGTATGTAGCGCATAGGTAGCTGGCGCACAAGCGATTTGGCGCGGGTTCGTGTCGTCCGGGGTCAAGGCGGAGGGAGGGCGTCCAGGGCGGCCTTGCTGTTGGCGCAGCCTTTCAGGGTCTCACCCTTGTACTGCACCTCGGCTTCGAGCGGATAGACGCGGTCGCTCATGCCATCCGAGCATTGGACCTCGCGCATGGTGAGCGTGAAGGTTTGGCCGTTCGTGTCCCTTGCTGCGATGACGAGATTGCCATCCCGGAAGCTCGGCCCAGGGTTGGCCATCCGCATCTCAGGCCGATCGACACCGCTGAAGACAAGTTCGGCGAACTCGATCTCGACGCCCCAGAACGGCTCCGTGCCCAACACGCGGAGGGGCTGGGAGAGTTCAACGCCAACTTCGAGCCCGCCGACGATAGCGTGACCAGGGGGCAGCGCAGGTTTGGCTTCCGGTGCTTCGACAGTGGAAGTTTGGGAGTCGAGCGCGCGGGGCTCAACCGCCGGCTGGCAAGCAGCGAGCACCAGCGTCAGCAACCCGATCGCGGTCCGCATCTCAGGCATCCTTCGCCAGATAGCCTTCGACCGTCGCATCCACGGCAGGCCGTCCGATGCGCTTGATCTCCCAGCGCAGCTCGACGCCCGACTTCGCCTTCACCGCGGCGCGCACCTCCTCGCCCAGCCCTTCGATGTCGGCCGCCGTCGCCTCGCCAGTGTTGAGCAGAAAGTTACAATGCAGCTCGCTCACCTGCGCTCCGCCTCGCCGCGCGCCACGCATGCCCGCCTCGTCCACCAGCTTCCAGGATGAGCGCTGGTTCGGCGTGCCCGGCGGATCCGGATTCGCAAACGTCGACCCGCCCGTCTTCTCGCGGATCGGCTGCGTGGTTTCCCTACGCGCCTTCAAGGCTTCGATACGTTCGAGGATCGCCGCTGGCTCATCAGGCGTTCCTTCGAACACCGCCTCGACATAAATCAGGTGCTCGGGCGCTTCCGTATGCCGATAGCTGAAATGGAAATCCGCATTCGAAAGCCGCACGCGCTCGCCCTTGCGCGTCAGCGCGCGCGCCTCCACCAGCACGTCCTTCGTCTCGCGCCCATAGCAGCCCGCATTCATCCGCAGCGCGCCGCCGATCGTACCAGGCACGCCCGAGAAGAACTCCATCCCGGCAATGCCCGCATTCGCCGCCGCAACCGACACGCGTGAGTCCAGCGCCGCCGCCCCGGCAGTCACGCGCAGCCCATCCGTGGCGACCTTCCCGAACGCGGGCCCCAGCCGAACGACAACGCCCGCAATCCCGCCATCGCGAACGATCACGTTGGAGGCCGCGCCCAGCACGGTCACAGGAATGATGGGATCGAGCGCTGCGAGAAAGGCTGCGAGATCGTCCTCGTCTTTCGGCAGGAACAGCGCATCCGCCGCCCCGCCGACACGAAACCATGTGAACGGCGCAAGCAGTTCGTCCGCGAGAATCTTGCCGCGGACCGGAGGAAGACGATCGAGAAAAGCGCTCATCCAAGCGATCTAGCGCGAGCCGTCGCCCGAGACCAGTACGCCTCAGCGGCAGGCGTGCTGGCGGCCAACGTCGAGATGAAAGTGGTTAGCGTGGTCCTCGTTGTAGTCGGGCCCAAGCGTCACATCGAACAGGTCGCAGGCACGCTGGCGGATCTCGCGCAGGAAGTCGCCCTTGGCGCCCCTGCCGTAGTAGTCCTCGAGCACGCTGATCTCGCGCCCGTCGGCCAGCACAAAGCCGGCAATGTCGGCAGCCTTCGCAAAGGAATGCTCAGACAGCCGGTCGACCCCGGCCACCGTTCGGCACTGGAATGTGCCGAAGGCCTTGATGTCGACAACCGGCGAGCCGAGATATTTCTCCGCCGCCGGAAGCACGATGTGGCGCTCCCACATGTGCAGGCGGGCTGCGAGATCGCAGGTCATCGGCAGCTCATCCGGCGCGCCTGGGTTCGGCGTGAAGGATGCGAGCGAGGCTTTCACTTCGAGGGCTTCGCCATAGCCGCACGCGCCTTGGCTCTTCGCAGGCACCAGGTTGAACGACACGCCAGCAGCCTTCAGCGCGGCGCGGCAGGCGGCCAGGTCCGTCGAGATCTTCGCACGCGTCTTGTCGTCGCCGAGCACGCCATAGCGCGTCAGATCGTCCGCGGCAGGGCGCGCATAGCTCAGTGAATTGGGCCGCGCGAATTGCGGTTGGGTCGATGTCGCCTCGGCGGTGCGCCAGTTGCCCGCCACAAGGCCACCCACCAGGGCGATAACCAGCCCTGCGCTGGCGGCGATGATGGAATGCGACTTCTTCATGCGTCCGTATCTGCAACGACGGCGCCCGGCGCCGGATGTTTGTCCAGAAGCATGCACGAGGTTACCGTAAGCCTAACCACGGGCCGCAGAGGATTTCAGGGCTTGTTAACCTTGACGAGCGGCGCTGTGAACCCGTCGCGCTCAGCCGCGCTTGAGATCATCCGCCAAAGCATTGGCATGCGCGGTGATATCGCCGGCGCCGAGACAGACCACCATCTCGTCATTTGTCTTGACCGCGTTGCGGACCACGGCAGGTAGTTCCGCCAGCGATCCGATCGCCTTCGCCGAGCGATGGCCATGGTTGATGAGGCCCTTCACCAGGCTCTCATGGCTGATGCCGTCGATCGGCTGCTCGCCCGCCGCATAGACCGGCGCGACATAGACTTCGTCCGCATCATTGAAGCAGGTCGAGAACTGCTCGAACAGGTCGCGTAGGCGCGTGTAGCGGTGCGGCTGCACGACGGCGATCACGCGCTTGTCGCGACCCTGCACATCACGCGCGGCGCGCAAGACTGCTGCGATCTCAACCGGGTGGTGGCCGTAGTCGTCGATGATCTTCACGCCATTCCAGTCGCCCACCGACGTGAACCGCCGCTTGACGCCGCCGAACTTCAGCAGCGCCGCACGGATCTGTTCTTCCGTGCCGCCAAGCTCGCGCGCGACTGCAATGGCCGCCAGCGAGTTCTGCACATTGTGCCGTCCCGCCATCGGCAGCTGCAGGCCGACCCAGCGCATCTGATCCGTCTCGCCGCGCGAACGCAGCACGAGATCGAACACAGACCCACCAGCTTCCGGCTTCACGTTCACGGCCCACAGGTCCGACTGCGGATTGAAGCCATAGGTGATGCGGCGCCGATCCGGGATGCGCGAGGCCAGCGCCTGCACTTCGGGGTGGTCAGCGCAGAGAACCGCAAAACCATAAAATGGAAGGTTCTCGACGAACGTGTCGAAGCCCTTCCGCAGCGCTTCCATCGAGCCGTAGTGATCCAAATGCTCGGGATCGATATTGGTGACGATGCAGACGGTCGGGCGCAGCTTGGTGAAGGTGCCGTCGCTCTCGTCGGCCTCCACCACCATCCACTCGCCCTGCCCGAGTTTCGCATTCGAGGCATAGGCGTTGATGACGCCGCCATTGATCACGGTCGGGTCGAGCCCCACGCCGTCGAGCAACGCCGCCACCATCGAGGTCGTTGTGGTCTTGCCGTGCGTGCCGGCGATCGCGACCGTCCACTTCAGCCGGATCAGCTCGGCCAGCATGTCCGCCCGGCGCACAACCGGAATGGCCCGCGCCCGCGCCGCATCGACTTCCGGATTGCCGCCCTTGATCGCGGTCGAGATCACGAGCGCGCCGACGCCCTCGATGTTCTCGGCCTTGTGCCCGATCATGATCTTGGCGCCGCGCTGAGCCAGCCGATCCGTGTTCGCGCTCGCCTTCATATCGGAGCCGGAAACCTGATAGCCAAGGTTGATCATCACCTCGGCGATGCCAGACATGCCTATGCCGCCAATGCCGACAAAATGCACCGCGCCGACGTCGAAGGGGATTGTTCTACGCATGTGGTGAGTGAGCCTGCGGCGGGGCCTGGGTCAAGCCCTGCGGTATCAGGTCTCGGCTCCCGGCTACGTCACTCGCGATCCACCCCGACCGAAGATAACCCAAGGGCGTCACGTGCAGCCAGGCCTGTGCCCGTCGCCAAGTATTCCCAGCCCGTGATATAAAGTGGCTCCATGAATCGCGGAGCCCAGCCATGTCAGATTCGACACCTCGTGTTTCTGTGCGGACCATCCTTTCGGAAGAAGGACTCAGCCGGTCGGAAGGCCACAAAGGCGTCGACGCGGACAAAATCGCCAAAGGCCTGGCCGGCGCCGCCGGCATGTCTCAGGCCGAGTTTCTGGGCGCCATGCAGGGTGGAAAGGCGCTTGGCGAGGGCCTCGGTTTCGCGAACAAGAAACAGGTCACCCGGTCGATTGCACAACCCTATGCCAGCGTGTTGAGGGCGATGGTTGTTACAATGACCGGCGGCCCGTCGGGCCTGTCTGCGGCCACCGACACTCGCGCTGGCGCGTACCTCAAAGGAATCCTGCCTGGCGACATGCTGTCAAGCGCGGGAACCGTGGCCTTCGATGTTATTGACCGCGGCGATCAGGGCACAGAAGTGGTTGGCGCAAGCGAGATCAAGGGTCAGGCGTTTGCCTGGGGTAAAGGCGAGCGCATGCTCAACGACGTCATCAACAAGGCGGAACAGCTCGCGCGCCGATACTAGCGAACGTCTTCGACTGGCGAATTCCCACCCTGCGGACGCAACGGCCTGAGCCTACCCCGCCCTCACGCCCGCAGCCTGCTCCGCAAGATCGGCCAGTTCCTTCGCCGCGTTTGGCCGGCCCAGTTGCCAGGCGGCGCGGGCGCGCGCCTTCAGCACGCCGGCATTGCTGATCCGTTCAAGCAGGAGCGGCGTGAAGGCCTCGACACTGAATTTCGGCTCGGGAACCACGTCGGCGGCGGCGCCCGTCACCATGCCTTCAGCGTTGGCGGTCTGGTGATCATCCATCGCGATGCCGAGCGGGATGAGGATCGACGGCCGGCCAGCCACAGCGAGTTCCGTCACGGTCGATGCGCCGGCGCGGGCAATCACCAGATGCGCTGCCGCCAACCTGTCCTGCATGTCGGAGAAGAAGGACTCAACGGTCGCTTTCACGCCCGCGTCCTTGTAGACACCGCGCACCGCTTCCAGCTGTTCTTCGCGCGCCTGTTGCACCACGTGCAGCCGCGCCTTCTGCGCCGCCGGCAGCGCAACGATCGCCTTCGGGATCACGTCGCCGAACAGGCGCGCGCCCTGACTGCCGCCGGTGATCAAGAGGTTGAGCGGGCCTGCATCGTCGAGTTCTGGATAGGGCCTTTCGCGCACGGCCTTGATGGGATTGCGCACTGGATTGCCCACCACGCGCTTAGTCCCCTCGGCGCCCGGCGGCAGTCGGTCGAGGCGGTCGAAGCCGCAGGCGACGAATTTCGCGCTCTTCGCAAACAACCGGTTCACTCGGCCGAGAACGGAGTTCTGCTCGTGGATGACGATCGGCACGCCCATGGCGCGGGCAGCTGACAGCGACGGGTAAGATGGATAGCCGCCAAAGCCCGCGACGATCTTCGGCTTGGTCTTCTCGAAATTACGGCGCGCCTCAGCGGTGCCCTTGCGAAGTTTCAGCGCGCTCGCCAGCAGCTTGTGCGGCAGTTTCGATCCGAAGGTCGCCGCGTCGACCTGCAGGCGCCAGTCGGCGGGAAAGTTGGTGGCGTATTTCGCGCCGCGCTCGTCCGTCACCAGCGCCACGGTCCAGCCGCGTGCGTGCATCTCGTCGGCGAAGGCCTGGGCGGGAAACATGTGCCCGCCCGTGCCGCCGGCGGCGACGACGACAAGCGGCTTGGTAGAAGACATCATACGTGCCTCAGATGCGAAAGCGTGGATTCCGGCTGCTTGCGCGTGAGCGCCAGAGCAAGCCCGAGCGTAAGCGCCGAGCCGAGCAGTGACGATCCGCCGGACGACACCAGCGGCAGCGTCATGCCTTTCGGCGGGATCAGCGACAGGTTCACCGACATGTTCACCGCCGCCTGCAGGCCGAAGATCGCATAGAGGCCGACGCCTGCCGCGCGCTGATAGATGTCGGCCTGCTTCGAGGCTTCCATGATGCCCTTGATGGCGATCACCGCGAAGATCACGGTGAGCGCAACCAGCAGGAGGAGCCCGAACTCCTCGCCTGCCACAGCATAGACAAAGTCGGTATGCGCATCCGGCAGCACGCGCTTCACGGTGCCCTCGCCCGGCCCGACGCCGAAAAGGCCGCCACGTTCGATCGCCTGCCGCGCCTTGTCGATCTGGTAGGTGTCGTAGTCGGTGGGGTTGAGGAAGGAGTCGACGCGGAAGCGCACGTGCGGAATGATCGAATAGAGCAGCACAGGCAGGATAGTGCCCAGCACGGCAAAGACGCCGACCCACATCCACGGCAGGCCGGCGACAAAGAACACGATGACGAACGCCGCAGTCACCAGCGCCGACTGACCGACATCCGGCTGCAGCAACAGGAGCCCCACCGTCACCGCGTAAAATGCGAAAGCGATCGGCGCCCATGGCCCTGCCGGAAACTTGTCGCGCTGCGCCAGCAGCCACGCCGTCAGCACGACCAGCGCAGGCTTGATGATCTCCGACGGCTGGAAGGTCGTGCCCCACAGCCTGATCCAGCGCGTTGCGCCCTTCGCCTCATGCCCGAACAGCAAGAGACCTGCCATCAGCAGGAAGCACAGCACGAACAGCGCAAGACAGACACGCCGCGCCCAGACCGGATCGAGCAGCGACGAGCCGAGCAGCACGCCGATGGCTGCGAGCACGAACCCCGCCTGCCGGTAGACGAAATGGAATGGGTCCTCGATATCCAGCTTGGCCGCAGCTGCAGGCCCCGCCGCCAGCGACAGCACGATGCCCGCGCCCAGAAGGATCAGGGCGGCGGCAATGAGCCCCTTGTCGACCGTGCGCCACCATTCGGCGAGGGGCGATGTATCGGACCGCTTGAAAACCTGCATCGCAGATTCACGCCGGCTCGGTTGGCGAACGGCGCTTCACGAGCTTCACGGCTTCCTGCCGGAAGGCGAGGCCGCGCTGCTCGAAGTCGCGGAACTGGTCGAAGCTCGCGCATGCGGGCGAGAACAGGACGACCGCCCCCTCGGCGCCGGATGCGCGCGCATCCTCGAATGCCTGGCTCACGGCGACGTCGAGCGTCCGACACTTCACATGGTCGAGCTTGCCCTCGAGCGCGCGCGCGAACGCGTCTGTCGACTCGCCGATAAGGTATGCCTTGCGGATCGAGCCGAACAGCGGGGCGAGTTCGTCGATCCCCTCCTCCTTCGGCCGGCCGCCGACGATCCACCACGCATTCGGGAAGGCGCGGATCGCCTGCTCGGCCGCCTGCGCGTTGGTCGCTTTCGAATCGTTGATGAAGCGCACGCCATCGATGGCGCCGATATTCTCCAGCCTGTGCGGTAGGCCGGGGAAAGTCTGGATCGCGGCGAGAATGTCCGCCGGCTCGAGGCCCAGCGCGTGGCACACGGCATAAGCCGCGGCGATGTTCTGATGGTTGTGGCGGCCAGGCAGCGCCTTCGCCCCGGAGACGTTCACCGGCTGTTCGGCGCGGCCCGCGATCGAATCCTGCAGCATGCCGTCGAGCACGGCGACGCCGCGGCCAAGGCCATACTCGGCGGAGATCGGGATCACGCGGCGCAGGCCCTCGCTGGTCAGCTGCGTCGACATCACGCCGGAGCGCATGTCGTCGACGCCGATGATGGCGACGTCGTCCGGCCCCTGGTTGCGGAAGATGCGGCGCTTGGCGCTGACATAGCCGTCCATGCCGCCATGGCGAGAGAGATGGTCCGGCGAGATGTTCAGCATCACTGCGATGTCGCAGCGCAGGCTCTCGGCAAGGTCGAGCTGATAGCTCGACAGCTCCAGCACATAGATCGCTTCGGCATGCAGCTTCTCGAGGTCGAGCACGCCGACGCCGATATTGCCGCCGACGCGGACATCCTTGCCGCACGTCTTCAGGATGTGGCCGACCAGCGCCGTGGTGGTCGATTTCCCGTTAGTGCCGGTGATGCCTACGATGCGGGGGCGCTCGATCGAGCGGAACTCGTTCACGGCGCGGGCGAACAATTCCATATCGCCGATCACCGGCACGCCCACCATCTGGGCCATGCGCACGAAGCGGTGCGGCTCGGGGAAGCGGAACGGGATGCCGGGCGACAGGACGAGCGCGGCGAACGTCTGCCAGTCGCGACGGTTGAGATCGACCAGCGGCACGCCAGCAGCCTCGGCCGCCTTGCGCGAGTTTTCGTTGTCGTCCCACGCGCATACGCGGGCGCCGCCGGCCATGAGGGCCTTGCACGTCGCGATGCCCGACCTGCCAAGGCCGAACACTGCCACGTCCTTTCCCTCGAATGTGCGGACCGGGATCACCTGTGTCTCACCTCAGACGCAGGGTTGCGAGGCCGGCAAGCGCCAGCAGGAAGGCGATGATCCAGAAGCGAATGACGACGGTCGGTTCCGACCACCCCAGCTTCTCGAAATGGTGGTGCACCGGCGCCATCTTGAAGAAGCGTTTGCCGGTCGCCTTGAAGTAGACGACCTGGATGATCACCGACAGCGCCTCGAACAGGAACAGGCCGCCGACGATCGCCAGCACGATCTCGTGCTTCACACACACCGCCATCGCGCCGAGGCATCCGCCCAGCGCCAGCGAGCCGGTGTCGCCCATGAAGATCTTGGCGGGCGGCGCGTTGTACCAGAGGAAGCCCAGCCCCCCGCCCATCAGCGAGCCCATCACGACAGACAACTCCGCCGTCCCCGGCGTCGGCGACAGCAGCAGGTAGTCGGCAAAGCGCGGCGTTCCCGTCGCATACGCGATGAAGCCGAAGGTTGCGCCTGCGATCATCACCGGCCCGATGGCGAGCCCGTCGAGACCGTCAGTGAAGTTCACGGCGTTACCTGCACCAACGATCACGAACGCCCCGAAGGCGATGAAGCCGTAGATCGTCAGGTCGAACATGAAGTCCTTGAGGAACGGCAGCGCGAGACCGGTCGCGAAGCCATCTTGCGGCGCCACCGCCAGCGTACCGGCCGCAAGAGCCGCATCCGTGGTCGCCTGCGCGTAGACTGAGATCCACCACACGGCGATGCCGGCAATGGCGAACTCCATCAGCAGCCTGACTTTTCCGGATAAGCCCGCCGTGCCCTTCTTGGTCACCTTCTGGTAGTCGTCGATGAAGCCAACAAGGCAGAATCCGACAGTCACAAAAAGCACGATCCAGACATACTGGTTGGTGAGGTCAGCCCACAGCAGCGTGCCGGACAGGATCCCGAACAGGATGAGGAAGCCACCCATGGTGGGCGTGCCCTTCTTGGCCTGATGGCTTTCCGGGCCGTCGGTGCGGATCGGCTGGCCCTTGCCCTGCTTCTTCCGGAGCCAGAGGATCATCGGATAGCCGAACAGCATGGTCAGGATCAGCCCGGTCGTCAGGCCGAGCGCCACGCGAAACGTGACGAAGCTGAACAGGTTCAGCTCACCCGTGTAGGGCGAGAGGAGATGATACAGCATGCTACGCCCCAGTCGCTTTCTGCGGTATGGCGGCGGCGCTTTCGCTCATCTGCCTGAGCGCCGTTCCTACACGCGCCATGCCGGACGCATTCGACCCTTTGATCAAGACAGCGTCCCCCGCTTCTAACCAGCTTTTCACCTGCGCGGCCGCTTCTGCCGGACCTGTGACATGTTCGACTCGCATTGACGGCGCGCGCGATTTCAGCGCGTCCGCCAGGTGTTTCATTTCATCACCCGACAGCACCGCACGCGAAACGTTCGCCGCGGTGATTGCATCCGCCAGCCCCGCATGAAGCGCAGCAGAGCCCTCGCCGAGTTCGCGCATTTCGCCAAGTGCAACGATGCGGCGCCCGGGCCTGCGCCCGAAGCCTTCGATCGCTGCACGCATCGACTCCGGATTGGCGTTGTAGGCGTCATCCACCAGCGTCACTTCGCCACCCTGCGGCAGCTTGAGCATCTCCGCCACGCCGCGCCCCGCAGGCGGCGCATAGCCCGACAGCGCCTCGGCTGCGTCGCGCGTATGCACGCCCGACAGAACAGCAGCGAGAAGCGCCAGCGCCGCATTGCCGGCCCAGTGTTCGCCCACTGCGTTGAGGCTGACGCTCACGACCTCGCCCATCACGTCGATGCCGATGCGCGAGGTGAAGCCGTCTGTCTCATACCGCACCGGCGTCGCCGCCCGCGAACCCGCTGCGCCGCCATAGGTGTATAGCTTGGCCGAGCGCTGCAGCTGCAACGCCGCCGCATGCAGGCGGTCGTGGAACTTGTCCTCCGCCGGCAGGATCGCCGCGCCGCCATCCTGCAGACCCGCGAAGATCTGCGATTTCTCGTCCGCCACGCCCTCGACCGAGCCCATGCCAGCCAAGTGGGCTGGCGCAATCCGCGTGATCATCGCCACATGCGGCCGCACCATCAGGGACCGCGGCGCGATCTCGCCCGGCGTGTTCATGCCGATCTCGAAGATCGCCCGTTCCGTCTCGCGCGGCATGCGCGCCAGCGTCAGCGGCACGCCCCAGTGATTGTTGAACGACTTGTCCGACCAGTGCGCCCTGCCCGCCGCGCGATAGATGCGCGCCAGCATCTCCTTGACGCTGGTCTTGCCCACCGAGCCCGTCACCGCCGCGCAAACCGCGTCCGTCCTTGCCCGCGCCGCCAGCCCCATCCGCTCCAGCGCAGGCAGCACATCGTCAACCAGCAAGCCGGGATGGCCGCCCAGCACGTCGCGCGACACGAACGCCGCCTCGGCCCCCGCCGCGAACGCGTTCGCGACGAAGTCGTGGCCATCGCGCACATCCGTCAGCGCAACGAAAAGATTGCCCGGCTGCAGCGAGCGCGTGTCGATCGACACGCCATTCACGGCCCACGTCCCGAGCGCCTTGCCGCCCGTCGCGGCGGCGGCCTCCTCGGAGGTCCAGAGAGGCGCCGGTGAATCAACCATTCGTGCCCCCGACATCCTTCAACGCATCACGCGCGACATCGAAATCGGAGAATGGGATCGTGACGCCCTTCACGATCTGTCCGGTCTCATGGCCCTTGCCTGCGATCAGCAGCGCATCGCCAGGCTTCAGGCGGCGCACCCCTTCCTGAATCGCCGACGCCCTGTCGCCGATCTCGCTCGCATCCGGCGCGCCCTTGCGGATCGCAGCGCGGATCGCAGCCGGCTCCTCCGAGCGCGGATTGTCATCGGTGACGATCACCTCGTCGGCCAGGCGCCGCGCCACATCGCCCATGATCGGCCGCTTGGTCGCATCGCGATCGCCGCCACAGCCGAACACCACGATGAGCTTGCCCCTCACATGCGGCCGCGCCGCGCGCAGGAGCACGTTGAGACCATCCGGCGTGTGCGCATAATCGACAAAAACGGGCGCCTTGCCCGCCGTCTGCCCGACAAGCTCCAACCGCCCATGCACGCCCTTGAGCTGGGTCAACCCGTCGAGCACGGCATGCACATCATCGCCCAGCGCCATCGCGATACCCGCGGCGCACAGCGCGTTCAGCGCCTGGAACTCGCCGATCAATGGCAGGTGCACCTTGCGCTCATTGCCTGCGCTTGGCCCACCGCCCCACTGGATGACAAGGTCCTGCCCCGTCCCGCGCGGCAGAGCTTCGGAGATGCGGAGGTCGCGCCCGCGCCAGCCGACTGTGAACGTCTTGAGCCCCGCCTCCTGCGCGACCGCCTCGAACCGCTCGAGTTCCGGGCTGTCGGCGTTGATCACGGCAGGCGCGCCAGCCGGCAGCAGTTCGGAGAACAGCTTCATCTTGGCGCTGCGGTAGTCGTCGAAATCGGTGTGGTAGTCGAGATGGTCCTGCGTGAGGTTGGTAAAGGCCCCCGCCGCCAGCTTCACGCCGTGCAGGCGATACTGGGAGAGGCCATGGCTTGAAGCTTCCATCGCCGCGTGGGTCACGCCTTCCTTCGCCAGCTTCTCCAGCGTGTCGTGGATGGCGACAGGGTCCGGCGTCGTGTGGCCGAGATCAACCACGCCCGAAGGACCGATCGCGCCAAGCGTACCCATCGACGCCGCCTTGCGGCCCATGCTCGCCCAGATCTGGCGCAGGAAATCGACCGTCGAGCTCTTGCCGTTCGTGCCGGTCACCGCCGTCACGATGCCCGGCTGCACCGGATGGAATGCCGCCGCCGCCGTCGCCAACGTGAGGCGCGGCTCAGCCGTCTTCACCGCCGGTACATCCCATTCCCCCGGACGATCATCGGTGAGGATCGCCACCGCACCGGCCTTGATCGCGGCGTCGATATACTCGCGCCCATCCTTCGCCACGCCCTGAAGCGCCGCAAACAGGAAGCCCGGCCGCACCTTGCGGCTGTCGGCCGTGATGCCGGTGATGTCGAGCGCGGGGGCGCCGGGGATGAGTGAGTCCAGTTTCATTGCGCGTCCGCCTCCGCACTTGTGCGCGTGAGGGGGGCGATGCCGCGCGTTGCGGTCGCCTCCAGCACGGGCTGCACATCCAGCAGCGGGGCCGCGCGCGCGATCACCTTTCCGGCGATCAGTGCCGCCGTGTAGGCGGCCGTGCGTTGCTCGCCCGTTCTGGGCTGCGCTTCATCGAGCACGACTAGCACGACAAATTGTGGGCGGGATGCAGGGAAGACCGCGGCAAAAGACGTTATGTTCCTGTCGGGATCGTAACCGTTCGGCGTAGGCTTCTCCGCCGTGCCTGTCTTGCCAGCGACTTCATAGCCATTTGCTTCCGCCAGCTTGCCGGAACCTTGCGTGACCGTCGTGCGCATCATGCCGAGCACGGCGTCGGCCGTTCGCGCCGACATCACGCGCGTCCGCTTCACGCTGCCTGCATCGACCGGCTCGATGAAGCTCGGCGACACATACTCGCCGCCATTCGCGAACGGCGTGTAGGTCATCGCAAAGGCGAGCGGGCTCACCGAGATGCCATGGCCATAGGCGACAGTCGCCATGGCCGTCTGGTCCCACTTCTGCGGTACGAGGGGGGACGCCCATTGCGGCCCCTCCCCGCCATGACCGGCCAGCAAGCCGACTTTGCCGAGAAACTCCTTCTGCCGTTCCGCGCCCATCCGCTGCGCGATCATCGCCGTGCCAATGTTGGAGCTTTCGGCGAGAATGTCCTCCGCCGTCGCCGCCTTGCCCGACACGCGGGTCAGCGGATGCTGGTCGCGGACCGTGACCGCGCCGATCTTCACCGGCGCCGAAACGTCGAACGTATCAGTCCCCTGCAGTACGCCGGCTTCGAGCGCCGCCGCGACCGTCAGAGGCTTGTAGATCGAGCCGAGCTCCATGCGAGCATTAAGCGCGCGATTGGTCTTCGCGTCGTCGCCCTCTTCGCCGCGAAGGCGCGGATCGATCTGCGGCCACGATGCAATCGCGCGCACGGCGCCCGTATGTGCGTCGAGCACGATGCCGGCAGCGCCCTTCATGTCGAAATCGGCGAAGGCGCGCGTCAGTTCTTCTTCCACGACAAACTGCACGCTGGCGTCGAGCGTCAGCTGCAATGGCTCGCCGCCCTGCTTCAGCCGCTCATCATAGACGCGCTCGACGCCTTCGAGACCGTCGCCGTCGATGCTGGTGTAGCCGAGGAAGTGGCCTGCGAGACTGCCGCCCGGATAGCGCCGCTGCGCCTCGTTGACGAACATCAGTCCCTCGACGCCGAGCTCCTTCAGCGCCTTGATCTGCTCGTCGTCGAGCCCGCGCTTCACCCAGGCGAACTGGCGCTTCTTGTCGGCCATCATCGCCGTCAGCGCATCCTCGCGGAGGTCCGGGAACACCGTCCGGATGCCGGCCACGACATCGCGCGAATCCCAGATCGCGCTCGGATCGACCGCCAGCGAAGTCCCCTCCACCGTCGTCGCCAGCAGTTCGCCGCGGCGATCAACGATGTCGGCGCGGCGCA
This sequence comes from Hyphomonadaceae bacterium, assembly GCA_040398465.1. Lineage (GTDB taxonomy): Bacteria > Pseudomonadota > Alphaproteobacteria > Caulobacterales > Hyphomonadaceae > UBA7672. Next base: position 10,524 of record JBBAUA010000037.1, on the reverse strand, counting down.
CGTATTCCACTGCGGCAACCGGCACGGCGCTGCGGTCAGGTCCGTTGAAGGCGACATAGGCCGAGCGGCCCACGATCACGACGAAGACCAGCGCGAGGCCGACCGCAATGATGCGGGCGCGGCGCGGACCCCAGACGTCCTTCGGATATGGCGCGGCGTAAGCTCTCATTGCTGCTGCGGCTGAGCTCCCTCAGCGGGCGCCGGCAGGCGAAGCCTCTCCTCGCCGAGCCGCTGCTTCAGGGCTTCGGGGGCGACATACTGGCTTGGGTTGGCGGGCTCGAGGCCGAGCTGCTGCTGCGCGATCCCGCCGATACGCTCAGGCCGCGTCAGCACAGCCTCGTCGGCGCGCAGGGTGGCGATGGCGGCCTCTTCGGCCTGCGCCTCGATCTTCAGCTCATCGATGCGGACCTGCGTCTCTTCCGCACTCAGCTTGGCGCGATAGACGGCGACTGCTAGCACCGCGACAACCAGTCCGCCGATGATGGCCAGGCGTTTCATCAGGCAACTCCCTCAAGCTGTTTGAGTCCCGGCAGGCGGAACCCGTCGTCGGCGTCGACATTCCAGGCCGGCGCCTCGGTGCGCAGCGCCCAGCGCAGCCGCGCGGAACGAGCGCGCGGATTGCTCGCCGTCTCCGCCTCGCTCGCCTCGACGGCCTTGCGCTGGAGCACCTCGAACGTCGGCGCCTTTCCCTTGGCCATTTTCGGCAGGTGGCGGGAAACGCCAGGATCGTTGCCGGAACGCGACCGCAGGAAGAGTTTGACGATGCGATCCTCGATTGAATGGAAGGTTACGATCACCAGCCTTCCACCCGGTTTCAGAACACGCTCGGCCGCAGCCAGCGCGCGCACCAGTTCGCCAGACTCATCGTTCACCCACATGCGCAGCGCCTGGAAGGTGCGGGTCGCCGGATGCGTGGGCTTGCCGCGCCGCCCGCCCAGCGCCTTTTCGACGACATCCGCCAGGTCCAGCGTTGTGGTGAAGGGCTGCGACCGGCGGCGGTGGACAAGCTCGCGGGCAATCCGCCGCGCCGCGTGCTCCTCGCCCAGAATGTGGATGATGTCGGCCAACTCGCCCTCGGTCAGGTGATTGACCGCGTCGGCAGCGCTTGGCCCGCGCTTTTCCATCCGCATGTCGAGCGGACCATCGCGCATGAAGGAGAAGCCGCGCCCAGCCTCGTCGATCTGGAAGGACGACACGCCGAGGTCCAGCATGATGCCGTCGACATGGTCGCGATTCATCGCGTGCAGGATCTGCTCGATCTCGCCGAACCGTCCCGCCGCCGGAATAACGCGCGGATCCTTGCCCGCATGCGCCCACGCCCGCTCCATCGCTTCGGGGTCGCGGTCGATCGCGATCAGTGTGAAGTTGGCGACGGCCAGCGCCGCGCGCGCATAACCGCCGCCGCCATAGGTCCCGTCCACCATCACCGCGCCGTCGACCGGCGCGAGCGCATGGATCACTTCTTCGGCCAGCACCGGAACGTGCGTGCCAGAATGCGGCGAGATCGGGTGCAGGGAGACGGGATCATCGCTCATTCGTCGGGCGCCTCGCCCTTGCCGTGGTCCGGGCGACGTGGCTTGGCCTTCAGCAGACCGAGATTTTCCTTCGCGAGCGCGCGCATCTTCGCCTTCTCGCCTTCGTAGGCGCCGGGCTCCCAGATCTGGAAACGGTCGCCCAGCCCGACGAACTTCGCCTTCTCGCTGACGCCCGCGATTCCCAGCAGTTCAGCGTCGAGGACCACCCGTCCGCCCTCGTCCAGCTTCGCCTGCCGGGCCTCGCCCATGATGTAGTTCGACAGCGCAATGCGGCGCGGATCCATCAGGTCCAGCTCGCTCATTGAGGCGTCGAACTCTTCCATCAGGCGCTGACCCGCTCCCTCGATGCACGGCTTGTCCAGCGACGGCCACAGGAACACGGTGTCCGCGCGCCCCAGCGCCTTGCGAAAGGCAGCCGGAATCGAGACCCGCTTCTTTGCGTCTACGCTGCTCTCGAATGAGGAGAGAAACATGCTCCCGAATGCCCGCTTTGCGCCCTTCCCGGATGGGATTGCGCCCCAGTCTGTCCCGCCACGGAGCCCCTTCCGTGGAGGTACACGGGATACCATGGGGCCATATGGGAAACAACGGGACGTTAGCCCGCCGTTAACCTTTGAGACGTCAGCGAACGGAACAAATCCGGTAGATCGGTGAGCTATATCGTTCGGGTTGTGGATAAGTGGTTTACGACCTGTGAATAGCCTCGCCCTAACTCCCTTAGAGTCAGGCGCTTGGCGGACTCACGGGCCGCCGCAAAGCTGTCCACAGCAAATGGGTAAATCTCGATCGGACGGCCTATAAGCCGGGTTCTGTCCAGAGCCTTGCGGCCCTTGGGCGACCATTCCTCTGGGACGGCCCTTGCGGACCGCCTCGCGCGACCAACCCGGACGGAGCGCGAAAGCGCGCCTGCTGGTTTCCCAGCGCCCGTCCCTATTCGGTCTTGCTCCAGGCGGGGCTTGCCTTGCCATCCCTGTCGCCAGGGACGCGGTGGGCTCTTACCCCACCCTTTCACCCTTACCTCGGGACGAGTCCCAAGGCGGTTTGCTTTCTGTGGCGCTATCCCTCGGCCCGGCGCCTTGAGAGCGCCGCTCCGGGCGGACGTTATCCGCCGCCTTGCCTTCGTGGAGCCCGGACTTTCCTCCAGCCCACCCTTCCCTTGCAGGAATGGCCTGCCAGCGGTCGCCCGGCCGCCCGATCGAACCGGCAGTGTATCACCCGGCCGCAAAAAGGGCGATTCCGCCTGTCCGTGCAGCCAAAACGCCGCATGTCAGCAAAAACTGCGCTTGGTCATGGCCTGTTCAGGTCGGGACTACTAAAAGCGGGCGCTACGTCATCTGGAGGGCTTTCATGAAATTCGCTGCTGCTGCTGTTCTCGGTTTCGCGGTCCTCGCCGCGCCTGCGTTCGCCGAGCCCGGCCCGGCCGAAGGCGCCGCCCTCTACGAGGCCAAATGCAAGATGTGCCACGAGCCGGGCATGATGAACGCTCCGAAGATCGACAAGCTGGCGACGCTCGAAAACGACAAGATCGTCCAGTCGCTCACCACCCCCGTGCCGATGATGGCCGGCGTAGTTGGCGGCCTCACAGAACAAGACAAGCGCAACCTCGCCGTCTTCCTCACCAAGAAATCCATGCCGGCCTCCGGCGACCTGCCGGAAGTGAAAGCCGAGTAGGCTTTCCTGCGGGCGAGGAAAAACAAAGGGCGGCGAGCTTCGGTTCGCCGCCCTTCTTCTTTGTGCGTTGCTCACCCCGCGCCGCCTCGCCATTGTCACAGCAGGAAGGACCTTGCGTGACGCACATGCATCCATTCGCCCTCACGCGCCGCGCCCTGACCCTCGGCGCGCTCGCGACCGCTGCCACGCCGGCGTTCGCGCAGGATGCGTCCGCGCAACGCCTCCTCTTCATCGGCAACAGCCTCACCTACACCAACAACCTGCCAAGGATTGTCGAGGCCGTCTTCGCGGGGGCGGGCGCGCAGGCCAGCACGGACATGGTCGCGATGCCGGGCGTCAGTTTGTTCGATCACTGGTACTCGCCACAGCGCAAAGCGGAGAAAGCCATCGCACGCGGCGGCTGGACAACAGTGGTGATGCAGCAGGGCCCGTCATCACGACCTGAAAGCCGCCGCGACCTCCGCAGCAGCGTGAAGCGCTTCGCCAAATTCATCGCCGCCGCCGGCGCGCGCCCCGCGCTCTACTGCGTCTGGCCACAGCAGTCGCGACCGGAAGACTTCGACGACGTGATTGAATCCTACCGCCTCGCTGCAGACGACATCGGTGCGCTGTTCTTCCCCGTCGGCGCCGCATGGCGCGCTACGCCGGCTGGCATCCCTCTCTATTCGCCCGACGGCATCCACCCTAACGCCTACGGCTCATATCTCGCAGCGCTGGTAATGTACGGCGTTCTCTCCAGCAGATCGCCTGAAGGCCTGCCCGCCACGCTGACCTTCAGCGACGGCACACAAGCGCGTCTCCCAGAAAGCATTGCCGCAGCGCTGCAAGGCGCCGCGGCAAGCGTGCTGTAAGCGCGCGTTACTTCAGATGCAGATCAGCCGCGAACCGCACCCATCAGCCGCTTCGTGATGATCTCCTCCGCCTCGCGCATGATGCGGTCGATCAGTTCTTTCACCGTCGGGATGTCGTGAATCAGGCCTGCGACCATGCCGCAGCTCCAGGCGCCCGCGTCCATGTCGCCTTCCTTCATGATGCGCGGATAGACGCCAGCGACTTCCTCGATGATGTCCTCGAACTTGATGCCGGCGCCGAGCTGCTTCTCCTTCTCGAGAATCTTCGTGACGCCCGCATTATTCAGCACGCGCTCTGTGTTGCGCAGCGGACGCATGACGAGGCGCGTGTCGAGCTCGCTCGCCTTCACCAGTGCGTCCTTCACGTTCTGGTGGATGGGCGCGTCCTTGGTCGCCATGAAGCGCGTGCCCATGTTCATGCCTTCGGCGCCCAGCGCCATCGCGGCAACGAGCGAGCGCCCATCGGCCATGCCGCCTGATGCGACGAACGGAATCTTGAGTTCCTCCGCTGCGCGCGGCAGCAGGATGAAGTTCGGCACGTCGTCCTCGCCCGGATGGCCGCCGCACTCGAAACCGTCGACGCTCACAGCATCGCAGCCGATCTTCTCGGCCTTCAGCGAGTGGCGCACCGACGTGCACTTGTGGATCACCTTGACACCCGCTTCCTTGAAGAAGGGCATCACCTGCGCCGGGTTGTTGCCGGCGGTCTCCACGATCTTGATGCCTTCCTCGATGATGGTGCGCACGAAGCCCGGATAATCCGGCGGCGTCACCGACGGCAGGAAGGTGAGGTTCACGCCGAACGGCTTCTTCGTCATCTCGCGGCAGCGGCGGATTTCCGCCCGCAGGCCTTCCGGCGTCTTCTGGGTGAGGCCAGTGATGATGCCCAGTCCGCCCGCTTCCGAGACAGCAGCCGCCATCTCGGCGAAGCCAACATAATGCATGCCGCCCTGGATGATCGGATGCTCGATCCCGAACAGTTCCGTGATGCGCGTTTTCATGGCGACGTTTCCCTTGATGTTTTGCCTATCAGGAAGCCGCGAACCAGACGCCGTCAAGCCAGATCAACTATCGAATTCGATCAGCCAGCGGCCGCGTCGGCTCGAACCACACCTTCCGCGCCGGAACGCTGGCCAGCTCGCGCTCCGGCCAGCGCAGGGCGGTCAGCGCACCGCCAAAGCAGCAGCCCGTATCGATGCACCAGGTGTTGTTGATCGCCTGCACGTCGGGGCCCGCGACATGGCCGTACACCACAGCAGCGTCTCCGCGGTAATCCAGCGCCCAGTTCAGCCGCACCGGATTGCCGAAACCGTCCGTCTCGCCGGTCGTGTCGCCATAGAGCGCGAACGACCGCACCTTGCCGCCGGACTTTCCTATCATCTCCTGTTTCAGACCTGCATGCGCCACGGCCAGCGCCCCGCCGTCGAGCCAGAGCCAGGGCGGCAGTGACCCCAGGAATTTCCGCACCGCCGCACGAAATGCCGGATCTTCCTCCGCCATCTGGTCGATCGACGCCTGCAGCCCGTGCGCGGGCTTCACATTAGCCCCGGACAGCCAGCGCACGAACTTGTTGTCGTGATTGCCCTCGACGCACAGCGCCGTCCCCTGCTCGGCCATGCTCATCGCGATGCGCAGCACATCCGGCGTCCGCGGTCCGCGATCGACAAGGTCACCGACGAGCACCAGCGTGCGTCCGGGAGGCGGGGTAACGTGCACATCCTCGCCCTGCCGATCGATGCGATAGCCGAGCAGCGCGAGCAGATCTTCAAGCTCGTCGCAACAGCCATGCACATCGCCGACGATGTCGAATGGTCCGGAAAGGTCGCGGCGGTCAAACGACGGAGCAGCCATTGCGCTATTGCTCTCGCCACTCTGGG
>JBBAUA010000037.1:0-4490 GCA_040398465.1 Hyphomonadaceae bacterium | reverse complement strand
GCTGCGTCGATGAACTCCCCCGTGGTGAGCATTTCGAATGCGGCCTTGCGCGGCACATTGCGCGACAGGGCCACCATCGGCGTCGAGCAGAACAGCCCGATATTGACACCGTTGACGCCGAACCGCGTCCCTTCCGCCGCCACCGCCATGTCGCAGCTTGCAACCAGCTGGCAGCCAGCCGCAGTCGCAATGCCATGCACCTCGGCAATCACCGGCTGGGGCAAGGCCGGGATCATCTGCATCATCGCGCCACAGCGGGTGAACAGATCCAGGAAGTACGCGGCGCCCTTGTCCAGCGTCTGACGCGCGGCCTGCATCTCCTTGAGATCATGCCCGGCACAGAACGCCTTGCCTGTGCCGCGAAGAATGATGACGCGAGTCACGCGATCATCGGCCAGTCCGCCGAGCGCTGATGTGAGCGCCGCCAGCATGGCGTCGGACAGCGCATTCAGGCTGGCCGGACTGTTCAAGGAGAGCCGCGTCACGCGGCCGATACGCTCGGTGATGATGAGGTCGCTCATCTGCAACTCCCTGCAAGCACGACGGTAGCGACGCTCTCACAGAAGAAAAGGCGTCGTCAGGCCGCTCTCGCCTTCCGAAACCGCGAGCCGGGCGCCGGCGGCGGCTCCGCCGCGCCGGCAAAGCACTGCGCCATGCCCATCCACTGCATCGCAACCGGCCCGCGCACGACCAGCTTCGTGTCCGCAACGTTGCGCACCTGCGTCACCACCTGGCAGAATTCCGTGGCGGAGCCGGTGACCGAATTGGCCGCGCTCGCTTCGCCCCATGTCCAGGTCGCGCCCGATGGCGCCGTCAGCCGCACGAAGGGCGCGGCGGGCGGCAGCTCCATCCGCCGTACCTGATAGGTCCAGCCAAATGTCGACACGCCGAGATGCGCGATGTTCTTTATCCGGTCATGGTCAGCACGCTCGACGCCGAGATGATCATACACCTCCTGCCCGTGCGCCCATGTCTCCATCAGTCGCGCCGTGATCGACGAGCGCGCGCTCATGTCCGGCCCCGCCCATTTCAACCGCGCCTTGGGATCAGCCGTCGCATAGATGTCGGCGATCTCGCCCGCCGTCTTCAGCCACGCCGCACGCAGCGCCTGCCCCGATTCCGGAACCGTCGCTCGCTCGACAGCGCGCATGCCTCCCGCGCCCGCAATCGCGCCGAGCAGCCGCACCAGCTCCGCCTCGTCCGTCAGCTGCAGCCCCGACGCGCGGTTCCAGAAATGGAGGTGGCGGATCACATCGCCGACGGTCCAGCCCTTGAACTGCGTCGCCTCATCGAATGCTGAATCCGGCAGCGGCGCGAGCAGGCCCGCCAGCGCCTGGGTCTCGGCGAGAAAGTCTGCAGCCTGATCCATCTGGCTTACAACGTCCGCGCGATCAGGATCTTCATGATCTCGTTCGTGCCGCCATAGATCCGCTGGATGCGGCTGTCTCGATACATGCGGCTGATGGGATACTCGTCCATGAAGCCATAGCCGCCGAACAGCTGCAGGCAGCGGTCCACGATCTTGCCCTCGAGATCCGTCGTCCAGTACTTCGCCATCGACGCCGTCGCCGCATCGAGCTTGCCCTGCAGGTGCTGCCCGATGCAGTGATTGACGAACACGCGCGCCACCGTCGCCTCGGTCTTGCACTCGGCCAGCGTGAACTGCGTGTTCTGGAAGTCGATCACCTTCTTGCCGAATGCGCCGCGATCCTTGACGTAGGCAATCGTCAGCTCCAGCGCACGTTCGATGGTCGCGATCGCCTGCACCGCGATATTGAGTCGCTCCTGCGGCAGCTGGCTCATCAGCTGGATGAAGCCCTGCCCCTCTTCCGTGCCGAGCAGGTTCTCGGCCGGTATCTTCACCTCGTTGAAGAACAGCTCCGAGGTATCCTGCGCCGGCTGGCCCAGCTTGTTGAGATTCCGCCCGCGCTCGAAGCCCTCGACCTCGTCCGTCTCCACAAACAGCAGCGACGTCCCCTTGGCGCCCTTGGACGGGTCCGTCTTCGCCACAACGCAGATGAGGTTCGCCATCTGGCCGTTGGTAATGAACGTCTTCGAGCCGTTGATGACGTATCCGTTGCCGGACTTCTTCGCCGTCGTCTTGATGCCCTGCAGGTCCGATCCGGCGCCCGGTTCCGTCATCGCGATCGCCGAGATCAGCTCGCCCGACGCCATGCGCGGCAGCCAGCGCTTCTTCTGCTCTTCAGTGCCGTAGTGCACGATGTACGGCATCACGATCGCATTGTGCAGCGAGGCGCCAAAGCCATCGACGCCCTGAAGGCCCATCTGCTCCATGAGGATAACCTCATGGCGATAGTCCCCGCCCATGCCGCCATATTCTTCCGGCGTCGACAGGCCCAGCAGGCCGGCCTCGGCCGCCTCGGTCCACATCGCCCGCTCGACCACCTTCTCCTTGCGCCACTTGTCCACGCGCTCGACAGGGGCGTGCTGTTCGAAGAATTTCGTCACCGAGTCCTCGAACATGCGGATGTCCTCCTCCGCCAGGAAATCAGGACGTTCGACATCGAGGACAGACATGTGCAGCTCCGGCAATTGACGCGCGCGTCATCCTGCACACGCGGGCGCTGCTGTCGAGAGATGACGTATCGACAACGCGCGCCGAGGGACGTGTCGGGCCACGAAGGCACGCTTACCGACTACGGCGTGCAGCAGACTTAAAGCTGCACCACCCCCGGGCCTGCCTCCGCGGTGAACAGCGAGGCCACTTCCGCCGCCCGCGAGTCCTGCGTCGCGCGCTGGTTCACATAGCCCTTGTCGGTGATCTCGCCCGCGTCCAGCGACGGCGGCGTTGTCAGCATCCTGAACCGCCCGACGCGCCGCGATGATCCGCCGGCGACCGCGTTGAAGGCCTTCAGCTTCTCCGCCACCTGCATGGTCAGCGCGCCGAACGCCTTCGCCACATCGCCGCCGGCCGCTTCCGTCGCCGCCTTCATCGCAGCCGGCGATGGCCACAGCAGCGCGCCGATGAACTTCTTGTCCTGACCGCAGATCACGCCGTCGTACACAAGCGGCGCGCATGCCGCCACGATGTCCGGGCGCAACGTGCCGACCGAAACCCACGTGCCCGAATCCAGCTTGAAGTCTTCGGTCACGCGGCCATCGAAGATCAGGCCCTTTTCGGGGTGTTCGGGGTCCTCGAACCGCGCCGCGTCGCCGAGACAGTAGAAGCCTTCCTCGTCGAACACCTGCGCATTCTTCTCCGGCATGTTGAGATAGCCGCGCATCACGGTCGGGCCCTTGACGCGCACCTCCAGCTTGTTTCCGACCGGAGCAAGCTTCAGCGTCGTTCCCGGCATCGGCACACCGACCATGCCGACACGCTCCAGGATCCAGTGCGTCATCGTCACGCCCTGCGTCTCGGTTGCGCCATACATGGTGAGCAACGGCGTGCGCATGCCCGTCGCCTGGATCGAAAGCTGCTGGATTCGTTCATAGACGTCGTCCGATAGCGTCGCTCCGCCATAGATGAAGGCCCGCATCCGCGAGAACACCGCATCGCGCAGCTCGCTGTCCGCTTCCATCGCTTCCGCCAGCATGCCGAACGCGATCGGCGCCGAACCAAAGGACTGCGGCCGCACATCCTTGAGGTTGGCGATCGTGGTCTGGAACAGGCCGGGCATCGGCCGGCCCTCGTCGATGTGAAACGTACCGCCGAGCGACAGGACGTTGTTGAAGTTCACATTGCCGCCCGAGATATGGCTCCACGGCATCCAGTCGAGCGCCATGGCGATCTCGTCGGGATCTTCCGGCGGCAGTTCAATCCCGCCACGGGCGGCGATCTGCGCGGTCATCTGTCCCTGTGTTTGCGGCGCCGGTTTCGGCATGCCGGTCGAGCCCGAGGTGAACAGATACTTGCCGACCGAGTCCGGCCCCAGCCAGTCCATCGCGGTGTCGACGAGCGACGTCGCCGGCGTGCCTGCAAGACTGGTATACGACTCCGAGTCTTCTCCGCCCTCCGTCGAGATCACCGACACGCCCGTGAGATCGAGCGCCGCGAGCGCCTTGCGGAACGGCTCCATCGACTGCACGAAAATCGCCTTCGGCTTCACCGCAGCAAAGCAGTGCTTCAGCTTCGCGAAGTCCGTCGACATGATCGAATAGGCCGGCGAGATCGGCGTGGCCGGCGCGCCGATGCGTTGGGCCGCGAGCGACATCAGCGCATGTTCGATCGAATTCGCTGACAGGACCAGCAGCGGCGCATCCGGTCCGAGCCCACGATCCAGCAGCGCCTGCGCCAGCGACCGCGTGATCTTCGCCGCTTCGCCATACGTCACCTCGCGCCACGGACCATGATTCGGCAGCCGCTGCTTGAGCCACGCCCGGTCCGGATGGATGCCGGCGCGCTCATCGAGAATGTGCGGGATCGTCCGCCCCGCCGGCCCCATCGGCTCGCGCGAGCGCAGGTACACCACCCCGCCCTCGCCGCGGATCGCCTCGATATTCGGCCCCTTGTAGGGCAAGGGCCGGAA
>JBBAUA010000036.1:0-35006 GCA_040398465.1 Hyphomonadaceae bacterium | reverse complement strand
GCGGAGCATCATGCTGCAGTGTTAGCGTTGCGCCCGCTGCAATGCAAAAGGCCGGAACAGGGGCGTCCGGCTGAGCCTGCCTCAGCAATCCCACCTGTTGCCGAGCGCGCGGGTCCAAGTGATTGAATCGTTAACAAATGTGGCCCCAACGTTAAGCCTTTTTCCATGCCTCCAGCATATATTGCCCGCTTGTAGTCAGTGGGAATGGGTACGAGATCATGGGCGTTACAGCACGTTATCTCGTCGATACTGGACCAGGTCTCCACGCCGGTCCGTCCGCGCCGGCCGCCGAAATCCTGTTCGTGCACGACGGCACCGGCCTCGACGCGCTCGCGTTGCCCGCGCTTGGCGACATCTACCCGCTGAGAACCGCCAGGCTTGAGGAGGCCGGGCCGCTCCTGTCCGACACCACGCTGGCGGTTGTGTTCTGCGTGGACATGAGCGCGCCGGACACGATCCGCAAGATCCGGGACCAATTCGTCGACGCCGGCGCCCAGGCGCCGCGGATCTTCATCCTGCCGACCGCCGACCGCCGCTCGATCGTGCAGGCATACTCCGCCGGGGCTCACCAACTCCTGGTCGCGCCAGTTTCTGTGGCGTCCGCCGAGCAGGTGATCGGCCCGCTCGTCAACAAGTCCGCCGAAGGGCTGTGGGGCAGGTTGACCGACGTTCAGCAGTCGGCGCTTCGCATCAGCCTCAAGCTGTTCGAGGACACCCGCGCGTCGAGCCTTCGTGGCGAGGGGCTCGACCGATCATCGGTGACGCGTGCGTGCAATGGCGTGATCTCTGCTGTGTCGCATGACGACTTCCCCAGCCTGCTCAACGCGCTGCGGTCGCATCACAACTACACCTTCCGGCACAGCATGTTCGTCACAGGGACACTCGTGTCGTTCTGCGATGCGCTGGGCTTCTGCCAGGAGGACATCAGCCGCGCTGCGACGGCGGGTATGTTGCATGACATCGGCAAGGTGGTGACGCCGAACGCCATTCTCGACAAGCCGGGCCGGCTCGATCCAGCGGAGATGGCGATCATGCGTGGTCATGTCACGGCGGGGGGCGAAATCCTCAGCCAGAATGGCGACTGGCCTGCGGATATCGTCCATGCCGTGCTGCATCATCACGAACGGCTGGACGGGGCTGGCTATTGCAATGGACTCTCGGGCGCAGCCATCACTGATCTCACGCGCATGGTCAGCATTGCGGACGTGTTCTCCGCGCTGATCGACAAGCGCGCCTACAAGCCGGCGATGTCCGGCCGGGACGCATACCAGATCATGCTGAAGGCCGAAGGCCAACTCGACATGGCCCTGGTCGCCGCGTTCGAACCGATCGCGCATTCGATCAAATAGCTCGGACCTGGTGCGGGCGCCCGGGGTCGAACCGGGACGGGCCTTGCGGCCCAACAGATTTTAAGTCTGGTGCGTCTACCAGTTCCGCCACGCCCGCGTGGCTTTGTTCACGCGCATTGTGGGGCAAAAGGCAAGCCCGGCGTGGGCGGTCATCTCAGCATCACGATCTCGACGAGGTCGCCGGCCTTGGCGGCCGGGGCCTTGATGGGTCGGCGGATCAGGCAATTGGCGACGAGGAAGGGCGAGAGGAGGGAGGAGTCCTGATTCTCGGCGGCGCGGACGGTTGATCTGCCATCATCGCCGAGGCTGACGATCGCGCGGAGATATTCCTCGCGGGCGCCGGCGGCGGGGATGTCGTCATGGGTGAAGGCGCGTTGGGGCTCTGTCGGGTCTGGCGCCGCGCCGGTCAGGGCGGCGATCAGGGGGCGCAGGAAGAGTTGCGCGGTGACCATGGCGGCGGCGGGATTGCCCGGGAGGCCGAGGGCGAGGACGCTGTCCTTTGCGGAGAACCAGGTCGGCTTGCCGGGCTTCACGGCGATCTTCTCGAACACGGGTGCGAAGCCATCAGCGGAGAAGGCTGTGCGGACGACATCGTAGTCGCCGACGGATGCGCCGCCGATGGAGACGATGACGTCGCAAGAAGCCGAGAGGCGCTTGCGGACGTCGGCCTCGGTGTCGTGGCTGACACCGAGGTCGATGGCGTCTCCGCCCCAGCGACGGACGAGTGCGAGGAGGGCTAGCTGGATCGAGTTGACGATCTGGCCGGATGAGAGGTCGGCGCCAGCCTCTGCGAGTTCATCGCCATTGGCGAGGACGCCGATGCGGGGCGCCTTTGCGACCGTTACTGTTCCGTTGTTGCCTGCGGCGGCGAGCGAGATGGCGCCTTCTGTGATGATGCGGCCGGCGGGAATGAGTTGGGCCCCGAGGCTGAAGTCCATGCCGCGCCGGCGGATGTTTTCGGGTTTGCGCTGCTCGAAGGTGATGATGACGGTGTCGCCTTCGCGCTTCGTGTCTTCCTGGATGAGGATGTGGTCGGCGCCTTCGGGGAGGTGGGCGCCGGTGAAGATGCGGATGGCGTCGCCAGGATTGAGCTTGTCTTTCGATGGCTCGCCGGCGCGGGATTCTCCGGAGACGCGGAGGACAGCGCCCATCTCCATATCGGTGAAGCGGACGGCGTAGCCATCCATGGCGGAGACGTCGGCGGGCGGTTGAGAGACGCGGGCGAGGACGGGTTTGGCTAGGACGCGGCCGAAGGCCTGCGCCAGCGGCACGGTCTCGACGCCGAGGCGTCGCGATGCGGCCTGTTCGGCGATCAAGGCGAGCGCCTGTTCGACGGAGGCCATGCGGATCATCTGGTGTCCCTGCGGTTATAGCTGGTAGAGGATAGCGACCTGCGAGAGGAAAACCATGGCCGACAAGCTGACCCATATCGACGCGGACGGACGCGCCCGCATGGTGGACGTGTCCGACAAGGCGGCGACCAAACGGATCGCGAAAGCCGAAGGCCGCGTGCTGATGTCGGGCGTGGCGCTGGAGCTTGCAAGATCGAAGGGCGGGAAGGGCGATGTGCGCGCGACTGCGGAGATCGCCGGCGTCATGGCGGCGAAGAAGACGTCGGATCTGATTCCGATGTGTCATCCGCTGGCGCTGTCGAGTGTGAAGGTGCGGATTGATGAACTGGGCGATGGGTCGGGGATCGGGGTTGTCGCCGAGGTGGTGACGACGGGGCCGACGGGTGTGGAGATGGAGGCGCTGACGGCCGTGTCGGTCGCGTGCCTCACGATCTACGACATGCTGAAGGCTGTCGATCGCGGGATGCGGATCGAGGGCGTGCGGTTGCTGGCGAAGTCTGGTGGGGCGAGTGGGGATTTTGTAGCCGGCGCATGAAGGCGAGCGCATCGGGCGAGGGTGGCGGTACGCCAGTCGATTTTGTAGTGAGACAGTCAGCGTTGCGGAACCGCGCGCGTCCGTGACGTTCCGCTTGGGCCAACCTCCTTCTGACCGTACCGCTGTTGCAGCGCATCGGCCATAAAATCATAGACGCGTCGTATGCGCGCGCTGGTCTTGAGCTCCGCGTGAGCAGTCAGCCAGAACTCCAGCGGGGGAATGGGGAGTTCGGGAAGCACCTGCTCGAGGTCGGGAGTGCCTTGGCCCACGTCGAGATGAAGAAGCCCGATCCCCCAACCAGCCCGGACAATCTCGTAGTGGATGGATTGCGTATCGCACCTGAACGAGAAGGATTCACGGCTGACGTTGAGAGCGGCGTTGCGGAAGCCCTGAATCAGACTGTCATTCTGGTCGAAGCCGATTAGCTCATGCGACAGGATCTGCTCGACACTCGTGATGCGGCCGCGAGCGTCTAGGTATTGCTTGCTTGCGAAGAAGCCGAGATGCAGCTCGCCGACCTTGCGCGTGATCACATCGTTCTGCGTCGGGCGATACATCCGGACCGCGATGTCAGCCTCGCGCTTGAGCAGGTTGTTGGTTTCGTTTGAGGCGACCAGCTCGATTGCTATTCTCGGTTCGGCGACGCGCAGCGCGGCCAGCATCGGCGGAAGCGAATAGCGGGCGACGGTGTCGCTGGCGCTGATGCGGACAGAGCCTGTGACCTCCTGCGAGCGGCCGGAGGCGACCAGAGCGATCTGGTTCGCCGACTGGCTCATCGCTTCGGCGCTTCCGAAAATCTCGGCGCCGGACGGCGTAAGGACCAGGCCCTCAGACGTCCGGTCGAAGAGGCGCAGCTCCAGATCCTCTTCGAGAGCCGCGATGTGGCGGCTCAGCGTGGGCTGGCTGGCGCCGGTGGCGCGCGCAGCGGCTGAAAGCGAGCCGTGTTCCGCAACGGCGACGAATGATTGCAGCTTCGCCCAGTCAACATTCCGCATAGCGGACCCTATTCAATAATGGAAATCCGAAGTCCGAATTCGGCGGATCGCTATGCAACATCGGATAGCTTAAATCCTGGGTCAACGCCGGAGCAAACGAAAACAGAGCCGCCGGAACGCCAAACCAGGAGACTGAAATGAACCCGACCTCCCCCAAAAACTCGATCCTCGTCGTCGCCACCGCCATGGCCCTCGCCCCCGCAATGGCGATTGTCTTCCTTGCCCCCGGCGCGTCAGCCCAGCCGCGAAGCCAGACGGTTTCGGTCTCTGTCGATGTCGCCGGTGCATTATCCGCCGACGCGCAGTACAACACGATCGTTCTCGAGCGTGTCCGGGCCGCTGCACAGAATGTGTGCGCCGCAGTCGCCACGAACTCGCCACTTCTTCCTCGCGAGCAAGCCGATTGCGCGCGCAACGTGGTTGCCGAAGCGATGCGCCAGATCACCGGCGCTGGGTCCATCACGATCGCTGATGCTGGTCGCTAGGCGGCCTGCCCAGAGTCCGCCGGGCCCGCTGGATACTCATCGGGGCGCTCTCGACGAGGGAGCGCCCTTTTCATTCGAGTTCTGGATTTATCAGGTGCGCTGACTGGCGCGTTCCCTGGCGAGACGCTCGGCGCGGTCTCGCGCCAGCAAGTCGCGGCGCATGTCGTCGCGCTTGAGGATGGGGTTCTGCAGGAACCAGGCGCAAAGGAAACTGCTGACCGCGCCGACGAGGGCGATGAAGAGCTGGCCGCCGAAAATGCCTGCTTCGGGATCGACGGCGACGAACAGGAAGGCGTTCATCATGCCGACGATGGCGGCGCCGCTCCAGAAGCGCGGATTGTCCGGTGTGAAGGGCGACAGCACCGCGACCCAGATGCCGGAAATGGCGGCGGCGATCGCTGCGGCCGCGTAGGCGCCGGTGACTGCGGCGAAGGCTGTTTCGAGCGCGCTCGGGATCGACGCGCCGCCCGTGCTGATCGCATTGCAGACCATTGCAACGAATGTGCTGCCCCAGATCAGCGCGAGGCCGATCAGCGGCGCGAGCACCGCAAAGCAAAGCGCCGTCGGCACGAGCGTGGCGCCGACATGGGCCATCACCGCCGTGCGATGGGCGGCGGATCGATAGACTGGCTGTGCGGACGCGGGGGTCATGACAGCAAATCTCGCCGATACGGCTTAATCCTCGCTCGCGGAGATCGATGAAACTTCATCGATAGCGCGCTTTTTATTGCGCTGCGGCATGGGAAGTCGGCGAACGCCGCGACGCCAACCGCCGATGCGCCGGTCTTCGAAAGCAGCGGAATCCGTGGTAGGCAGGGTCATAACCCAAGAGACGGAGAACGTCCGATGCCTTCTAACCTCCCCAAAATCAGTCTTGTTACGCTTGCCCTTCTGGGCGCGCCTGCTTTTGCGCAGGGACCAACTGCGCCTGGCGCGAAGACGGCCTACACTGCGCCGCGAACCTCCTTCGGCCATCCAAGCTTCGAGGGAATCTGGACGCAGAATTTCGTGATCCTGATGGAGTCGACGGCGCAGGCGCCGATGCTGGTGCTGCCGGAAGCGGCGGCGAAGCAGATGGCGGAAGCCGCAGCGAAGGGCATCGGCGATTCACTCGATCGCGGGCTTGATCCGGAAGTGCCGGAGCTGATGAAGGCGGCCGACGGCCTGCCCATCGTGCGCGGCGAGCGGCGGACGCGGTCTGTCGTGCTGCCGGCGGACGGGAAGCTGCCCTACACGCCCGCTGCGCGGAAGGAATCGCAGCGCGGCTCGCCTTCCGTGATGGCGGAAAATATCGAGGAGCGGCCGAACTGGGAGCGCTGCATCACCAGCCTTGGCCTGCCGCCTGTGACGGGCATGGGCACGACAAGCGCAAACCCGCGCCAGTTCATCCAGACGCCGGGGCAGGTGGTGATCCACACCGAGTATGGCGATGAAGCTCGGATCATACCCCTTACCGACACGCACAAGCCGAAGGCATTGCATTCGGTGCTCGGCGATTCCATCGCGCGTTGGGAGGGCGAGACGCTGGTGGTGGAGACGATCGGGCTGCCGGCGAATGATCGCGTGCGGTTCTTCTCCAACCTTGTGGTCGGCGCCGACAGCAAGGTGACTGAGCGGTTCACGCGCGTGGCGGAGAACGAGCTGCTTTATCAGTACACGGTCGAAGATCCGTCGATCTACACGGCGCCGTGGCTGGCCGAGTATTCGCTGTACAAGACAAGCCAGCGGATGTTCGAGCACGCGTGCCATGAGGGCAACCTGTCTGTGCCGCATATCCTGATGGCGCAGCGGATGAACGACAAGAAGGCGCAGCGGCAGTAGAGCAGCGCCGGCGGCGATGCCTTCCGCGCAGGATATGCTGACCCAGCGGAATCGGCGTGTCTGTTGGTGGCGGAATACGTGCTGCGCGAATTCACGCGACAGCCGCGAACAATCGGTCATGCTGGCGTCCAGGGGTGACGACGATGTTCGATGGCGTGATCGAATGGCTGCGTGCGTGGCTCGAAGGCATTCGGGCGTGGCTGCTTGCGCGGCCGGAGTTCAGCTGGCTGCACGAGTGGGCGGCGACAGCGCATGTCTCGACGCTGTGGGCGATCCTCGTGAGCCTGGTGTTCGTGCTGGTGCTGGTCGTCGGCTTCTGGCCGCCTTTGAAGCCGGAGGCGGAGGCGCGTGAGTCCAAGCGCAAGCCTGGAAGGCCGGCGCCGCAGCGCCGGAGAGCCCGTTAGCCCAGAGAGCTACGCGAACTCGACCTGCATCTGATCCACCGTGCGGATGGCGCCGGGCTGAAGCCTCGGAGCGGCGCCAACAATGCGTGTGTTGGGCGCGAGGCGAGCGATGGCGGCGAGCGTCTCTTCCAGTTCGACCCGTGCGAGAGCTTCGCCCGCGCAGCGGTGGGCGCCGGCGCCGAAGGCGAGGTGCCAGCGTTGCTGGTCGGTGCGGTGGATGTTGAAGGTTTCCGGGTCTGCGTACACCTCGGGGTCGCGCAGGACAGACAGGATCGAGACCATGGTGATGGCGCCGGGCGGAATGAGGAAGCCCTCGATCTCGAGCTCGCGTGTAGTGACGCGCGGAATGCCGGAGACGACGGGCTCGTAGCGCAGGCCTTCCTCGCTGGCCTTTTTCTTGAGGCCATCCGGATCGGCGCAGAGAGCTTTCCATTGGTCAGGGTGATGCAGGAGCTGCGACAGCGTCATGCACATCGAATTGCGCGTGGTGTCGGAGCCGGCAAGAATGAGGCCCACAACCTGCGCGCGGATTTCCTGCTCGGAGAGGTCGCCCGATGCTGCGGTGGCGGCGACATAGTCCGAGAGGAAGTCGCCGCGCGGATTGGCGCGACGGTCGGCCAGCAGCTTGTCGACATAGGCGTTGAATTCGGTGAGCGACTGTTCGATGGCGGCGCGGCGCGACACGTCAACGAAGCCGATCGATTCAGCTGTGTCGCTGATCCAGCGCATGAAGACGGGGAGGTCGGCGCGCGGGATGCCGAGAATGTCGGCGATGATGCGGGCGGGCAGCTGGGCCGCGAAGTCCTTGAGGAAGTCGACCGGGCCCTTGCCGAGATGTTCGTTGATGATCTCCGTAGCGATGGCGGCGGCCTTGGGGCGCATCGCTTCCATCAGCTTGAAGGCGAAGGTGCGGGCGACGGGCTGGCGGCGGCGCTGGTGGACGTCGCCATTGGCGAACAGCATGACCTGCGCGACGAAGTCGAAGATGGGGCCGTCGAAGATGCCCTGCATCATCTTCATCTCGGTCTCGAGCTGGCGCGTGTTTTCCGGCGAGACGATCTGGTCGACCATGCGGGCGCGCAGGGCGAGCACCATCGAGCCCATGCCCATCGGCACCTTCACCAGAGGTGTCTGCGCGCGGAGGTCCTTGAAGAGGTTGTAGGACGAGGCTTCCGGGTTCTGCAGGTCCCAGTCGAGGACGGGGATGTCGTTGTAGGATTTGAGCGCGGTTGCGGTGTCGGCCATGGGGAGGCTCCGGATGCTTGACAGTGTCAAGACATAACCCGGTTTGCCGCGCGCGCAAAGCGGGGTGTGGTGATGTTTCACAGCCCGCCTGCGAGCCTAGTCGAGGAATGCAGTTACGGCCTTCGCGAACGCTTCGGGCTGGTCGAGCATGATGAAGTGGTAGCTGCCGTCCATGCGCTGCAGCCTGGCGGCGGGGAGGCCCTCGTACGCGCCCTTATAGAGGTCGTCAGCCATCGACTGCGGCTGGCCCATCGTCTCGTCCCACGCATAGAGCACCGTGACGGGCGCCTTGATGGCGGCGAGCTGTGGGCGAGCGTCGTCGATCATGATGTCGTGCATCGCCTGCGCCATGACGTGGCGATCCGAGCGGATCGACCAGTCGGCCAGGGTGGGGCGCGCGGCTTCGGTGAGCGTCATCATGTTCATGGTCTGCGTCTGGCCCTCGGCAAAGTCGCTGTCGGACATGGAGAGGATCTGCGTGCGCGCCTGTTCGGCGAAGGGCGTGGCGGTGGCTGCGGTGGCGGTGGAGCCATAGAGCAGCGAGTAGAAGGGTAGTGCGTCGACGATCATAACGCGGCCGATTGCGGCGGGCTTTGCCGCGGCGATCTTGAGCGCCATCAGTCCGCCCATGGAGTGGCCAATGATCGCGGGGTGGTCGAGCTTGCCGGCGTAGGCGGCGATCTCTGCCGTGAGTGGCGCGATGACCGCGCCGTCGGCGTTGGGGCCGGGGGGCGATCCTGCGAACCCGTTGACCTGCAGGACGTGGACGCGGTGGGTCGGCGACAGTTGCTCGACCGTCGCGTCCCACACGGCGCCGGAGGAGGCGAGGCCGGGAATGAGGATCACGTCCGGGCCTTGTCCCGTAACGGTTGCGGTGAAGCGTTCCTGCGCTATGGCGGTGAGGCTGAGCGCGGGCAAGGCAAGGGCGATCGCCGCGATGGCGGCGTTGAAGAAGCGGTGCATGTGAGGTGTCTCCTGGTGGGTTCGTCTACTCGGCAGCTTTGCTGAAGCCGCCCAACTCATCGTCGAAGATCTCGTCCACGCGCTTGCCGAACAGCCGCGCGATGCGGAAGGCCAGCGGAAGCGAGGGATCGTATTTGCCGGTCTCGAGAGCGTTCACCGACTGGCGGGAGACGCCGAGCGCGTCGGCGAGGTCTCCCTGGCTCCAGCCTTTCTGGGCGCGGAGAACGCGAAGGTCGTTCTTCACCTCGCGCCTCCAAGCGGAAGGCAACGGGCCACGCCCATGAAGATCGCCCACATCGGGAAGATCACCCACAGTTCGAGGTGCGGCACGACGCCGAACATGTCGAGGAAGCCGACCGTGGTGCAGACCATCAGCGTGGCGCCCGTCGCCCAGGCGTAAGCGCGGTTGATGCGGTCGCGCTGGTATTCGTCGTCCTCCTCGCGCGGCAGCAGGAAGATGGCGCGAATGGCGAAGATGAGAGGAATGGCCGGCGCGATGGCGACGGCCCAAGCGACCCAGCCGGTCGGTTCGGCGCTGTTTGCGTAGCTGACCGCTGCCATCAGCAGGAATACGTAGGCGAACATGGCGGGCAGGAAGCGCATCGCGTAGCGGCGGTAGGGTGCGCGCATGCGCGCGCCTAAGCCGCGCTTGCGGCGGATCATGTTCGGGATGTTGGCGATAGCGATCAGCGCCAGCGTGAAGGCCACGACGATGACGCCGCCGACCATCGGTCCGCCGGGCGAGCCGGAATGCATGAACAGGTAGACCGCGCCCGCGAAGGCGCCGAGGGTTGCCGCCATCCCGGCCGCCCACCCGGTCCAGAATCCGGCCCCGAGGCTTGTGCTCATCTCCGCGTTTTCGACGGTTAGCTCGGCCGGCTGCATGTCAACTCTCCCTGACTGTTAGTCAAGGAAACACGACAGGCCGGCGCCTGTCAAGGAAACGCGACAAAAAAAGTCTGCGTCATCGAACAATCGTTCAAAAAGGAAAAATGTGGCCCGCCTCATGATCGCGGGGACCACCGCACGATCCTGAGGCGGGCAGCGCGGGTCTCTCCAGGAGGCCATCGTAGATGGCGCTCAGGGAGAGACGCGACGCGCGTCTCGGTTGGGGCCATCTTCGCCAAGACAGACCCCGGAAGCGATCCGGCCCGGTCTTTCGACCGGGCCGGGCTGGTTTCTAGTTCGCGTCGACGATGCCTTGTTCGCGTGCGGCTTCCCGCATCGCTTTCTGCAGCTTCTCGAAGGCGCGGACCTCGATCTGGCGGATGCGCTCGCGGCTGACATTGTAGTGGGCCGAGAGGTCTTCCAGCGTGGTCGGCTCTTCTTTCAGGCGGCGCTCGGTGATGATGTGGCGCTCACGTTCGTTGAGGGATTCCATCGCGCGTTCGAGGAGGCTCATGCGCGCGCCGAACTCGTCGCTCTCTGCCATACGCTCGGCCTGGCCGGGCGTGTCGTCGGCGATCCAGTCCTGCCATTCGGCCTCGCCCTCCATGCCGCCAATCGGGGCGTTGAGGGAGGCATCGCCCCCCGACGCCATTCGGCGGTTCATCGAGGTGACTTCTTCCTCCGTCACGCCAAGGCGACGGGAGATTTCAGCCACGTTCTCGGGACGCAGGTCGCCTTCTTCCAGCGCGCTGATTTCGCTCTTGAGGCGGCGCAGGTTGAAGAACAGCTTCTTCTGCGCAGCCGTGGTGCCGAGTTTCACCAGCGACCACGAGCGCAGGATGTATTCCTGGATCGCGGCGCGGATCCACCACATGGCGTAGGTGGCCAGGCGGAAGCCCTTGTCCGGGTCGAACTTCTTGACGGCCTGCATCAGGCCGACATTGCCCTCGGAGATCACCTCGCCCATGGGCAGGCCATAGCCGCGATAGCCCATGGCGATCTTGGCCACGAGGCGCAGGTGGGAGGTTACCATCCGCTCGGCGGCTTCAGCGTCCTGATGCTGGGCCCAGCGCTGGGCGAGCATGAACTCCTCGTTCTTCTCCAGAAGCGGGAATTTGCGGATTTCCGAAAGGTAGCGCGAAAGGCCCTGTTCCGGGCTGAGTGAGATCGCAAGGCTTGCCATTTTCGTCTCCTTCTTCTTTTCGCCAGCTCTGGTCCTGGGGAGGAAAAGCTCGCGTTATTGTTCTTCAGTCGTCGCGCGAGGCCCTTCCTTGTGTGTCTACGAGGACCCTCACGAAACGGACCTACGACGGCTATCTGGCAGGATTATGGTCCCGCCCCCCGGTTTGCCCATTTAGTTAAATGGGGGACACCATCGCAGCGTAAAAGGGGCAGGGCCGGCGATCATATCTATGCGACAGGCGCAGCCCGGCTAAAGTCAGCCTAGCCGGCCGCGCCGCGGGGTTCGCAGGGCTGAATTCGTGACAATGGACGATGTTTTCAAGGGCGTCCGGGAGGCTTCCGCGGACGGCAACTGGCGGGGACGGGGACCCCGTGGTAGGTTTCCAACCTGATCATGGAGGGCGGAATGCGGCTCAAGTCGACGGGATTGGCGGCTCTGGTTCTGATAATCGCGGCTGTGACAGCAGGCGCGCCGGCGTTCGCGCAGCAGCCGGGTATGGTGATCGCCTTCCTCGACAAGAATGCCGACGGCAAATGCGACCTCAACGAATACCTCACCTTCCAGCAGCCGCGGCTGGCGCAGTTCGACAAGGATGGCGATGCCGGGCTGAACCTCGGCGAGTTCAGGGAGTCGCTGCAGGGCAAGTCCAAGATGAACGCCGCCTTCGTGTTCAGGAACGCGAACGCCGAGGGCGGACGCACGCTCTCGCAGAAGGAATTCCTCGGCTACCATGCCTGGGTGTTCAAGGAATACGTCGACAGCGACAAGGACGGATTCATGTCGGCTGAGGAATGGTCGGCGGTGATGGCTGCGAACAGTTAGTTGCGGCGTGCTGCGTGCGCGATTTCTCTCGCGCGCCACATCCGGGCATGGCATGATTGGATTCTTCTAAAGCCACATATCGGAGGTCAGCGGCATGCGTGCTGCGCAACTATCCGGGGCGGGGTGGCTAGTTATCGGCGTGGTGTCGCTCGCAGGTTGTTCTGCGATCCCGATACCGTTGACAGACATGTCGATACCGATGCCGAGCCTTCCGGGGTTCGGGCAGGCGGAAATCACGCCGGCCATGGAGCCGGTGCCCTTGTCGGGTGATCCTGTCATCGAGCGCGCGGGCGAGCCTGCGCGCGGCCTGATGGCGTCGGACAGGCCGGCGTTCTTTGTGCAGTGGAAGCCGGAGATGCCGGGGCTCACGCGGCGGCCGCGCGTCGACGCGTCGACCGCGCTGCCCGTTTATCCGGAGGACGCGGTCAGGAATGCGGAGACCGGTGTCACCACGCTCGAATCCTGCGTGACGGTGGAGGGGCGAATGGTCGATGTGAAGCTTGCGCGATCATCGGGCTCGGTGACCCTGGATAGCGCGACACTGGCCTGGGCGCAGACCGCGAGATTCGCACCGGCCGAGTTCAACGGCGAGCCGATGGCGGTGTGCGGCTACCGCCTCGATTATGAGTGGCGCGTGCAGGAGCGGCAGTCGCGATAGGCCGAGAGGGTAGCCTTGATGCCCTGTGCGGGTTAGCTTTCCAGCCAAGAGGTTGGGAGGTTGTATGGCTGCGGCGCGCTCCGTTTTCGTCACACTGCTTACCTTGGCAAGTGTGGGGCGTGCCGAGGGGCAGGAGTCTGCTCGCGATGCGAAAGACCCGTCCATTACTCAGCGCGCCGTGATGGATCAGGCCCTGACTGCGATGGCGCCGGATTATCCTCTCGAGGCCGCCCGCAATGGGTTGGAAGGACGCGTATCGATCAGCACTTGCGTCGATACGAGCGGGAAGCCGTACGCGCCCAAGATCGCCAAGTCTTCTGGGCACGATGTGCTGGACCAAGCGTCGCTCGGTTGGACCGAAAACAGCGTGCGGTTCAAGCCGGCGCAGGCGGGTGGTGAGGCCGTCGCGGTCTGCAACCACAGGTTCGCGCAGGAATGGAAGTTGCCCCAAGGGGCGCAGGCTGAACAGCAGCCTGCGTTGCCGCTGCTGCGCGCGCCAGACGGCACGGAGTTGGCGCTCACCAAGCGGCCGAAAGCCAAGCCGACCGGCGTCTTTCGCGCTGACTATCCCGCGAGCGCACTTCGGGACCGCGCCGAGGGGGAAGTGACTTTGCAGATTTGCATTGATATGCGCGGCAAGGTGACGTCGGTCGAAGTAGCGGCGTCGTCTGGAAACGACGCGCTGGATCGTCAGTCAGTCTCCAACTTGAAGAAAATTGCCTTCGAACCGGGAGAAGTCGATGGCAAGCACGTCGCAGTATGCGGTGTTCCCTTCACAGTGAATTGGAAACTTCCGCCCTAGAACTGAGGACGGGACATCGAACTCGGCTGGGAGTCCTTGGTGCACAAAGTACGCGAAACAGGGAGCGCCCCGCGTTTTCGTTCGCCGCATCAAGAGGGCATAGCCCGCAGCGCGTCGATCAGGTCGCGCATGTCTTCCGGCGGGTCGCGCTCGAAGCGCATCTCCTTGCCGGTGATCGGATGCACGAAGCCGAGGATGGCCGCGTGCAGGGCCTGTCGCGGGAAGGCCTTCGCCGTTGCTGTTGCGCGCTCGAAGGCTCCACCTTTGCCGGCGGCGCGGAGCCAGCGGTGCTTGCCATAGGTCTGGTCGCCCAAGACGGGGGCCTGGATGTGCGCCATGTGCACGCGGATCTGGTGGGTGCGGCCGGTCTCGAGGCGGCACTCGACGAGGGCTGCGGCTGGCTGTGTTCCTGTCTCATCAAGACGCCCGAAGGTTTCCAGCGCGCGATAATTGGTGATCGCGATCTTGCCTTGCGGCAGGTCGTTCTCCTGGCTTGAATCGTCGGACCAGTGGTCAGCGCGGAAGTGTTTCTCCTTCATCACCGCCATCTTCTTGCGGTCGTTCGGCGAGCGGCCGATGTTGGTCTCGATCCTGCCGACCAGCGGACGCGGCGCGCCGCGCGTGACGGCGAGATAGGCGCGCTCGATGTCGTGGGCGGCGAACATGGCGGTGAGCGCGGTGTGGGCGGCTTCGGACTTGGCCGCGACCATCACGCCCGACGTGTCCTTGTCGAGGCGGTGGACGATGCCGGGGCGGGCGACACCGCCGATGCCGGTCAGCTCGGGTCCACAGTGGAACAGCAGCGCATTGACCAGCGTGCCGCGCTCGGAGCCGCCGGCGGGGTGGACCACGAGGCCGGGCTGCTTGTTGATGACGATGAGGTGCTTGTCCTCGAAGACGATGTCGAGGGGGATGTCCTCGGCCTCAGGCAGGGCGGAGACGGGGGCGGGCAGGTCGATGGCGTAAGCGGCGCCGGCAATCACCTTGGCGCTGGCGTCGGTGGCGGGCTGGCCATTGGCGGTGACCCGGCCTTCCTCAATCAGGACGCGAAGTCGCGAGCGCGACATGCCGGTTCCCGCGTCCGCCAGCCATTTATCGAGGCGCGCGCCAGCAGCTTCCGCCGGGGCGAGGAGGGTCAGGGCGGGGGAAGGGTCTGACGTCATGCTTTCGTCGCGATGCGCTGCGAGGTAGGGAGTCGTGAGTGCTTCATGCGGCAACTAACCCGGCGGGGAGGATAAATCCATGACCAGGCTGACAAGGCGCGGTGCGCTGGGACTTGGAGCGGGCCTGGGCGTTGCGGGTCTGGGGGCGGCTGGCTGCGCCACGACGGGCGCCGCGGCGAGCTCAAAGGGGGCTTTCCAGCACGGGATTGCCTCGGGCGACCCGACGCAGACCAGCGTGCTGATCTGGACGCGGGTGACGCCCGAAGCGGAAGGACCGATGGCGGTGGCCTGGGGCGTCGCGCTTGATTCCGGCTTCAAGGATGTGGTGAAGCGCGGCGTGTTCAACACCGGCCCGGAGCGCGACTACACGGTCAAGGTGGACGTGCAGGGGCTCGAGCCGGGGCAGCTGTACTACTACTGGTTCTCGGTCGGGCGGACGTCATCGCCGGGCGGGGCGACGCGGACGCTGCCGGCGACGGGTACAGGCGATTATCGCATGGCGGTGGTGTCGTGCTCGAACTGGCCGTTCGGGTATTTCAACGCCTATCGCGAGATCGCCAAGCGCGGGACGCAGGGCCAGCTCGACGCCGTGATCCATCTCGGGGATTACATCTACGAATACGCAGTGACCGGATATGGCGGCGCCGTCGGCAAGGAGCTGGGGCGTAACCATGAGCCCGAGCACGAGATCATCACGCTCGCCGATTACCGGCAGCGTCATGCGCAGTACAAGTCCGATCCCGACCTGCAGGCGGCGCATGCGGTGGCGCCGTGGTTCTGCACCTGGGACGACCATGAATCGACCAACAACTCCTATCGCACCGGCGCGGAAAACCACCAGGCCGAGACAGAGGGCGACTGGAGTGTGCGGAAAGCTGCTGCCGTGCAGGCCTATCTCGAATGGATGCCGGTGCGCGATCCCGAAGCGGGCAAGGCGCGCGAGGCGATCTGGCGCAAGTTCGAGATCGGTGATCTCGCAACCCTGTTCCTGCTGGAGAGCCGGCTGGTGGGGCGCGGCGAGGATGTGACGTATGGCGAGATCCATCTCGCAGCCGACGTCGACCGTCCAGCGATCGTCGACCGCATCAAGGCCAAGCTCAACGATCCCAACCGCACGATGCTCGGCTTCGAGCAGGAGGCATGGCTCGCTGACGGGCTGAAGCAGTCGGCGGCGGCGGGCAGGAAATGGCAGGTGCTCGGCAACCAGGTGACGATGGCCAAGGTGCAGATGCCCGACCTGCAGCGACACCTGACGCCTGAGCAGTACGCAACGCTGTCGCAGGGCGCGAAGCGTTCCTACTCGACCGCGCGCTGGGGCCTCGAATGGAATCCTGATGCGTGGTCTGGCTACCCGCAGGCGCGCGAGCGGCTCTACCAGGCGGCCAAGGCGGCGAATGCACGGCTTGTGACCCTGACGGGCGACACGCACACCAGCTGGGCCAACGAGTTGCACGATGCGTCGGGCCAGAAGCGTGGCGTGGAGTTCGGCTGCACGTCGGTCACCTCGAACGGGGCGGGGGACAACCTGCCGCTCCAGGAGCTGAACTGGCTGATGGCGGAGGCGAACGACGAAGTCCTGTACTACAACGCCTTCTCGAAGGGTTTCACCATTCTGACGCTGACGGCCGAACAGGTCGAGGCGGAGTTCGTGAAGGTCTCCACGGTCAGGTCGCGGGAGTATTTCGCCAGCACGGACGCCAAATTCCTGGCCCGCGAGAACGAGATCGGCGGCATGGGCGGGTTGCAGCGGGTGATGGGCTGAGACCACGGTGCAGGTGGATTCCAGCGCGAAAAACACTGAAAATCCTGTGGTTTTCGGTAAATCGCCCGCGCCGGAAAGGCCACATTAACACGGGTGCGCCTAGAAGTTTCCTCCACGTCTATTGCCGGCAGGGGACTTCATTTGCTGCACAAGTCCGGATCGGACGCCACGCCCTTGCTCGAGCAGCTCGCCGCGCTCGGCGTTGCGGCGGTGCGGCTAGGCCAGGATGACGCCGTCGGTGAGGCTAACGAGCTTTTCTTCCAGCTTACCGGGATCAGTCCTGAAGCCATCATCGGACAGCGCCTTGCCGACGTGCTCGAGAGCAGCGCGGTCGAGCACAACGCGTATGGCCGCGATGCGGCTGTCTATCGGTTCGCGACCCCGCGCGGCGACCGCTGGCTGAAGCCCCGCTGGGGCCGCGGCCCGGTCGAGGGCGTCGTCACCCTGTCGGACGTGAGCAGCGAGTGGAGCATGCTCGGCAAGCTGGTGGCGACGATCGAGGTGCGCGACAGGTTGATGCGGGATGCCGACATCGGCGTCTTCCGCTATAATCCGGACGACGGCACGCTGCAATTCTCCGAGGCGCTGGTCCGCCGGGGCGAAGAGCTGCCGGGCTATCACATCTCCGACGTGGTCAAGGACCTGCATCAGGACGATGTCGAGAAGGATGCGCAGGTGCGCGAACGCCTCTCGCGCGAAGGCGGCACGGCAACGCTTCATCTGCGGCGCCGCAAGGCGGACGGCGCCTGGCGGCACACCCTTGCGCAGTTCATCTCCGGGCGCAGGCTGCCGTCAGGCAAGTTCGAGATCTTCGGCCTGTCGCAGAACATCACCGAGCTGGTGGATGCGCGCGACCAGGCTTCCGTGATGAATGACCGTCTCGAGATCGCCATGAGCGCGGCAAGCGCGGGCGTCTACGAGATCGACCTGCGCTCGTCGGAGCGGTGGACGTCGCCGCAATACCAGGCCCTCGCCGGCCCCGAAGCGCTGGCGCGCCATGCGATGAAGCCGTTCGGCATGTATCATGATGACGACATTCCTGCGGTGCGAGATAGCTGGGAACGCTGCCTGCGTTCGCGTGAGGTCGAGTCGATCGATGCGCGCCTGTATCGCCCCAACGGCGGCGAGCAATGGGTGCGCCTCTTCATGCGGGTGCAGCGCGACGCCCATCAGGTGCCGGTGCGTGCTGTCGGACTGATGCTGGATATCCAGCAGCAGAAGGCGCAGGAGCTTGCGCTGATCGAGGCGAAGAAACAGGCTGAGGCGGCGACCGTCGCGAAGTCGAACTTCCTCGCCTCGATGAGCCACGAGATCCGCACGCCGCTCAACGGCGTGCTTGGCATGGCGCAGTCGCTGGTTAGCGACGGGCTGCTGGCCGACCAACGCGAGAAGGTGGACATCATCCTCGAGTCCGGCCGTACGCTGACGGCGCTGCTGAACGACGTGCTCGACCTCTCGAAGATCGAAGCCGGCAAGATCGAGATCGCCTGCATGGATGGCGAGCTGTCAGTTGCACTGGACAGGTTGCGCCAGCTTTTCCTGTCCAAGGCAGTCGAGCGCGGCCTCAAGATCGATCTCCATATCGCGCCCGGCATGCCGGCGATGCTGCATTTCGACCCCGTGCGCGTGCGTCAGTGCGTCGGCAACCTCCTGTCCAACGCGATCAAGTTCACCGAACGCGGCGCGGTGAAGGTCGACGTGAATTCGGAGGAATTCCAGCCCGGCTTGTGGCGCATCGCTGTCGCCGTGCGGGACACGGGCATTGGCATCACGCCGGCCGTGATGAGCCGGCTGTTCACGACATTCACCCAGGCCGACGCAACCATATCGCGTCGCTTTGGCGGATCGGGTCTTGGCCTTGCCATCACGCGTCAGCTGGCGCGGCTTATGGGCGGCGACGTGACGGTTGAGAGCGAGCCCGGCGTCGGCTCGACATTCACGCTGACCTTCGTGGCCGAAGCCGCAATGCAGGACCACGCTGGCAAGCCTGCCGAGCCCTTTGCATCCGCCGCGAGCGAGACCGAGCTGCGCAACCTGCGCGGTATCAAGATCCTGCTGGTGGACGACAACGCGGTGAATCGCCAGGTCGTGAAGCTGTTCACCGCGCAGCTCTCGGCGCGCTATGTCGAGGCGGTGAACGGGCAGGAGGCGCTGGACCGCCTGCGCGACGAGAAATTCGATATCGTGCTGCTCGACGTGCACATGCCTGTCATGGACGGCAAGGAAGCGATCAGGCGTATCCGCGGATCACGCGAGCCATGGGCCGAACTGCCTGTCATCGCGCTGACGGCTGATGCGATGAGCGGCGACCGCGAGCGTTATCTCGCGCTTGGCATGACGGACTATGTATCCAAGCCGCTGGACCAGCGCGAACTCACGCACAAGATGGCGCTCGCGATGGGCGAACGCCAGCTGCTGGCGAACTTCGCTGCCTGAAGGCAGATTCGCACGCTTGCGAAATGCCGCCGGGCGAGGATGCACTGCGCCAGACTGGCGCTCAGCATCGCCGCTATGGTGATCGCTGGTTGCACAACCACGGAAAAAGTTGCGGCTGTCCAGCCAATGGACGCTGCGCTGGCTTGCGATCAGCTCACGGCGGAATTCGCCAAGCTCGACACCATCAACAAGCAAGCTGACGGCAACAAGGGCGTCAACACGGCCAACGTTGCAGCGGTGCTCCTGTCCTGGCCGGCAGCTGTCGGAAACTACATGGACGCGGACAGCGCGCAGAAGCTCGTCAACGAACGCCGGACCCATCTCATGGGGATCTGGAACAGCAAGAACTGCATCGCCTCCGCCAAGGCAGGCTGAGCATCTGAATCTGGCGGGGGCGTCCGGAACATCGGGCGCCTCCGTTTCAGGTCAGGCATCTTCGTACGCCTTACGTCTCTCGAAAATTCTCTCGGCGATCACGTCTTCCGACGATCTATCCTTCGCGCAGCAGCGTGAGCGTGCTCTCTGGCTGGTCGCGGCGCTTGAAACACAACCGTCATGAAGCGTATGCGCGGCGCGCGGTATCGACCGGCCGCCGTATCGAACGCGATCCGCTCGAAGCAGCCTCTCAGTGCCGGCTCGCCTTGCTCTAGGGTCTCAGGACAACTCGCCCGACGATCGTGCCTTCGCGCAGCTGGTTGAGCGTGCGTTCGGCCTGGTCGAGGGCGCGCATCTCCACCGGGATCGGGGCGATCTTTCCGGTCTTCACCAGATCCATCATCTCGCGCGTCTCGCCGAGCGGGCCGGTGTAGGAGCCGACGATCGAATAGGGCCGGCCGGGGAAGGTGGGAATCGGGGCTGCAAACTTGCCGCCGAACAAGCCGACCACGATGATCTCGCCGCCGCGCCGGATGGCGCCGTTGGCGTAGTTGAGCGAGGGCGTGGAGCCGACGAAATCAACTGCGGCTGCGACGCCGCCGCCGGTGTCGAGCTTCAGCTTCTTCAGCGAGTCCGCTTCCTTCGAATTGTAGACCGCGTGTGCGCCGGCAGCCATCGCTGCATCGAGCTTCTTCGCGTCGATGTCGCAGCCGATGATCTTGTTCTGCGGGAACATGGCGCGCGCGAACTGCAGGCCCATCATGCCGACCCCGCCGAGGCCGACGATGGCGATGGATTCGCCCTCATAGGCGGTACGCACTTTCTTGAGCGCGGAGAACGCCGTGATGCCCGAGCACATGTAAGTGGCCGCGAGGCCTTCGGGGACGCCTGTCGCATCGAGCAGGTATTTCGGGTGCGGGACGAGGACGTATTCGGAATAGCCTCCGGCGACCTGGATGCCGAGCTGGCGCGGCTTGGCGCAGATGTGTTCCTGGTCGCGCTTGCAGGTGGCGCACTCGCCGCAACCGATCCACGGGAAGACGACGAAGCGCTGGCCGACGGCGCGGCCTTCGAGCAGGCCCTGAGCGTCCGGGCCGACGGCCGAGAGCGTGCCCTCGATCTCGTGGCCCAGCGTGTGGGGCAGGGTGCGTCCCTTGGACCAGTCGATCTTGTCGCCATCGCCGATGTCGACATGCCCGTCTTGCAGGTGGACGTCGGAATGGCAGACGCCGGAATGGGTGATCTTCACGACCACCTCCGTGCCCTTGGGCGTCGGGATGTCGGAGGTGACTTCCTCAAGCGGCGCGCCGTAAGCGACGATGGCCTGGCTCTTCATGGGTATACTCCTCCGCAGGTGACGGTTTGCGTTAGCATGCCTGCCGAAGATGGGAAGAGGCCGACCCTTTTCGGTGCATTATTGCTGCGGCGCAGCCTTCGCCAGTAATTGCCAGAGCTTGTCGTTGAAGTCGCGGTCGGGGGCGGCCTGGCCGGTGCGGACGACGATCAGCTTCATCGAGGGGACGACGAACAGCTTCCGGTCCTGCGCCCCGAGGGCGGAGAGCATGTCGGCCGGTGCTGACGGGATGAATCGGCCTTCGCGGCGTGGGGCGTTGGGGCCGACATTCAGGGCGTAGGCGCCGTTGTTGAGCCACCACAGGCGGCCATAAGCTGGGTTGGTCGTGCTCGGCTTGAAGATCGCATCGAGCTGGGCTTCGGAGATGATGCGCGCGCCATTGGGCTTGCGGCCACGGTCGAGGATGATCTGCCCCATGATCGCGAGATCGCGCGGCGTGGTGACGAGGCCTGTCGGGTTGCCGACGTCGGCGAAGGCCCCGGGACGCTTCTCCCAGCCCGTACTGTGCATGTCGCCGATCTTGGTGAACCAGAGTTGGGTGAGGATCCGGAGTTCCTGTCCCGCTGCCTTCTCGAGCACAGGCTTCAGCTTGGCGTAGGCTGGCGTGTTGTAGAAAAACTGCGCGCCTGCCGGAGACTCGTATGTCAGGTTTTCCTTCAGGCCGGAGTTCATCTCGAGCAGGTGGCGGACTGTGATCGCGGCCTCCTGTTCGGGCGAGGCGTTCGACCATCCTGCGCCGATGTAGGACGCGACCGACTTCTCGATATCGATCAGCCCCCTGTCCACGCCGACGCCGACGAGGAAGGCGATCAGGCTTTTCTGCTGCGAGGCAACGTCCTCGCGCAACGCGCCGCCTGCCTGCTCGCCATGGACAAAGTTGGCGCGGAAGGTCTGAGAGGCGGGATCGTCGGGCAGCGGCCAATAGTGTTCGGCGATCGTCTTGCCGTCCTGGATGATCAGGAAGCCAGTTGTCTTCTGCGACTGGACGTAAGACGCGACGTCGGCGATTGCCGCTGTGTTCCAGTTCGTCGCAGAAGTCATTGTCTGCGGTTCGCCCGAAGTCGGGCCGGCCGTGCATGATACGAGCGCTATGGTCGCCGCGATCAACGCTGTCCTGAACATCCGCACCTCCATTGTCTTCGTGCAGGCTAGCGGAGCGTGGCGCGGAGTGGAAGGGCTCAGGCTTTCTTCAGGCCCGTAGGCGTGGCGATACGATAGAAGCACGAACGGCGGCCAGTGTGGCAGGCGGCGCCTGTCTGGCGCACCTTGAGGAGCACCGCGTCCTGGTCGCAATCGACGCGGACTTCAGCGACATGCTGTTCGTGGCCTGACGTATCGCCCTTGCGCCAGAGCGCCTTGCGCGAGCGCGACCAGTAGACTGCGCGGCTGGTGTCGATGGTCAGCTGCAGCGCCTCTGCATTCATCCACGCCAGCATCAGGACCTCGCCGGTATCTGCGTCCTGCGCGATGGCCGCGACGAGGCCGTCGGCGTCGAACTTCGGACGCAGCTCGATCGTCTCGTCCTGTTGCGAGCCTGAGAGGGGCGGGGCGTAGGTCATGGCTTGAAGAACAGGATCGTCATTTCGGCCAGCACGGGTTGCGCTGCGCGCATTTCGGGGCTGTCGGAGCGGAAGGATTTTTCGGAGTCGCCTGAGAGGGCGGCCACCGTGGCTTCCGGCGCATCCAGCGCGGCGTCGAGCGCGAGGCTGACGCGGCAGCCGCCAACTTCGGCGTCGAGTTTGCCGCCGAGGAAGTTCGAGACTTCGCCGTGGTTGTGGTTCTCGAAGGCGGTCATCATGAAGGGTCCGCCATTGGCCGCCTCGATGTCGGCGATGGTCGCGCCCAGCAGGAGACCCTCGGGTCCGACCCACAGCGATTCCGGTCCGCCGGAGACGCGGGCGGCTTCCGGCATGCCCGCCTTGTCGCCGAACCAGAGGACCTCGGCGCGCATGGCGGGATCGTCAGGCCACAGAACGACGGCGTCGAGTTCGCTGTCGACCCACGGCGCCTTTTCCTCACGGACATTCTCCGCGCCGTGTGCTGCGATCAACGAGGACTTTGTTGTCGATGCGTTGAACATCGCGTTCGAATCGCAGGTCATCATCGGCACGAGGGGGCCGTCGTGGCCGCCTTCGTCCGCGGCTTCTGCGCGGGGCGTTTCTGCGACCTGCGGCGCCGGCGCTGACGGCGAACAGGCGGCCAGCAGGCATGCGGCAAGGGCGGACAGCGGGACAAGGCGGTTCATGCAGTTTCCTTGGCAGGTGGGCATCGTTGAAAGCAGCAACGGAGTAAAAGCGCAGGTTGTCGCTAAAGTCGATCACGCATTGGCGTCTGCGGGCGGCGGGTGACATAATGCGCGGTGAAAAGCGGGGGCTGCGCCATGAAGAAAATTCCGGCTGCGGCATTGGCGCTGGCCCTGGCGGCGTGCGCAAACTCCGGCGACCCCAGAATGCCGGCTGCCGGAGGGGATTTTGGCGGCGGCTGGATACTTTACCCGCCGTTGTCGGGCGCGGCGACACCTATGGTGCAGCCCGCCGGATGCCAGCCAGCCGGTTGGGATCGGGCGCGGCTGCAGGCGCCGGACCCGTACGGCATCGGGCAGTCGTTCGCGGCGCTGGTGCTTTCCGAAGTGGCGCGGGCGGATCGCGTGCAGGCGTTTCTCACCGACGATGAGCGTGTGAAGCTGCTTGTCGACGCGCAGCACTGGTTCATCAACATTTCTGACTATCGCGGCTTCGACGATGCCGACGGGTGGCGGCACGCGGTGGCGCATGGGTCGGATCTCCTGACGCAGCTTGCTCTGAATTCGAAGATCGACGCCGAGGGCCTTCGGCTCATCGTGTCGGCCGTTGGCGCGCAAGCGGCGCCGCAGGCGCACGCCTACATTCACGGCGAGAGCGAGCGGCTGGCGCGGCCGGTGCTGTTCGCGGCGGCGCGCGGCGCGATGGACGAGGCGGCGTGGACGGACTGGCTCAAGGCGATCGCGACGCCGAAGGATGCCGGTGCGGTCTTTTCGAGCGAGGCCGGGCTGGCGTGGCGGCACAATGCGCAGGCTTTCGTCCAGGCGCTCTATGTCAACGTCGTGCTTGGCGCTGATCCCGCCGACGACGTGATGCGGCCGGGCCTGGAAGCGGCATTGAAGGCCATGCCCTAGGCATGCGCTCATCGCGCCAGACAGGCTGGCGGTCCTGCGCCGCTCTGTTAGGTTGGCCGCGTTCTGGCGTGGGTGGCGGTATTGAAGCGTTTTGTGGTCTGTTTTGACGGCACCTGGCAGAAGCTGCGCCAGCCGCAGCCCACCAACATCGCCATCATTGCCCGGAGCATCGCCCACACGCACACGCTGGCGGACGGCACGCAGATTCCGCAGATCGTGCTCTACAGCCAGGGCGTCGGCTCCAACGTCGATGCGCTGGGCAAGGACGGGTTCCTGGACGGGTTCAGCGAATGGCTGAACCGCATCCTTGGCGGTGTGTTCGGCGAAGGGCTGGAAGACAACATCGTCGAGACCTACCTGCGTCTGGCCTTCAACTATGAGGATGGCGACGAGATCTACGTGTTCGGATTCAGCCGCGGCGCGTTCTGCGCGCGCAGCTTTGCGGGGCTGATCGGGAGCGCGGGTATTGTCAGCCGCATGCATGCCGAGAAAGCATGGGACGCGTTCCGGCTCTATCGCGCGAACCCCGGACGAAAGGCCACCAAGTTCGAACTGGAAGACTATGAGCGCGCGCGGCGCGATTTCCGCGCGAGCTATGGCAAGGGCAAGCGGGCCGCGGACGGCGCGCGCATCAAGTCTGAGGAGGCGCCGAAGGTCACATATCTCGGCATCTTCGACACGGTGGGCCAGCGCGGCGTGCCCAGCGCGCTGGGCGGGCTGGCGTCGATGTTCAACAAGCGCTTTGGTTTTCACGACATGGAGATAGGCAAGTGTGTGCTGTCGGCGCGTCATGCGGTGGCGGTGGACGAGAACCGGCTCGGCTTTCCACCCACGCTGTGGGAGGGCGTGGACGAGGCCAACAAGCGCGAGCATTGCACGGAGGGGCGCCAGCGCTATGCGCAGCGCTGGTTCATCGGCACGCATGGCGACATTGGCGGCGGGGAGGGATCGCCTCTGTCGGCGGCGCCGCTGAAATGGATCGCGGAAGGCGCGGCCGATTGCGGCCTGCGCTTCTACGGCAGCTATGGCGGCGATGAATCGCCGCTGAGCATCGCGGTGCGCGAGGCGGGGCTGGTGTTCACCGGCCGCATCTCCCGCCCGCGTTTCTGGGACTCGCTGTCGCCGATGAACTATCCGTTCGCCTCGCGCCGCATCTGGGCTGCCAAGTCGCGGAAGGAGATGCCGACGGTCGATTTTGCCGGCAGCGTTCTCGATCCGAGTGTCGTGCAGCGCCTGTCTGCGGCTGACCTGAAGCCGAGGTACAATCCGGGGCCGCTGAAGCCGTTCAGGCCCGTGCTGGTGCCTGCGCCGCCTAAACCGGAAAAGAAGAACGGCAAGGCGAAGGGAAAGGCCGCACCGGCAGCGGCGACAGCCGCGGATAGGGCTCAGGATACGCGGACGAAGTAGGCGTCATTGGCGCTGTCACCTTGGTCGCCTTACTCAGTGCTTGTCCGTATTGCTGCATAACCGCCAAGCCCGAGTGCTGCCTTTCGCGGCGCAGTGTGCAAGGCTGGTCTCCAGTTGGGGAAATCGGGGCCAAGGGGAGGGATGTCGTGGCGGAAAAGACGGGATTTGCGGGCTGGTCGACGATCATTGCGACCTGGGTCGGCATGATCGGCGTAGGCGTCGGCGGTTGGACGGCGATAGACCAGCAGGAAAAGGCGATCGCTGCAGAACAGGTCCAGGCTGCCAAGGACTATGAGCTGCAGGAGCGCCAGTTCGAACAGGAAGTAAGAGCCTCGTTCATCGAGACGTTCAGGATGTTCGAGATCTTCAACCGCAGTGACCAGTTGGCGGCGCGGGAAAGGATCTATTCTGATGGGACAGCGGATGCGCCTGCTGGCGCACTCAAGCTCAACGATGTCTTCATTTACTTCGACTTCTTCGACGCGCTTCAGATCTGTGTGTTGAGCAAGACGTGCGACGCGTACGTCTCGTCGGAATTGTTCAAGCCATACGCTGTCGATGCATGGAGCAAGCTCGGCGCTGACGCCGTGAGCTATCGAACGGAGGCGGGCAAGCCAAAATTCGGCGCGGGCGTCGAGTGGTTGGCCGGGCTTGAAGTTGAAGCAACGGAAGAGACTGCCGAATCGGCTCCCGCGGTTGCAGCGACGTCTGAACCGGCTGCGGTCGGCGAGTAGGCTCACCCCGGTAGCTCAATCCGCCTGCGGCGGGCCAAACGCGCTTTCGAAGAATTCGTAGACGAGCTTGCCTTCCTCAGGAGGGGTCGTCTCGATGAATTTCTCCTGACGATATCGACGAAGCTCGCAGTTCTGGTTGCCGAGGATGGCGAACTGGGCGCGTGAGGTGCAGAAGACGGTCGATGCATTCTTCAGGCGGCGGATGCCGTCGTCGGTCTGCATCTCCGCAAAAACGTAGTGCGGGGCCGTGATCAGGCTTTCGTCGACAGCGCGGACGCAGAGATTGGCGTCGATCAGCCACCAGCCGCGTGACTCAAGGCCGTCGGGGCGGCTGCGCGCCATCGCGGCAAGGATGCGGTTGCCGGTGCGATTGCATAGCTCCATGCCGACCTGCCGCGCTCGGCGGTTGGCGACGTCTTCCAGCACGTCGATCAGCTCAGCTTGTGTCGTGTTCGGCGGCAACTTGCGTTCGGCCAGGAAGGCGTTGATGGCCGCGCGACTCTCGCGGCCCAGATAGCCGTCCACGACATCCTGGAAGATGCCGGCGTCGTTGAGCAGGCGCTGGATGCCGGCATTCTGTGGCGACTGGTTGTTCTTGTCGTAAAGCTCCGTCTCCTTGAGCGTCATCGAGGCGCCCTTGCCATCGATGCGCACGGCGCTGAAGCCGCGCTGTTCCATGCCCATGGACTGGCAGGAGGAGGGATTCTCGACGGCGAACGAGCCGTTGGTGTCGACGCAGAGCGGGGTCTTGCCGCTCCAGTCGCGCTGGCCGCCGCGGTGGGCCTTGGACGAGCGGGCGAACACGAAATAGACGCCTGCCTTCAGCGGGCCTTCGAGGGCGGTCTCGCACTGGCCGGGACGGATGCGCGTCCAGCCTTCGACGATGACATCCTCGCTGTCCGGGCGACCTGTGGCGGCCTCCACGACATAACTGGTGTTGTTGCACAGCTGCCAGCCATTTGAGCCGCCCTGCGCGGAAGAGGGGACGATGAAGGCGGCCAGCAAAGCAACGAGCACGCCGAGCCGGAGGGGCCAGCTAGCCACGGGGTTTGCCGTTGTGAACCAGCGTACCGGCGCCATGTTCGGTGAAAAGCTCCATCAGCAGGGCGTGGCGCTGCCTCCCGTCCATGATGACGGCGGCGCCGACTCCCTTTTCCACTGCCTGAATGGCCGTTTCAAGCTTGGGAATCATCCCCCCCTGAGCAGTTCCGTCTGCGATAAGACCGCGCGCCTCGTCGACGGACAGCTTCTCCATCAGCTTCCCGTCCTTGCCGAGCACGCCGGCAATGTCGGTGAGAAACAGCACGCGTTCGGCCTTGAGCGCGCCCGCGATGGCGCCGGCGGCGGTGTCTGCGTTGATGTTGAAGCTCTTTCCGTCCGGTCCGATGCCGACAGGGGCGACCACGGGGATGAAATCATCGTCCGCCTGGGCGGCCAATGCTTCCAGTACCGAAATGTCCACCTTGTCGGGCTCGCCGACAAAGCCGAGTTCGACCACCCGTTCGATGTTCGAATCAGGGTCGCGCTTGGTGCGCGTTAACTTCTGCGCGGTGATCAGGTTGGCGTCGATGCCCGACAGGCCGACGGCTTTCACTTTCGTGACGCGGTCCGGGTCTGCGCCGTCGATCTGGAAGGCCTGGTTGCCGGCGGCGTTGATGGCGCGGACGATGGATTTGTTGATGCCGCCTGCCAGCACCATCTCGACGATCTCCATCGAGGCCGCGTCGGTTACACGCAGGCCATCCTCGAACGTCGACTTGATGCCCAGCTTCTCCAGCATGCGGCCGATCTGCGGTCCGCCGCCATGCACGACGACAGGGTTGATGCCGAGCAGCTTGAGGAGGACCACGTCGCGGGCGAACAGGTCCGCCAGCTCCTGGTTCTCCATGGCGTGGCCGCCATACTTGATGACGATGGTCTGCCGGTCATAGCGCTGGATGTAGGGAAGCGCCTCCGACAGCAGACGCGCGGTGGCGAATGCATCCGCGTTGGGGTCAGCAATCAGGGCAGGTATCTTCGTCATGGCGCGCGGTGTAGCGGGTTTCGGGCGGGGGTAGAAGACCCCGCCTGAAACCTAGTTCTTGAGCCGGTAGCCCGTCTTGAACATCCAGCTGACGACGGCCAGCAGCACGGCGATGAACACGGCGGTGACGCCAAGGCTCAGCATCACATTGTCGCCTTCGAGGCCAAAGAACGCCCAGCGGTAGCCGGAGATCAGGTGAACGACCGGGTTGAGCTGGGCGATGCCCTGCCAGGCCTCGGGCAGCATGTCGACGGTGTAGAATGCGCCGCCGAGGAAGGTGAGCGGCGTGACGATCAGCATCGGGATGAAGTTCAGCTGCTCGAAGCTCTGCGCCCAGATGCCAATGATGAAACCGAAGAGGCTGAAGGCGAACGACACCAGGATCAGGAGCGCCACCATCTCGACGGGGTGCAGGATCGTCACCGGCACGAAGAGATAGGCTGTCGCGAGAATGACGAGGCCGAGGATCACGGATTTGGTCGCCGCCGCGCCGACGAAGGCGATGACGATTTCAAGGTAGGAGACGGGCGCGGAGAGCAGCTCGTAGATCGTGCCGGTGAATTTCGGGAAGTAGATGCCGAAGCTCGCGTTGAAGATCGAGTTGGTAAAGATCGACAGCATGATGAGGCCCGGCACCAGGAAGGAGCCATACTCCAGGCCCGGCACGATCGGCGCCATGCGGCTCCCGATAGCGGAACCGAACACCACGAAATAGAGCGCGGTCGTGATCACAGGCGTGGCGAGGCTTTCGCCGATGGTGCGGAAGAAGCGCACCATCTGGAAGCGGTACATCGCCCAGACGCTGTGGCCGTTGAAGGCGGAGACATGGCGGGCGGGACGCTCGACCGGCGCGGTCGTCGCTGTGGCTGCGGCATCCGTCATTTCGCCAACTCCTTCGCGGTTTCGGCTTTCGGCGTGTGCACGAGGCTGACGAAGATGTCCTCAAGCGAGGACGACTTCGTCTCGAGGTCCTTGAACTGGATGCCAAGCTCGCTCATGCGGCTGATCAGCGATGCGACCCCGGTGCGCTCCGCCGTGGTATCGAACGTGTATTCGAGGCGGTGGCCCTTGTCGGCCAGCTGGAGGTCCCAGCCCGAGAGTCCATCCGGGAGGGCGCCAAGCGGCTCGGCGAGTTCGAAATTCACCTGCTTCTTGCCCAGCTTCTTCATCAGCGTCTTCTTCTCCTCGACGAGGATCAGTTCGCCCTTGGCGATGACGCCGACGCGGTCGGCCATCTCTTCGGCCTCCTCAATGTAGTGCGTGGTGAGGATGACGGTGACGCCCTTATCGCGCAGCTTGCGGACAAGGTTCCACATGTCGCGGCGAAGCTCGACGTCAACGCCTGCCGTGGGCTCGTCGAGGAAGAGGATTTCAGGCTCGTGCGCCAGCGCCTTGGCGATTAGCACGCGGCGCTTCATGCCGCCGGAGAGCGCCTGCAGCTTCTCGTCCTTCTTGTCCCACAGCGAGAGGTCCTTGAGGGTTTTTTCGATGTGCGCGTTGTTGGGGGGCAGGCCGAACAGGCCGCGCGAATAGGTCGTCACGGCCCAGACGGTCTCGAAGATGTCGATATGCATTTCCTGCGGCACGAGGCCGATCAGCGAGCGCGCGGCGCGGTATTCCTTGCGCGTATCATAGCCGGCGGCCGTGATCACGCCGGTTGTCGGCGTCACGATCCCGCACACGGCGTTGATCAGCGTCGTCTTGCCCGCGCCGTTGGGGCCGAGAAGGGCGAAGATCTCGCCCTTCTGGATATCGAGATCGACTGTCTTCAGCGCCTGCAGCCCGCCCTTGTAGGACTTGCTGAGACCCCGGATGGAGAGAACGGGTTGCATGATGTGGGAGACCCCCGGCGTATCGTTGTGGCTCTTGAGGCGGCCTCCCGCCATGTGGGGCGCTCAGTTGCCTGTGTCCAGAGGACGAGCAAGGAATATCAAACCCGACAGCGGGACGTAACGATTTTGCCGGTGAGATGTACGGGTAGCTGACAGTGCATTGGCAGGAAGTTCTGACGTTGCGACGCCGTCGATGCTTCAAGGCTGACAGCAAAACTCACTGAAGCGACAGCACCGTCGCCCGCAGCTCCGGGATGCCGAGGCCCTTCTCGCTCGACGTCACCAGCACGTGCGGATGCGCGGCGGGTTGCTTCATCAGCGTCGCCGTCGTGGCGGCCACCAGTTCCGGCAATTCGGACTTCTTGATCTTGTCGGATTTGGTGAGCACGATCTGGTACTGCACGGCCGTGCTATCGAGATCCTTCATCACGGTGCGGTCGACATCGCCGATGCCGCGGCGTGCGTCGATCAGCATGAAGACACGGCGCAGCTTCGATCGGCTGCGCAGGTAGTTGAGGTTGAGCCGGCTCCACGTGTCGACATTCTTTTTCGGCGCATCGGCGAAGCCATAGCCGGGCAGGTCGACGAGATAGAACTTGCCCTCGGCGAGATCGAAGAAATTGATCTCCTGCGTCCGGCCCGGCGTGTTGGACGCGCGCGCGAGGTTCTTGCGATTGCACAGCGCGTTGATGAGGCTCGACTTGCCGACATTGGAGCGGCCGGCAAAGGCGATCTCGGGCCGGTCGCTTGCGGGCATCGCGCCGATCGCCACGGCGCCCATGACGAAGGCCACCGGCCCCGCGAACAGTTTGCGGGCGGCTTCAATCTGGTCGGGTGTGAATTCGGTCATAGGCTTCAGGTCCGTGAGCCCGTCCTCGTCCTTCGAGATGCCCGCTGCGCGAGCTCCTCAGGATGAGGACTATGGGACGATTG
Organism: Hyphomonadaceae bacterium; assembly: GCA_040398465.1. Classification (GTDB taxonomy): domain Bacteria; phylum Pseudomonadota; class Alphaproteobacteria; order Caulobacterales; family Hyphomonadaceae; genus UBA7672. The sequence continues at coordinate 4,331 of JBBAUA010000036.1, read as the reverse complement.
CCAGCGAAGGCCTCGTCCTGAGGAGAGCCCGCAGGGCTCGTCTCGAAGGACGAGGGCGGGCTTCCAGTCGCTTAGGCGGGCTTCTTGGCTCCGCCGAACCGCTTCTTCATCCACTTGTCGAACTCGGTCTCGACGCCGGTGCGGCGCATGATGATGTACTGCTGGATGATCGAGATGATGTTCGACCAGACATAGTAGATCACGAGGCCCGCAGCGAAGCCTGCGAACAGCACGGTGAACAGCAGCGGGATCCATTTCATGATCGCCTTCTGCATCGGGTCGGCCGGCGGCGCCGACAGTCCCTGCAGGCCGACCATGGTGATGCCATACAGGATCGGCCAGACGCCGATGCCGAGCAGGCCGCCGATCAACGGGACCGAGCGCGGCTCCCACGGGATCAGGCCGAACAGGTTGAAGATCGAGGTCGGGTCACCCGCCGACATGTCCCTGATCCAGCCAACGAAGGGCGTGTGCCGCATCTCGATCGTGACGTTGAGGACGTGGAAGAGGGCGTAGAACACGAACATGGTCGGGATCAGCGGCAGGCAGCCCGCGACCGGGTTCACCTTCTCGCGCTGGAACAGCTTGGCCTGTTCCGCGCGCATGCGTTGCGGATCGGCGGCGAAGCGTTCCTGGATGGACTTCATCTCGGGCTGCAGCAGGCGCATCTTCGACATGGATTTGTACATGTTGTACTGCAGCGGGAAGAACAGCGTCTTCACCACGACCGTCAACACAAGGATGGCGATGCCGAAATAGCCGACCCAGCCCTGCAGAAGCATGAGGAAGTAGAAGAAGGGCTTGGTGATGAAGAACATGAACGACCAGTCGATCGCATCAGTGAAGGACGGCACGCCTTCCGTGTTCTCATAGCGCTCAAGCACGCTGAGCCGCTTCGCGCCGGCGAAGATACGCGCGGTCTTGGTGATCGACTGCCCGGGCTGGATTTCATAAGGCGAAAGATCGTAGCCCGCGGAATAGCTGACTTCGCCGTTCAGCGCTTCGGATCGCGCGACCATCGTCACGGCTTCGCCCTGTTCGGGGATGGCGGCAGCCATCCAGTATTTGGTGGTCAGCGAGTTCCACCCGCCGGTCACGGCGCGCGACACGGCCTGGCCCTGGGTCAGGTCGTGGTAGTTCTTCATCTGGTTCTTGTCGGTGCCATAGACGCCGAGCGCGCCGCGATGCGCGCCCTGTTCCTGAACCGGCGTGGTGACGAGGTCAGGCGTCTGGCGCTGGCGCAGCTGCGCCTTTTGGGTCAGCGTGACGGGAGCTACGCCCGTGTTGGTGACAACGTCAGAGACGGTGAACATGTAGTCGCCATCGACGCTGATGGTCCGGTCGATGCGCACGGCGGCCGCGGTGTAGGTCAGCTGCAGCGGGTTTTCGGCCGTCAGGGGGCCGGTGCTGGTCTGGGTCCAGAGCACGCTGTCGGTACTCGTGCTCGGCGTTGTCCAGGCGACGGTCGCGTAGAAGGCGCGCTCGGTCTCGGCCGGGGCCAGCAGCTTGATCTCGCCGACCGGGTTCTTGGCTTCCTTGTCGCCGATCGTCTCGTAGAAATTCTTCAGCGACACGTCGTCAATGCGGGCGCCGAGAAGGGAGATCGAGCCTTCGATCGAGGGCGCGTCCACGGCGACGCGTTGTCCGGCGGCGAGACCTGCGGTGACGATTTCCTCGCGCGGCCGTATGGTCGGCGTGGGCGACGCGGCCTGCTCGACGGCGTTGGCGGTGGCTTGTTGGCGGGCGGCCTGTGCTGCCTTCTGCTGGGGCTCCAGCACGAAGATGTTGTAAATCATGAACAGCCCGAAGCACAGGGCGAGCGCCAGCAGGAGATTTCGCTGGTCTTGCTGTTCCATGGATCAGGTCCGGGAGCTGGAGGCGCTGGCGTCCGCCTGAGGGGCACCATCAGGGGGCAAGAGGCGGTGGCGGAGGCTTACCAACGCCTTTTCCATATCGTCAAGCAAACGAGGCCAGGGCGCTGCGGCGGTTTCCTGACGCGCGACAAAGACGTAGTCCGCCCCGCCGATCCCGTGAACCGGCAAAAGCGCCCGCGCAGCTTCACGCAGGCGGCGCCGGGCGCGGTTGCGGATGACCGCGTTGCCGATCTTCTTGGTGGTGGTGAAGCCTGCGCCGGCCTCGGCCCTCGAAAGGGTCCTGCGGCGGGCCTGGACGACGATCAGGCGGCGCCTTTCTGCAAAACCTGCGGCCACAAACAGGAATTCGCGCCGCACACGAAGGCGCAGGACATCGATTTGCAGCTTGCTGTCAGGGGTCGCAGGAACGCTTACGCGCGCATTGGACGTGACGGGAGCGCTTACGCGCTCAGGCGCTTGCGGCCCTTGGCGCGGCGGGAGGCCAGGATTTTCTGGCCGTTCTTGGTCGCCATGCGCGCGCGGAACCCGTGGCGCCGCTTGCGCTTCAGGTTGCTCGGCTGGAAAGTCCGTTTGGTGGACACGGGTCACTGCCCCTTATTCCTTTAGGAGGCGGGGGAACTACATGGTCGATCCGGGCAAGTCAAGCACGACCGGACTGTCGCATGAAGTCGCCTTCCGGCGACGGGATTGTGACTGCTAGGCCGTACAACCACATGAAAAGACGGCAAGGCCGCGCGAACCGGTAACGCCCAGGGGACCACCAGCTGAGCGAGATCGATCATCCGGAGGGAGATGCCGCCCCGGCCAGTGCGCCGGAAGGCGAAAAAGGACGCTTTTTGTCTGGCCTTCGGGGCCGCCTCCTCATCTCCACGGGCGTATTTGTCCTAATTGCCGTGGCGCTGGCCTATCCGGTCCTGGCCGGCTCTTTCCGCAACAACTGGCTGGAGGAGCGGGGGCAGGCCGCCCAGATCGCCGCCCTGGCCGTCGAGGCGGCCCCAGACGGGCGGGTGGGCGATGAACTGTCCCGCCAGCTGCTGGAGCGCGCGCAGGTCGTCTCCGTAGCCGTGCAGGAGCAGGATTTCCGGGGCGAGATCCTGCCGCCCGCCATCGACATCTCCGGCGAGCTCGTGGTCATCGATCTCCGGACCGAGAATTTCTTGGACGGCATTGTCGGCGCGTTCAATCACATGTTCGCGCCCCGGGGCCGTTTCCTGCGCATCCTACTCTCGCCATCGCTGACGCGGGACGAGGTGATGGAAGTGATCGTGCAGGAGCAGGGGCTGAAGGACGGGCTGATCGCCTTCTCCCGCACGCTGCTGCTGCTCTCCCTGCTGATTGCCGCCATCGTCGGCGCGCTGGTCTATTTCGCGATCTACCGGCTGGTAATCCAGCCAATGCGGCGCCTGACGCTGGGCATCGTCCGCTTCGCCAATGCGCCGGAGGGCTCGGAGTTCGAGCCGATGACGCGGGGCGCATACGAGATGCGCCGCGCCAACGTGGCGCTGCAGGCGATGCAGAAGACCGTCTCCGCAGCCTTTCGCCAGCGCAAGCGGCTGGCCGAACTCGGTGAGGCGGTCGCCAAGATCAACCACGACCTGCGGAACTCCCTCTCCGCCGCACAGATCGTCTCCGAGGGTCTCGCCGAATCCGAAGACCCGCGCGTGAAGCGCGCCGCGCCGCGGCTGGAGCGCGCCATCCAGCGTGCGGTCAACCTCGCCGAGGCGACGCTGAGCCATGCGCGCGAGGAAGTGGCCGAGCCGAACCTCGCCAGCGTGAACCTCATCCCCGCGATCGACGAAGCGGCGGCGGAGGGCCTCGCCGGCTGTGGCGACATCGAATGGAAGGTGGAAGCGCCCAGTCCCGTCACAGCCATGGCTGACGCCGATCATGTCCACCGCATCGTCGCCAACCTGGTGCGCAATGCAGCGCGAGCGATACGGGACCAGAAGGACCGCAAATGCCCGGGCAAGGTCGTGGCCCGCGTCTTCCGTGATGGCGATGCTGCCGTGGTCGAGATTGCCGACAATGGTCCGGGCGTGCCCGCGATGGTCGTGGGCCGGCTTTTCCAGCCCTTCGCCGGTTCAGCCTCGCGCGGAGGCGCAGGCTTGGGACTTGCGATCGCCCGCGAGCTGGCGCGCGGCATGAAGGGTGAGCTTGTCATGTCGTCCAATGGGGCAGGCGGCGCTGCGTTTACGCTGCGAGTTCCTGCCGCCTAGCTGCCGAAGAGGGAAAATCCTCCAAGCATTACGATGACCGCCAGCACCGACGCCCATGCCAGGTAGGTTGCGGCCCCGTAGCGTCTGGAACGTCTCTGATGTTGCATGTGGCGCCGCCCTTCTTCGCAAGGGCAGTTGTGCGCCCTCTGCCCGCTGCGGTCCGTACGCCATCGCATACATAAGGGCCTTAGAACTAAATTGTTCGCTGTGACTAAGAAACAGGTGCACGCAACAGCAGAGG
>JBBAUA010000035.1:0-35969 GCA_040398465.1 Hyphomonadaceae bacterium | reverse complement strand
CGCATCGCCGCACGCAACGCCAGGGCCAACGAACCGTGCCTGTTCGGCATCCATGCGCGGGATTCCCATCGCCTGCTCAACCGCGGCCAGCGCTTCATCCGCACCGGCATGGAGCTTGTCACGCCGCTGATCGAGGACCGTCTCGCCGCATGGAACGAGGGCTTCGAACCGGCATAGTCACGACCCATAAACACAACGTCCGCGCCCTGCAGGTCTCCTGCGGGAACGCGGACGCGCATCTGTCAACAACAGCCCGCTCGCCGCCTATCGCGGCGCCCACTGGCTCCCCGCCACAAAGCTCGGCCGCACCGGATCGTTCGCCACGTCCTCCACCAGCCGATAGAAGAATGTGTTCATGTCCCGAGCCGCCCCCCAGTCGATCGGCTGGCCCATGTCATCCTGCGGGCGGTGATAGCGGGAGTTGTACCACTCACGATACCGCACCTCGGCGTCGGTCCCCGGATCGAAGCCGAAAACGAAATTGGTTGCCGGCACGCCGATGCGCAGGAAAGGCCAGTGATCCGTACGCTGATTGAGGTTGCGCTCCGGCTCCAGGTCCGGCCGGATCTCGATCCCCATGCCAGACGCCACCCGCCGCACATTCCCCGCCAGCGTCGTGTCGTCGATCGCATGCATCGTCAGGATCTTCAGCGGGAACAGCGGCCGCAGCTGATCCAGATTGATAACCGCCGCAATCTTCTCCTTCGGCACAGTCAGATGCGTCGAAAACCAGTTCGAGCCCAGCAGCCCCTTCTCCTCGCCCGTATAAGCCGCAAACAGAACCGACCGCTTGAACCCCTCCCCCGCCTGTTGCTCCGCCAGCCTGATCAGCGTCGCCACATAAGCCGCATCGTCAAACGCGCCATTGTAGAGCTCGTCCCCGTTCACCGGCTCGCCAAACCCATAGCCATCAAGGTGCGCCGAAACGATCACAAACTCATCCTTCAAAACCGGGTCCGTCCCCGGCAGAATCGCCAGCACATTGTCCGACTGGAGTTCGCGTGCAGACGTCGCGAACGTCGCGCTCATCCGTGCAGGCACATCGAAGCTCGGCAAAGGTTGCGAGGCCGCACCCGCCTTCAGAACCGCTTCCGCGTCCTGGCCCGAACCTTCGAGTACAGCAGCAAGCGCACTTGCACTCAGCCGCATCACGACCATCTCCGGATAAGCCGGCGGCGCCGCATCACGAAACCCGACAGACCGCGCATAAGCCTCGGGCCAGCGCGATGGCTCGATCGTGAAACCCGGATCATCCACGTTGATGATCCCGACCGCCCCAGCCTTCGCCGCTGCCTCAAGCCGCTGACCGCCCGTCGTCATCCCGGCGCGCCGGGCGCCGAAACACACGACGACCTTCCCCTTCACATCGCCCATTGCGCTCGCCGAGCAGTAACCCCGAAACGCCAGCGGCGCATTCAGGCTCGCCGGCAGCAAGCGGGAAGGCCGCACCGTGATCTGATGCAGGAAGCGAAGGTCCACGCGGCCACCCTGAACGCGCACAACGCCAAACGACGTCCCCTCCTTCTCGACCCGCACCTCTTGCAATGGCAGCGTCTGGAACCACGTATTGTTCTCGCCCGCCGGCTTCAGCCCAGCCTTCGCAAACCGCTCCGCCACATACTTTGCTGCACGGCCATATCCCGCAGACCCCGTATCGCGCCCCTCCATCGCATCGCTCGAGAGATCGCCCGTGACGCCCCACCACGCGACGGTGTCGGCATCTGTCCCCGCAGGCGGCGCCTGCACCGTCGCACAGGAAGCCGCCAGCAGCGCCAGCGCGGCAAAACCGAAACGCATGCCCAGACGCATCGAAGTCTCCTAGAAGAGGTTACCCTGGTCGTCCCCGCCGCGCGTGCGCCGCCGAATGCGCGGACGCTGTGGCTGCTCCGGCGCAGACTCCGGCCGAGGCGCAACCGGCCCGGAAGCGCCAGCCGTCGCCGCCACCTCGCCGTCCGCAAAGCGCAGCCGCAGTGCATCACCATCGGCAACGCCCACCGCCGCTCGCACCAGCGCGCCATCGGCACGCGTCACCAGCGCAAAGCCACGGGCCAGCACGCGCTCATACGACACCGACTGCAGCACCCGCGCCTGCTGGTTCAGGGCATCCTGGGCCCGTCGCAGCCGCCGCTCCATCGCGGGCGCCAGCCGACCAGCCAGACGCGCCACCTCGCCACGCCGTCCGGCAATCTCGCGCAGCAGCGTCGCCGGCCTCAGCCCGCCGCTCGCCTGATCGAACCGCGCCCGCTTGCGCGAAAGCATGCGCGATAACGATCCGCCAAACCGCTCCGACGCCAGATCAAGCCGCTGCCGCGCCCGCGCCAGCAGCGCATCCGGCTTCGGCAATCGCCCGGCAGCAGACTGCAACTCCAGCCGCCGCTTCTCGAAACCCGCCACTGTCCGCCGTTCCAGCCGCGCACCGAGCGTGGCAAGGCTCGCCAGCAAATCCGCCCGAACCGGCAGCGCCATCTCGGCAGCCCCCGTCGGCGTCGGCGCACGCCGGTCGGATGCGTAGTCGATCAGCGTCGTATCCGTCTCGTGCCCCACCGCAGAGATCAGCGGTATCACGCTTTCTGCGGCCGCTCGAACGACCCGCTCCTCGTTGAACGGCCACAGGTCCTCGATCGACCCGCCGCCGCGCGCAACGATGATCACATCGGGGCGAGGGATCGGGCCGCCGGGCTCACACGCATTGAACCCGCGAATGCCCGCCTCCACCTCAGCAGCAGCCCGCTCGCCCTGCACCAGCGCCGGCCAGATGATGACGTGCACCGGAAAGCGATCGCGCACGCGATGCAGGATGTCGCGGATGACGGCGCCGGTCGGGCTGGTCACCACGCCGATCACGCGCGGCAAAAATGGCAGCGGGCGCTTTCGTTCCGGCGCAAAGAGTCCCTCCGCCGCCAGCTTCTTCTTCCGCTCCTCGAGCAGCTGCATCAGTGCGCCGACACCGGCCGGCCGCATCCGCTCAGCGATCATCTGGTAGTTAGAGCGTCCCGGATAAGTCGACAGCCGCCCCTCGGCCACCACCTCAAGCCCTTCCTCGGGCTTGAACGGCAGCTTCCCCGCGCTGCCCTTCCACATGATGGTGTTGAGCGTCGCGCCCTCATCCTTGATGTCGAAGTACAGATGCCCCGACTTCGCCAGCACCACCCGTCCCAGCTCGCCCCGCACCCGGACAAACGCGTAGTTCTCCTCAACCGTGCGCTTCAGCGCGCCGGCGAGTTCGGACACCGTCATCTCCGGCGAGTTGGAGCCGGGCTGCGGTTGCGATTCGGTGATATCGTCCATGAGAAGACTATAGCGCCGGATTCTGTTGCGTCAGGTTTGTCCACGCAATCTTTGAAGGAGGTCGCCGATCGGCGAGGCAAGCAGGACGAGGAGAAGCCCAAAGCCGGTTGTGAGCCAGTTGTTCAACCCTACCTCCATGCCATTGAACATGGCCTGCATCACGAATGGCAGGCCATTCAGCAAGGCGAACAGTCCGAGGAGAAACACGCCAACGCGCGTGAACTCTCCGACGGTCGGCGCACCGGGCGGAGCCGACGATGCCTGCCAGCTTATCATTCTCGCGATGGGCCGGCTGAATGCCATCAGCAAACCTCCCACGATCGGCGGCGCGAGCGTGGCGGTAACTTGATGCATCCAGAGTTCGCCCCACATTTCAGGCCTCGAGCCGCCATCCGCAAGCAGCATGACAAGGAGCGCGACGCCTGTGATCCCGCTTGCGAGAATCCACAATCCGATCAGCCGCACGGCGACAGCGGCAAATGTCTGCATAATGACGGCCCAGGTATGCCTTCCCGGCGGATACCCTGTTGGTTTATCCCAACCGCTGCCGATTGCCGCGTACGCTTCGCCTTCACGCCCCGCAATGCCCGCACGAGAACGAACCGCCCCGAAAACCCGCTCGGAAGACGCAAGTCGCCTTCGATCGAAGTCAACGCGTTGTCCACAGTTCCCGCGATCGGATCGCGATGAACGCCCTCGGGCGAATGAAAGAGCTTGGTGAAGCGGACATTGAGCGCCCCGCGCTCCCGCTTATGTCGGCCGAAAGTTCCGCCAGGCCCGGAGAGCCAAATGTCGCCGGCTCCAGCGTCGTCCCGCTCAGGCTTCCCGCCACCTCGATGATATTCGCCGTGAACGGCGTCGGCATGCCGCATGCGCCATACCAATAGGCGCCGGACCAGACGCCAGTCAGGTCAGTCTCCCGCGAGAACGCGTTTGTCGCGGCCATGGCGCCCTGCTGGCGTGACGGGTTCCGGGCCAGTATAAGCCGCGTTTTGGGCCCCTGGGAAACCTCCATGAAGATTCTGATCGTGGGCAGCGGCGGCCGTGAGCACGCTCTGGCCTGGCGCCTCAAGCAGAGCCCCCGCGTCACGCACATCATGGCCGCCCCCGGCAATCCCGGCATCGCGGAAATCGCCGACTGCGTCGCCGTCGCCGCCGACAATATCGAGGGCCTCGTTGACCTTGCACGGATCGAGCGCCCGAACCTCGTCATCGTCGGGCCGGAAGTGGCGCTGGTTCATGGCCTGGCCGACAGGCTGCGTGAAATCGACATTCCCGTTTTCGGCCCCTCGGCGCGCGCCGCAATGCTCGAAGGCTCCAAGGGCTTCTCGAAGGATTTCATGGCGCGGTACAACATTCCCACCGCCCGCTACCGCCGTTTCAACAGCGAGCACGCAGCCGAGGCGAAAGCCTACCTTGAGACGTTCGAAGGCCCTCCTTACGTCCTGAAGGCTGACGGCCTCGCAGCGGGCAAAGGCGTCGTCATCGCCGAGACCCGCGCCGAAGCCGAAGCCGAAATCGACGCCATGCTCGGCGGCAAGTTCGGCAGCGCATCTTCTTCGATGGTGATCGAGGAGTTCATGCACGGCGAGGAAGCCAGCTTCTTCGCGCTCTGTGACGGCGACACGGCCGTAGCCCTCGCCGGCGCGCAGGATCACAAGCGTGTCGGCGATGGCGACACCGGGCCCAACACAGGCGGCATGGGCGCCTACTCTCCGGCGCCGATCCTCGACGCTGCCATGCAGCAACGCGTCATGGATGCAATCGTGACTCCCACGATCGCGGGGATGAAGAAGGATGGGCGGCCCTATCGTGGCGTGCTCTTCGTCGGCCTGATGATCGACGCGAAACACGGCCCGCGCGTGATCGAGTACAATGTCCGCTTCGGCGATCCGGAGTGCCAGGTGATCATGACCCGGTTGAAAGAGGATCCGCTGCCGCAACTGCTCGCCTGCGCGACCGGCGGGCTCGCAGGTTGCGAAAGGCTGGAACGCTTCTCCGATCCTGCTGTCACCGTCGTGATGGCTGGCGCAGGCTATCCGGGCGAGCCCAGGAAGGGCGCTGTGATCCGCGGCCTGAAGGAGGCAAGCGAAGCCGAGGGGGTCACGATCTTCCACGCCGGCACGGCCCGGAAAGGCGATGAGATCATAGCAAACGGCGGCCGCGTCCTGAACGTCACGGCCACGGGCCCGACGCTGAAGGAGGCCGTCGAGCGGGCCTACCGGGCAGTCGACATGATCGACTGGCCGGACGGTTTCTGCAGGCGCGATATCGGCTGGCGGGCGCTGGCGCGGAACGAGTAGCGCTCGACGGAACAAACCCTCTCGACCTCACGCCCGGAAGGGTGTTTAGCAGATCAGACCTTTCGACAGGATGCCGGCGACAGACCGGCCGACGACAGCAGGGCAGGACATGACCGACGCAAACCCGACGGACCTCTTCTCCGGCACCAAGGAAGTCGCCGAGAGCCACCGTTTCGACGAGTCGAAACTGGCCGCCTGGATGGAAGCCAATGTCGAGGGCTACAGGGGCCCGCTTGAAGTCCGACAGTTCAAGGGCGGCCAGTCCAATCCGACTTACCAGCTGATCACGCCGGCCAAGAAATACGTCATGCGCCGCAAACCCCCGGGCAAGCTGTTGCCCTCGGCCCACGCGGTTGATCGTGAGTATCGCGTGATCGCGGCGCTCTATCCGCTCGGTTTCCCCGTCGCCAAGCCCTACGGCCTTTGCGAGGACGATAGCGTCACCGGCACGATGTTCTACGTGATGGACATGGTCGAAGGCCGCATCATCTGGGACGCAACCCTGCCCGACTATTCGCCGCAACAGCGTGCTGCGATCTATGACGCCAAGGTCTCGACGTTCGCTTCGCTCCACAATGTCGACTGGAGACAAGCCGGCCTCGAAGGCTTCGGCAAGGAAGGCGACTACATCGCCCGCCAGATCCATCGCTGGACCAAGCAATACCAGATGTCGGAGACCACGAAGATACCCGAGATGGACAAGCTGATCGAGTGGCTGCCGAAGAACATTCCGCCGGGCGAGATGACGACGATCGTCCATGGCGACTATCGCATCGACAACATGGTGCTCCACCCAACCGAACCACGCGTGCTCGCCGTGCTCGACTGGGAGCTGTCCACGCTGGGAGATCCGCTCGCTGACTTCACCTACCATCTGATGTCGTGGGTGATGCCCTCGTCTGATCCGCAGCGGCCCAGCATTGCCGGCGTGGTCGACACCCCCGGCTATGGCATCCCGAACAAGGACCAGTACGTCGCCCGCTATTGCGAACTCACCGGCCGCAACAGCCTGCCCGCGCTGGACTTCTATTTCGCCTACAACGCCTTCCGCCTCGCCGGCATCCTGCAAGGCATTGTCGGCCGCGTGCGCGATGGCACGGCATCCAACGCAGCGGCCGCCCAGAACGAGGGACGGGTCCAGCCGCTGGCGCAATTCGCGTACGCGTGCGCGCAGCGCGCCGGGATGACCTGAGGCAACGCTAGCTTCGCGGAAGCGCGGCGAACCACTGGTCAAGCGCCCGCGCCTCGGCTCGCGCGCTTTCCGTGCGCCGGACAGCTTCCGCATCCTCGCCCCAGCGGTCAGCCTGATAGGCTTCGTCGAGGCGCGAAAGCTCATACGCTTCTGCCGCCAACACCTGGCCACGCTCGACGGCAAGTCCAAGGACTGCCGAGCCGAACAGCGCCACCCCGTGCGCCAGTCCGGCAAGCCGGTAACGATCGAGCCCAAGGGCGTGCGCACGAGCTACGGCGATCGAAGCTGGCGGCTGCGGCCTTGGCATGATGCCAACACTCGGGCGCAAGGCGATACCCAGGCTTGTCGCCCAGTCGCGCAGAGGCGCCCAGGCCGCTTCCTGCCGGTCACGCAGCGCGGCCGGGCCTTCGGCGAGATAGCAGACCAGATCCGTCTCGGCGTATCGCGCCACCTGATCGGCCAGCGCCACGACCGCGTCGTCGGCACGGTCCAGCACGCCATAGGCCTGGCGCGTGTTGAACATTGTGACGAGGTCAATGCGCTCAACCTGAGCCTGCCATTCAGCAGCGATGGTCTCCGCCAGCTGCTGTGTTGGCACGATGAAGGGTCGCCCCGCCTGCGAGCGCAGCGCGCGCGCATCCAGCAGCACAGTCCATCCGGGCTGGACGGGCGCGATCGACACGTCCGTGTAGAACCGCTTCGGCCGCTGATCGATCTCGCCCTTCACGCCCCTGGCGTACTCCATCGTCTACGCCTCACTCACCGGATGCGCCGCGGCTTGCGCAGATCGAAGAAATTCTCGGCGCTGTCCTCGTCGAAGCCGAGCACCTCGAATGTCTGCTTCATGTGCGGCGAAAGCTCCGCCACGATCTCGACATCGCGACCGCCAGGGTTGGGCAGGCGCAGCGCGCGCGCATGAAGATGCAGACCATCGGCCAGGCCCTGCGGCAGTTCGCGGTCGCACGTATACTTGCGGTCACCCACGATGGCGCAACCGATGCCGGCCATGTGGAAACGAAGCTGGTGCGTGCGTCCCGTCTCTGGTTTCAGCGCCACCCACGCGGCCTTGCGGCCCGCATTCTGGACAACCGAGTACAGCGTGGAGGCGTGCACCGCGCCCTTCTCGTTCTGCTCGGCGGCGCGCATCTTTTCCTTGTCGTCCTTCGGCCCGGTCGACTTGATCATCCAGCCGCGGATATCGCCCGTGGTCGGATGCGGCACGCCAAGCACGACGGCCCAGTAGATCTTGTCGAGTTCGCGCGAGCGGAACAGCGCGCCGAGTCGGTTGGCCGTACCGACCGTCTTCGCGAGGATCAGCACGCCAGACGTGTCGCGGTCCAGCCGGTGCACAAGTCGCGGCTTCTCCGCCGTGTCGGGCACAAGCGCGCGCGACAGCGCATCGATGTGGCGCGTCGTTCCCGTGCCGCCCTGCACGGCCAGACCAGGCGGCTTGTTGAGACCAATGATGTGGTCGTCCTCGTAGATCACGAGCGATCGCATCATGTCGGCGTCGGACGCCTTCACACGTGTGCGCGGCTTGTCATCTTCGTCATCGCCCTCACGACCTTTCGCGGCAGTCATCGGCGGGATGCGCACGGTCTGCCCGGCCTTGACGCGTGTGTTCGCCTTGGCGCGCGCGCCATCGACGCGGATCTCGCCGGTGCGGCACGCCTTCTCGATCTGGCCCTGGGTGAGGCCATGGAACTTCCGCTTCAGCCAGCGATCAAGGCGCGTGTCGTCCTCGTCCGCGTCGACGCTGAGGGTGACAACCTGTCCGACGTTCCAGCTCATCCGAGAATCCGTTTCGCGATCATCATGCCGATGGCGACGGCGGCGAGGCCGGCGAGAACGGAGCCGATGGAATAGGTTGAAGCGCCGAGCCAGTCGCTGCGCTCGATCATGCGCATCGTCTCGAGCGAGTAGGCCGAAAAGGTCGTGAACCCGCCGAGCACGCCGACGCCGAGGAACAGCCGCCATGGCTCGGCCGCGTCCCCGCGCGTCGCAAGCCAGCCTGCGAGCAGTCCGATGGCCAGGCTGCCGGACACGTTGACCAGGAACGTCGCCACAGGCCAGCCATCGCCACGCAGCGGCATCGCCAGCGAGACGCCGAAGCGGGCCGCGGCGCCGAGGCCGCCCCCGAGGGCTACGAGAAGGACGTTGAACATTTCGCCCCGCTCATAGGGCTAACTCGTGCCGGAAGCCAGATCGGCAGGCATTTCCAGCCCTGCGGCAGACAGAACATCGAGAAAATCCGCCGGCGGCGGGGCGTTAATCACGAAACGCCCGCCCGCCGTGGGGTGCGGTATCTCCAGCCGGAAGGCATGCAGCATCAAACGGGGCACGGGCAGGCCCTTCAGCGTGGACGCGCCACCGTAATAGGGGTCGCCGAGGATAGGCCTTCCCTCGATCGACAGGTGGACACGGATCTGGTGCATCCGCCCCGTCTGGGGCTCCACAGAGAGCAGGTGCGTCTGCCCATTGCTGGCCAGCACCCGCCAGCGCGTGACCGCTGACTGGCTGCCCTGGTCTCCCGGGCGGGCGGCGCGCATGAGCTCCAGACCGGGGCGGGCTATGTGCCGGGTCAGCGGCATCGAAAACTCGGTCACGCCTTCCGGCAGGGGCGAGCCCGTGACCACGGCGAGATAGGTCTTGTCGACGAGGCGATCGGCGAAGGACTGGCTCAGTGCCGCTGCGGCCGGCTGGGTCTTGGCTGCCACGATGACGCCAGACGTTGGCGCATCTAGCCGATGAACGAGCCGCGGCCGCTTGCCGTTGGACCGGGCAAACGCCGCCATCAGCCGGTCGAGCGTGCGGTCCTCGACATTGCGGGTCTGGACCGGCAGCCCCGACGGTTTGTTGAACGCGATGATGCCGCTGTCTTCGTGAATGACGAACCCGCGCACGAATGCTGCGTCGTCCTCCGACACGGGCAGGCTTTCATAGTTGCGCTTGACGCCTTTAGTCACCGGAACGCTCGCGGCGCAGCTTTGCCCATTGTTCCAGCTTCTCCCGGATCGGCGCTTCACGGCCTGCGCCCTTGGGCTGGTAGAAGGTCTGGCGCTCCATGTCGTCCGGAAAATAGTTCTGACCGGAGAACTGACCTTCGGCGTCGTGGTCGTACTGGTAGCCCGCGCCATAGCCGAGCTGCTTCATCATTCTCGTCGGTGCATTGAGGATTTGCGCTGGTGGCGTCAGCGAACCTGTCTCCCGGGCAGCGGCGCGGGCCGCCTTGTAGGCGACATAGGCCGCGTTCGACTTCGGCGCAGTCGCCAGATGAAGCGCCGCTTGCGCCAGCGCCAGTTCGCCTTCGGGAGAGCCGAGACGCTCATAGGCGGCGGCCGCCTCATTGCAGATCATCAGCGCGGTTGGATCGGCGAGACCAACGTCCTCGCTGGCGGCGCGGATCATGCGGCGCGCGAGGAACAGCGGATCCTCGCCCCCCTCGAGCATGCGGCAGAACCAGTACAGCGCCGCATCCGGATCGGACCCGCGCGTCGCCTTGTGCCAGGCGGAGATGAGATTGTAGTGCTCCTCGCGATCCTTGTCATAGCTCGGCGCGCGCTTCTGCAGCGCCGCCATCAGGCCGTTCGCGTCGATCGCATTCTTGCGGTTCCAGGCGAAGACTTCCTCGACGAGGTTGAGGAAGTAGCGCCCGTCGCCATCGGCCATCGCCATCAGCGCAGCCTTGCCATCGTCGGTCAGCGGCGCCGGCTTCTCGTACAGTTCCGCGGCGCGCGCCAGCAGCTTGCCAAGCGCTGCATCGTCCAGCCGCTTGAGCACCATGACCTGCGTCCGCGATAGCAGCGCGCTGTTGAGCTCGAAGCTGGGGTTCTCGGTTGTGGCGCCAACCAGCGTGACGACACCGCGCTCCACGAATGGCAGGAAGCCATCCTGCTGGGCGCGGTTGAAGCGATGGATTTCATCGACGAACAGCAGCGTGCCCTTGCCCGTTGCGCGGCGGCCTTCGGCCTTTTCGAAGGCGGCGCGCAGGTCCTTCACGCCGGAAAAGATCGCCGAGAGCTGTTCGAAATCGAGGTTGGCCCGCTTGGCGAGAAGGCGGGCGATGGTTGTCTTGCCCGTGCCCGGCGGCCCCCAGAGGATCAGGCTGGCCAGACGCCCCTGCGCCAGCATGCGGCCGATCGGGCCTTCAGGACCAAGCAGGTGATCCTGCCCGACCACGTCCTCGATGCTCTCCGGGCGCAAGCGGTCAGCGAGCGGACGGGGCGCTTCTTCAGTCAGTCCGGCGGCTTGGAACAGGTCGCTCACATACCTGATCTAGCGCGCCCAGCGCGTCGCATCCACCCGTCAGATGCGGCCTCGGAGCTCCGACTCGATACGCTGGCCGTTGCGCTCGGTGGCGAGGCGCCAGCTGGCGGGCGGCGAGGTTTCGGCGCGCTTCAGGGCGGCGTCGAAATCACGCTTGGTCCGGATCGCCGTGCCGTTGATCTCGCGGATGATATCGCCAGGCTGGAAGCCCACATTGCCGGCGATCGTCCGCCGCGGAACGCTGTAGACCAGCATCCCCCCGCTGAACGCGTCCATGCCGACCTGCTCGCCCAGCGCCGGCGTCAGTTCAACCACCACGGCGCCCGCGAACGGGTTGGCGCCCTGCACCTGCACCAGTTCCTGCTGTGTTGCGCCCGGCGGCGAGGCGAGGCGCACGTTGATCTGTTGCGCTTTTCCGCCACGCAGGATGGACAGGCTTACGGTCTCGCCTTCGGCCTTCGTCGCCGCGATGAACTTCATGCCGCGATCGTCGAACACTTCGCGGCCATCGACCGTGAGCACCACATCGCCCTCGCGCAGGCCGCCCTTGTCGGCCGGGCCGCCGGCATAGAGGTCAGCGATCAAAACGCCGCGTGGGCGATCCATGCCGAGCGCAGCTGCCTTGGCGCTGTCGATCACCTCGCCCTTCGCGCCGAGCCATGGGCGCACCAGCGTACCGCCGTTGACGGCCGCATCGACGACGCGCTTGGCCATCTCGGCGGGAATGGCGAAGCCGATGCCGTTTGAGCCGCCGCCGCGCGAGAAGATCATCGAGTTCACGCCGACCAGCCGGCCCTGCATGTCGACCAGCGCGCCGCCGGAGTTGCCCGGATTGATAGAGGCATCGGTCTGGATGAAGGACGAGTAGTCCGACACGCCAACATCAGTGCGCGCCAGCGCCGAGACGATGCCGCTGGTGACTGTCTGACCAACGCCGAACGGGTTGCCGATTGCCAGCACGAGATCCCCCACTTCCAGCTCACGCGTGTCGGAGAAGGTCAGCGACGGGAGCGTCTGGCCCTTGGTGTCGATCCGCAGGACGGCAAGATCGGTGCGCGGGTCCTTCATCACCAGCTCGGCCGCGAACTCGCGGCGGTCGTTCAGCACCACCCGGAAAGCATCTCCGCCTTCAACGACGTGGTTGTTGGTGACGATCACGCCGTCGCCGCCGACGATGACGCCGGACCCGAGCGAGTTCTCGACCTTCTCGCTACGCGTCGGCGCGTTACGGCAGTATGCTTCCCACGGCGTTCCCGCCCACTGGCAGGACGAGCGCGTGACATTGACCGACGAGTAGACGTTCACCACGGCCGGCGCCGTCCGGCGCACGACAGGCGCGAAGGACTGCTGGAGGCCTGCCTGCGTCAGGGGAACGATCTCCTGCGGCGCGGGCTCCGGGTTGGCCTGCAGCGGGGCGACGGCCGCTGGCGGCGCTCCCTGGCTCACCAGCTGGCCCAGCGCGGGCACGGCGAGCATCGCCAAAGCGGTTGCAAGGCCAGCGGACGCAGCGAGGATGATGTTCTGCCGGTTCATGCCATTTCTCCGCACACGGGCCTCAGGTTGCCCGCGTTTGATTCAGCCTGGAAAATAAGGCGCGGATTCCGGCGCAAACAAGGCTCGGACGCAGCCTGGCGACACGTCTGGACAACAAAAAAGGCCGCCCTGACGGACGGCCTTTCCGTAACTTTGAGAGAGGTACAGCTTATTCGGCGGCGGCCTCAGCAGCGGCTTCGGCGCGGGCGCGATCGTCAGCACCCTTCGCGTCGACGTCACGGTCGACCAGTTCGATGATCGCCAGCGGGGCGTTATCGCCATGGCGGAAGCCGGCTTTCAGGACGCGCGTGTAGCCACCAGCGCGGTTCTTGTAGCGGTCAGCCAGCGTGTCGAAGAGCTTCACGACCACATCGGCTTCCTTGAGCTGAGCGGCGGCAAGGCGACGGTTCGAAAGGCCGCCCTTCTTGCCGAGCGTGATCAGCTTGTCGACGACGGCCTTGAGCTCTTTCGCCTTAGGCAGGGTCGTCGTGATCTGCTCATGGCGGATCAGCGCGCCCGACAGGTTGGCGAACATCGCCTTGCGGTGCGAGGCGGTACGATTGAACTTACGGAGCGCGAAACCGTGGCGCATGTGACTATCCAGCCCTCAGCAGGCCGGCTCCTATGATCAGGTGTGGTCTTCGTATTTCTTGGCGAGCTCTTCGATGTTCTCCGGCGGCCAGGACGGAACGTCCATGCCGAGGTGGAGGCCCATCGAGGCGAGCACTTCTTTGATCTCGTTGAGCGACTTGCGGCCGAAGTTCGGGGTGCGGAGCATTTCCGCCTCGGACTTCTGGATGAGGTCGCCGATGTAGACGATGTTGTCGTTGCGCAGGCAGTTCGCCGAACGCACCGAAAGTTCCAGCTCGTCGACCTTCTTGAGCAGCACCGGGTTGAAGCCCAGGTCCGGCTCGTCGTCGGACGAGGACGCAGCGACCGGCTCGTCGAAGGTGATGAGCAGTTGCAGCTGGTCCTGCAGGATGCGCGCGGCGTAGGCCACGGCGTTCTCAGGCGTGACCGAGCCGTCGGTCTGGATGTCGAGCGTCAGCTTGTCATAGTCCAGCACCTGGCCGGCGCGGGTGTCTTCAACGAGCACGCCAACGCGCTCAACCGGCGAGAAGATCGAGTCGATCGGGATGTAGCCAAGCGGGGCGTCATCCGGCCGGTTGCGGTCGGCGGCGACATAGCCCTTGCCGGTCGCCACGGTGAACTCCATGCGGAGCTCTGAACCTTCGTCGAGGTGGCAGATGATGTGGTCGGGGTTCAGGATCTCGATGTCGCCCGAAACCTCGATCTGGCCGGCGCGGATCGGGCCGCCGCCGGTCGCCTTCAGCGTCATGCGCTTCGGCGTGTCGGAGACCATGCGGATCGCGACGCGCTTCAGGTTCAGCACGATGTCGGTCACGTCTTCGCGGACGCCCGGAATGGACGAGAATTCGTGGACGACGCCATCGATCTGGATGCCGGTGATCGCAGCGCCCTGGAGCGAGGAAAGCAGAATGCGGCGCAGGGCGTTGCCCAGCGTCGTGCCGAAGCCGCGCTCAAGCGGCTCGATCACGAGCTTGGCCTTGCGCTGGGCGTCCCGATCATGCTCGACAACCGGACGGTTGGGGCGGATCAGGTCTTTCCAGTTTTTGTCGTTCACCGAACCGGCGGACATCGCCATGGATAAAGCCTCTTCAGAGTTGCCAGACCGACAGACAGTCGCGCGTTAGACGCGGCGACGCTTCGGCGGGCGGCAGCCGTTATGGGGTACGGCAGTGGTGTCGTGAATCGTCGTGACCGTGAAACCGACGGCCTGCAGCGCGCGGAGCGCCGACTCGCGGCCAGAACCCGGGCCATGCACGAGCACTTCGATCGTGCGCATGCCGTGCTCCATCGCCTTCTTGCCGGCGTCTTCGGCGGCGACCTGGGCGGCGTACGGCGTCGACTTGCGTGAGCCCTTGAAGCCCATCGTGCCAGCGGACGACCAGGAGATGGTGTTGCCCTGCGCGTCGGTGATCGTGATGATCGTGTTGTTGAAGGACGCATTCACGTGGGCGACGCCCGACGCGATGTTCTTGCGTTCCCGCTTCTTGACCCGACCCTTGTCGGCGCCAGCTGCTTCGCGAGCCATGGTGTGTCCTACTTCTTCTTGCCGGCGATGGCCTTAGCGGGGCCTTTGCGCGTGCGGGCGTTGGTGTGGGTGCGCTGGCCGCGGACGGGCAGGCCCTTGCGGTGACGGAGGCCGCGATAGCAGCCGAGGTCCATCAAACGCTTGATGTTCATCGCGACTTCGCGGCGGAGGTCGCCCTCGACCATGTAGTCCGCGTCGATGGTTTCGCGGATCTTCAGGACTTCGGCGTCGGTCAGCTGGTTCACGCGGCGAGCGGCCTCGATGCCGAGCTTGCCTGTGATCTCCTTGGCCTTGGACGGTCCAATGCCATGGATATAGGTGAGCGCGACTTCAACGCGCTTCGCCGTCGGAAGGTTTACACCAGCGATACGGGCCAAACTGCCTCTCCTGAACGTCCGCCTGCATCCCCGTCGGGGATGGGCTCAAAAACTCTTTCGAAATGCCAGCGCAACGCCAGTGTTCGCCCAACGCCATATCGGCGCGGCGAAACAAGGGCCCATCGCGAAGGCCGCTACTTATAGGAGGCGAACTCGCCTCGTCAACCGCTTATTTCCCTTTTGTACCGCACCCTCCGCGCCCCTGGCGTGGAGGGTTCTGCACCCAGTATTACTTGGCTTTTTTCGCCAAGGTCGCATCCAGAATTCCGGCGATGGACGCGGACACAGTCTCCACGTCCGCCATACCGTCGATTTCGCGCAGCTTGCCCTGTCCGGAATACACCTCGACCAGCGGCGCGGTCTGCGAATTGTAGGCGAGGAGTCGCTTCTTGAAGGCTTCCGGATTGTCGTCGGCGCGGCCCTCGGTCTCGAAACGACGCGTGATCCGATCGATCAGGGCCTGTTCGTCCACCTTGAGGCGGATGACCACGTCGACCTTCTGGCCGCTGCGGGCGAGCGATTCGTCGAGGGCTTTTGCCTGCGGAATGGTGCGCGGGAAGCCGTCGAAGATGAAACCGGCGACCTTCGGGTTTTTCTCGAGCTGTTCCTCGATCAGCGAGATCACGACCTCGTCTGAAACCAGCGATCCCGAATCCATGATCGTGGCGACACGTCTGCCGAGCTCGGACCCGGATGACCGTGCCGCGCGCAGCATGTCGCCGGTTGAGAGCTGGATGAACCCCCGCTCGCCCACCAGCTTCTTGGCCTGGGTGCCTTTGCCCGCAGCTGGAGGGCCGAACAGGATCAGGTTCACTTCTTCTTACCCCCGAGCCTCGACCGCTTGATCATGCCTTCGTACTGGTGGCCGATCAAATGCGACTGGATCTGCGAGACGGTATCCATCGTGACCGACACCACAATCAGCAGTGATGTGCCCCCGATATAGAACCGTCCGTTGAACTCGTTTCGTAGCAGCTCAGGCAACACGCAGATCGCAGCCATGTAGATCGAGCCGATCACGGTCAGGCGGGTGAGCACGTAGTCGAGGTGTTCAGCTGTGCGCTTGCCGGGGCGATAGCCAGGAATGAAGCCGCCATACTTCCGCAGATTCTCCGCCGTCTCCTCCGGGTTGAAGACGATCGAGGTGTAGAAGAAGCAGAAGAAGATGATCAGCGCGGCGAAGGCCACGATGTAGAGCGGCTGGCCCGGGCCGAGATAGGCCTGGATGAAGCTCAGCACGTCCCCCCACCAGCCTGCTTGCGTTGCGGCGACCTGATCGACAGGCGTGCCGGCAGCTACCTGAGGCGCGCCGTTGAAGCCGGCGAGCGTATTGGGGAGCATCAGCAGGGACGAGGCGAAAATCGCCGGGATGACGCCCGCCGCATTGACCTTGAGCGGCAGGAAGGACGATTCCCCGCCAACCATTCGGTTCCCCTGCTGTCGCTTGGGATACTGGATCAGCAGGCGGCGCTGGGAGCGTTCGATGAAGACAATGAACAGCACCATCGCAAGGGCAAGACCGATGATCGCGGCGACGACGATGAAGTCGAGCTGGCCGGCATAGAGCTGCCCCCAGGTCTGGACGATGTAATTCGGAAGCTCGGCCACGATGCCGGCGAAGATGATCAGCGAGATGCCGTTGCCGACGCCGCGCGCGGTGACCTGTTCACCCAGCCACATCAGGAAGATCGTGCCGCCGACCAGGGTGACCACGGTCGAGGCTATGAAGTACGGACCCGGCGAATAGGCCATCGTGTCGTTGTTCAGGGCCAGGGCGACGCCCCAGGCCTGCGCGAGCGCGAGAACGACCGTGAGATAGCGGGTGTACTGGTTGATCTGTTTCCGGCCGGTTTCGCCCTCTTTCTTGAGCCGCTCGAGCGCGGGAACGGCAGTGGAGAGAATCTGGACGATGATCGAGGCAGAGATGTACGGCATCACGTTCAGAGCGAAGATCGCCATGCGCTCGACGGCGCCGCCGGAGAATGTGTTCCACATTCCCAGGATGCCTTCCTTCATACCTGCGAAGGCGCGCGCGTACTCGACCATGTCGAGGCCGGGGATCGGGATCTGCGCGCCGATGCGGTAGACGACCAGAGCTGCAAGCGTGAACCAGATACGCGCCTGCAGTTCCTTCGCCTTGCCGAAGGTCGAGAAGGAGATATTGCGAGCCAGTTGCTCGGCCGCGGAAACCATTAAGCCCGCCTCCCAGATCGCGTGACCGTCACGCTGCCAGGATGGCAGGCTCAGCCACGCGCGCGACTATCCTCAACGAGGATAGCCTACTCGGCAGCCTCAGCGGCAACCGGCTTCGTCACAGTAACCTTGCCGCCGGCTTTTTCTACCGCTTCGATGGCCGCCTTGGAAGCGCCGTGCACGACCAGCTCAACTTTGGACTTGATCTCGCCCTTTGCAAGGAGGCGGACGCCGTCCTTGCTGCGACGCACAACGCCGGCAGCGATGAGCGCATCTGCGTCGATCGGCTTCTTGACGTCGAGCTTGCCAGCTTTCACGGCGTCCTCGATGCGACCGATGTTCACTTCCGCATAGCTGGCGGCGCGATACGGGGTGAAGCCACGCTTCGGCAGGCGCATGTAGATCGGCATCTGGCCGCCTTCGAAGCCGTTGATGGCGACGCCGCGACGCGCCTTCTGGCCCTTGACGCCGCGACCGGCTGTCTTGCCCTTGCCCGAGCCGACGCCCAGGCCGACGCGCATCCGCTTCTTGCGGGCGCCGGGTTTGTCGGAGATCTCGTTCAGTTTCATCTTACGCTCCAGACTGACAGCCCATACAGGCGACCAGCGAATTCCTTAGTCCGTCACGACCTCGACGAGGTGCGCGACTTTCGCGATCATGCCGCGAACCGAAGGGGTGTCTTCCAGCTCGCGCTCGCGGGCGACCTTGTTCAGGCCGAGGCCGACCAGCGTCGCGCGCTGCGAAGCTTCGCGGCGCTGCGGGCTCTTCACCTGCTTCACGCGGAGGGTTTTCTTGGCAGCCATCTCGACCGTCTCCTAGACCTTACGCCACTTCAGCGTTGCCCGAACCGTCGGTGCGGCGGGCGATGATGTCCTGAACCTTCAGGCCGCGCTTGGAGGCGATCTGACGGGGCGAAGCCTGGCGCTTGAGCGCGTCGACCGTGGCGCGGACCATGTTGTACGGGTTCGAGGAACCCGTCGACTTGGCCACGACGTCGCGGACGCCGAGCACGTCGAACACAGCGCGCATCGGACCGCCGGCGATCACGCCCGTACCGGCCGGAGCCGAACGCATGATGACCTTGCCAGCGCCCCAGCGACCATGGGTGTCGTGGTGCAGCGTGCGGCCTTCGCGCAGCGGCACGCGGACCATCGACTTCTTGGCTTCCTCGGTCGCCTTGCGGATCGCCTCAGGAACCTCGCGGGCCTTGCCATGGCCGAAGCCGATGCGGCCCTTCTGGTCGCCGACGACCACGAGGGCCGCGAACGCGAAGTTCTTGCCGCCCTTCACAACCTTCGCGACGCGGTTGATCGCTACCAGCTTGTCGATGATCTCGGACTGTTCGCGATCATCGCCGCCTTCACGACGGCGGCCGCGACCGCGTTCACCGCGTTCACCACCACGTTCGCTACGTTCGCCTTCACGGGCCATTCGCGACTCCTAGAATTTCAGGCCGCCCTCACGGGCGGCATCGGCGAGCGCTTTCACGCGGCCATGAAAGATGTAGCCGCCGCGGTCGAACACCACGTCGCTGACGCCAGCCTGCTTGGCGCGCTCAGCGATGAGCTTGCCAACGACGGCTGCGTCTTCGGACTTGGTGCCGCCCTTGAATTCCTTCTCGAGAGAAGAGGCGGCAGCGACGGTGACGCCCTTGGCGTCGTCGATGAGCTGCACCGAGATGTGCTTGGACGAGCGGGTGACCGAAAGGCGCGGCTTTCCGTCTGCAACCTTGCGAAGCTTGGTGCGGACGCGCTGTGCGCGGCGGTCGAACTGTCTGTGCTGAAGCGAGGCCATGGCTTACTTCTTCTTGCCTTCCTTGCGGCGGACGTATTCGCCCACCTTGCGGACGCCCTTGCCCTTGTACGGCTCGGGCGGACGGAACGAACGGATTTCAGCGGCGACCTGGCCAACCGTCTGCTTGTCGGCGCCGGAGATCTTGATCTCCGTCGGCTTGGCGGACGCGAAGGTGATGCCGGCGGGCGCCTTGTAGACGACCGGGTGCGAGTAGCCGAGCGAGAGTTCGAGATCCTTGCCCTTCAACGCAGCACGGTAGCCGACGCCGATGAGTTCTAGGTTCTTCTCGAAGCCCGTCGTGACGCCCGTCACCATGTTGTTGATGTTGGCGCGGGTGGTGCCCCACATCGCTTTCGAGCGGCGCTCGTCGGCGTTGCGCGGCTGGATGTTCAGCTCGCCATTCTCGACCTTGACGGAGACCTCGTCGGACAGAGCCATCTTGAGCTCGCCCTTGGGGCCTTTCACGGTGACGTGGCCGTCGGCGACCTTGATGTCGACGCCTTTGACCTGCGGAATGATCTTCTTTCCAACGCGAGACATGTCAGCTCACCCTGCAGAGGATTTCGCCGCCAACGTTCTGGGTGCGCGCCTCGGCGTCCGACATCACGCCCTTCGGCGTGGACAGGACCGAGATACCCAGGCCATTGCGGACCAGCGGCAGGTCACGGACTGCCGAATAGACACGGCGGCCGGGCTTCGAGATGCGGCGGATCTCGGAAATGACCGGGGCGCCATCATAATACTTCAGCTCGATATCGAGCTCCTTGCGACCATCCTTCTCCACTTCCGTGAAGCCGCGGATGTAGCCTTCGCGCTGGAGAACCTCGAGCACGTTGACGCGGAGCTTGGACGAGGGCGACTGCACTGACGAGCGGCCGCGATGCTGAGCATTGCGGATGCGGGTCAAAAGGTCACCAACAGGATCATTCATTTGCATTGGTCTGACCTCCCCTACCAGCTCGACTTGACGAGGCCCGGGATCATTCCCGCGGCTCCGTATTCGCGCAGGGCGATGCGGGACATCTTGAGCTTCCGATAATAGGCGCGCGGACGGCCCGAGATCTCGCAGCGGTTGCGGATCCGGTTCGGCGCCGAGTTGCGCGGAAGCTTTGCCAGCTTCATGCGCGCCTCGAACCGATCCTCGAGAGGCAGGCCCTCGTTGAGAGCAGTCGCCTTGAGATCAGCGCGCTTCTTGGCGTACTGATCGACCAGGCGGCGGCGCCGGTTGTTCTTTTCGATCGAGCTTTTCTTAGCCATCGTTTTTCTCCAGCGCGCTTAAGTGCGGAAGGGAAAGCCGAACTCCGTGAGGAGGGCTTTCGCTTCTTCGTTGCTGCGCGCCGTGGTGCACACAATGATGTCCATGCCCCAGACGGTCTCGATATTGTCGTAGCTGATCTCGGGGAACACGGTGTGTTCCTTGAGACCCATGGCGAAGTTGCCACGCCCGTCGAACGACTTGCCGTTGAGGCCACGGAAGTCCTTCATGCGCGGGAGCGCGATGGTGGTCAGGCGGTCGATGAATTCGTACATGCGCTCGCGTCGAAGGGTGACCTTCGCGCCGATCGTCATGCCATCGCGCAGCTTGAACGAGGCGATCGACTTGCGCGACTTCGTCTCGATCGGCTTCTGGCCGGAGATCGCAGCGAGATCGGCGACAGCCGAGCGGATCTTCTTGGAGTCGGCGACAGCTTCGCCAACGCCCATGTTGATCACGACCTTGTCGAGCTCCGGGACCTGGAGCCCGTTCGTGTAGCTGAACTGCTGGGTCAGCTTCTCACGAATGCTCTGGTCGTACAGCGACTTGAGGCGCGGAATGTATTTAGCTTCAGCCATCGATTTCCACCCCGGACCGTTTCGCGAAACGGACCTTCTTCTGTTCGCCCTTGCCGTCGGCGGTCATCTTGAAACCGACGCGCGTGGGCTTGCCCGATGTCGGATCGACATGGGCGACGTTTGAGACATGGATCGGCGCTTCGTTGCGCTTGATGCCACCCTGCGGATCAGCCTGGCTCGGCTTCGTGTGGCGCGCCTTGATGTTGACGCCGGACACGAGGACGCGGTTCTCTTCAGGGAACGACTTCAGGACTTCGCCCTTCCGGCCCTTATCCTTGCCGGTCAGAACGATGACTGTGTCGCCTTTGCGAATTCTGGCGGCCATTACAGGACCTCCGGGGCGAGCGAGATGATCTTCATGTGGTTCTTGGCGCGGAGTTCGCGCGGAACCGGTCCAAAGATGCGGGTGCCGATCGGCTCGTTCTGGTTGTTGACCAGCACGGCGGCGTTCGAGTCGAAGCGGATGACCGAACCATCGCGGCGCTGCAGGTCCTTCGACACGCGAACGACGACGGCGCGTTTGACTTCGCCCTTCTTCACCCGGCCCTTCGGCGCGGCTTCCTTGATCGAGACGACGATCACGTCGCCGACCGAAGCATAGCGCCGCTTGGAGCCGCCCAGCACCTTGATGCACTGGACACGACGGGCGCCGGAATTGTCGGCGACGTCGAGGTTGGTCTGCATCTGGATCATGCGGCATCCCCTTTGAAGGATACGATTTCCCAGCGCTTCAGCTTGGAGCGCGGCGGGCACTCCTGGATCTCAACGATCTGGCCGACTTGCGCTTTGTTTGCTTCGTCGTGGGCGTGGTAACGCTTCGACTTCCGCACGGTCTTCTTGAACAGCGGGTGGAGGAAGGTCCGCTCGACCTTCACGACTGCGGTCTTCTCCATCTTGTTGGAGACAACCGTGCCTTCCATTACTCGTCTGGGCATCGTGCTCTCCTTACGCCGACTGCTTGGACTTCTCGGACAGCACCGCTTCGATACGGGCTATCGAGCGGCGGATGTCGCCGACGCGAGAGGTCTTTTCCAGCTGCCCGGTGGCGCGCTGGAAACGCAGGTTGAACTGTTCCTTGCGGAGACCGCTGAGCTCGTTGCGCAGCTGTTCCACGGTGGACTTCCGGTAGGTCTCGAGGTCCTTGCGGATTTCAAAAAGCTTGGTCATCGCTATTCCCCGATCCGCGTGACGATCTTGGTCTTGACCGAGAGCTTGGCGGCGCCGAGCGTGAGAGCCTGACGCGCGATCGCATCCGGCACGCCATCGATCTCGAACAGGATGCGGCCCGGCTTGACGCGGACCACCCAGAATTCAGGCGCGCCCTTGCCCGAGCCCATGCGGACTTCGATCGGCTTTTTCGACACGGGCACGTCCGGGAACACGCGGCACCAGACCTTGCCGAGACGTTTCATCTCGCGGGTCAGCGCGCGGCGGGCGGCTTCGATTTCGCGGGCGGTCACGCGGTTCGGCTCCAGGGCCTTGAGGCCGTGGCTGCCGTTGTTCAGCGTGAAGCCGGACTTGGCGACACCGTGAATGCGGCCCTTGAAGGCCTTCCGGTATTTTGTGCGCTTGGGTTGAAGCATTGTCCTATCTCACCTAGCCGCGCTGGTCTTGCCGGTCGCGGTCGCGACGCGGACGCGAGTCACCCACCGCTTCCTGCTTGCGGTCGAGGGCCATCGGATCGTGCTCCATGATCTCGCCCTTGAAGATCCAGCACTTGATGCCGATGATGCCGTACGTGGTTTTGGCTTCCGCCGTGCCGTAGTCGATGTCGGCGCGCAGCGTGTGCAGCGGAACGCGGCCTTCACGATACCATTCCGTGCGCGCGATCTCCGCGCCGCCGAGGCGGCCGGCGACCGTAAGACGAACACCCTGGGCGCCCATCCGCATCGTCGTCTGCATCGCGCGCTTCATGGCGCGGCGGAATGATACGCGCCGCTCAAGTTGCCGGGCGACGTCTTCGGCGACCAGGTTGGCGTCGGTTTCCGGCTTGCGGATCTCGACGAGGTTCACGAACACCTCGTCCTTGCAGAGCTTGTTGATTTCCTTGCGCAGCGTCTCGATGTCCGCGCCCTTCTTGCCGATCACCATACCCGGGCGGGCGGTGTGAACGGTGATGCGGCACTTCCGGTGAGGACGCTCGATGATGACCTTGGAGACGCCAGCCTGCTTCAGCTTCTCTTTGATGTACTTGCGGATCTTGATGTCTTCGTGGAGCAGGCGACCGAAGTCGGCGCTGTCAGCATACCAGCGGCTGTCAGCCGTGCGGTTGACGCCGAGACGAAATCCGATCGGGTTGATCTTCTGACCCATTATGCGGCCTCGGAGGTTTGCGCGACAGCGGACGTGTCACGGAGCACGATGGTAAGTTGCGAGAACGGCTTTTCGACGCGAACGCCGCGGCCGCGTGCGCGGGCATGCATGCGCTTCATCACGAGGTTCTTGCCGACATGAGCCTCGGCGACGATCAGGCTGTCGATGTCGAGGTTGTGGTTGTTATCGGCGTTCGCGACAGCAGACTTGAGGAGCTTGAGCACGTCCACGGCGGCGCGCTTGCGCGAGAACTCGAGCTCGGCCATCGCCTTGTCGACTTTTAGGCCGCGGATCTGCTGGGCCAGAAGGTTCAGCTTCTGGTCCGAAATGCGGTACATCTTCAGCACGGCGCGGGACTCGTTCGAGGCCTGCTTCGGGGGGGCTTTCGGCTTACCCATGATTATTTACCTGCAGGCTTTCTGGCGACTTTCTTGTCGCCGCCATGGCCATGGAACGCGCGGGTCGGCGCGAACTCGCCGAACTTGTGGCCCACCATCTCTTCCGAGACGTTGACCGGCACGAAGCTCTTGCCGTTGTGAACCTGGAAGGTCAGGCCGATGAAGTCGGGCAGGATCGTCGAGCGGCGCGACCAGGTCTTGATCGGCGTCGAGCGCGCGGCGCCACGGGCGGTCTCTGCCTTCTTGAGCAGGTAACCGTCGACGAAGGGGCCTTTCCATACGGAACGGGACATCTTGCTTCTCTCCGTTACGCTTTGTGCCGACGACGCACGATCAGGCGATCGGTCGACTTGTTCTTGCGGGTCTTGGGACCGCGGGTCTTCTTGCCCCACGGCGTGACCGGGTGACGTCCGCCGGACGTCTTGCCTTCACCACCACCATGCGGGTGATCGACCGGGTTCATCGCGACGCCGCGAACGTGCGGACGCCAGCCCTTGTTCACGTTGCGGCCGGCCTTACCGAGCACTTCGTTCATATTGTCCGGGTTCGAGACCGCGCCGATCGAGGCCATGCAGCCTTCCGGGATCAGACGGACTTCACCGGACGAGAGCTTCACCTGAGCGTAGCCATCGCCACGACCAACAAGCTGGGCGTAGGAGCCGGCCGAGCGGGCGATCTGCGCACCCTTGAGCGGCTTCATCTCGATATTGTGGATGATCGTGCCGACCGGGATCGACTTCAGCGGCAGAGCGTTGCCCGGCTTGATGTCGACGCCCTCCCCGGCGATCACCGTGTCGCCGACATCAACGCGCTGCGGGGCGATGATGTAGGCAAGTTCGCCGTCGGTGTACTTGATCAGAGCGATGAAGGCCGTGCGGTTTGGATCGTATTCCAGGCGCTCGATGGTAGCGGGCATGTCCCACTTGCGGCGCTTGAAGTCGATGATGCGGTACCGTTTCTTAGCGCCGCCCCCGCGCCAGCGCGACGTGCGGCGACCAAGGTTGTTGCGGCCGCCCGACGAATGCTTGCCCTCGGTGAGCGCCTTGACCGGCGCGCCCTTGTGCAGGCCCGAGCGATCGACCAGCACGAGCTGGCGGCGGCCGGGCGAAGTGGGGTTAAAGGTCTTAAGAGCCATGACGCCTTATCCTCAGAGCCCGGTCGTCACGTCGATGGACTGTCCGTCCTTCAACGTCACGATCGCTTTCTTGACGTCCGAGCGCTTGCCCGGGACGCCGCGGAAGAGTTTCGATTTGCCTTTGACGACGAGCGTGTTGACGCCAACCACGTTGACGTTGAACAGCGCCTCGACCGCTTCCTTGATCTGCGGCTTCGTCGCGTCGAGGGGCACGCGGAAGACGACCTTGTTCTGCTCGGAGAGCATGGTCGACTTCTCGGTGATGATCGGCGCCGTCAGGCGCGTGTAGTGGAGAGCCTTGGGAGCGGCCATGGGTTACGCCTTCTCGGCTTCGGCGAAGCGCGCATTCACGCCTTCGACCGCTTCACGCGACAGCACCAGCGTCTTGCGGCGGAGAACGTCGTAGACATTCAGGCCGGCGAGCGGGAGCACATCGATGTTGGGGATGTTGCGGGCGGCCTTGGCGAACTTCTCGTCCAATTCAGAGCCGCCGATGAACAGGGCGTTCTTGATTCCGAGCGCCTTGAGCTGGGCGACCAGGTCCTTGGTCTTCTCGCCTTCGAAGCCGTCGAGAACGATCAGGGCTTCGTCCTTCACCTTGGCGGAGAGCGCGTGCTTCATCGCCATGGCGCGGACCTTTTTCGGAAGGCCATGCGCGTGGCTGTGCGGGTGCGGACCGTGGGCGACACCACCGCCGACGAAGATCGGTGCGTTGCGCGAACCGTGACGAGCGCCGCCCGTGCCCTTCTGGCGATAGAGCTTCTTGGTGGTAACCGAGACGTCGTCGCGGTTCTGCGTCGAGTGCGTGCCAGCCTGGCGCTTGGAGAGCTGGTAGCGAACCATGCGCTGGAGGATGTCCGAGCGGATCTCGGAGATGCCGAACACGGCGTCCGAAAGTTCGATCTCGCCGGCCCTGGCGGAGTCAAGTTTGACGACTGGGAGTTTCATGAGACTCAGCCCTTCTTCACGAGGCCGGCGGGCGACGGGGCGCCCTTGTTGTCCTTGGCCTTCACGGCGTCGCGGATCTCGACCCAGCTGTTGTCAGCGCCGGGGACGGCGCCTTTCACGAGGATCAGGCCGCGCCCTGCATCGGTGCGCACGATTTCCAGGTTCTGGGTCGTGACGCGCTCCATGCCGAGGTGGCCGGCCATCTTCTTGCCCTTGAACACGCGGCCCGGGTCCTGACGCTGACCGGTGGAGCCGTGCGAGCGGTGCGACACGGACACGCCGTGCGAGGCTTCGAGACCGCCGAAGTTCCAGCGCTTCATCGCGCCGGCAAAACCCTTGCCCTTGGTGATGCCGACAACGTCGACCTTCTGGCCTGCGACGAAGTGGTCTGCGCTGATCTCGGCGCCGACTTCAAGCAGCATGTCGGCAGGAACGCGGAATTCGCGGAGGACGGCCTTGGGCTCGACAGCGGCCTTGGCGAAGGCGCCGCGGAGCGACTTGTTGACGTTCTTGGCCTTGCGCGTGCCCGCGCCGAGGACGAGCGCGCTATAGCCGTCATTGGCCTGACGCGTGCCGACTTTCTCGCCCTTCTTGATGATGTCTGCCTGGCGGACTTCGTCCTTCTTGACGCCGACGACCTGGCAGCCTTCCAGCGAGAGCACGGTCACGGGGACGTGCGCGCCGTCAGCGGCGAACACGCGAGTCATCCCGATTTTCTTGGCGAGGACTCCGGTGCGCATTAGCTGTTCCCCAGCTTGATCTCGACGGCGACGCCGGCCGAGAGGTCGAGTTTCATGAGGGCGTCGACCGTCTGCGGGGTCGGGTCAACGATGTCGAGCACGCGCTTGTGCGTGCGGATCTCGAACTGCTCGCGCGACTTCTTGTCGATGTGGGGCGAACGGTTGACGGTGAATTTCTCGATGCGGGTGGGCAGCGGAACCGGGCCGCGAACCTGGGCGCCCGTGCGCTTTGCGGTCGACACGATCTCGCGCGCGGACATGTCCAGCGCCCTGTGATCGAACGCCTTCAGGCGGATTCGGATATTCTGCTGTGCCATCGGTACCACCGAAACAGCGCAAAAGCCGCCTGACCGGGAAGTATCCCCCGGAGGGCCGCCGCACGCGTTGAGTTTTTCCTTTTGCTTCCGTGGCTTACGTTTACCCGAGAATCCTCGGATACGGCTAAGCCGGTCGGAAACGAGCCGGGGTATTAGTCCCCTCCCCCAATCGCGTCAAGCACTCGTTTTGGGCGAGCTGCCGCAGGTGGGAAGATTCTACAGAATGCCCACATTCAAAGGCTTTCAGCACCAGTACGGCCCTGCCTCCGTCCCCTCGATAACGAAAGTTCGCGCGAAGATTTCGGCTCGCCGGTCGATGAGGCCCGCAGTTTCGCGATCAGCGGCGTAGGATTCGGCCATTGCCCGGTTCGGAAAGCTCACAATGTGCACTTCGAACGGAGCATCAGCTTCGCGTCCCGGCGTGACCCGGACCGCAGAATCGATGCGCCCGCCATGCCGCTCCATGATCAGCGCAGCGTCACGCTCGAAGGCCTCGAATGCCGCCTCCTGCCCCGGATGGATCCAGAGGCTGACAACCCGCACGTACCGTGGCTGCGTCATGGCGCTCCCTCAGGCCCGGAAGAGTTCGCTGTGCTTCTTCGGGACCTGGGCGTCATTGTCCTGCACGATCAGGTAGGCCGGGTTGTCGGCCTCGCCATTGCGGACGATCCGCGCGCCCTTGATCACGCGCTCCACCCTCCCCGTATGGACTTCCCGCACCGCGCCTTCGGCCCAGTGTGCACCCCACTTCCACCTGACCCTGTCGCCATGCGCAAACGGTTCAAGTGAAATGTTCCTCGGATCCTCGGCGTCCGTGACAGGGCAACCCTATTCGCCCAGGCCGTCAAAGCGAAAGGGCGCCAGGTTTCCCTGACGCCCCTTCTCGTGTTCAGTCGATCAGTCGAGGACTACTCGATGATCTTGGCGACGACGCCCGAACCGACGGTGCGGCCGCCTTCGCGGATGGCGAAGCGCTGTTTCTCTTCGAGCGCGATCGGAGCGATCAGCGAGACGACGAGTTTGATGTTGTCGCCAGGCATGACCATCTCGGTGCCGGCCGGGAGTTCAACGATGCCCGTCACGTCGGTCGTGCGGAAGTAGAACTGCGGACGGTAGTTGGCGAAGAACGGCGTGTGACGGCCACCCTCGTCCTTGTTGAGGACGTACACCTCGGCTTCGAACTTCTTGTGCGGCTTGACGGAGCCGGGCTTGCACAGCACCTGGCCGCGCTCGACCTGCTCGCGATCGATGCCGCGAACGAGGATGCCGACGTTGTCGCCAGCCTGGCCCTGATCGAGCAGCTTGCGGAACATTTCGACGCCCGTGCAGATGGTTTTCTGCGTGTCGCGGATGCCGACGATTTCGACTTCGTCGCCAACCTTCACGATGCCGCGGTCAACCTTGCCGGTGACAACGGTGCCGCGGCCGGAGATCGAGAACACGTCTTCGATCGCCATCAGGAACGGCATGTCGAGCGGACGCTCGGGCGTCGGGATGTAGCTATCGACGGCGGCCATCAGCTTCAGGATCGCCTGTTCGCCGATTTCCGGATCGCGGTTTTCGACGGCAGCCAGGGCCGAGCCCGGGATGATCGGAATGTCGTCGCCCGGGAATTCGTAGGACGACAGCAGTTCGCGAACTTCGAGTTCGACCAGCTCGAGCAGTTCCTTGTCGTCAACCATGTCGACCTTGTTCAGGAAGATCACGAGAGCCGGAACGCCGACCTGACGGGCGAGCAGGATGTGCTCGCGGGTCTGCGGCATCGGGCCGTCGGCAGCGGACACCACGAGGATGCCGCCGTCCATCTGCGCCGCGCCCGTGATCATGTTCTTCACGTAGTCGGCGTGGCCGGGGCAGTCGACGTGCGCGTAGTGACGGTTGGCCGTCTCGTACTCGACGTGAGCCGTGTTGATCGTGATGCCGCGGGCCTTTTCTTCCGGCGCCGCGTCGATGTCAGCGTACTGCTTGGCAGTGGCGCCGCCCGACTTGGCGAGCACGATCGTGATCGCAGCCGTCAGCGTCGTCTTGCCGTGGTCAACGTGGCCAATCGTGCCAACGTTCACGTGCGGCTTGGTACGCGCGAATTTTTCCTTACCCATAGTATCCTACTCCGTAGCTTCGTTCAGCGGGGGTTGGCCGCCAGTTGGGCTTCATCAGCCGCTGAGTTTTTCAATGACTTCCTTGGCGACTGCGCTGGGCACCGCCTCGTAGTGGTCGAACTGCATCGTATAGTTGGCTCGGCCCTGGGTCGAAGACCGCAGGTTGTTAACGTATCCGAACATGTTGGCAAGCGGCACCATCGAATTGATGACGGTCGCGTTGCCGCGCATCTCCTGACCGAGGATCATGCCACGGCGGGAGTTGAGATCGCCGATAACCGTGCCGACATAATCTTCCGGCGAGACGACTTCGACCTTCATGATCGGCTCAAGCAGCTTCATCGCCACTTTTTCCGAAGCTTCACGGAAAGCGGCGCGCGATGCGATCTCGAACGCCAGCACGCTGGAGTCGACGTCGTGGTAGGCGCCGTCGATCAGGCTGACCTTGAAGTCGATGACCGGGAAGCCGACGAGCGGTCCGGCGTTCATGACCGACTTGATGCCCTTTTCGACGCCCGGGATGAATTCCTTCGGGATCGAGCCACCGACGATCTCGTTCTCGAACACGAAGCCCGAGCCCGGCGGAAGCGGTTCGAATATCAGCTTCACGCGGGCGAACTGGCCCGTGCCGCCGGTCTGCTTCTTGTGCGTGTAGTCGATCTCGGCCTTGCGGCCCAGCGTCTCACGATAGGCGACCTGCGGCGCGCCGATGTTCGCATCGACCTTGTAGGTGCGGCGCAGGATGTCGACCTTGATGTCGAGGTGGAGTTCGCCCATGCCCTTGAGGCGGGTCTGGCCGGACTCGTGATCGGTCGAGACGCGGAAGGACGGATCCTCAGCAGCGAGACGCTGCAAAGCTAGGCCCAGCTTCTCCTGGTCGGCCTTGGTTTTAGGCTCGATGGCGATCTCGATGACCGGCTCGGGGAATTCCATCTTCTCGAGGATGACCGGTTTGGCCGGGTCGCACAGCGTGTCGCCCGTGGTCGATTCCTTGAGGGCCGCCACCGCGACGATGTCGCCGGCGAAAGCTTCCTTGATGTCTTTCCGATCGTTCGCATGCATTTCGAGCATGCGGCCGATGCGCTCTTTCTTGTCCTTGGTGGAGTTGAGGAGCGTGGTGCCGGAGTTCAGCGTGCCCGAATAGATGCGGCAGAACGTGATCGAACCAACGAACGGGTCGTCCATGATCTTGAACGCGAGCATCGACAGCGGAGCATCGTCCGTCTGCGGGCGTTCGATTTCCGAATCGTCCTTGGGGTCGATGCCTTTGACGGCCGGCACGTCGAGCGGCGACGGCAGGTAGTCGACGACCGCGTCAAGCAGCGGCTGGACGCCCTTGTTCTTGAACGCGGAGCCGCACAGCACCGGATAGAAGGCGCCGGTCAGCACGGCCTTGCGGATGAGGCGCTTGATCGTCGCAACATCAGGCTCCTTGCCGTCGAAGAAGGCGGCCATGACGTCGTCATCGAGTTCGGCGACGGCTTCGATCAGGATGGCGCGGTATTCAGCTGCCTGGTCGGCCATGTCGTCGGGGATCGGCACGATGTCGAACTTCGCACCGAGGTCTTCGCCCTGCCACACGATGCCGCGCATCTCGACGAGATCGACCACGCCCTTGAACGTGTTCTCGATACCGATCGGAAGCTGCAGCGGAACAGGCTTCACGCCGAGACGCTTCACGAGGTCGCTGACGCAGGCAAAGAAGTCTGCGCCGATCTTGTCCATCTTGTTCGCGAAGACGATCCGGGGAACATTGTACTTGTCGGCTTGGCGCCACACGGTTTCGGTCTGCGGTTCAACGCCCTGGTTGCCGTCGAGCACAGCAACAGCGCCGTCAAGCACGCGCAGCGAGCGTTCTACTTCGATCGTGAAGTCGACGTGTCCGGGCGTGTCGATGATGTTCAGGCGCTTGTCCTGCCAGAAGCAGGTCGTCGCAGCGGACGTGATCGTGATGCCGCGCTCTTGTTCCTGTTCCATCCAGTCCATGGTGGCCGCGCCATCATGGACTTCGCCGATCTTGTGCGACTTGCCGGTGTAATAGAGAATCCGTTCGGTAACGGTCGTCTTGCCGGCGTCGATGTGCGCCATGATCCCGAAATTTCGGTAATCGGTAAGTTGATGGCTACG
This sequence comes from Hyphomonadaceae bacterium, assembly GCA_040398465.1. GTDB lineage: Bacteria > Pseudomonadota > Alphaproteobacteria > Caulobacterales > Hyphomonadaceae > UBA7672. The sequence goes on along the minus strand of JBBAUA010000035.1, from coordinate 4,997 downwards.
AGGCATGGGGAGCCCTCTGTATTCGTATTGCGGCGGACCGCTGGATTACCAGCGATAGTGCGAGAAGGCGCGGTTGGCTTCCGCCATCCGGTGCGTGTCTTCACGCTTCTTCACCGCTGAACCGCGGCCGTGCGATGCATCGAGCATCTCGGCGGCGAGACGCTCTTCCATCGTGTTTTCCGAGCGGGCGCGCGCGTACTCGATCAGCCAGCGGATGGCGAGAGCCTGGCGGCGCTCCGGGCGAACCTCGACCGGAACCTGATAGGTAGCGCCGCCGACGCGGCGCGAACGCACTTCAACCGACGGCGCGACATTGCCGAGGGCTTCGTGGAAGATTTCGGTCGCCGGGCGCTTCGACTTGGAAGCGACGGTTTCCAGGGCGCCGTAGACGATCTTTTCGGCGACGGACTTTTTGCCCTGGTACATCACCTGGTTCATGAAGCGGGTGATGACCTGATCGCCATACTGGGCGTCGGGAAGGACTTGGCGTTTCTCTGCGCGGTGACGACGGGACATATCTCTTACCTGTTATTTCGGACGTTTCACGCCGTAGAGCGAGCGACGCTGCTTACGGTCTTTCACGCCTTGCGTGTCGAGCACGCCGCGGAGGATGTGGTAGCGGACGCCGGGCAAGTCTTTCACGCGGCCGCCGCGGATGAGGACGACCGAGTGTTCCTGGAGGTTGTGGCCTTCGCCGGGGATGTAGCAGACCGCCTCGTACTGGGTGGTCAGGCGCACCTTGGCGACCTTACGAAGCGCCGAGTTCGGCTTCTTCGGCGTGGTCGTGTAGACGCGCGTGCAGACGCCGCGGCGCTGCGGGCACGACTTCAAAGCCGGAACCTTGTTCCGCTTCGGCTTGTCCTGCCGCGGTTTGCGGATCAGCTGCTGGATCGTAGGCATCTACCCTCGCTCGTCACACCGGATCGCCGGGCTTTTTCAGCCAAATCGGCGTGTCTTGCTGCAAAAACATTGGCCGCGACAACCCATAAGGCTGCCCCGGCTGAACTCTATAGGAGGCTTTCGCTCTCTTAGGACACATCGCCTTAACCGCGTTTGGACCTTGATCCACGGCCGGTCAGTCGATGTGAGGCGGGGCTATACTGGCCTGCCCTGTCGGGGTCAAGTGCGACCGGAGCCGGAATCTGCCGACCGAACAACCCGGACGCGCCCGCCTGGTGCGGGAAACCCGGCGCTAGCGCCCAGCCTCCTGCGCGATCGCTTCCAGATCGCGATCAAACGCCCTTGTTGCAAGCTCCAGGGTGCCCGCGGAGCGCTGGAAAAAGTCCTGGGGAATCGCCAGGAAATCATCGGTCGGCTTGTGGTAATCCGAGTGGTCCTCGACGCCGAAATAGACCCAGGGGCGCTTCAGCTGGTGGAATGCGCCGTGGTCCGACTGGGTGCTCCAGTCCTGTTCCTTGGGAATCGGCGAATCGTGCCCCTGTTTCAGGGTGACCTTGGCGGCGGCGGCGATGGCGTCGATCCGGGGTTTCAGCCACGGAAAGTGGTAGGCGCCGGCCGCGTAGAGCTCGTTCTTGTGCGACCGGCTGATCATGTCGAAGTTTATGGCGAGGACCGTGCGGTCGAGCAGCGGCTTGAATGCCGGGTCCGCCACCATGGCGCGGGCGCCGCGCAGGCCGCCCTCCTCCCCATCGACGATGGCGAAGATCACGTCGTGGAGCGGGGCGCGGGTTTTCATAGAGGTCGCTATCTGCAGGAGCGCCGCAACACCTGAGGCATTGTCGTCGGCCCCGTTGAAGATTTCACCGTTGCGCACACCGACATGGTCGTAGTGCGCCATGACGATGAGCGCCCGGTTGGACCCGCCCGTGCCCGGGATCATCGCCAGCAAATTCACGCCGCTCAGCGTGTCAGCCTGCCGCTGGAACTGGAACGGATGCTCGAATGACGCGCCAGGCGCGGGCGCAAGGCCGATCTCATTGAGCCGACCCAGGATGTAGGTCCGCGCCTTGGCGCCGCCAGGGCTGCCGACCAGCCGGCCCTCCATGTCGTCGGCCGAGAGTATCCGGACATCTTCAAGCAACTGCTGCGCAGACGACAGCTGCGCCGGCGTTGCCGCCATCGGCGGTGGCGAGATCACAGGCTGCGCCGAGCAAGAGGCGAGCGCGGCGATGGCTAGCAAGAGGAAGGCGCGCATCGTGGCTCCGCGATCTGGTCAGGCCGCAGTGTAGGCGCAGCGCGCGCGATGGGAAGCGCAACAGATGCCCCAAAAACCGAAGGCGGCGGACTTTCGCCCGCCGCCTCGATCGTTCTGGTCTGGTCTGGCCTACTCTGCCGCGGGCAGAGCCGGGACGGGTTGCGCCATCTTGCGCTGTTCCTTGAGGCGGACGTCGCGGTCGCCAGCGAGCTTGCGGTATTTCCGCAGCGCGCCGCCGGTGCCGGCCGGGATGAGACGGCCGACGATGACGTTCTCCTTGAGGCCTTCGAGCGGATCGACCTTGCCCTGGATGGCCGCTTCCGTGAGGACGCGGGTGGTTTCCTGGAAGGACGCCGCCGAGAAGAAGGAGCGGGTCTGCAGCGAGGCCTTGGTGATGCCCAGCAGGACGCGCATGCCCGTTGCGGGCTCGCGGCCAGCCTTGATCGCCGCAGCGTTGGCTTCCTCGAACTCTAGCGCATCGACGGCTTCGCCGGTGAGCATGGTGGTCGAGCCGCCGCCGGTGATTTCCACCTTCTGCAGCATCTGGCGCACGATGACTTCGATGTGCTTGTCGTCGATCGGCACGCCCTGCAGGCGGTAGACCTTCTGGATCTCGTTGACGAGATAGTCGGCCAGCGCCTCGACGCCGAGGATGGTGAGAATGTCCTGCGGGGCGGGGTTGCCCTCGAGCAGGTATTCGCCCTTCTTCAGCATGTCGCCTTCCTGGACCATCAAGTGCTTGGTCTTCGGAACGAGGTATTCCATCGGCTCTGCGCCCTCTTCCTCGGGCACGATGCGGACGCGACGCTTGTTCTTGTAGTCGCGGCCGAATTCCACCTTGCCGGTGATGTCGGCGATGATGGCGTGGTCCTTCGGACGACGCGCCTCGAACAGCTCGGCCACGCGCGGCAGACCGCCCGTGATGTCGCGGGTCGTGGCGCCGCCTGTCTGGACACGCGCGAGCGTGTCGCCAGGACGGACGTCGTCGCCTTCGGCCACCGAGAGGATGGCGTCGATCGGCAGGTAGTAGCGCGCCTGAACGCCGCCGGGATGCTTGATCGCCTCGCCCTTGTCGTTGACCAGCACGATCGCCGGCTTGAGCTCGACCTTCTTCGGACCCGTGCGAGGGTCAATGACCACCTTGTTGGCGATGCCGGTGGCTTCATCGGTTTCGTCACGCGTGGTGACGCCCTCGATGAGGTCCTCGTACTTCACCTTGCCGGCGAGGTCGGTGACGATCGGGGTTGCGAACGGATCCCAGTCGGCCACGCGCTCGCCGCGCTTCACCTTGTCGCCGTCGCCGTAGCGGAGGCGGCAGCCATAGACCGGCTTGAAGGTCTGGCGGATGCGGCCATCGGCGTCGATGAGTTTGACCTCCATCGAGCGGCCGTTGACCACGAGCGTGCCGTCGTCGCGTTTGACGACCGAAGCATTCTCGAAGCGCACTTCGGAGTCGAAGGCGGCCTCAAGCGAGCTTTCCGTCGTGACCTGGGCGGCGCCGCCGATGTGGAACGTACGCATCGTGAGCTGCGTGCCCGGTTCGCCGATCGACTGAGCGGCGATTACGCCGACAGCTTCACCAACGTTGACGCGCGTGCCGCGCGCAAGGTCGCGGCCGTAGCAGGAGGCGCAGGTGCCATTGCGGCATTCGCAGGTGAGCACCGACCGGACGAGGATCTTGTCGACGCCGGCCTTGTCGACCGCGGCGGCAATGTCTTCGTCGATATAGGTGTTCGCCGGAGCGATGATCGCGCCCGTGTTCGGGTGCTTGACGTCTTCAGCCGTGGTGCGGCCGAGCGTGCGTTCGGCGAGCGAGACGATGACGTCTGCGCCTTCCATGACCGCGCCGAGCGTGATGCCCTTGTCAGTGCCGCAATCTTCCTCGGTGATGATGCAGTCCTGCGCCACGTCGACGAGACGACGCGTGAGGTAGCCCGAGTTGGCCGTCTTGAGCGCCGTGTCGGCAAGGCCCTTACGCGCGCCGTGCGTCGAGTTGAAGTACTCGAGCACGGTGAGGCCTTCCTTGAAGTTCGACACGATCGGCGTCTCGATGATCTCGCCCGAGGGCTTGGCCATCAGGCCGCGCATGCCGGCGAGCTGCTTCATCTGGTTCTTCGAACCGCGGGCGCCGGAGTGGGCCATCATGAACACGGAGTTCAGTTCGCCCGTCGTCGAGCCGGCGGCGTCCATCATGGCGTCGGCGACCTTGTCCGTGCAGGCGGACCAGGCGTCGACAACCTTGTTGAACTTCTCGCCGCGCGTGATGAGGCCGTCGGCGTATTGCCGCTCGTACTCGTTCACCAGCTTGCGCGTGTCGGCGACCAGTTTGTCCTTCGACTTCGGGATGACCATGTCGTCCTTGCCGAACGAGATGCCGGCGCGGGCGGCTTCCTTGAAGCCAAGCGCCATCATCCGGTCGCAGAAGATGACCGTCGCCTTCTGACCGCAGTTCCGGTAGACGATGTCGATCAGCTTTCCGACCGCCTTCTTGGTCATCAGCTCGTTGGTGACCATCGGGTCCATGCCCTTTTCACGGGGCAGGCAGTCAGCGATCATCATGCGGCCCGGCGTGGTGTTGAACACCTTCGCGACGTCCTTGCCGTTCTCGTCCTTCGTGATGAAGCGCGCCTTGACGCGTGCATGCAGCGAGACTTTTCCGGCGGACAGCGCGTGTTCGATCTCGGCGAGATCGGTGAAGAGCATGCCTTCGCCCTTCTCCTTCTCGCGCTCGATCGAGAGATAGTAGAGGCCGAGGACGATGTCCTGCGAAGGCACGATGATCGGGCGGCCGTTGGCGGGCGAGAGGATGTTGTTGGTCGACATCATCAGCACGCGCGCTTCG
>JBBAUA010000034.1:6681-36654 GCA_040398465.1 Hyphomonadaceae bacterium | reverse complement strand
GCCGCCTGTGATATGAAACAAGTATTTTGGCAAAAGGAAACGCCCTCGTCGCCTAAGCAGAGACCTTTGGTTGCGGTCCGGGGTTCAGTATGCTTGGCGCATTACCGCTCCTGAGTCTGTTCGATGTCGAACTGACACCCTTCTAGTGACATGGCACAAAATCCTGAGGCTTCACTGGGAGCAACAGAATGCCTGTCTCGCCCTCTATGCCAGACGCGATGCATCGTTACGCAGTAGCGGTTCAAATGCTGGAGGGCGTGACTCGCCATCTTGCTGATGCGTCCGATGTGGTTGGGAGTTGTGCGGATCTTTTGAAATCCCCCCAGCGCATCGGCGATGAGAACGATTCACTGCGCGGCACACTGTGGTTCAACGCCACTGATCTGAACGTCTTGTTGGCGCAATGGCGGATCGTTGTCGCTGACGCATGGACAGCATGGAATGAATTGCCGGGGCTTCAGCAAGCCAAGGTCGAGCCGCCGCGGTTCAGGATGATCCTGCATGAAATTGACTTTTTTCGGCAGCGTTAGCTTTGGTTCGAACGATGAGTTTCAGGCCACCTGAGACACTTCCTGCCTCTTCTTTTGCGCCGCTGTCAGGGGCGCAGCTGGATTCAACGGTAAACACTAAAACTCGAGGTTGTAGTGCTGACGCGGGAAAATGAATTTGCGACTGCCGCAACCGGCACACTGGTCGGGGTGATTGCAATCGTCGTGGAAGAACTGGACGTGGCGGGAGCCCTATCGCGCTCCCGCGTGACCCAGCGCCTTGAGGCATTCCTGCTGAATAATGCTCAAGGCAGCGGCGATTATGAGAGGCCATACGCGGGGCTCGAGAAGGAGATCATCCGTGGCCTCCTGGAGATCCTTGCGCCGCCAGCTGCGCAGGCTTTCAAGCTTGCAGTTATCGCGGGAACGGAAGTCGAAGCGCCGCAGGGCGATCAAACATGAGAGAAGTCGCCCTGTTCGGGCGCCTTGCGACACAAGCAGCCGGCCCGGCGCTGTTGTTCGGTGTCGAACAGACAGAATGACAGGTCGCAAATAGCTTTTCGGCTGTCACCGACCCGTCCCCCCAACCTCGGGTCGGCGGCAGGCGGGGCGCTGTGCAAACGGCGCCCCGTTGCGCTCGATTGGCGCCTTCTGAGCGATGCCGGAAGCAAAGGTAAACGCCAATTGTCAACGATGTCGCTCGACCAGGAGATTCGGAACCTGACAGGGATCGGAACCTGGGAATGGGATATCGAGAAGCAGTCGATGGTGTGGTCTCCGGAGGCCTACGCGATTTTCGAGATCGACCCCGGGAGTCCAATAGCTCCATCCGACATGCCGAGGTTGCGAGGCGGCGCGTCCAATGGTGATGAAACAGAGACCCTTCGCGAAGCGCTCCGCTCAGGCACGCCGTGGACAATCGTCCATCCTGCACTCACCGCCCGTGGTCGCGGCATCTGGATCCGATCGACCGGCCGAGTGGAGCGCGTTGATGGCCGATCGGTCCGCATCCATGGCCTGTTCCAGGATGTAACTGACGAACAGGATGCGAAGGCAGATCTCGAACACAGCAGACGCTTGCTCGAAGAGCTTTCAGCCCTCTCCGGCATCGGTGGATGGGAGCGCGACTCCGTCAGCGACCGTGTTCGTTGGTCAAGGGAAACGCGGCGCATCTATGAAGTCGATGATGCGTTCGAACCATCTCCCGAGTCCATGCGAGCCCTGTTCGCGCCGGGCGCTCAGGAAATCCATGACGCATCCATTCAGCGTGCAACGTCGTCGGGCAGCCTGTCAGAGTGCGAGTTTGATTCCATCACCGCCAAAGGCCGCACCATTCGCGTTAGGAGCACGTGCAGGGTCGAACAGAGAGCGGGGCATGGGACGCGTATTGTCGGGACCGCACAGGATGTGACCGCCTTGAGAGCGGCTCAGGCCGAAATGGAACTCCTCCATGCGCGCCTGACGTCGGCGATCGAGGCTGCCGAACTTCGCGTCTGGGAGATCGACGCCGAGACCGGTGTTTTGCGGGGTATCCCTCACCTCCCGCCAACCTTCGCGCAGTCGGGCATGTCGGAGACGATCGGCGCCGTGCCTGCGCTGAACTTTATCCATCCAGAGGATCGCGTCGAGTTCGAACAGCAAGTGAGTCGGATGGTGTTGCTCGATCAGCCATTGGTCAGTCGAATAAGAGTCCGAGCGGAGGATGGGAGCTTCCGACACATCGAGATCAGGATGCACCTTTCGTCGAGCGGTGCGGATCGACGGAAAATTCTCGGCGTATCGCGAGACGTAACCAGGGACGTGACCCTGACCGATGAACTCGTCCGAAAGCAGCAGGAGGCCGAGGAAGCGTCTCTCGCCAAAGGCCAGTTTGTGGCCCGAATGAGCCACGAGATACGGACGCCGATGAGTGGCGTCATCGGGATGCTGGAAGTTCTTCTGCGCGCTGAAGTGGATCAAGACAAACGCGCCCATGCCGCTACCGCACTGAAGTCGGCCCGCGACCTGATGTCGGTCCTCGATGACATCATTGATGTTTCGCAGCTTGAGAGCCGACATCTGTCTCTGGACAACGCGCCATGCAGTCTCTCGGACGTTGTGGAAGACGTCGTCTCCCTGTTCGGTTCGCTCGCACGCGACAAGTCGCTTGAACTGACGGCTGAAGTTGCTGCTTCGACGCCAGAGTGGGTGATGAGTGATGCACGTCGGGTACGGCAGGTGCTGACGAACCTTGTTGGCAATGCAGTAAAGTTCACCGACGACGGGAGGATCAAGGTGTCTGTCAGTTACGATACCGACCAGCAGGTCGCGCGCTTCACTGTGCGTGATACGGGGGCGGGCATCTCCGAAGACATCATCGACAAGGTTTTTGATCAGTTCTTCCAGGCTGATTCATCGACGACGCGCAGGCATGGCGGGTCTGGATTGGGCCTGGCTATTTCAAGGCAGCTTGTCGGCATGATGGGAGGCGTGATCCAGGTCGATAGCAAGCCCGGCGAGGGAAGCGCATTCCATTTCACGATCGCCGCTCCGATAGCACTTCCACCGTCGCCAGAACGCGAGGAGCCGCTCGCTGCCCCGAACAAGAGCCTCCGCGTTCTTGTCGCGGAGGATAATCCCTCGATGCAGCAAATTCTTCGTGCTCTCCTCGAGGCGGGGGGGCACCAACTAACGGTGGTGTCGAATGGTCGGGATGCGGTTGCCATGGCTGCAAGCCATAGCTTCGATGTGATCCTGATGGACGTCATGATGCCCGTGATGGATGGTCCAACGGCCGTGTTGCGGATTCGGGAGCTCGGCGGACGTTCTGGCGGAATCCCGATCATCGCACTGACGGCTAGCGCGCTGGTTGGCGACCGTGACCAGTATCTGGCGGCAGGGATGACCGATTATCTGTCGAAGCCAATCGATGTCGCGGCGCTGTTCGCAGCTCTTGGCAGAGCTACCGCCAGAAGCTGACCTGCCTCAGTCGCAAACGCGGGTCTTGGGCCCCATCCAAAACGGCGCAGAGTTTTCGGAGCGAGTGTCATGTTTTGGGTGGCTCCCGCTTTATCAGTAGGTCAGGAGGGGCGGCAAATTACGAGCGGCCCTGAAACTGGTAGCATCGTGACGTGCTCGTCGAGAGGCAAGCTGCCATTCGAGGTGCGCTTGGTCTGGCGCAATGAGGCAGGTCACATTCCGACTATCGCTAATGGTCCGTCGACGGAGCAATCGCAAGCTCGAAGCATGTGTACGATTTCGAACCGAACCTTTGTTAATGAAATGCCCTTAAATATTAGGCTCCACTCGGAGCAGCTGAATGCCTGAAGCCGCCTCTAAGTTCGCATTTGAGCATGCGCATGACGGCCCGTGCTCTCGCTCTGCAGTTTCAAGTGCCGAGCCCGACAAGCCTGGAATGATGGCATGTATGAGGGCTCTCGTGATTGCGAAAGACAGCCCGACAATTCAAAAACTCAAGCAGCTTCTCGGGCAGAGTTCTTTTGACTGCCTTCAGGCTGAAGACTGGATTGAAGCCATCCGGTGGAGCACAGATGAGAGCCTCGACCTCATCGTCACGGAACTGAACTCCGCCGTCTGGAAAGGCGACAAAGTTTTCGAACTCGCAGAGCGAGGGGCATTCGGGGAAAGTCCCCCGCCAATGATCGTGCTGACTAGTGAAGTCGGCAATTTTGAATCGACCGACAGGTTCTCAAGAATCGCCAGGCTCGCGCCTCTTCCGCCGAGCTTTGGCAAATCCGATCTGGCCTGCGCACTGGAGACGCTGTTCTCAGAAAACGACCCTGGGCGGATATCTGTGCGGCATTGTTGGGCAATGGCAGTTTCCGGGCCAGCGCCCCCCTGGAACGCAGCGTCATCGTCGAATGACTAAAGTGCATCAATCGTGACGCTCCACATCAGGCTCGCAAAAAAGACCGAGGTCCTATCTTGAAGTTGTCGATCAAGTTTCAGTTGCTTGCCGTACTCGCGGTGCTCGGCGCCGTTTTGCTTTTCACCAACGTTGCTGCCTGGTGGGGACAAACGCGCGCAAGCGCCAGCCTCGACACCATCTACAAGGATCGGGTTGTTCCACTCCGGGACCTCAAGGACATTTCGGACGCCTATGCGGTCTCCATTGTCGATGCCACCCATAAGGTGCGTAGCAGCGAGTTCAGCTGGTCGGAGGGGGCGCAGGCGGTATCAAGCGCATCTACGCGAATTGACAAGCTCTGGCGGAACTACACCGCTACTTTCTTGACGGAAGAAGAGAGCAGGCTTGTCTCAGAGGCGAAGGCGCTGATGAGGACCGCAGATCGGGGGGTCACCGACCTCGCGAGCATCTTGAAAACGGAAGACCAAGCAGCGCTCGATTCATTCGTGACCAGCAAGCTCTATCCTGCGATTGACCCTATCACCAGTGTAATTGCCAGCCTGATCGAGCTTCAGGTGAAGCAGGTTGAATCAGAGTACGGGTCGACTGTCGCGGCATTTCAGTTCAGCACAGTGCTTTCCATCGTGCTTGCCCTTCTCGGCCTTGCCGCAATCATCGGCGGAACATTTCTGCTGCATAGTGGCGTTATCCGTCCCATTGCGGAACTGACCGTGGCCATGGGTAAGCTGGCGCGTGGCAACTGGCTGGCTCTCGTACCCGAAACGGAACGTAACGACGAGATCGGTCAGATGGCGAGTTCGGTCGAGGTCTTCAAAAAGAATGGCATCGAAAACGAATCGTTGCAGGCAGAACAGCTTAAGCAACACCAGGCGCGTCTGCAGCGCGCCGAACGTATCAATGCAAGCGTTGGCGACTTCAACTCCCTGGTAAGCGCGATAGTCCGTACACTGTCTTCGGCTTCATCTGAACTCCAGACAACAGCGCAGGCGATGTCTGCTCAAGCTGCGGAAACGTGTAGCCAGGCGGCCACTGCAGCAGTGGCCTCAGAGCAGGCATCGGCCAACGTTCAGGCGGTTGCTGCTGCCGGCGAAGAGCTGTCAAGTTCGATCGCCGAGATCAGTCGCCAGGTCTCGTTGTCGACGGCTGCGGTATCGCGCGCAGTTGAAGAAACTGAAAGCGCCAACGGGCATGTCACAGGATTGATCAAGGCTGCTAGTGAAGTGGGCGCTGTTGTGAAGCTGATCAGCGAGATCGCGGGACAGACGAACCTGCTCGCGCTCAATGCGACGATCGAAAGTGCCCGGGCTGGAGAGGCAGGTCGCGGCTTCGCAGTCGTGGCCGCTGAGGTGAAGGCGCTCGCCAAACAGACTGCCGAAGCGACGGAGCAGATTTCTTCCAGGATATCGGAAATTCAGATTGTCAGCCAGCGCTCTGCTGAAGCCATCAAGCGTATCTCGACGGTTATCGCAGAGGTCAGCGAGGTTTCCGGCGCCATCGCCAGCGCCATTCACGACCAAGGAGCTGCTACGGAGGAAATTGCACGCAACGTGGCGGAGGCTGCAACCGGAACACGCGAGGTATCTTCGAACATCTCGGGGGTCACGGAGGCGACACAGACAACAGGCGCGTCCTCGGCGCAAACGCTCAATTCAGCAAGAGAACTGGCGCGGCAATCGGAAGAGCTTCGCCAGCACGTCGACACCTTCATCCAGCAGTTGAAGGCGGCTTGAAGGAAATTCGGTACTGCGCTTTTTCGATGAAATGAACTTCGTTTCTCGCTGCGTCAAAATGGCGTTGACCGGGCACACGAGGTTCGAACCAAACGCGCCGCGCTAATGGCGTCTATTGGGCGAGTTTGAGCCGGCTGCCTTAGGGCATTCGCCAAAGCTGCTTAAGGGCGGCTCACGATCAGCGGGGCTGCATCACTATTGTTTACCGCGTTGGCATCAAGAACGCCTCCTGCGAGTTTTGCAAGGCAGTGGTCAGCGAGTGTCGCGATCTGAAGGGGATCGACTTTTCCGTTGTTGCGGCGCATCGACTTGAGCGACCGTCGAACTAGATCACCAGCTATTGCAGGCGCGCCGCGCGCCGAAGTGACCCCACGCCTACCCGGCGAGGGGAAGGGAGCGACAGCAGCCATGGTGACGAAGCCAGGTCCGGACGAGCCCCCCACCAACCGTCTGCTCGCCTTGCTCACGCCGCGCGACTACGCCAGCCTGCGGCCAAATCTTGAACGGTTGCCTCTCGGATACAGGCAGTCGCTCTATCAAGCCGACAAGAAGATAGATTTTGCCTACTTCATCGAGACCGGCGTGGGATCGCTCGTAAACACCATGGCCAACGGCCAGGCTGCCGAGGTTGGAACCATTGGCAATGAAGGCATAGTCGGTCTGCCGCTCGTGCTTGGGGACGATCGGGCGCCGACCGCCGTGTACATGCAAGTTCCTGGAGAAGGCGTCAGGATGGAAGCGTCTCTCTTCAGGAAGGCGCTCGCGCAAAGTCCTTCGATGCAGGTTGTCATGCTTCGCTATGCTCACGCCCTCTTCAATCAGGTAGCGCAGTCTGCAGCGTGCAATCATTTCCACTCACTGGAACAGCGCTGCTGCCGTTGGCTGCTGATGACGCGAGATCGCATGAATTCGGACAAGTTCGTGCTGACCCAGGAGTTCCTCGCAATGATGCTGGGTGTTCAACGTCCGGGCGTGTCGATAGCCGCAGGCGGACTCCAACGCGCGGGCCTCATCACCTACACGCGGGGCAACGTCGCGATCCTGAACGTGGCGGGTCTAAAGAAGCTGTCGTGCGAATGTTATGGCGTCTCAAAGAAGGAGTTCGATCGGCTGCTCGGGGATTGAGAGCGCGGCTTGATCAGCGCTTTTCTCCCGTGCGTTTAATCGGCTTGCTGCTTGTCACCCGGCGCAAAGACACACTCGGATGCTTCGCTGATCGCAATCCCCTCGAGCGGGCCGGTCTTGCGCTTGAGTGCCGTGTTGCCCCCTGCCCCCCCCCTAACACTCGGCGTGTTCGCCTCAGCCATGGATGCGGTCTTTCCGACAGATTGAGTTGAGATTCTGCCATCTTCGGCTTTTTCGGCTTCGAGCCTGCGCCTATGTATGGCTTCAGACAGACAGCCTCACCGCAAAGGCGTCATTGCCTCAACGTCGGCGAATTGACCCGGCGATCGAACTGGCCAGCGTTCACCATGACGGCGTTCGCTTCCTACGGGACTACCATATTGCAGCCTCGAGAAGACGTCGGCCCCACCGTCGCACACACTAAGCATTGGGGCATCGGACAACCACCTTTTTGCGGCGTCCTGCAGAACGGCGTGAGCGCTCCTCGTCGCGCGCTGGGCTAACGCGTGACTGCGTACAACGAAGGTCCAATCAGAAACGCGATTCTTAAGAGCCTGCCGCCGGGCGACTTCTCTGCGCTGCGGGGCCTGCTGGAGCGTGTGACGATGAAGTCGGGCGATGTACTGCAGCCGGCAGGAGAGATGACGAAATCCATCTACCTGGTCGAGAGCGGGATTATCTCGCTTCTGGCCCCGCTGGAACACGGCGGACGCATCGAAGTCGGCCATGTCGGGCGCGAAGGCGCAGCGGGTGTTCATGCCGCGCTGGGGGCCGAGAAGCTGATGTCGGAGATGGTGGCGCAGAGCGACGGGGTCGCCTTCCGGGTTGATGCGGCGAGCCTGCGCATCATCATCGAAGAGTCGCGGCCGCTTCGGAGGCGCTTCACGCGCTTTGCAAATGTGTTCCATGCACAGGTGGAGCAGAACGCCGCCTGCAATGGCGCACATGAAGTAGGAAAGCGGCTCGCGCGCTGGCTGCTTATGGTCCACGACCGGTCAGACAGCGATACGCTCAATCTGACGCACGAACTAATGTCGCAGATGCTCGGCGTGACGCGACCGGGCGTGACGATCGCCGCCTCCGCCTTGCAGAAGTCAGGGCTGGTCCAGTATTCGCGCGGGCGCCTGACAATCATCAGTCGCACAGGGCTCGAGGCTGCGGCGTGCGAATGCTATCAGATCGTGGCCGCCTACTACCAGTCTGAGTGGGAATAGGGGCGCACTCCCTTACCTTCGTTCCCAGACTGTGTGGACAGTTCACATCGCAAAATCATCGGAACCGTCTTCTTCCGCACCACTTTGCAGATTTCCATCCGCCAGAAACAGATGACGTGGTCGCCCAGTTGCGCTGTGTGATGGAGGTGACACATGCCGACGTTGCGATGAGGCCCTTCCGAGGCGGTGCGGCAAGCGTCGACGATGGTGTCGTAGGTCTCGTAGATTCGCAGTGCGAGATTGTTGGCGCCCGGGAACTGTGAATCAGCGTTGGGGTCACGGCGCGGATAGGCGCGCTACTGGATTGATTTCGCGACGGTGAGAAGGGTCCTCCAACGATGCCTGTTCACACTCGGGAAGGTCGAATCTCGCCTCGGATATCCGAGTGTTGCTACCGACCGGAACTGGGCGACATCCAGACAGAAGCCGTCAGAGTTTCGTGAAGGCTGTCCCAGCCTACACCGCCGTCAACCTCTCCTTCTTCAGCGCGCTCCTTCGCACCTTCCCCGCTTCATCGCGCAGCGGTTCGCTGACCCATTCGAATGTTCGTGGCGTCTTGTAGCGGACGAGATGCTTGCCGAGATGCGCCAGCAGCGCCGCCTCATCAGCCGGGCCTTCTGGGCGGTCGATGATGGCGTGGAGGCGGTTGCCGGTGTTGTCGTCGGGTAGACCGATGACGGCGGAGGAGCGGACGCCGGGAAAGGCGTCGAGGGCGGCTTCGACTTCGGCTGGGTAGATGTTGGCGCCGCCGACGATGATCATGTCGGAGAGGCGGTCGGCGAGATAGAGATAGCCTTCGGCGTCCATCCAGCCCATGTCGCCGAGGCTTTCCCAGCCGCCGTCGATCGCCTTCGCGCTGGCGCCGAGATAGCGGTAGGTCGTGCCGGGGCCGGTGAGCGGGCGGATGTAGACTTCGCCGACTTCTCCCGGAGGAAGCTGCCGGCCGTCCCCGCCCACGATCTTCATCTCGCAGGTGACGACGGGCTTTCCGACCGAGCCTTTGTGGGTGAGCCAGTCCTGACCCTGGATGGTGGTGGAGCCCTGCCCTTCGGTGCCGCCATACAGCTCCCAGATCACTGAGGGCCCGAGCCATTCGATGAAACGCTCCTTCAGCCAGGCGGGGCATGGCTCGGCGAGATGCCAGAGCGTGCGGAGGCTGGAGATGTCGAAGCTGTTGCGCGTGGCTTCGGGCATCGCCCAGATGCGGCGCATCATGGTGGGAACCATGTAGCAGGTGTCGACGCGCAGGCGCTCGATCGTGCGGAGCGTCTGCCCGGCGTCGAAGCGTGTGGTGATGCCGACGGTGCAGCCCTTGAAGAGCGCGACCATGGCCCAGAGGAATGGGCCGTTATGGTAGAGCGGGCCAGGCACTAGCATCACGCCGCCTTTCTGGATTTCGAGCGTGACGGTATCCGTGTCGTAGGCGCCGGGGCTTTTGGAGACGATGAGCTTCGGGCGGCCGGTTGAGCCGCCGGATGTCATCGCTTTCAGGGACGCGGCGGTGTGTTCGGGCAAGGGCGCACCCGAGAGACTGGCGTCCGGCTGGAAGCCTTCGGGCACGCACGGCGTGGGCGCATATTCCTCCGCCGCGCATCCCACCACCAGCGCGGGCTTTGCGAGCTCTACGATCTGGTCGCGCTCCAGCTTTGGAAGCTTGGCGGAGATCGGCTGCGGCGTGGCGCCCAGCTTCCAGGTTGCAAAGCAGGCCTCGATGAACTCGATGCCGTTGGGCAGGCCGATGGTGACGAAGTCGTCCCGCCCGACGCCCAGCGCTTCATAGGCGCGCGCGAGGCGGTTGGTGCGCTCCTCGAATTCGGCCCAGGTTACCGAGGCGCCCTCTTGATCGATCGCCACGCGGCCGGGCTGGATGCCTGCCCAGAAGGCGACAATGCGTGACAGCGAAAGCATCGGCATTGTCTTTGTCTCCGCTGGAGGGCCCGAGACGATGGTCGAATGGCGGCTCCCCCTTGGCAAGGCCGCCATGCGCCAGTCAGGCGACGCCGAGCTTGCCGCGGTCGCCGTCACGGGCGGCGGCGGCAAGCTCCTCAGGGCTTACGAATGCCTCAAGGTCAGCCGCCTCGTAGAACGGGCGGATTTCCATCTCGCTCTTCCGGCCCGGCATGGGATCGGGCGCGCGTTTCGCCCAGGCGAGCGCCTCGCCCATGTCCTTCACCTGCCAGATCGAGAAGCCGAGGATCACCTCGCCCGTCTCGGCAAAGGGGCCGTCGAGAACAGTGCGGCGTTTGCCATCCGAGACAATGCGCCTTGTCTCTGCCGGGCCCTTAAGACCGGCTGCGGCCACGAAGACGCCCGCCTTGACCAGTTCCTCGGTAAAGGCATCCATCGCCGCGAAGGCCTCCAGCATTTCGGGCGTCGGGGGTCCGTCCATGCCGCCATCCTCGACACCCTTCGCAAACACCATGACCCGCATTGCCATTCTCCCTGTATGAGCCGTCCCTGTTCGGCGCCCTGCAGGAACGACGAACGGGCCCGCTACTCATCGACATCCGACCGCAGAATTTTCCGTACGTTGCGCGTGGATGCGCCCCTCAGCCAGAGTCTTTGGCCTGATTACCTCGCTTAAGCAGTTGACGCCTGCGGCAGGGAGGTAGAACTCTCACCCCGGCTGCCCGACGCTGCGCACGAGATGCGGCGGGGCTTTCGGGAGGAATGACCATGCTTCGTATGCTTGCTTCGGCAGCGGCTGTTTCAGCGATGGCGCTGGCGGTTTCGTGCACGACCCCGGCTGCAGATCCGGCGGCCGAGCCGATGACGGTGGCGCAGGCGGCGCCTGCCGGGCCGCATCCGGGCGAGGTGGTCTACAAGGCGCGCTGCGCGGTCTGCCATGATAATTCAGAGGCGACCAAGGCGCCTTCGGCCGCCACAATGGCTCGGCTGACGCCGGGACACATCACCAACGCGCTGATGACCGGGATCATGATCCCGCAGGCGGTGGGGCTGACGTCGAAGGATGTGTCGGACGTCTCGAACTATCTCGCCAAGGGCGGCGAACAGGACGACAGCTGGACCACGGCGATGCGCTGCCCGGCCTCGCGCGCGACGCCGAAGCTGAGCGCTGCGCCGACGGTTGCGACATTCGGCTTCGACATGAACAACACACGCACGCTGGACCCTGCCAAGGTGGGCCTTGCGGGCAAGGATCTGAGCACGCTCGATGTGGCGTGGACGATCGCCTTCCCGAACGCGATCACGATGCGCAGCCAGGCGGCGGTGGTCGGCAACTCGCTTTTCGTGCCGGTGGGTGAGAGCAACAACCGGCTGTTCGCCTTCGACATCTCTGACAACGCCAAGCCGTGCATCCAGTGGATCTACGAGGGCAAGCAGACGCTGCGCACAAGCGCAGGGTTCGGCACGCGCAGCGATGGAAAGAAAGTCGTGCTCGTCGGCGACATGGGCGGCTTCGTCCACATGATCGATGCGATGACCGGCAAGGAGCTGTGGGCCGCGCACATGGGCCTGTTCCCGGCCTCGGTCTCGACCGGCACGCCAGTGCTGGTGGGCGACAAGGTGATCGCGCCCTCGTCGCAGTACGAGATCATGCTGGCGGCGCAGGACAGCCATGAGTGCTGCAAGATCCATGGCGGCGTGGTGGCGCTCGATGCGATGACGGGCAAGCGCGTGTGGGAAGGCCACACGATGGAACAGGCAAAGCCTCTTCGCGATCGCGGCGATGGCAAGATGATCTGGGGTCCGTCGGGCGCGCCGGTCTGGAATTCGCCGTCGATCGACCTCAAGCGCAACCTTCTCTATGTGGGCACGGGCGAGGCCAACTCGGCCCCGGCGCACCCCAACACCAACGCCATCATGGCCTTCAGCCTCAAGGACGGCTCGATCAAGTGGTCTCACCAGGCCACAGCCGATGACGTCTACAACGTCGGATGCGGCCCGCGCGGCGGCGGACTCAACTGCCCGAAAGCGAACGAGTCGGTGTTCCGCGATGTCGACTTCGGCGCCTCGACCATCATCGCCAAGGCGCCCAACGGGAAGGAACTGGTCCTCGCCGGACAGAAATCCGGAACCGTGTGGGCGATGGATCCGGACACGGGCAAGGTTGTCTGGCGCCGCGACATCGGCACGGGCGGCGCGATGGGCGGCGTCCACTGGGGCCTCGCTGCAGATAGCACGCACGTCTATGTGCCGATCTCGAACGCTGGCCGTTCGATCCCCGGGCAGGAGGTCGACGATACCATCAAGCCGGGCCTCTATGCGGTGAACCTCGATGACGGGTCGGTCGACTGGTCCTTCTCCGTCAAGGGCGCCTGTAGCGCGGAAGAGAAGAAGTTCGTGGCGCGCTGTGCAGGTCTCTATGGCCTCTCGGGCGCGCCGACAGTGATCGGCGACCACGTCATCACCGGCGGGCTCGACGGCCGTGTCTACATGCTGGAGCGCAAGACGGGTAAGCTGGTCTGGCAGTACAGCACGGCGCGCGAGTTCGACACGATCAACGGCGTCAAGGGAAATGGCGCGGCGGTGGACAATGCGTCGATCATCGCGGCCAACGGGCTGGTGATCATGAACTCGGGCTATGGCCTCTTCGGCCAGGGCGCGGGCAATGTGATGATTGCTTTCAAGCCCAAATCCTGAAGTCGGGAAGCTGAGCCGGCCCCGCCCGGCTCAGCTTGCCCTGCCCTTCGCGCGCGCCTAATCACCTTCGCAGTGGAGGCGCGGTTGACAGACAGCAGGGACAAGGTTGTTCGCGACCAGCCGGCGGAGATGCCGGCGGAACAGGGCCCGCTTGCGGTCTACAAGGGTGCGCGCCCGCCTGCGCCGCAGTGGTTCGAGGCTGCGGTTGCAACGCCTTACACCACAGCGTTCGTCGACTGCGAGGGCGCGAAGATCCATTACCAGAGCTGGGGCGACCGGACGAAGCCGGGGCTGTTGCTGGTGCATGGCAACGGCGCGCACGCGCACTGGTGGGACTTCGTCGCGCCCTATCTCACCGACGACTATCATGTGGTCGCGATGACGTTCTCGGGCATGGGCGATTCAGACTGGCGTCCGCAGTATGTGATGGACGTGTTCGCGAAAGAGCAGCTGGCCGTATGCGAGGCGGCCGGGTTGTTTGCTCACGCCGAGAAGCCGATCATCGTCGCGCATTCGTTCGGCGGGTTTGTCACGATCCTGACCGGGGCTGAGTATGGCGACCGCTTCGGCGGGATTGTCATTGTCGACTCGCCGGTGAACCCGCCTGACCGCCAGCGCCATGGGCCGCCGCCCGTGCGGGGCGGCAAGGTATATCCGACGCTGGAAGCAGCGCTGGCGCGCTTTCGCCTCGCCCCGCCGCAGGCGTGCGATAACCATTTCATCATGGACTACATCGCGCGCTGGAGCCTCGCAAAGAAGCCGGCGCAGGATGGCCCGAACGGAGAAAAGACCGGTGATGGCTGGGGCTGGAAGTTCGATCCGTCGATCTGGCGGCGCTTCTCGGTCTCGCGTCCGCCGCAGGAATTGCTGAAGGCGACGCGTTGCAGGATCGCGCTGTTCAAGGGCGAGAAGTCGATCCTGTGGGAGGACGATGTCGGCGAATACATGCGCGACCTCCTGAACCGGCAGGTGCCGTTCATCGAGATCCCGGAGGCGCGTCATCATGTGATGCTCGACCAGCCGCTGGCCTTCGTGGCCGCGCTGCGGACGCTGCTGCAGGAATGGCGGTACTCGACGTCTGACCGGGTGGTAGCGCGGGGGCTGGACTAGGCGGCGAACGCCGACGCGCTGGCCCTGACCGGTTGGCGGCGGGGAATCACCATGCCGGGCCGGCCCTTTCGGAATTTTCAGCGATTTTTTCGGTCCATGCGGCCGTTTGGGCGCTTTTCAGGGGCGCGTGATCCGGCTACATCCGACGCTCTCCTGACCTGCAACCATGTGGAGTCGACACCCGATGGCGCATGCCGAACACGCCGACAAAGGCCCGATCGTGACGCCGCCGGCGCACACGGACGCCTACATGGACATGGCCGCGCGGCGCGGCATGTGGAAAGGCTTTGGAAACCTGACGGCCTGGGGCAGCCTGCTGACCCTGATCATTGTCGGCTATGCGACCTTCACGCTCACCATGGGGATCCCGTGGATCGGCGCCATGATCGGCTTTGCGGTGTTCGGCATCGCATGTGGCATGCTGATCAACATGGGCGGCGCGTGGATCGCCACCGTGGTCGGCCTCTGCGTTCTCGCTGTTTTCGTACAAACTCTGATCTGGCTGGGCGGCCTGCTGCTGGGCTGATTCCCGGCAACCACAGGGGGACTAATGAAGATCGCGGTCCTGAAGGAACGGCGGTTCAACGAGACCCGCGTCGCAGCGACACCGGACACGGTGAAGAAGCTTGCGGCGCTGAAGCACACGGTGGCCATCGAAACGGGCGCGGGCGCGACAGCCGGCATCCGTGACGAGGACTACATCGCTGCGGGCGCGACGATCAACTCGGCGGCGGACGTGCTGGCAGGCGCCGACATCGTCTTCAAGGTGCGCGCGCCGGACGCTGCTGAACTTGCGACATATCCGAAGGGCGCGGCCATGGCCGGGCTGCTGGAACCGTATGCAGCGAAGGCGGAAGCCGCTGGGTATGCAGCTGCAGGCATCACCGCCATCGCGATGGAGTTCGTGCCGCGCATCACGCGGGCGCAGTCGATGGACGTGCTGTCCTCTCAGGCCAACCTTGCCGGCTATCGCGCCGTGATCGAAGGCTCCCAACTGTATGGCCGCGCTCTGCCGATGATGATGACGGCCGCTGGCACGGTGGCGGCGGCTAAGGTGTTCGTGATGGGGGCTGGCGTCGCCGGCCTGCAGGCGATCGCCACGGCGCGGCGTCTGGGCGGCGTCGTGTCCGCGACCGACGTGCGCCCCGCATCGAAGGAACAGGTCGCCTCGCTGGGCGCAAAATTCATCGCGGTCGAGAACGAGGAGTTCAAGGCGGCGGAGACGGCGGCGGGATACGCCAAGCCGATGTCGCCGGAGTACCAGAAGCTGCAGGCCGAACTGGTAGCGGGTCACATCGCCAAGCAGGACATCGTCGTCACGACGGCGTTGATCCCGGGGCGGGCGGCGCCCGTGCTGGTGACCGAAGCCATGGTGCGCTCGATGCGGCCGGGGTCGGTGATCGTCGACCTTGCGGTCAGCCAGGGCGGCAACTGCCCGCTTTCGAAGCCGGACGTGGTGGTGGACGTGGACGGCGTGAAGGTCGCCGGCTTCACCAACCTGCCCGGCCGGATCGCGGCCGACGCTTCGGCGCTGTACGCCAAGAACCTGCTGGCGCTGCTGCCCTTGTTCACGGGCGAGAACGCGGCGTTCGGGCCGAAGTGGGACGATGAGATCGTGAAGGCCTCGGTCCTTACGCGCGATGGGCAGGTAGTGCACCCCGCGCTGAAGGATGGCTGAGGCATGTCGAAGGCCATCGGCCTCATCCTGACGATCACCGGCCTGATGCTCGGCTGGTACTTCGTGCAGATGACGACGATGCCTGGCCCAGCGCCGCTGCCAAGCTTTGTCGTGGCGGCAATTGCTGTCGCAATGATTTCCGTCGGTATACGGTACATTCTGAAAACGAAGAAAAAGCCGGAAAAAGGATCGCAAACATGATCAAGCGCCTTGCCGCCCTGGGATTTGCAGCACTGCTGCTCGCCGCGCCCGCGCTCGCTGCGACGGGTGCGGAACAGCCTGACGGGCTGATCTTCCGCCTGGCGATCTTCGTGCTGGCGATCTTCGTCGGATACTATGTGGTGTGGTCGGTGACGCCCGCGCTGCACACGCCGCTGATGGCCGTCACGAACGCGATCTCCTCGGTGATCATCGTCGGCGCGCTGATTGCGGCGGGCGCTGGTGCGGGTCAGGAGATGACCAGCGACCTGTGGCTGTCTAAAGGCATGGGCGGGGTGGCGGTCGCGCTGGCCGCCGTGAACATCTTCGGCGGCTTCCTTGTCACCAAGCGGATGCTTGCGATGTACAAGAAGAAGGAAAAGCCGGCCGTGAAGCCGACGACGAAGTGAAGCTGTGATGGCGGCAGCTTTCGATCATCCGAGATTTGGCCCGATCGTCCGCACGCCGGACGAACGGTTCGCCAACCTGTCCGGCTGGACGTTTGCGCCGCACTATGTCGACGACCTCAAGGGCCGCGAGGGTCTGCGCCTGCACTATGTCGACGAGGGGCCGCGCAATGCGGAGGTGACGTTCCTCTGCCTTCATGGCGAGCCGAGCTGGTCCTATCTCTATCGGAAGATGCTGCCGGTGTTTGTTGGTGCGGGGCGCCGCGTCGTGGCGCCGGACTGGTTCGGCTTCGGTCGCTCCGACAAGCCGGTGAAGGACGAGGTCTATACCTTCGACTTCCATCGCGACACGATGACGGCCTTCCTCGATCGCATGGCGCTCAAGAATGTCTGCATTGTCGTGCAGGACTGGGGTGGACTTCTGGGCCTTACGCTTCCCAAGGATCATCCGGAGATCACCCGGCTGCTGATCATGAACACCGGCATCGGCACGGGCGCGTCTCCCGGGCCGGGCTTCAATGCCTGGAAGGCCTATGCCGCCGCCAATCCTGACATGGATGTCGGCGCTCTGATGAAGCGCGGGACATCGGTACTGACCGATGCCGAGAAGGACGCCTACAACGCGCCGTTTCCTGACATCACTTACAAGGCTGGCGTACGGCGGTTTCCGCAACTCGTGCCCGTCGATCCGGCAATGGACGGCGTTGCGCATGGACGCGCGTCTGCCGCCTTCTTTCGCGAGCAGTGGAACGGCCAGAGCTTCATGGCGATTGGCCAGGCCGATCCGGTGCTGGGCGAGCCTGTGATGCGCGCACTTCACGCCACGATCCGCAACTGCCCCGAGCCGATGCTGATCGCCGAGGGCGGACATTTTCTGCAGGAGTGGGGCGAGCCGATTGCGCGCGCCGCCCTGACATCATTCGGGCTGGGTAGCCAGACACACCCTAGGGGACCGGACCACTCATGAACGCGAACATTGCGGCCCTGCTCTATCTTGCATCGGGCGTTCTTTTCATCCTGTCGCTGCGGGGACTGTCGAGCCCCGAGACCAGCCGCGCGGGCGCGAACAACGGCATCATCGGGATGGTGCTGGCGATCGGCACCACGCTGTGGATGCTGTGGGACAGCTCGGGCGGCCTTGATGCGCCGACACTGCTGATCATCGCCGGCGGCATTGCGGTGGGCGGCGTCGCGGGCGCAGTGGTTGCGCAGAAGATCAAGATGACGGCGATGCCGCAGCTGGTGGCATTCTTCCACTCGCTGGTGGGCCTTGCGGCGGTGCTTGTGGCGGCGGCGGCGCTCTATGCGCCGGAAAGCTATGGCATTGGCGTGACCGGGGCTATCAACATGGCCTCGATCATCGAGCTGTCGCTCGGCTCAGCCATCGGCGCGCTGACCTTCACTGGATCGGTGATCGCGTTCCTGAAGCTCAACGGCAACATGTCGGGATCGCCGATCATGCTGCCGGGCCGCCACATCATCAACATCGCGTTCGGCGTCGCCATCGTGGTGCTTGTCGTGATGATGGTGCAGACGCAGGGATCGCAGCCCTGGATGTTCCTGGCTCTGACGGCGATCGCGCTGATCCTCGGGATCACGCTGATCATCCCGATCGGCGGGGCGGACATGCCGGTCGTCGTGTCGATGCTCAACTCGTATTCGGGCTGGGCCGCGGCGGCGCTGGGCTTCACGCTGGAGAACAACGCGCTGATCATCACCGGATCGCTGGTGGGATCGTCGGGCGCGATCCTGTCCTACATCATGTGCAAGGCGATGAACCGGAGCTTCATCTCCGTCATCCTCGGCGGCTTCGGCGGCGAGACGGCGGCGGCCGCTGCGGGCGGCGGACCGGCCAAGCCGGTGAAGATCGGCTCGGCGGACGATGCGGCCTTCATCATGAAGAACGCATCCAAGGTCATCATCGTGCCGGGCTATGGCATGGCCGTGGCGCAGGCGCAGCACGCGCTGAAGGAGATGGCCGAAAAGCTGAAAGCGGAAGGCGTCGAGATCACCTACGCCATCCACCCCGTGGCCGGCCGGATGCCGGGGCACATGAACGTGCTGCTGGCCGAGGCTCAGGTGCCCTATGACGAAGTGCACGAGCTGGAGGATATCAACTCGTCCTTTGCGCAGGCGGACGTGGCCTTCGTCATCGGCGCCAATGACGTGACCAACCCGGACGCCGAGACAAACACCGCGAGCCCGATCTACGGCATGCCGGTTCTGAAAGTGTGGAACGCCAAGACGGTGTTCTTCATCAAGCGATCGCTCGCCAGCGGCTACGCCGGCGTCGAGAACCCCCTCTTCTTCCGCGAGAACACGATGATGCTTCTCGGCGACGCCAAGAAGATGACGGAAGAGATCGTGAAGGGCATCTAGGCTCCGCCTTCGTCCAATCGGCAAAAAGCCTACAGGGCCTGTCGGCGCGGCCTGACCTCGCGCGTCCTACGGACGTAGCAGGGAGAAAGGCATGTCGGAACAAGCAAAAGCATCAGGCGCGAGGATCGCCATCGCTGGCTGGGTGGTCAGCGGGCTGGTTGGGGCGTTTCTAGCCATGTCGGCGAGCTTCAAGTTCTTCACGCCGGACGTCGTGCGCGAGACGATGGGCGGGCTGGGGTGGCCGGCTCATCATGATCTCATGATCGGAATCATCGAGACGGTTTGCGTCGTCCTTTATCTTGTGCCGCAGACGGCGGTGCTCGGGGCGGTCCTGGAGACGGCGCTGCTGGGAGGGGCGATCGCGACGAATGTACGGGTCGACAATCCACTGTTCAGCCATGAGCTTTTCGGCGTCTATCTTGGCGGGCTGGTCTGGCTCGGGCTGTGGCTGCGCGATCCGCGGGTGCGTGCGTTGCTGCCTTTGCCGGGCTGATGGTGTTACCCGGCTGGCGCGGTGTACACTCCACCGAAACGGGCGGGAGAAGCACATGGGCATTCTTGTCGACAACATCCAGTGGGTGCTGCTCGCGGCTGGGTTGCTGACCTTCAGCATGATCCAGGCAACGATTGCGCCACGGGCGACGGTGCGGACGTATTTTGGAGAGGCGCCGGACAGTCCGCAGTTCGACCTTGTCGTGCGGAACTGGGGGATGCTGATCACAGCGGCGGGCGCGCTGCTGATCTGGGCGTCGTTCGCGCCTGATGTTCGGCTGGCTGCGATAGCGCTGGCGATCGTCACCAAGACAGCGTTCATCGCGTTGATGCTGGGGTCTGGCGTGATGAAGCGACAGGCCTGGGTGGCGCTTGTCGTGGACACGATCATGATCGTGCTGTTCGCGGCTTATCTGCTCGCGACGTCGGGACAGGCGGCATAGATGGGGCTGTACGCGAATTTCATTGCACCCTGGCTTGTGGACTGCGCATGCGGGACCAAGCCGATCGCATATCAGCGCCGCAAGATCATTCCGCGCGCGACCGGCGTTGTGCTGGAGATTGGCGCGGGCGGCGGGCGGAATTTCGCGCTGTATGATCGCGAGAAGGTGGAGCGCTTGATCGCGCTCGAGCCTGACGCAGCCATGGTGAAGCGCGGCAGGGCGCGGGCGCCGGAGGGACTGCCTCTGGAATGGCTGCAGCGCGGCGCGGAGAATCCTGGCGTTGCGGACGGATCGGTGGACACGATCGTGACGACATACACGCTGTGCACGATTCCGGATGCGGTGGGCGCTCTGGCGGCGCTGAAGCGCACGCTGAAGCCGGATGGGCGGCTGCTGTTCTGCGAGCATGGTCTGGCGCCGGATGCGGACGTGACGAAGTGGCAGAGGCGGATCGAACCGGTGTGGCGGCCGATTGCGGGCGGATGCCACCTGACGCGCGACGTCGAAGCAATGATCGCCGCGGCGGGCTGGCGGATCGATCAGGCTGAACGGATGTACCTGCCAGGAACGCCGCGTTTTGCCGGGTACAATGTGTGGGGCTCGGCGCGGCCCGGCTGAGCGCAGATTGCAGGCGCCCGGTTTCTGAGCGCCTGCGGATTCGGCAAGCGGCGCCCCGCGAAGATGCAAGCAGCAGCCTTGAAGGCCTGATTTCGGGGTCCGGGAGCGTTTGCCGTTGCGACTCGCAGGCGAATGCGCGCCGATAGTCATGACGCACATGTGGGGCTCCCCGGCATTCCGCCCCCTGCCCGTGCGCCTCGCGCAGGACGGCGCGCTGCTGGAGGACGCTAACTTGAGACACCCCGACACGATTTCCGAAACGCCCGCGCCGAAGGTTGCGGAGCCAACAGCTACCTCCCGTCGTGCGCTGCTGCGCGGGCTGGGCATGGCGAGTGTGGGGGCGGCCGCACTTGCGGCTGGCTGCTCCAAGACAGAGGCCGTTGCTGCGCCGACGCCGGCGCCGGTTGCGCCGACCGTCGACAAGTCGATGGCGATCATGGGCGCGAACGAGAGCCCGTTCGGCCCCTCCAAGAAGGCCGTGGCCGCGATGATCGAGAAAGCCGCCATGACGGCGCGCTATGCCGATGGCGAGGGCGAGGAACTGAAAGCGCAGATCGCGAAGATCGAGGGCGTGGCGCCCGATCAGGTCTTCCTCGCGAACGGATCGGCGCCGATCCTCTCGGCCTTCGGCGAGATGATCTCGATGAAGGGCAAGGGCCAGCTGGTCACCTCGGAAGCGACCTATGAGGGCGTGCCGCGCACGGTGAAGCAATACGAAGCTGAGTTGATCATGACGCCGCTGACGGCGGATTTCCGGATCGACCTCGATGCGATGCTGAAGAAGGTGTCGTCCAGGACGACTGCCACCTACGTCTGCAACCCGAACAATCCGACCGGCAACATGGTCGACCCGGTGAAGCTGAAGGCGTTCGCCATCGAAGCGTCGAAGACGGCGCCCTGCTTCATCGACGAAGCCTATCTCCACCTGTGCGACGACTACGACGCCAACGTAATGACCGGGCTGATCCGCGAGGGCCATAACGTGGTGATCTGCCGGACCTTCTCGAAGATCTACGGCATGGCCGGGCAACGGCTTGGCTATGGCATTGCCCAACCGGAGCTTGCGCGAACGATCGCGATGACGACGCGCGGCGGCGGCATCAACCATGCCGGCATCGTCGCGGCGATGGCGAGCATCGCGGACGCGGACTTCGTGCCGACCATGCGGCCGAAGTTCAAGGCGGGGCGCGAGCGGCTGTTCAAGATCGCCAAGGACCTCGGGCGGCCGATCGCCGCCGATCCGCAGGCGAGCTTCGTGTTCTTCGATGTCGGCATGCCGCACAAGGATTTCGCGGACAAGATGAAGGCGGAAGGCGTGCGGGTCGTTGGCCGGACATGGCCGGGCTTCGACACCTGGACGCGCATCTGCGTGGGCGAAGACTGGGAGATGGACCGCTGCGAGGCGGCGCTCAAGAAAGTCCTGGCCTGATCCTTTCTTCCCCGAGACGACTTGAGGCGGCGGGCGCAGGCTCGCCGCCTTTTGCTTTTCGCGGGGAGCAGCTACTTGGCGCAGCGCTTGAAGTCGAAGACATCCCACGGTTCTTCGCCGGGGCTGGTGACGACATCGGAGTAGCGGATCTTGCGGCCGAGGTCTGTCATGAGGATGCGCTCGGGAGCGTTCTCGCCCTCTCCAGGCATGAAGTCCGGCTCGCCCTTGTTGAGTGCGTAGACGACGCCCTCCCATTGCAGGCATGCGTCGTGCTGCTCATCCGAGAGCGGTTCGTCATCGGCGGTTGGGGACGGGCAGCCGTAGTAGACGCGGCCGACATCGCGGCTCGTGCCCATGTTGGAGCCGATCGCGCCCCAGAGCTTGCGGCCGTCGGGCATTACAAGATCGAAGACGGCGTCCGTCATGCCGCTGAACTCCCACGGCTTGCCCTTGTGGAAGCGCAGCTCGTAGCCATTGTCGCGCTCGGCATAGACGGCGTTCTCGACCTTGCAGGCGGTCTGCGCCTTTGCCACTTGCGTGCAGGCAGCAGGAGCAGTCGCCGCAAGGAGGGCGACGGCAAGGACAAGGCGCATGGAATTCCCCGGAATGCAGATACGCATGTATTGACGCAGATCAGCGGGCCATTCCAGCGACAGTTGCAGGCGCAAGGCGCGCTTCAGCCAGCGCGAAGCTGGGACAGCAGGGAGCGCGCGTCGTCGATCAGGGCGCTCAGCTGTTCGCGGTCGACCCCGGGCTGCGGGAAATCGACGACATTGCTGGCGCTGCGGCCGGACGGCTCAAGCGTGTCCAGTTGATGCCGATAGCGGGCGATGCTGGCTTTCAGGAACTGTATGGCGTCGGCTCTGGTCGGGCTCATGGGAGGTCGTCCGTTCTCTGACGGTCGTGGCGGGGAGTTTGCGCTGGCAGCCTGAATTGTCCGGGACCCACCTTTCCGGCAGGCGTGGTTAATCGATTCCGCGGCCACAGGCGAAGGAGAGATCGTCGGCGCGATGAGGATTTTTTCGCGACTGGCGCAAAAGGCGGCGCTGACAGTCGGGGAAACGCCGATCCGGCGGGCGCCGGGGCGGCTGGCGGGGGCGCTGGCCTTCGGGGGGTATCGATTGTATAGCCCCGCCCCATGGCCACTACCCTCACCCAACCCAAGGTCGGTATCGTTTCGCTCGGCTGCCCCAAGGCGCTGGTCGACTCCGAGCGGATCATCACGCGCCTGCGGGCCGAGGGCTACCAGATTGCGGCTGATTACAAGGGCGCGGACCTGGTGCTGGTGAATACGTGCGGGTTCCTGGACTCGGCGCGCGCAGAGAGCCTCGACGCCATCGGCGAGGCGATCAACGAGAACGGCAAGGTGATCGTGACCGGCTGCCTTGGCGCGGAAGCCAATGTGATCACGGAGCGGCATCCCGGCGTGCTGGCAGTTACGGGGCCGCACCAGTACGAGCAGGTTATGACGGCGGTACATACGCACCTGCCTGCGCCGGACCATCCGTTCGTGTCGCTGGTGCCGGAAAGCGGCGTTCGGCTGACGCCGCGCCACTACGCCTACCTGAAGATTTCAGAGGGCTGCAACAATCGCTGCTCGTTCTGCATCATCCCGAGCCTGCGGGGCGACCTTGCCTCGCGCCGGATCGATGCGGTGCTGCGCGAGGCGGAGCAGCTGACAAAGGCGGGGGTCAAGGAGATTCTCGTCATCAGCCAGGACACGTCGGCCTATGGGCTGGATGTGAAGTACGCGCCGTACAAATGGCGCGACAAGGAACGGCAGACGCGGTTCAAGGATCTGTGCGAGGGGCTGGGCGAGCTGCAGCGCGAGAGCGGCGTGTGGGTGCGTTTGCACTATGTCTATCCGTATCCGCATGTCGACGACGTGATGCCGATGATGGCGGACGGGCGGATCCTTCCGTATCTCGACATTCCCTTCCAGCATTCCAGCCCGAGCGTGCTGAAGCAGATGCGCCGGCCGGCAAATATCGACCGTACGGCGGAGCGGATCGCGAAGTGGCGGTCGGAGGTTCCGGAGCTGGTGCTGCGCTCGTCCTTCATCGTCGGCTTCCCTGGCGAGACCGAGGAAGATTTCGAGCACCTGCTTGGCTGGATGAAGGAGACGCGGATCGAGCGCGCGGGCTGCTTCAAGTATGAGAACGTCACGGGCGCGACCTCTGCCGCCCTGCCCGGCCATGTGCCGGAAGAAGTTAAGGAAGAACGCTGGCATCGCTTCATGCAGGTGCAGAGCGAGATCGCGGATACACGCGCGCAGGCGATGGTGGGCCAGACGATCGAAGTGATCATCGATGAGATCGACGAAGATGGCGCGGTCGGCCGCTCGAAGGCGGATGCACCGGAGATCGACGGGTCGGTGTTCATCGCGGATGCGGCGGGGCTGAAACAGGGCGACGTCGTGAAGGCGAAGGTGCACGCCGGCGAACAGGTCGATCTGTGGGCCGAGGTCGTGCGGTAGATCTCGCGCGCGAACGTTATTGTTTTTCGATATGAACTAAGTTATTGGTTTGTGCGTGGCCGCCTGGGTCAGAGGCGCAAACGCCCGGCGCTGTGCGGCTATGAAAAAAAACAATTCAGATAACAAGGGCAGACTCATGCACCGCATCCTGATCGTTCTCCCCGCCATCCTCGCCTTCCCGCTCGCCGGCTGCGTCGCCGGCTCGGCGACGGGCCAGACCTATGCCGAATCCCAGCGCCACACCTACGCGAACTTCGACAAGGTCGATGTGTCGGCGGGTATCGAGACCGTGGTGCGGCAGGGTCCCTTCGATGTGACTGCGGAGGCGATGAAGGGCGAGAGCTTCGACAACCTGATCGTCGAGGTGAAGGGCGACACGCTGCGGATCAGCCGCAAGTCGTCGATCATGAACTGGAGCGGAGAGCAGTATCGCGTGACGGTTTCCGCGCCGGCCTATTCCGCGCTTGGAGCGTCGTCGGGGTCGCGCCTCGAGGGCGCGAACCTCACGCTGAAGGATCTGAGCGTGGAGGTTTCTTCCGGCGCGAGCATGGAGCTGGGCGGCGCGTGCAATGCGCTCAATCTGGAGATTTCGTCTGGCGCGAATTTCGATGGCGAAGACCTGCGGTGTGCAACGGCAATGGTGGAGGCGTCCTCAGGCGCCAGCGTGGATGCGTTCGCCTCGCAGCTGGCGGATGGCGAGGCGTCTTCGGGCGCGAGTGTGACGTTCCTCGGCCAGCCGAAACAGGTGCGCGAGGATACGTCCAGTGGCGGCTCGGTTCGGGCGCGCTGACCTGACCTCCAGACAAGCTCATCCCGCTCCGATGGGGACCGGAGCGGGATCCAGGGTGGCATTCGCCTCTTGTTTTGTAGATCGGGCGATCGGCCGGGCTGGGTGGTCCTGGGCCCCGCTACGCTGGCGGGACGAGCCTCCTGAGGCCTCTAACCCTTGGAGCTAGCGCCCCACAGGGTTGAGGATCATCACGCGCGCCTGGCGCGGAATGCCGAGTTCGGCGAATGACCAGGTCATGCGGCGTCCTTCGGGGACAAGCGCCTTGCAGTTGTCCTGACGCTCGCGGCGGAAGCCGACGTCGAATTCGTCGTCACCACGGTCGCGGACGACGAAGTCGAAGTCGCCCTTCTCGGTGCAGCCGTTGGAGCGGGCGATGATGGTGATTTCCGGATCGCGGCCGCTGACCTCCGCGCCGTAGAGATAACCGAAGTCGCCGCGGGCGCCCCATTCGGATTCGCGGACGTCGGCGTCGACGATTACGCAGCCGGAGAGCATCGCCGCGGCGATTCCGGATACTGCGATGTAGCCAAGTTTGTGCATGTCCTGCCCCTGTTTATCTGTCCTGGGAGTATTATCGATAATCGATGTGAACCCGCGATGAACGAAGCGTTGGCATGCGAGCGCCGACGACGCGATTTTCGTCTGTCCACGGACGGTTGTTGAGGGCGTGTTTCTGCCTGGCGCAGAGCGACCGAGAGTTCATCCGGGACCGCAATAGGCGCGTCACTTCGGCGCAACCGACGCTACCCGCCGAAAAGCCCAACGATAGAGGGGTTAACTCTTTCCGCGTGCGGAAAGGACTGCTTGACCGAGAGGCCAAGCGTTGATGAAACAGCCGCTCCTTGGCCCGTCCCCCAACCCTGGGCTAGGGATGGGAAGGGGCGCCGGGCAACCGGCGCCCCCGACTACCCTGGATGGCAAGGCCCGTCCCGGCGCCATCAAAGCTCCTCGGAAATACGGCACGGGATGTCTGGCGCCCATTCCCCAGATTGGGGGTAACGAACCGGTATCACGCAACTCCTAGACAATCTCAAACTGGTCCGGCCGGTATCCGGGATCAGGATACTTCGGGTTCATCGCCTCCAGTTCCGCCCGGATCAGCCGCGCCACGACCGCATCGCGGCGGGTGCGGCTGTCCGCTGGCACGACGTGCCAGGGCGCCTGCGGGGTCGAGCAGCGCTGGATCGCGATCTCATATGCCGCCTGGTACTCGTCCCAGAGCTTGCGGTCCTCCAGATCGCCGGGATTGAACTTCCAGCGTTTCTCCGGGACCTCAAGGCGCTCGCGGAGGCGCTCGCCCTGCTCCTCCTTCGAGATGTTGAGCATCAGCTTCAGAACGCGCGTGCCGTTCTCGACCAGCAGCTTCTCGAAGGCGTTGATCTGCTCGTAGCGCTGCTCGATGAGTTTGGGGGCCGCGAGGTTCCGGACTTTCACCACCAGGACGTCCTCGTAGTGCGATCGGTTGAAGACGTGAATGTAGCCGCGCTTTGGCGTCCGCAGGTGGAGGCGCCAGAGATAGTCATGGGCGAGTTCCTCCTCCGTCGGCTTGACGAAGCCGAAGACGTTGACGCCGAGCGGGCTGGTGTAGCGGAAGGCTTCCTTGGTCGCGCCGTCCTTGCCCGACGTGTCGATGCCCTGCATCACGACCAGCAGCGCGCCGCCCTTGCAGGCGAACAGCGCATCCTGCAGCTCGTTGATGGCGAGCGCGTCTGCCTCGAGGGAGGCTTTCGCGTCCTTCTTGGACTCGAAAAGGTCATCGCCGCGGGTGCTTCGATCCTTGAGCGAGAAGGATTTGCGCGTCTTGGGGTCGACGATAGTCGCTGCGCGGATGGCTTCGGTCTCGGGGACTTTTGTCATGCGCGGACTATCGCGCCGTACGGCAACGTCAGCAATGCGCGCACGGCCGATTCAATCAGGTGGCGAAATCGCCCTCTCCCGTGACGCAGCGCGAGGGTCGGAACAAAGCGAAAGGGCGGCCCGTCGCCAGGCCGCCCCTTCTCGTGTTCTGAACTGATGGCTCGCCTTACGACGAGTAGAATTCGACCACCAGGTTCGGCTCCATGCGGGCCGCGTAGGGGATGTCGGACAGCGCCGGCATGCGGACGAACTTGGCCGTGCCGGCCTTCTGGTCGACTTCCACGTATTCGGGAACTTCGCGTTCGCCGGAGCTCATGGCTTCGATGACGAGGGCCATGTTGCGCGAACGCTCACGCACCTGCACGACGTCGCCCGGCTTCACGAGCATGGAGGCGATGTTCGCCTTCTTGCCGTTGAGGGTGACGTGGCCGTGGTTCACGAACTGGCGGGCCGCGAAGATCGTCGGAACGAATTTCGAGCGATAGACAACCGTGTCGAGGCGAGATTCGAGCAGGCCGACCAGCAACTCGGCGGTGTTGCCGGTGCGGCGGGAAGCTTCCTCGTAGGTCTTGCGGAACTGCTTTTCCGTGATGTCGCCGTAGAAGCCCTTGAGCTTCTGCTTGGCCATCAGCTGGATGCCGAAGTCCGACGGCTTGTTCGAACGGCGGGCGCCGTGCTGGCCGGGGCGGGACTGGCGCTTGTTGATCGGAGACTTGGGACGACCCCAGACGTTTTCACCAACGCGGCGGTCGAGCTTGTACTTGGCGTTCTGGCGCCTGGACATGGTAACCTCAATTTCGGCGCGCTCCGGCGGGGCCACTCTGGCTCCCACGATTGCAACGGCGGCGGCGCACCAATCCGTAATGACCGGCCCTCGCGGGCGCGGAAGCGGCGGAAAGACAGGATTGCGGGCCAGAAGTCAAGCGGTCGCTGACCTGTGACCGCTCGCGAGGTTCTGTCTCATTGCAGTATCAGCCGGATCGGCACTAGAAGACCCTTAACGCCGCGGAACAGCGGCCAGCATCGGAGGTTGCCGTGAGATTTGCCCTTGTCCTCGCGCTTGGTACTACGCTGGCCACCGCCGGAATGGCCCAGGCTCAGACGGCGCCGGCTCCGGGCACGCCGATCGTCAAGGACGGCTACAAGTCGCCGCGCACAGCCTTCGGCCAGCCGGACCTGCAGGGCGTGTGGTCGAGCGCCTCCATCACGCCGATCAATCGCCGCGCCGAGTATGGCAACCGGCTGACCCTGAACGAAGCCGAGATCGCCAAGATCGAGGCCGATGTGCAGACCGAGATCGAGGAGGGCGACGCCCCGACCGACCCTAACGCGCCGGCCGATTTCAAGCCGGTGACGACCGTTCAGCGGCCGGAGTTCGCGGCTGCTGGCGGCGACGTCGGCGGCTACAATCGCGGCTGGCTCGACCCGGGCAACCATGTGATGCGCGTTGGCGGCGTTGGCCGTACATCGATCCTGACGACCGAGAATGGCCAGTTCCCGCCGCGCAAGGCGGGCGCCGCCACCTCGCCTGCCCCGCAGAATCCGGCCGGCTCGAATTCGTTCGATTCGTATGAGCGCCGCTCCGCTGGCGAGCGTTGCATCGTCTCGTTCGGGCGCAATGGCGGCCCGCCGATGCTGGCGAACGGGTTCTACAACAACAACTACCATTTCGTTCAGTCGCCCGAGCACGTCGTCATCACGGTCGAGATGAACCATGATGCGCGCATCGTGCGTCTGAACTCCAAGCACCGCACCGACAATGTCCGTCCGTATTTCGGCGATTCGATCGGCTGGTGGGATGGCGACACGCTTGTGGTGGAGACGACCCACATCCCGCGCTCACAGCAGTTCGCCGGCTCTTGGGAGAACCTCAAAGTCACCGAGAAGTTCACCCGCGTGGCCGAGGATAGCCTGCACTATGCCTTCACGGTCGAAGATCCGACGATGTGGGAGAAGCCGTGGGGCGGCGAGTACGAGTTCCGCCCGCTGGGCAACCCGCTGTACGAGTACGCCTGCCACGAGGGCAACCATGCCCTGCCGGGCATTCTCGGCGGCGCGCGCGTGATCGAAGCGGCAGAAGCGGCCGACGCGGCGAAGAAGGCCTCGGCGACCAAGCCTGCCAAGGCTAAGAACTAGACATCGAGCCAAGTCCGGAAGGGGCTCTCCTGAGCGATCAGGGGAGCCCTTCTGATTCCCGGAGAGGCGCAACCCCTCCGGTTTACGGCAGCCTGGTCCCGCGCGACCTCGCAGCCCCTTGAAAAGAGTCTGCATATCGCAAATGTGGCGCCTTGCGCGCCGGGAACCGGCGCCATGGGAGAAGCATTTGCCCGATCTCTTTCCGCCTGACCTGTTTTCGCCCGAGACGGCGGGGGCCTTCTTCACGATCATCTGGATCGACCTTGTCCTCGCGGGCGACAATGCCGTGATCATCGGGCTTGCCGCAGCTGGCCTGCCGAAGGAGCAACGCAACAAGGCGATCCTGATCGGGATCCTCGCGGCGACGGGCTTGCGCATCCTGTTCGCACTGGTGGCGACGCAGCTGCTGGCCATAATCGGATTGCTGATCGTCGGCGGCATATTGCTTTTGTGGGTGTGCTGGAAGATGTGGCGCGAACTGAGCACGCCCCACCACACGGACGAGGAAGCGATCACGGGAGTCGACCTGGATGGCGATGGCAAGATCGCGGGGCATGCGATCGGCAAGAAGAAGTCGCTGCGGGACGCCGTCATCCAGATCATCGTCGCGGACGTCTCGATGTCGCTGGACAATGTGCTGGCCGTTGCGGGCGCAGCGCAGGGCCACCCGCCGATCATTCTGATTTTCGGACTAGCCCTTTCAGTGATCCTGATGGGCGTGGCTGCGACCTTCATTGCGCGGTTGCTGCAGAAGCACCGCTGGATCGCCTATATCGGCCTGCTGATCATCTTCTATGTCGCGCTGAAGATGATGTGGGACGGCTATCTGCAGGTGCAGGCCTGCAACCCGTCATGGTTCGGCATGGGGACGGAGATGACGACGGCGTGTCCGCTGAGTCCGGATTATCAGCCCACGGGGCACTGAGCCTA
>JBBAUA010000034.1:0-6581 GCA_040398465.1 Hyphomonadaceae bacterium | reverse complement strand
GCGCCCAGAGGATCGAAATTGATCGTGCCCGATACAGCAGGCGACACGGCCCACGCCTTGTCGATATTGCCGACGCCCTGCCCGCGGATGTCAGCGATGGCGCTGACGGGTTGGCCATTTGCGCCGATCGGCACGCGATCAACCACATCCTCGATGAAGCTGACAAGCGTGGTGAACTTGATGGCCCCCCACGGGCCAAGCTTGCGGTTGATCTCGGTCGAGACCTGCCACTCCTGCTCCGGCACGAGCTGTGCGTTGCCGGACGACTGGTTGTCGTTCTGGATGTCCACCGAGGAAAGGAAATCGCCGAATTCGAGCTGGCCGACCTCGCGCGCCACTTTCAGGTTGAGGTCGAAATCGCTGTCAGGTTTCCACGCGACCGACACGAAGCCCTTCGGCCGGACGAACTCGCGTGTCTGGCCGTTGGCCCCCGTCTGCGTCAGTTCGGAATACTCCGCGCCGAGCGAGCTCTGCAGGCTCCAGGCACTGTCGAGCTGGCGGCTGTAGGAAAGATTGGTTTCGGCGCGGCGCTCCTCGACGCGTGCGGTGCCTTCGGGCAGCGGGGTCATCAGGTAGCTGCCGTCGGTCTGGCGCTCGCCAAGGTCGGTGCCGAGATCGAGGAAGTTGAATGCGCCCTCAGCGGCCAGCTGAATCTCGCCGTCGAGAGCGCTGAAGCCGTACTCGCCGCGCAGGATGCTCTCGCCTGTTTCGGCGCGCTCGAGCGCGCGCGCGCCGGAGCCATCGATGAACGCGCCAGGCTGATCAAAGGATTCGACGGTGACGAGATCGCTTTCCTCCTGAAACCGCTGCAACCCGATCAGCTTCAGGCGGCCTGGGCCAAGGTCGAACTCGTAATCGGCGCCGAATTCGCCTTCAGTCTGCTCGTCGGCGAAGGTGGCGAAGCGGGCGGACGGGGCAGCACTCACCGGGCTGCGGAAGGAGTCTTCGCGGCCACCGAAATTGAAGCCGCCGAATGACATATTCAGATTGGCGACAGAGCCCTCGGGCGCCTCGTAGGTCAGCGTCGCAGCAAGGCGTGGACCGTTGCCTGAGCCGGTAAAGCCTTCGCGGCGGACATCGGTCACGTTGCCCGCGCCGTCGCTGATGATGCCGGGTCCCTCAATCCGGTTGTTGAATTCGAACGCGCCAAGCTCGGCCGACCATGACCAACCGTCTTCCGTCTTGCCGTTCGCGGACACGGAGCCGCGAGACCAGGCCGGTTTTGCTCTTTCGCGAAACTCCGGGTTCCAGTTCCAGTTGCCACTGAGGGCGTCGACGCTGGCGATGACATTCGCTACCTGGCCCGACAGGCCGGGAATGTCGAGCGTGGCGCCGTCGACGATCTCGATGCGGAGCACGCTTTCCGCGGTGATGCGGCCAAGGGCGGTGGCGGCGTCGTTCGCCTTGCCCGACACGCGGCGGCCGTTGATCAGTACGTTCTGGCTGGCCTGCCCGAAGCCGCGCTGGTCGTCGCCGCCGCCGGTGATGCTGAAGCCGGGAATATTGCCGACCATGTCGGCGGCTGTCCTGGGCGCGAAGCGCGCGAAGTAGGCGGGTTCGTAGACCTGGGCCTCCGCCGATGACACGGGTTCCGCGGCCACCTGCGCGAAACTGGGGGCGGCGGCGTTCAGCAAGGCGAGCCCGCCGGCCAGAGTCAGCACGCCTGTACGCGACGCGCCCTTGCGATTTACCGGCATTTTTCCGTCCCCGCGCGGCTTTTACACGCGGCGCTTCCGTCCAGGAACCACCACCGCCCGGAGTGCGCCGTTCACTCCAGAGATCATGCAGCCGCGAGGCTGCATGAGGTCGTCCGGTCTGCTGCGATCGTCCTTAGGCCGCGTTAACGCGAGAGGCGTCAGTTGGCCATGGGTTTCGTCGCAACAGCACCCTTGCTGCGGAGGTAGGCGGAGATTTCGTCATCTCCGTGGCGGTCGGCAATGTCGAGCGGCGTGCGATTGGCTGTTGTGAGCGACTTGCGGTTGATGTCGGCGCCTTTTTCGACCAGCGCCTTCACGATTTCGAGATTGCCTTCGCGGATGGCTTCGACAAGCGGGGTGTCCTGGCCCGGCGTAGAGGCGTTGGCGTCAGCGCCGCGGTTGAGCAGCAACTGCATGACGGACAGCGCGCTGTTGGACGCTGCGATCGACAAGGGCGTGCCCTGCCCCGGGAAGCCGAGGTTCACATCGGCGCCCGAATTGATGAGCATGCGGGCGCCATCAGCGCAATTCGCGTCGGCGGCCGCCATCAGCGCCGTGCCGTGACCCGGCACCATGATGTTCGGGCTGATCTTCCGATCGACGACCAGCTTGTTCAGTTGCGGAACATCGCAATCATCGGCTGCTTCGATGAGGGCGCGCGCATTGGCATGCGGATCCACGCGGATGGGCATGCCTGCGCCGCCATCAAGCTTCGCATCGTCGAGCGAGATGCCCGCCTTGCGCAGGCTTTCCATCACGTCCTTGTCGAAATCGAACTTGATGCCATCGGGGCCGAAGGCCTTGAAGTCGCCCCGATCGCGCGCAGCCTTGAGTTCATCTCGGGCCGCAGCGAGCGCCTGCCGTGCGATGGCGAGGCCATCGTGCTGCTCACGCATGGCTTCAGCGGTCTGCTCGCGATTGACAGCGAGTTCCTGGCGCGCCTCGTCCATCGCCGCGCGGATCTCGGCCTGAAGCTCCGGACCGACGACCTGCTTGATCTCCTCGCGAGCCTGCTCAAGCTCAACGCGAAGTTCTTCACGGTCGATGTCCGAGAGCTGGTCCCAGCCTTCCACGTTGTCGGCATCGATGCCGGCTTCATCAAGCGCGCGGCGAACCTCGTCGAGGATTTCTGGCATCTGCTCCATCACCTCGAGGCTGGCCATCGCGCCGAGTTCGATACCCATCGCGGCCAGTTCGGTGGAAAGACCGGCCATCTCGGCTTCGAACTCGGGTCCGAGCTCGGCCATCATGAGTTCGAGTTCGGGGCCAAGCTCGGCCATCATCGCTTCGAGTTCCTTGCCAAGGCCAGCGAACTCGTGGCTGTCGAAGTTAAAGCTGAAGTCGAGCGGATCTGGAGGCGAAGGTGGGCCAGGCGGCGAAGGCGCGTCGGGCGGCTGGATCTCATTGCGCGCAAGATCGCGTGCGCCGGGAGCCGTCAGGTCGATGGCGCCGTCTGCCTGCTGGGCGTTGGCGGTAAAGCGAGGCGTGACCATGGCGGCGACGCCAACGGCGACAGCGAGGCCGGCAAAAGCGAGGCGGCCGGAATAGCGCGCCGGCGAGCCGCCGGATTTCGCGAGGTCGATGAGACGGCGGACGCGGCGGCTGAAGTGGGAGCGCGGACCGATGGCGCCGACGGCGAGACGGGGGGCGCGCACCCAGAGCTGGTTCTCGGCCTGCGTGGTCAGCGAGCGGGCGAAGGCTCGTGCATCGCCGGTGCGTTCGACGGCCGCCTCATCGCAGGCAACTTCGCGCTCCTCGTCGACGCGGCGGCTGATCCAGTAGAGCGCGGGACTCCACCACAGGAGGGACAGCGCGATGCGCTGGCTCAGGGCCGCGAGCATGTCGTGGCGGCGGATGTGGGCGTGTTCGTGCTCGAGCAGAGCGGCCATGCCGGGCGAGCCGAGGGCGATCGCTTCGGGCAAGACGATGGACGGACGCAGAAGACCAGCGGCCATCGGGCCAGGCGCATCTGCGCTCACCACCACGCGGACGCCCTCGAAGCGTTTCTTGAGTGCGGACGGCAGGTCTGCCGGGCGGGCGCGGGCGACGAGGCGCTCCACAGCGACAAGGTCGCGACCGGTGCGGACGAGAAGGAAAGCTGCAACGCCCGCCCAGATGAGAAGGAGCGGCAGGCCGATGTCAGGCATGCTGATCGCAGGCAGCGTGATGAAGTGGGCGGGCGCCTCGTCCGCGACTATCGCGCGCGGTTGAACTGGCGCCATCGGCACGGAGTCCATGGTCACCGGCAGCAGTTCGACGCCATCGACAACGACGGGAGCGACGGGGGCCACCGGCGCAGCGGGTGCCTCGACCCGCAGGTCCGTGCCGGCGACAGATTCGAAAGCGGGGGCGGGCGCCGAGGCTGCGATAGAGACCGGCGCATTCAGCTGTTTCAGGAGGCCGGCGACAATCGTCTCGCCGGGGATGAAGACGGCGAGCGGCAGGGCGAGGCTGGCGAGAAACGCTGCAACGCCGAGGCCGTAGCGCGTGGCGCCGCGCATGCGCTTGCCGATGATCAGGGCCGCGGCGAGCGCAGCGGCGATGGCGACGCTCTGCCAGAGATGGCCGAACACCATTGTCTGAGACAGGCTCATGTCAGTCATTGCCGTCCTCCGGGGAGATGCTGTCGAGTTCGTCCTTCAGCGCCTGGAGCTCGTCCGTGCTGAGGGTCTCGCTTCTGATGAGGTGTTGCGCCAGTGCGGTCGGCGATCCTTCGAAGAAGGTCGACACCATCTTGCGCAGAGCGCGCGAGCGAGCCTCGGCGCGGGATACGGTCGGCTTGTAGATGAAGGCCCGCCCATCCTGGCGCGGGACCACATAGTCCTTGTCGGTCAGGATCCGCAGAAGGGTCAGGACGGTGTTGTAGGCGACGGGGTAGGTCGGTTCGAGCGCGTCGGTTACGTCGCGCACGCTCGCCTCCCCCTTCTCCCACAGCACGCGCATGATGCGCTGCTCAGCTTCGGTCAGAACGTCGGATTTGGGCTTCGGCATGGCGTTCTTCTCTTTGTTCGGGGCCCGGTGACCGGGTCTTCTCCGTGCTTCTCTGGCTTTCGGCTTCCGCTTCGACGTCCTGACCTGCGCCGGGACAACTAGTACCTTAGGTGTGAGGAGCGTTGCCGTTTATCGATATGGCTGTCAACTAGGTTTCTAGTTGCGAACGCTGCTTTTTTGCAGGCCGCCCATCTGGGCTCATTCGACTGGCGGGAAGGACATCGGGTCGGCGGGTTGCAGGCCGAACGAGGCCTTCGGTGTCCGGTAGTCTCCCAGCAGCAGCTCGTAGTGAAGGTGGATGGGGATCTGGTAGCTCGCCGAGTTTCCCATCAGGCCAAGCGCATCGCCTGCCCTCACGGTGACGCCCGGCGAGAGGCCGCGTCCGAACGAGGCAAGGTGGGCGTAGCGCGTGTAAACGCCGCCGCCGTGATCGATGAGGATCATGTTGCCGTAGTCTTCGCGATAGCTGATCTCGAGGATCTCGCCACCGCCGCCGGCGAGCACCGGCACACCGGTCTCCGCATGGAAGTCGAGACCCTTGTGGAGACGGTCATTGCGCGGGCCGTAGCCGGACGAGAGACAGGCGCCAGGCGTCGGGAAGGTTGCGATGCGCGCATCCTTGACGCGCACGATCTGGCGATAGTCGCTGATCACGCCATCCGCGTTCGGTGGGGCGTTCGAGACATTCATGCGCGGGCAGAGTTCGAGCTTTGTGGGGAAGATCTGTGCGGCGGCAGCGGTCTGGATCGACGGCGCGATTACCTGTGTTGTGGACGGCGGTTTCGGCACGGGCGATGGCGCAGGCGTGACCGCGGCGCCGGGTGCAGCGGGTTGCGCTGGCGCGTCTGCTGGCGCGGGCGGCGGCGCGGCAGGGACGGTGATCACCTCCATGCCTGCCGGCACCGCCGAAGCTTCATCGAGCGCGAGGTTGTCGAGCTGTTCTTCCAGCGTGCTGGGCGTCCGGTCGATGACGATCATCTCGCCGGTCGCGACGGCGAGGTCTGTCATCTCCTCCTTGATCGCAGCGAATTGCGCTTCCGGTATCAGCTCGCGCAGGCCATCGAAGCTGACATTCTCGAGCCGGAATTTTGTGCGCATATCGGTTGCCGCGCGGTTGACCGTGTCGGTCCATTCGGGCGGGGCGGGCCAGATACTGCCGCCAAGCCACCCGGCAAAACCCGAGCCGCCTGCGAGAGCCGCAACGAGCAAAGTCTTGATCATTTTCCCCTCCATCGTCCCCGTGGACGGTCACCTGAGAGCCGCCCTGTTCGGGACAGCCTAGGCAGGGAACCAGGATGAGTCAGCCCCCGGCGCGCGCCGGGCTGAACCGGATTGAACTACGCGCGTTCCTGAATCGGATCGGGCGAGATACACGAGTGGAGCGATCCAAGATGGCTGCTTCCAGGACGTTGCTAGCTGCAGCCGCGATCGGTGTTGCTTCACTTGCTTTCGCAGGAGGGCTCGCGGCGTCCTCGGCCACAGCCGCGCCGCCGGGACAGCCACCCATAGTCAACGCGGATGCTTGGACCGAGACCGTTGCTGAGCCAGTGCAGGCTATTTCCGTGCAGATGGCGGCCGCCGCGCCGAAACCCCAGTCGACGCTTCAATGCAATCCATGGGAGGTTTCGGACGTGGCAATGGAGGAGATACTGCGCGAGATGCAGCGCCGCGGCTGGCGACACCCACGCCAAGGCGAGCCGCTGGATCCGCAGGCCTCGCTTGGCGCCGAGGGCATCGGGCCGGTCGAGCCGGATGCGACGATGCCGACAGGCGGCGATGGGCGCTCCCTGATCACCGTACTGACTGACGACGAGGCGGAGCGGCTTCTTGCAAAGCAAATCACGATCGACCAGCTGATTGTTGAAGAGCCGGAAATTCCGCCGCCGTCCTAGT
>JBBAUA010000033.1:0-39468 GCA_040398465.1 Hyphomonadaceae bacterium | reverse complement strand
ACGGCCGAATGATCGTGCTGGAGGCGGCAACCGGCAAGATCCGCCCGCTGGACGTAGGGGCAACGACCCCTCAGGTGGAGGGGCTCAACTACCCGGTGTCGATGGTGGAGGCTGCGGACGGCAAGCTCTACGTCACTGAGACCAGCGGCGCGCTCGCCAGCGTCGATCTTGCCACAGGCACGATCACGCGAGTCCTCGAAGGCCTGGCGGGCCCGGAAGGCCTTGATGTCGGAGCAGACGGCCGGGTCTATCTCGCCGAAGCTGGCGCAGGCCGCGTCATCGCGTTCGATCCGAAGGACGGTTCAAAATCCGTCATCGCGGAGGGCATCAAGATGGGCCTCCCTGCCGCCGAGGGAACATTGCCCGCCTACACGACCTCGGGCGTCGCGGTCTCCAAGAAGGATGGCTCGGTCTATGTCGCCTCCGACATCACCAACGCCATCTATCGGATCACGCCGCCCGCAAAATAGCCGCCTGCGAAAATGTCGGATTGGCCCGGTTGCCCTCGTCCTCGGGGTGACACAAGGAGAACGCCATGCGTTTCGTGATGCTGATGTACCCGGGCCCCCAGGCCGAGACCGAACAATCGCCGGT
Organism: Hyphomonadaceae bacterium; assembly: GCA_040398465.1. Taxonomy (GTDB): domain Bacteria; phylum Pseudomonadota; class Alphaproteobacteria; order Caulobacterales; family Hyphomonadaceae; genus UBA7672. The sequence goes on along the minus strand of JBBAUA010000033.1, from coordinate 38,874 downwards.
GCCTGATGGGCCCGAGGGCCAGAAGCTTCTCAACGACATGATGGCGTTCAACCAGCGCCTGGTCGATGCCGGCATGATGCTAGGCGGGGAGGGGCTGAAGCCGACGCGCCACGGCGCGCGCGTGAAGTTTGCCGGCGGCGGCAAGACCGCGGTGATCGATGGTCCCTTCACCGAGACCAAGGAAGTGCTCGGCGGCTACTGGATCATCGAGGCGAAGGACCTTGCCGACGCCATCGCCTGGGCTCGTCAGGCGCCGTGCCCGGCAGGCGAGATGATCGAGATCCGGCCCGTCTGGGCGCCGGAGGATTTCGGCCCGGAAGCCGCCGCCATCGAGCGGACCCAGATGGATCAGATGGAAGCGCAGAAGAAGGGCGGCTAGAGCAGGTCGCGGGGGATGCGGGCTCTGTGCGTGCGCGTGAAGACATCCTCCCCGCGTTCCGTGGCGCGCAGTGTTTCCACCAGCTCGAACGCGTCCGCATCAGCACGCAGCTCGTACGACGCCTCGACGGCGCAATGCCAGTCGTCGCGTGTCCATGACGAGCGCGACGTCTGCCGCCACACGCAGGAAAGCGGCTGGCCCACTAACATCTCGCATGTCTGCTCGCCGGAGGACGACAGCACGGTGCCCACGCCCGCGACAGGATAGGGCGCTGGCGGCGTCGCATGGTGGAGCACGATGCGCCCATTCTCATCCGGTGCGGCAGGCGTGTAGCGCGGCGCCTCGCTCGGGCCGGACGTCTGTGCGACGCCGAAGGGCGCATGTGCTGCTTTGGGCGTTCGCACGGGCAGGGTCAGTGTCGAAACACCTGTCGGCAGTGTCAGCGTGGGCGTCTTCGGCGACGGCCACAGCATTGGCCAGAATCCTTCGGATATCGCAAGGCGCAGCCGCGATCCCGCTGCGAACCGGTGCGCAACGGCGCGAAGGTCGAGCGTCAATTCATAGCGTTTGCCCGGCTCAAGCGCCTCCGGCGCCGCCATCGAATTGCGGCGCGTGAGATTGAGGGCGCCCCACGTCACCAGCCAGCTTGTCCCGTCGGGCTTCACTTCGCAGAGGCGCACGAACACTTTCGCGACCGGCTGATCGGCCGTCACATGCAGCGCGAGGCGCGGCGCTCCCGCGAACTCGATGTCCTCGTCGAGCGGCGCGGTGTCGAACGCCGCGCACTTCGCATCGTCATGGCTCTGTTCGATCGGCAACCGGTCAAGCCATTCCGGCTTGGTCGTGCCGACAATGCCCCGATCGCGATGCACCATGTCTGCGCCGCGCTCGGCGCGGGCGCCCAGCCCCGTTGCGTTCAGATGGAAGCGCTGCGCGCGCGTCCGCGCCGGCCACGCGTTTTCCGCAATCCACCGTCCCGGTATCGGTCCGCCTTGCGACGCGGTCGCTTCGGGCATGAACATCCGCAGGCGCGGCTCGTCCATGATCCCCGTTGCTTCGCCCATCAGCCAGTGACGCCACCAGCGCACCTCTTCCCGCGCCCAGTCGAGCCCCTGCGGGGCGATGTTGGGATAGGTGTGTCCCCACGGCCCGATCATGCACTTCGCCGTTGCGCGGTGGCTCTCGAACATGCGCAGGCTGGGTTCCGAATAGGTGTCACTCCAGCCGCTGACGAAGTAGGCGGGCACGTCGATCGCGCCCGGCGTTGCGAACACCGAACCGCGTCGCCAGTAATCGTCTTCGCGCTGGTGCTGCAGCCATGTTGCGAGGATGGGCGGCGTAGTCTCGAGCCGTTCCCGCCACTGGTCGCGCCAGCCTGGCCCCGAAACAGCAGGATCGGGTGGCCCCGCCATCACCTTCTTGAACAACACGCCCCACTGGAAATTGGTCATGCCGAGCGCGCCGCCGATATAGTGTGCGTCGTCGGTGTAGCGGCGGTCGCACGATCCCATCGGCATGATCGCCTTCAGGGCAGGCGGACGCCGCGCCGCCACCTGCATCGTGTTGATTCCGCCCCACGACAGGCCGCGCATGCCAACCGCGCCGCTACACCAGTCCTGCGCCGCGATCCATGCGATTGCCTGCTCGCAATCGTTCAGCTCCGCCTCGGAGTATTCATCTGTCAGCACGCCCTGCGAGTCGCCCGAGCCGCGCACGTCCAGCCGCACGAAGGCGATGCCTGCGGCCGCAAGCGTCGGGCCCCACAGGTCGTCCAACGGCCGGTAGAGGTCGCGCTTGCGATACGGCACGCACTCCAGCACCGCTGGCGCTTGGGCGGCAACGTCCGGCAGCCACAGCCGCGCCGAAAGGCTAATGCCATCGCGCATCGGGACTGGGACATGCTCGATCGCCCGGAAGGCGGCAGGCGCGGGCGGCGTCCACGGCGTTGCAACGCATCCCGCCGCCAGCGCCGCGCCGCCGAGCAAAACCGTGCGCCGATCAAAATCGCTGGAAATCGCCGCCTCCGCGTGCCGAAGGACGATCTTGCGGCAACCTCCACCGGAATCCATCAAAATTCATCGATCCCGGTTCATAAAAAAATGCAGCCTTTCGGGGATAACAAGCCGTTCTCGGACGAACAGGTTGGCCGCGCATGCGGGTCGTAAGCAAACATCCGGCAGAGCTGACGGACGGCGAGATCGCCGCCTGGCGCAGCTTTCTCGCGACCGATCCTGAGCTTTCCAGCCCCTACCTGACGCCCGACTGGGCCAAGCTCGTCGCCATGCATCGCGACGATGTGCGGGTTGCCGTCTACTCGGATGCGCACGGCGAGCCGCTGGGCTTCCTTCCCGTACAGCGCGGCAGTTCGTATGCGGCAATGCCTGCCGGCGGGCCGATCTGTGATTATCAGGCGCTTGTCGCGAAGCAGGGTATTTCACTCGACCTGTCTGCGGCGCCAAGGGCGCTTGCTGTGGGACGCATTGATCTGACGGCTGGCATCGCCAAAAACGCAGTAGGGCAGCAACTGCTGACGTCCGATTTTGGTCATGTCGTGCGGTTTCCGGAAGGCTACGAGGCGTGGTGCGCGCAGCGACTTGCCGCTGGCACCAAGACAATTGCGAAGACGCGCAAGAAGCTTGGCAAGATGACGCGCGATCTTGGCGGCGTGGTGTCCTTCGACGCCTTGTCGACCGACGCCGCAGCCTTCGACACACTTCTGGCGTGGAAGCGTGAGCAGATGCATCGCACCGGCGTGAGGGACATCTTCGATCATGCCTGGATCGATGGCGTCGTTCGCGGGGCCTTCGCTACGCCCCCGAGCAACACTCATTTTGGCGGCGCGATGTTCGTGCTGCGGGTCAAGCAGCAACCAGCGGCTGTCCTCTTCTGCCTGCGGGCTGATCGGGCGCTGCATGCCTGGTATGTCGGGCACGACAATCAGTGGGCGGCGTATTCGCCTGGCCTGATCGTTTTTCTGGAAGCTATTCGCGCCGCTGCCGGTGCTGGCTATTCGGAACTCGATCTCGGGCCCGGGGACTATGCGTTCAAGGAGAGTCTGGCCAACGACAGTCGCCCCGTCGGCGCGGGGTTCATCGGCGGAACGGGGTTCTCTCCCGTGATAAAGGCGGCCCAGTTCCAGATGCGCGCGCTGGTTGAAAGCCTTCCCGTGGGGCGCGCAAGGCAGTGGCCCGCCAAGGCGATGCGCCGTCTCGACATCGCCCGCGGCCTCGCTGCCCCGCCCAGCCGGGCCGCCTGACCCTAGGGCCCATCCGGGCTTTAATCCCGGCCCGATACGGTATAGGCAGCCCCGACCTTCGCCCGTGAAAGGCAGCCGCTGTGACCGCCAAACCTCTATCCGACAAGCCCGCAGACGCCGCGCTACCCGTGACGCTGGCCGACATCGAGGCGGCGGCAAAGGCGATTGAAGGCCAGATCGAGCACACGCCGCTGCGCTATTCCCGCACGCTGTCGGAGATCACCGGCGCGCAGGTCTGGATCAAGTTCGAGAACCTGCAGTTCACCGCCTCGTTCAAGGAGCGCGGCGCGCTTAACAAGTTGCTGTCGCTGTCGAACTCCGAGAAAGCCGCAGGCGTCATCGCCATGTCGGCCGGCAATCACGCGCAGGGCGTCGCCTATCACGCCTCGCGGCTCGGCATCCCGTCCACGATCGTGATGCCCAAGGGCACGCCCTTCGTGAAGATCGAGCACACCCGCAATTTCGGCGCGAAGGTTATTATCCACGGCGAGACGCTGGCGGATGCCGACGCGCACGCGCGCCAGCTTGAGAAAGAGCAGGGGCTTACCTTCGTTCATCCGTTCGACGACAAGCATGTCATCGCCGGGCAGGGCACGATCGGCCTCGAGATCATGGACGCGCTGCCGGATTTCGACGTGATGGTCATCCCCGTTGGCGGCGGCGGGCTCTCGTCCGGCATCGCCACCGCCATCAAGGCGCGGCGGCCCGCAACATCGATCATCGGCGTCGAGCCTGCTCTGTATCCCTCCCTGTCGGCTGAGCTGCGCGGGGAAGAGGCTAAGGTCGGCGGCGCCACGATCGCCGAAGGCATCGCGGTCAAGAAGGTTGGCAAGCTGACCGCGCAGATCCTGCGCGCGCTGATGGACAAGGTCATCCTCGTCAGCGAGGACGAGCTTGAGCGCGCCGTCACGCTCTTCGCCACTGTGGAAAAATCGGTCGCCGAGGGCGCCGGCGCTGCGGGCCTCGCGGCGCTGCTGGCCGAGCCGGCACTGTTCCGCGGGCGCAAGGTCGTGCTCGTGCTCTGCGGCGGCAATATCGACACCCGCCTGCTGGCCTCCGTACTCACCCGATCGCTGGTGCGCGAGAAGCGCATCACGTCGGTCCGCATCATCGGTAACGACCAGCCGGGCCTGCTTGCCAAGGTCAGCACCGTGATCGGCGAAAGTGGCGGCAACATCATCGAGGTGTTCCACAACCGCATGGCGCTGGACGTCCCCGCCAAGGGCGCGGAATTCGACATCACCATCGAGACCCGCGACGCCCTGCATACACAGGATATCATCGACGCGCTGACCGAGGCCGGCTTCCCGCCTCGCACGGCGTAAAAGCCTGACAGCAACGTCAATCTGCGCCCCTCGCACTGCCCGCGAAGCAGTGCTAACAGGCGGGCGATGACCTTGGAGATCCGCATGAAACGTCTGGTGCTGGCGGTAGCGGCCGCGCTCGCCCTTTCGGCCTGCTCGCCCGCAGCTGTCGACCCCGCCGACCCATGGGCGGCGCTGGATCCGTGGGACCACACCCGCGCCGACGTCCAGAAACTGCCCTCCGGCGTCGAGTATGTCGTGATCCGCAAGGGCGACGGCAAAGGCCCCAATCCGGGCCCGCGCGACCAGGTCCAGGTGAACTATGAAGGCCGCCTCGCCAAGAACGGCCAGGTGTTTGATTCGTCCTACGAGGGCGGTGAGCCGATCGAGTTCCGCCTCAATGGCGTGATCCCGGGCTGGACCGACGGCATCCAGAAGATGCAGGCGGGCGACATGTTCATGTTCTGGATCCCGTCCGACCAGGCTTATGGCGAGCGCGGCTCGCCGCCGCAGATCGAGCCGAATTCCGACCTGATGTTCAAGGTCGAGCTGCTCAATGTGACGCCGGACCCGTGGAACAAGGTCTCGCCCTGGCCGACTGATTCTTCCGAGATCGTTCGCCGCCCATCGGGCCTTGAATATCTCGTCGTGACGCAAGGCCCGGGCGATGGCGCCTCGCCCACCGACGCGGATGAGGTCGCTGTCCATTTCGAGGGCCGACTTGAAGGCGTCAAGGCGGAAGAGGGCGAGACGCCTGAAGAGCTGCGTGTGCGCTCGATCGTTGCGTCCACATACGAGGAAGGGCAGCCGAAATTCTTCCCGGTGAAAGACCTCGTCCCGGGCTGGAGCGAAGCCATCAAGCAGATGCGCCGCGGCGACCGCTGGATGGTGCGCATGCCTGCGCAGCTGCTCTATCAGGGCGAAGGCGATGGACGCATCCCGGCCGACGCCACCGTGATCTACGAGCTCGAACTTCTCGATTTCGGCTCCGGCGGCCCGCCTGTTCCGCCGACCTGATCCAGGCTACGCGCCAACCACGCCCATCCCGCGCCCCACCGCCGGCCGGACGCGCAGCCGCTCCGCCCAGGCCGCCGTCAGGGGATATCTCGCCAGCGTAGCCGTATCCCGCACAACGAGCGGGTACATCGCCATGTCGATCACGGTGTAGGCGTCCATCAGGAAGTCGCGCGTCGCCAACTGCGCTTCGATGTCGTCCAGCCCGAGCGGCGTCTTCGCCAGCCACGGCGCCGCCGCTGCGACATCCGGCAGGAACCTACCGGTCTTGCGCGCCAACGCGATCAGGATGTTGTTGTGTCCTGGCATCCGCGCCTGGCCCAGCACGGTCACCGGTACGGGCGCACGGCCCGGGGCCAGCTTGTAGTCGAGCATCATCTCTTCGAGCGCGATGCCGACTGCCTGCGTGTCAGGCCCTGTTCCCGCATGAAATAGGATCATGGGCAGCGGCATAAGCCTTGCGCCGGGATTGTCCATCGCTAGCCTCGCGCCATGACATCCCTTTCCCGCGTCCAAGAGATTCTCCACCGCCTCTGCGCCTTCGACACGACATCGCGCGACAGCAACTTGCCGCTGATCGAATGGGTCGAGGACTTCCTGCGCCCGCTTGGCGCCGAGATTGTCCGCGTGCCGAGTGAGGATGGGCTGAAGGCAAATCTCTGGGCGCGTCTCGGCCCTGATGCGCCCGGCGGCATCGTCCTCTCCGGCCACACTGATGTCGTGCCGGTCGATGGCCAGCCCTGGGTCACCGATCCGTTCGACATGATCGAGACTGGCGGCAAATGGTATGCGCGCGGCACCACAGACATGAAGGGGTTCATCGCCCTGTCGCTGGCCCATGCCGAGACGATCTCGAAACTGCCGCTGAAGAAGCCTGTCCACTTCGCGTTCAGCTATGACGAGGAGATCGGTTGCGCCGGCGTCGAGCCGATGATCGCGGAGATCGGGCGGCGCGGCGCTGCGCCCGCTGTCGTCTGGGTCGGAGAACCTACGCTCTGGGGCGTGCTGTCCGCGCACAAGGGCATCCGCGACTACGAAGTGCGCATCACCGGCAAGGCCGCGCACTCGTCCGATCCGCGCATGGGCGCCTCCGCCATTCACGAGGCGATCGACCTGCTCGGCACGTTGCGCCGCATCGCGCGCGAGCAGGAGGACAATGCGCCGAAGGGCTCCGAATTCGATCCGTCATGGACGACGATCACCGTCGGCGAGATCGGCGGCGGCACCGCGCCTAACATCCTCGCCCGCGAATGCCGCTTCGTCTTCGACGTGCGCACCGTGCCGGGCAACAACCCTGACGCGATGCTCCAGCCCTTCTTCGATCACGTCGCCCGCGTGCACGAGACGCTCGCAAAGCTTGGCCCTGAATGCGGCGTCATCGTCGACAAGCGCGCCGACGCCCCGCCGCTGCAACTGCATCGCGACAGCGCCGCCGAAGCCTTCATGCGCGCCCTCACCGGCGACAATCAGGTGCGCGTGGCCGCTTTCGCGACAGAGGCAGGCCAGTTCCAGAAAGCCGGCTTCCCCGCAGTCATCTGTGGCCCGGGCTCAGTCGAGCAGGCGCACCAGCCGAACGAGTTCGTCGCGGTGTCGGAGATCGAGAAGGGCCTGCAGGTGTTTGCGCGCTTTACCGAGATGCTGCGCACATAGCGCGGGCTCACTGCTAGTGCAGCAACCTCAGCCTTCACCCTCAACGTACGGCTCAACCTTGCCCTTGAGCAGCAGCGTCATCGGCTGGCCCTTGCGGTCGAGCGCTGCGCCCGCAACCACGCGCACCCAGCCCTCGCTGACGCAGTATTCCCAGACATTGGTCTTTTCCGCGCCGTTGAAGCGGATGCCGATGCCGCGCTCCAGCAGCTCCTTGTCGTGGTAAGGGCTCTTGGGGTCCTGGCTCAGGCGGTCGGGCATTGGCGTGGTCATGGCAAATCCTCTGTCGAGGACGCATTTGCCCCAGCTTCCGCCCGATGGCTAGACCAATGAAGGTCAGACAGGCTCGCGCCCCCACGCGATGAACGGCCCGTTCCGGAAGCCCTCCGCGCCCTTGCCATAGGTGAAGTCCGCGCCGTCGGGGCGTATCGTGCGACCGCCTGCAGCGTGCAGCACGGCATGGCCCGCCGCCGTGTCCCACTCCATCGTCGGGCCCCAGCGCGGATAGACGTCCGCCTTGCCCGCTGCCACCCAGCAGAATTTCAGCGACGAACCGATGCCGATCTGCTGTGCGATCTTTCGCTCCGCCAGAAACGCCTTCGTCCGGTCGTCGAGATGCGAGGAGGATGTGATCGCCGTCAGCCCCTCCGCCGGATAGTCGCGCGTCGTGATCGTCTCGCCGCCGCGCACGATGGCGCCGGGCGCAAAGTCGGTGATCAGCGTGGCGCTTGCGCCGCCGATATACATCTCCCGCCGCGCCGGTGCGAACACCGCGCCCGCCACCGGAACGCCGCTGCAGATCAGCGCGATGTTCACCGTGAAGTCGCCCTTGCGCTGGATGAACTCCTTCGTCCCGTCCACGGGATCGACCAGCAGGAATACCTCGCCGATCGTCTCGCCCACGCCCTCGCGTGCGGCGCGCTCTTCGGCCAGGACGGGCACGCCTGGCAGCTCCGCATCCAGCCTCGCGAGGATCACTTCCTCGGCCCGCTCATCTGCATCGGAGACAGGGCTGTAATCCGCCTTGGTGCGATGCTCGAAGTCGCTGTTGTAGACCTCCATCACCCGGACGCCCGCATCGGACGCGATGCTCGCGAACATGTGCGCAAGCTCGTCGCGCTCCTTGTCGGTCGGGCGGGGCAGGGTGAAGGCCATTGCTTGGTCCTGTATCAACAGCAGCGAGCCATCGCGGTTCGGCTGCAGTCTGTCAATCAAGGCAGCCCATCATCCTTCGTCCCCGGCTGGCCCAGCTCCAGCCCTGCAAAGTCGAACAGTTCGCCATCCACCATGTGGGACGGCCGCACATGGCTCATCGCGCGCGCCATGATCTGGCGACGGCCCGGATTGCGCTTCTCCCAGTCATCCAGCAGCGACTTGATCTGCATCCGCTGCAGCCCGTCCTGCGATCCACACAGATTGCACGGGATGATCGGATACTGCATCAGCGCCGCGAACTTCCGGATGTCGTCCTCGGCGCAACCTATGAGAGGCCGCAGCACGAAGAGATCCCCCGCATCATTCACCAGCTTCGGCGGCATCGCCGCCATGCGCCCACCGAACAGGAAGTTCAGCATGAAGGTCTCGAGCGCATCGTCACGGTGATGCCCCAGCACAACCGCCTCGCATCCCTCCTCGCGCGCCACCCGATAGAGAATGCCCCGCCGCATGCGTGAGCACAGCGAGCAATACGTGTTCGCCGCCGGCACTTTCTCGGTCACCACCGAATACGTGTCCTGCTCGATGATGCGGTACGGCATGCCGATCTTCGCGAAATAGGCAGGCAGGATGTCCTTGTCGAAGCCCGGTTGCCCCTGGTCGAGATTGCACGCCAGCAGGTCCACCGGCAGCGCGCCCTGCCATTGCAGGTCAAGCAGCACCGACAGCAACGTATAGCTGTCCTTGCCCCCCGACAGGCAGACCAGCCATCGCGGCCGCCGTCCCTCCGGCGCCATGCCATAGGCGCGGATGGCCTCCTGCGTCTGGCGCACCAGCCGCTTGCGCAGCTTGCGAAAGCTCACGCTCTGCGGTGCTGCCGCAAAGACCGGATGGAGGGCCGAAAAGCCCTCATCCGGTTCTTCGGATACAAGGTTCAAGTTGTCGGCCATCGGCTCATGCTGCTGGGCCGCCGTTGATACCTGCCGCCTCGAAAACAGCAATGTTGGCGAAACGGGCAAAAACTCCGGGCTATCCCTGATTAAGCTGGCAACTCAAAGTTAACAAACTGGGGTCAGAATTTAACCCTAGCCGGTTGCGGTCCTCGGACCCGTACTCTGCCAGACCGGCCTATGGGGAGAGTTGGGATGCCTAGATCACACGATCGGGTTCGGGCGCTTCTGATAGCTTCGGGAGAGACCGTACGCGCTGCATTCAAGGCCGCCGAATCCAAACACATCGAGGCCGTCCTGCATCCGCTGCGCCAACCAACGGACCTGGCGGAAACGGCGTCTGGCTTCGACGTGGTTCTGATCGACGTGGATAACGCGACGGATTTGCAGCTAGTGCGCGAGGTGTCCGCACTTCCGGACGCTCCTGCCGTCATCGCCATTGCGAGCCGGGGTTTTTCAGGAAAGCCCCTGGAGTATGTGCTGGTGATGGCGGAAGTCCGCGGCGCGTCTGCGACTTTGGCCGGCGCAGTCGACACAGTCGAGTTAAGGCACGCCATCCAGGCGGCCGCGTCGCGACGGCAGTCCTCAGCCGGGCCGGCGCGCAGAATCGCCTGATCAGGCCGCCTGCAGCAGGCCCTTTTCCTCGAGCAGCTGTTTCAGCTCGCCTGACTGGAACATCTCCTTGGTGATGTCGCAGCCGCCGAGGAACTCGCCCTTCACATAGAGCTGGGGAATGGTCGGCCAGTTGGAGAAGTCCTTGATGCCCTGGCGCAGGTCGGCATCCTCCAGGATGTTGGCGGTCTCGTAGCGGACGCCGAGGTGATCCAGGATCGAGATCACGGTCGCCGAGAAGCCGCACTGCGGGAAGGTCGGCGTCCCCTTCATGAAGAGAAACACCGGGCTGGCGTCGATCAGGCCCTGGATGCGTGCGTTGACGTCGCTCATGGCGAAAACCCCGGAAAGCTGGCTGTACAGGCTTCAGCTAAGGCCGGATCAGCCGCTAATCAAGCCGCCGCCGCCGCAGTTGTTCACAGCCCAGGCATTCTCTTCCAGGTGCGTGATCTTGCTCGTTGTCGTGATGACGCGGTGCGCGCCGCCCTCGTTGAGGGCCCAGCAGAGCGACTCCCCGTGTGTCATGGGCGTCGCAGCCCTGTCAGGGCTCCAGCCCATCACCGCGCGGGCCAGCCGCCAGGTCGTCCCCGCGCTGACCGGCAGGGGAAAGCGCGGATTGGCCGTCGTCATGACCTCGATGCCGACCAGCTCCCCGGCCGCGCGCAGGCGGTACAGCCGTTCCTTGGCAGCGCTTTTCAGCCCCGCATGGACCGGCGCCATGAAATGCGTGAACTCGCCCGTGCGCATTGCCGCTTCCAGCTCAGCCCCGCGTCCGCAGACGCCGACCGAGACCACGCGCCCTTCGCGCCGCAGGTCGGCCAGCATACGCAGCAACTTGTCGGTCAGCTCGCTCTCCGCCGGTCCGTGCAGGTAGAGACAATCGATCCGCGCCCGCCGCAGTCGCTTCAGCGACCCGTCGACCGAGCGGCGCACCGCGTCCGGCGTGAAATCCCGGTCTCGGCGCTTGATGCCAGACGCCTGAAGGCCAACCTTGGTCGTCACGATCGGATCGTAGGGCGGCAACCGCGCCAGAGCCTCTCCCAGCCGCCGCTCCGCTTCCCCTGCGCCATAGGATGGACCCGTGTCGAACATTCGGATGCCGAGCGCATAGGCGTGCATGATCATCTGCACGGTCGCCTCGGGCCGGATCAGCGCAGTTCCATGCGGCCCGCTCACCCCGAAGCCGAGGCGACGCGCTCCATGCGGAATGCCAGACCCGTGCGCCACGCTGGTTCCAGTTCAGCCGGGTGCGCGCGTCTGCAGGGCGAGGGCGTGAAGCTGCCCGCCCATGCGGCCCTTCAGGGCCGCGTAGACCATCTGGTGCTGGGCTACCCGGGACTTGCCGCGGAACTGTTCGGAGACGATCTCCGCGCTCCAGTGATCATTGTCTCCGGCGAGGTCCTTGAGCGTGATCTGCGCGTCCGGGAACGCGTCCCGCAGATAGGCTTCGAGCGCAGTCCGCTCCATCGCCATGATCGACGTCCTTCCCTCAATCGCCAGCCTTCCGGCGTGCCGGCAGCCAGAACTTGTCCCGCGCTGGTTCTAGAGAGATGGTGCGCCGACACAATAGTGACAAACAGCATCAGCGAGGCCGCTTGGGCGCCGTGGGAGCAGGGCAACACCGGCCAGAGATTTTAGAACCATTCCGAACGCGCGTGATTACAGCTGCCTCCGCGCGAAGGATCAGCCCGCGCCCTTCATGTAGTTAGGCAGCCAGCCCTCGTGCGCGGCGCGGAGGGTGGAGAGGGGGATAGACACATCCGTACCATCCTCAACGCCGTCGTCGAACTTGATTGTTACTGCGTCTCCCCCGAACGCGCCTTGCCAATGGACTGTGCCTTCTGCGGGCTGAAGGTCGTTTGCAATCCGGTCGGCGTGCTTGGGATCGACCGCGAGCAAGTACCGCGCCTGCGTTTCGCCGAACCGCAGCGCGACACTAGTTGCGCCCTGCCGTGTCGGCGGATCGATCGTGACGCCGACGCCACCCGCCATCGCCATCTCCGCTGCGGCACAGACAAGGCCGCCGTCGGACACGTCATGCACCGCGTGCACCAGCCCCTCGCGAACCAGGTGCCGCACAAACGCTGCGTTACGCTTCTCGAGTTCAAGATCGACCGGCGGCGCTGCTCCCGCGGCTTGGCCATCAAGGCCCAGGACCACCCGTGCATAGAGCGAGGCACCGAGGTTGCCGGTGGCGTCCATCTCTGGTCCGCGCACCAGAAGGAGCGCATCCCCCGGCTGCGCTCCCTTCAACGTCGCAACATGATCGAGATTCTCGATCAACCCGATCCCGCCCACCACCGGCGTCGGCGGAATCCCGACGCCATCCGTCTCGTTGTAGAGCGACACGTTCCCGCTCACGACCGGGAACTCCAGAACGCGGCACGCTTCCGCCATGCCCTCGATCGCCTTCACGATCACGCCCATCGTGTCGGGCTTTTCGGGGTTGCCGAAATTGAGGTTGTCGGTGATCGCGATCGGCGTCGCGCCAACCGCGCTCAGATTGCGATACGCCTCCGCCACCGCCTGCTTGCCGCCCTCATAGGGATCGGCCGCCACATAGTGCGGGTTGCAGTCCGAGCAGATCGCGAGGCCCTTGTTTGTGCCGTGAATGCGCACGATGGCCGCATCCCCGCCCGACTGCGAGCTATCAATCGTATCGCCCATCACATGGCGATCATACTGCTCCCAGATCCAGCGCTTGCTCGCCATGTCCGGCGACGACATCAGCTTCAGCAGAACCTCGCCATAGTCCGCAGGCTCGGGATACTTCGAGATATCGAGCGCCGGCGCAGGCTTGGGCGGATTCCACGGCCGGTCATAGTTCGGCGCGTCCTGAGACAGCGGCGGCACTGGAATATCACACACCACCTGGCCCTGCTGCTTCAGCACCAGCCGGCCCGTATTCGTCGTGTAGCCGATCACTTCCGCATCGAGATCCCACTTGTCGAAGATCTTCTTCGCGTCTGCCTCCTTGCCCGGCTTCAGCACCATGAGCATCCGCTCTTGGCTTTCCGACAGCATGATCTCGTAAGCCGTCATGCCCGTCTCGCGCTGGGGCACCTTGTCCATGTCCATCTCGACACCGACGCCGCCCTTGTCCGCGATCTCCACAGACGACGATGTAAGCCCCGCCGCCCCCATGTCCTGAATGGATTGAATCCAGTCCGTCGCCATCAGCTCGAGGCATGCTTCAATGAGAAGCTTCTCGGTGAACGGATCGCCCACCTGCACGGTCGGCCGCTTCTCCTCGTCGCCCTCGGAGAATTCCGCAGACGCCATCGTCGCGCCATGGATGCCGTCGCGCCCGGTCTTCGACCCCACATAGAAGATCGCATTCCCCGGCTCGGCGCCGCGCGAGTAGAAGATCTTGTCCGTGTCCGCGAGGCCCACCGCCATCGCGTTGACGAGGATGTTGCCGTTGTATCCCTTATGGAACTGCGTCTCGCCCGCCACCGTCGGCACGCCCACACAGTTTCCGTATCCGCCAATGCCGCCAACCACACCGGCGACCAGCGAGCGCGTCTTCGGATGCGAGGGATCGCCAAAGCGCAACGCATTCACCAGCGCGATCGGCCGCGCCCCCATCGTGAACACATCGCGCAGGATGCCGCCCACGCCGGTTGCCGCGCCCTGATAGGGCTCGATGTAGGAGGGGTGATTGTGCGACTCCATCTTGAAGATGCACGCCTGCCCGTCGCCGATGTCGACAACGCCCGCATTCTCGCCCGGCCCCTGGATCACGCGCGGACCCTTGGTTGGAAACTTGCCCAGATGGCGCCGCGTGGATTTGTAGGAGCAATGCTCCGACCACATCACCGAGAAGATGCCGAGTTCCACCTTGTTCGGCGCGCGCCCCAGCCGGTCGAGCAGGATGGCGTACTCATCCGCCTTGATGCCTTGGGCGGCCGCATCGGCTGCGGTCTGGTCCTTGAGGAGCGGGGAAAGGTCGATCATGACTATCCTCAGTTCGCCAGCACAACGCCGTCGCAGGTCTTCGCGAGCAATTCCAGAACGGCCATCATCAGGTCGACGCCATCCTGCGGCGCGCCTGCGGGCTCCAGCGTAACGTAGACCATCACGCCAAACTCTGACGGATCACGTTCGTCCCCTGCGGCGGCAAGCTCCTCGGCCAGCGCTTCCTGCAGGTCCTCATCGAGGTCGGCCTCGACCATCACATTGATCAGCCAGCCCCGCCCGGAGAAGGTGTGGATCGGCGTCCCTTTGTAATCCGCACGCCTCCATTCGCCCGCCCGCGGCAGGTCTCCCGGCAGCCTCGGCGCCCGGCGACAGGCGACTCTCTGGTCGATGCTCATCGATCGGCTCTCGTTCAGGCTCCGCTACCCGCATAGTTCGGGTCATTTACGCGAGCGGCGTGATTCTGCAATGTGGCGCGGCCAACTTGGCCGGAAACGTTGTTTTCGGGCCCGTTATTCGCCCGTCGGATGGACAATGCCGCGCATCACCGCAGAACACGGCGACATCACCCACGCAAACGTCGACATCATCGTCAACGCCGCGAATTCATCGCTTCTGGGCGGCGGCGGCGTTGATGGCGCGATCCATCGCGCGGCGGGTCCCGGTCTTCTTGCCGAATGCCGCAAGATCGGCGGCTGTCCCACGGGCGCGGCGCGCATCACCGGCGCCTACAATCTCCCACACCTCCATGTCATCCACACCGTCGGCCCCGTCTGGCGCGGTGGCGGCGCGGGCGAGGCCGCGCTGCTGGCCACCTGCTATCGCAACTCACTCCATCTCGCCCGCGATCACGCTGCGCGCTCCATCGCCTTTCCCGCCATCTCGACAGGCGTCTATGGCTATCCGAAGGAGGCGGCTGCAGAGATCGCAGTCGCCACAGTCCGCGAATTCCTTGAGCCGCAAACCGAAAGCATCGACGTCCTCTTCTGCTGCTTCGATCGCGCAACGCTTGCGATCTATCGCGAGATGTTGGCCGCGCCAGAGGCATGAGTTTGGGGGAAAACTGTTGTCCGTGCTTGGGGGAAACTGAACGACGAACTCCAACCCCATCAACAACCTCTGCCAGGAATCTGGGGGAAACATTGGCGCCAAATCGGCGTGGGTATTTGCGGCCGTATAATCGGCCGCATGACCGTCGCGCAAAACCCCGACGCATATGCCCAAGGTGAGGCCCCAAGCTGGGCCCGGCCTCTCCATGCATTTGTCGCGTGGCTCGTCGCGATGCTCGACTACATCACCCGCTTCAAGCGCATCCGCCACACACACCGCTTCAGGCAAGACTGGCGCGACAATTGGGATGGCTTGCGCGAATCCGAATGGCATCGCGACCAGCTGATCGCGCCCGCGGGCTATGGCGGTCCATGCCGCCGTACGCCGTTCGACATGAACCGCCGCTTCCTTTCGCTCGCACACGGGGCCGCTGATCCTGAAGCAATCATCCGCGCGCGGTTCAGGCGCGTTTCAAGCAATACCGCTGCAGCCCATGGTTCGACAGGCGCGCTTCGCGCTGTTCACCATGAGGCAGCAAGCGTTGTTGCGTTGAAGAACGACGATAGCAGAGTAGCCCTCATGGTGAGCAGCGACCGTAGGGAGCGCCCGTCGAACCACGAGGGCGGGCTCACCAATGCTCGCGGGCCGCCTCGTTTCGCAAACTACAAGCCGTGAAACCTCAGCGCGCCCGCGCGACTGAGAACGTTCCCGCGCGCCCGCTCTCAGCCGCCCGCCTTCACCAGCGCATCGCGCTCCGCCGCCGTCAGGTGCCGCCACTTGCCCTCCGGCAGGTCGCCCAGCAGCAGCGGCCCGATGCGCACACGGATGAGATCCGTGACCTCCAGCTCGACAAGCTCGCACATGCGCCTGATCTGCCGGTTGCGGCCCTCGTTCAGCACGAAGCGCAAGACCTGCACGTCCTGAAGCGTCACCTTCGCCGGCTTCAACTTGCGTCCATCCAGCTCCAGCCCGTGGCGCAGCTTCTGAACCTTCTCGCGCGTGACCTTGCCGGCCACGGTCACGACATACTCCTTGTCGACCTCGGACTCTGGTCCGATGACCGCCTTGGCCAGCACGCCGTCTTCCGACAACATCAGAAGCCCGCGCGAATCCTGGTCGAGCCGGCCCAGCGGCGGCAGGCTCGCACGCGAGGAGGGAACCGAGCCGCTTCCCGCCTGCCGCTCGGAAGTCAGCAAGCGCGCCGCCGGCGTCTGTCCCGGGTCGGGCTGGGCCGACACCACGCCCACCGGCTTGTGGATCATCACCGAGATCTGCGCCTCAAGCCCCAGCTCGGCGCGATCATTCAACACCAGCGTCTGCCCCGCAGAAATCTTCCGCCCCGCATCGCTCACACGCTCGCCATCGATCAGCACCGCGCCGGCAGCGATCAGTTCATCCGCCTCGCGGCGCGAGCACACGCCGGATTGCGCCAGCCACTTGTTCACGCGCACCGGCTCCGCGCCGCCATATGTTCCCGACCAGCTCACCTTAGCTCGTCTGCTCCCGGCCACGCGCCATCGCACCCTTGCGTGATTCTTCCGCCGCTTCCGGCGTTACCGCAGAATTGTTGGCGGAGCCGCGCGCGATCTCCATCTTCAGCGCCTCGGGCAGGGGCAGTGCGAGGCCATCGTCGATCATCGCCTTCATCCGCTTCAGCAGCCCTCCCTCGACGCCTGCCATTTCCGCAGCCAGCTTCTTAGCGGCCGGCAGCAGCGCTTCGGGCGCATAGACCCGGTTCACAAGGCCCCAGCGCTCGGCTGTCTCCACATCGAGATAGTTGCCCGTCAGCGACAGTTCTTTCGCGCGGCTCGCTCCGATGATGCGCGGCAGCTTCTGCGACAGGCCCCACACCGGCATCAGCCCAACCCGGCTGTGCGTGTCAGCGAACTTCGCCTCGGTGGAGGCGAGCAGCACGTCGCACATCAGCGCCAGTTCAAAGCCGCCGGTGATGGCGAACCCATTGATCGCGCCGATCACCGGCCAGGGGCAGCTCGCAAATGCCGCTGCCAGATCCATGTCCGCATTGGCCTGCGATCCGACGCCGAGCGAAAAGCCCTTCTGCCCGGCCTCCTTCAGGTCCACGCCCGCCGAGAAGGCGCGGCCATTTCCCGTCAGCACGATCGCCCGAACATCGTTGCTGGCCGACATCTCGCGGATGGTCCGGACGATGTCGACGCGCAGCTGCACCGACAAGGCGTTGAGCTGTTTCGCGCGGTTCAGCGTCAGCACGGCGACCGGTCCATCGCGCTCGACCAGCAGCAGCGGTTCGGCAGTGTCGCTCATGGTCTCTCCTCAGTCCTTCGGATCAATCTCGGGCGCGCCGCCCAGCGATCGCACAATCTCGGCGAGCGACGCCACGCAGTAATCGACAGCTTCCTTGTTCCGGCCGCGCGCCACCAGATTGGCGCCGAACTCGACCTCCGCGCCCTTCAGCCGCATGAAGGGATACGAGCCAAGGCTCGCCTCGGGCGTCGCCTTCGCCAGTTCGCCCAGTGGCCCCGCCAGATCGCCCTCGCGCACGCCCGCCGCTCGGACCGTCCGCGAATGGACAATGGACCCGCCCACAATGCGCCGTCCGACATCCTGCAACATCCCACGCATCACGGAGGGAACGCCCGCCATCACGAACACATTTTCCAGCTGGAATCCCGGCGCGACCGAGACCGGGTTTGCAATGAGGTCGGCCCCGTCCGGAATCCGCGCCATCCGCAGCCGGCCCTCATTCATCTCCTGTCCGCGCGCCTCATACCAGGGCCGCATCAGCGCCAGCGCGTCCTCCCGCACGTCGATCGACCGTCCGAAAGCTGCAGCAACCGCGTCCGCCGTGATGTCATCATGCGTCGGGCCGATGCCGCCGGTGGTAAACACATAGTTATGCGCGCCACGCAGTTCGTTGATCGTCGCGACGATGGTCTCATGCACATCCGGGATCATCCGGGCCTCGCGAATTTCGACGCCCAGGGGGCCAAGAAATTCCGCGATCGTCCGCAGATTTGTGTCCTGCGTCCTGCCCGAGAGCAGTTCGTCCCCGATGAGGATAACGGCGGCCGTCACGATGCTGGTCATGTCTTGGCGTTTACGGCGCGTTAGCGGTCCCGTCCAGATCGTTGCCGACAGGTAAACGCGAAACGCCAGATTACAGGCAAAACACGTGTTCCATGAAGGATGAAGTTAAGTCTGATGCGCGATGGTGTCCGCTGGGAATTCCGGTGGGGACACCAATGCAGCCGCTCAGGCGTCTTAAATCTGCGCGCAGCGGCAACGTGATGATCGAGTTCGCGTTGCTTGCGCCCGTGTTCTTCATGCTGGTGATTGGCCTGATTGAGTTCGTGCTCTTCCAGTACAAGACCTACGCACTCAATCACGTTGTCTACGAAGCCACGCGCAACTTGCAGACAGGCGAGGTGCAGACCGCGTCCAACATGGAAGCCGCCTTCAGGCAGGAAGCCTGCGACAAGGCCGGCGTGCTGATCGATTGCAACGCGATCGTGTTCGACGTGCGCGCCTTCGACAATCTCAGCGACGTTACCTATCCGCCGCCAACCTTCGACGAAGATGGACTGCCCGACAACTTCGTGTTCGAGCCCGGCGGCCCGAACGAATACTCCGTCGTGCGCGCCTCGCTCCAGCACCAGTTCATCACGCCCTTCATGGACGAGCTGTTTCAGATTGGCCCCGACCTTCCGGCGATCGTGAACGCATTCACCATCGTCAAGAACGAGCCGTGGGATTGATCCATGCAAAAGCTCATCCCATTCATCCGACTGTTCAAGGATCGCCGCGGCGTTGCGGCGGCCGAATTCGCGCTCATCGCGCCTGCGCTGATCTTCCTGATCATGGGCGTGTTCGAGATGTCCTTCCGCTTCCGCGCCAGCGAAGAGGCGACGCGCTACGTCCACCAGGTCGCAGACATCATCTCGCGCGAGACCGAGCTCACGGAAGGCGACATCGAGGAACTGTACGAAGCCTCCATCTTCATGATGAAGCCGCTCGATACGACGGAAGACCTCGACCTCGATGTCTCTTCGGTCGGCTTCGAGGGCGTCGACGCCGAGCCCGCAATCCTCTGGCGCCGCGTCGCAGGCACGGAAGTCGCCTTCAGCCTCCCCGATACGCAGGGCATGGGCATCCAGGACGAGACCGTGATCCGCGTCGGCGTTCGCTACAACTACCAGAGCGTCCTCACCGAGCTTTTCGGGGGCGGCTCCATGGCGATCGAGAAGTCCGCCTACGCGCGGCCGCGCATCGAGCGAAAGGTTGCGCTTGACGGCAGCACTGATGACGGCGGCGCGACGGCTTATCTCGGCAGTTGATGGGTTTGGGACGGCGTCCGCACCTTGCGGTCGCCAGGAAACGGAAGCGGATCATGTTCGGTTCGATAAACAAGTTCGCAAAGAACCGCAGCGGCGCTTTCGCCATGCAGTTTGCGCTGATGGTTGTGCCGCTGTGCGCCTGCACGGGCCTGGCAATCGACGGCGGCCGGGCCTTCCTCGCCCGCTTCGAACTGGCCTCGGCGCTGGACGCCGCAGCCCTGGCCGTGGGCTCGATCCCGGAGGATCAGGAAGCCGACCTCGACGCGGTTGCGCGCAAGTTCGTCGAGATGAACTTCAAGACCGAGCACGACGATCCCATCGCACTCGAACTGGTCGATATGGGTGGCGAGGATGAGGCGCTCATGCTGCGCGGCTCGGTCCGGATCAACACCTTCTTCATGCCGATCATTGGCCAGCCCTACGTCGACGTTGAAGCCGAAAGCGAAGTCCGCCGGGGCGGCGCCAATGTGGAAGTCACGCTTGCGCTGGACGTCACCGGCTCGATGGCAGGATCGCGTATCATCGCAGCCCAGTCGGCGGCGAAACTCCTTATCGACGAAGTTGTCAGCACGGCGCAGACCCCGTTCTATTCGAAAGTGGCCGTGGTTCCATGGTCGCAGAGCGTCAACATCGCTAACGGCTCGGGGGACTTCGTCACATCGACCGCCCTCGCGGAGCTTCGTGGCGACATCCGCGCCGCCACGAACATCTCGGACGTGAACTGGCGCAATGGCGCGACAACGACCAAGACGATTTCCTCTGCGGGATGGCGCACCAATTCCGGCCGGGCCATTTCCGGCGTCGCGTGGCAGAATGGCGCGACGCTGACGACGGTGAACGGGATCACGAAAACCAACAGCAACACACGCATCCGTATCCAGACGTCGGCGAACACCGGCTTTGCCAACAACGACACGGTGATCATCACCGGCGCGAACGGCAGCTACACAGGCCTGAACGGCAACATGTACAAGGTGGTCGGCAAAACGACGTCTTCGCCATGGTACTTCTGGCTGCAGAATGTCGGCACATCGACCTACACTACGCCGCCAAGCGGCAGCACAAACGCCACGGCGGGCACACTGCAGCGCTGCCTCCTGACGGATTGCACGGTGCGCGTGACGGCGAGCGGCCATGGCTTCGCCACCAATGACCGTGTCTATATCCAAGACGTGGACATGAGCGGAGCCGGAACCGAGGTCAACAATACGTGGGGCCAGACGTGGGCGGTCACCAGCCGCGACACGAACAACTTCTCACTCAACGGCACTTACGGTCCGAACTTCAAGGCCTATGACAATGACGGCACGGCGTCCGAATGCTATGTCTCGGACTGCCGTTACACGGTCACAACTTCGGCAGCGCATGACTTCAGTGCGTCGGACCGAATCTTCATCTGGGGCGTCACCAATGACACCTCGTCCGGCAACACCTCGATCAACACGACGGCTGGGACGAGCATCACGGTCGAAGACCCGTCGGGATCGGTCTTCTATCTGCCGGGAGATGGCCGCGACTACTACAGGCGCAGCTCCGGCGGCTCGGTGGCCGAGTGCGCCCGTACCGACTGCCGAACTGTTGTGACCTCCGCGGGCCACGGCCTCTCGACAGGCGACAAGGTCGAACTGCGCAACATCACGGGGCCAACAGGTTTCAACTATGGCGGCAACGGGGTCGTGTCCGATAATGCCTCCCCGGCGCTCGGAACGAACACTGCGGATCGCCGCTACTGGACGATCACGAAGCTGTCGAACAACCAGTTCACGGTCGATGACTCGAAACCTTCGCTGGGCAACGTGTCGGGGACGTTCTCGGGAACAGCCACAGCGCAATGTCTCGACTACGGATGCGCGCGAATGTTCTACAAGGAGGATGCCGCGAGCTACATGGCCTCCACCTGTCTCGTTGAGCGCGCTGGCGGGCAGGCCTACACTGACGCGTCGACTTCGGGCGCCGGCCAGGGCCTCGGCATTCTCTACACCAGCGACGGCTCATGTAGCACGAGCAACTATGTGACGCCGCTGACGTCTAACAAGGCGCGCCTCAACGCCGCGATTGACGATCTGACAACTGGCGGCATGACAGGCGGGCAGCTGGGCGCCGCATGGGGATGGTACATGGTCTCGCCGAACTTTGCTGACATCTGGGACGACGAGGTGGAGAACAAGCCGGCCGCTTATGAGGCGGACGACCTCGTCAAGGTGGCCGTGCTGATGACTGACGGTGAATTCAACTACGAGAGCTGCTACGGAATCCGGAGATCGGATCTGCCCAGCTCATTCACGTCGGCAAACTGCGACACGAAGGACACTTTCGCACAGGCCCAGGCGCTTTGCACCAACATGAAGGCGGCCGGCGTCGTGGTCTACACGGTCGGCCTCGAGCTCGGGTCGGCGACCAGCACGATCGACTTCCTGACGAACTGCGCCTCGAACCCGCAGTACGCCCACCTCGCTTCGGACTCTGCTACACTCCAGGTCGCCTTCAAGAAGATTGCGCAATCCATCTCGCGGCTGCGTCTCTCGAGGTAGCGCGGCGCCAGTCGCGACTTCCTCAAAGGGCCTGCCGGCGACGGCGGGCCCTTTGTGTTGCATCAGGAGGCGATGCAGGCAGGATCAGGCGGCGTCAGCGTCGCGCTTGCGGCCCTTGAGAAGGCGGACATAGCGGGTCGCCAGTTCACGCGCGTCGATGGGCTTGGAAATGTAGTCATCCATGCCCATGCCGAGATAGCGCTCCCTGTCGCCGCTCATGGCGTCTGCGGTCAGCGCGATGACCGGGATCCTGCTCCATGGCTGGCCGCTGGCGCGGATGCGCCTGATGGTCTCGCGCCCGTCCATGACCGGCATGTGCACATCAAGCAGGACGATATCGAATGGCTGCTCGGACAGGCGCTCCAGCGCCTGTTCGCCATTGACCGCTTCGACGATGCGTGGCGCGAGCTGGACGAGGAAGAGCCCGACAATCTGCCGGTTGACCGCATTGTCGTCGACCAGCAGGACGCGCGCGCCCATCACCGGCATCGGGGATTGACTCAGATTGTCGGCAGCGTGGTTCTCGGGCGGCGCGACGGCGCCTCGTGTCGCGCCGGTTTCGGCGGTGAACCAGAAATGGAAGCTGGAGCCTTCGCCAAGGCGGCTCTCGGCGCGCACATCCCCGCCCATCAGGCGGGCGAGCTGGCGCGTGATTGCGAGGCCAAGCCCCGTGCCGCCGAAACGCCGCGTGATCGTGGCGTCGGCCTGGGTGAAAGCGCTGAACAGACGGGAGAGCGTGTGGTCATTCATCCCGATGCCGGTGTCGGACACGGTGATGCTCATCAGCCAGTCGCCCGATGCGCGCTGCTTTGCGCCCAGCCGGATGGTGACGCCGCCCGATTCGGTGAACTTGATGGCGTTAGAGAGAAGGTTCGACACGCACTGTCGCACGCGCACCGGGTCGTAACGCAGGAGCCGGGGTAGTTCGCCCGCAACCTCGACCTTGACGACAAGTCCGCGCTCGGCGGCTTGCGACTGGAAGAGCTGTCGCACGCGCTCGATGGTCAGGCGGAGGTCGCCGTCGATCCCGGCGATGTCGAGCTTGCCGGCCTCGATCTTGGATATGTCGAGCACGTCGTTGAGCAACGCCATCAGGGTCTGCCCCGACTCGGATATGACGCTGACCTGTTCGCGCTGGAGATCGGTCAGCGGATCGGCGGCCAGCACCTGCGTCATCCCGAGAATGCCGTTGAGGGGCGTCCGGATCTCGTGGCTCATCGAGGCGAGGAAGTTGGACTTGGCCACCGTCGCCGCTTCGGCCTGCGCCTTGGCTTCGGCCAGGGCGAGTTCCTGCATCTTCTGCGCGTGGATATCGAGCATCATGCCGACGGCGCGGATGTTCTCGCCCGTCGCGCTGCGCTCGACCCGTGTGAACAGCCGCACCCAGCGGCCCTGGCCGTCAGGGTGATGGATGCGCGTGTCGAGACTTTCGACAGCGTTGCTTGCAAGGCATCGCTCCCAGCTCTTCTTCACCTCAGCGACTTCGTCGTCGTGATAGAGTCCAAAGGGGTTGTGCTCCTGGCGCTGCATCGCCTCGGGGCCTGCAATCTGCATGAACTGATCCGACGACCAGCGATCGCCGGTACGCAGGTCGATCTCGTAGACCCCGGCGTTCGCCGCCGCCATGGCGAGTTCGAGGCGACCGGACATGAGGTCCGCCTTGTCGCGTGCAACGGCAAGCTCGGTGACGTCCTGGCTGATGCCGAACATCTCGTACTTGCCGGAGGCCAGCTTGCGCCCCGCGCGATAATGCACGCGAAGGGTTTTCCAGCCGCCCGACCCGTCACGATAGCGCATCTCGCCATCGGCCGCGCCGCCCTCCGTGGTAATACGTTCGCGGATTGCCGTGTCCTTGTCCTGATCGTCCACGTGCTGGACCAGCCGGAGAATGGACAGCCGCACGGGCTCCGCGGCGGTGGCATGGCCAAGCGCGAGCTCACTGGAGAAGTGGTAGAGTTCCTGGTCAGGGTCGAAACGCCACGTGCCGACCGCTGCGTCGTGGAGCAACCGGTCGCGCACGGTGCGTGCGCCGGCCAGCCTGCGCATTGCGGTCCATTCCTCGGTGACGTTGGTCAAGCGCACCAATTCGTGGCGGGCGTCGGCCGGGCTTCGGTCAAGCCTCAGCCAGGCGTGGCCATCCTCGCCGTCGATGCAGAAGACGTCGCCCGAGGTAGAACGCGCATGATCGGCGGCGTTGGCCTTCATCGCCTGCAGCAGGTCGACGCCGATCAGGCTCGACGCCGGGCGATTGAGCTGATTGGCCAGCGCCTCATTGGCTTCGGTTATACGGCCGCTCGAATCCACAATCGCCGCGGCAACCCGGCTCCAGATGCCGGAATCGATCAGGAACTGGGTCTTTGGCGCCATGGCGCACTGTGGTCCCGTGAGGAGTAGTCACGGTCACCCTTATGGCAAGTTCGCTTAACGAATTCTGCTCAGCCGCCTTGGCGCATGCTCTCGGCGACGGCCTTCGCCGCATCGGAATTCAATGCTCCCAACTCGCCAAAGCGCTTGAGGGCCAGACGCCACAGCCATTTTGCGTGGCTCAGCCTTCCTGACACGGCTGCGTGATCCGCGGCCAGCGCGGTCAGCAGGGCCAGGTCCATCCCGGTTGCCGTGTCGCGGGCGGCGGCCAGCATCTTGTCAGCATCATCAAGCTTGCCCTCGCGGATGGCGGCGCGGATCGCAGCATGCGGGTCGTCCACCGCCGGCGCAGGCGTCGACGCGGGCGGCGGGGCCTGCTGTACGGGCACGGGCGGCGGTTCGGCCGCCCGCGGCAGCGGGGCAAGGGTCACCTGCGCCGGAAAAGGTGATGGCGGCGGGGTGCTTGCCCCATTGGCCGCCGGCTCGGCGCTAGCGACGGGTTTGGCGGCTGGTTTTGCTGGAGCTTCTGCCGCAGGCGTTGCCGGCTTCGGCGCGACAGGCGGTACCGATAGCGAACGCGGCTTCACCGGCGCAGCGGGCTCCACGATGTCGACCGGCGGAGCCGTCACGACCGGCTGTGGCGGTTCAGGCGGCGGGGCAGGCGGCGCAAGCGGCGTGATGTCGCCCGACCGCCAGTCCCGATCGGCAGCGCGGGCGCGCTGCGAATAGTATGCGTCCGCCTCGCCAAGGGCGACTTCCTCGCGCGAGGCGCGCGCCGCCAAGGCGCGCTTCTGGTTGGAGCGCGGGTGGACAGCGCTGACAAGGAAGACAATCCCGCTGGTGACGCCGAGCGCGCCTGCCAGCAGAAACAGCGGCAGGCCCGCAGCGCCGGGCGGGAAGACATTTGCTGCTTCAGCGCGATAGGTCCAGGCCAGATAGCCACCGCCGCCGGCCAGCACGGCTCCCAGCAGGAATTGAACAACGCGCACCAACATCAAGCCACCCCAGTCAGCCCGCTCTGCGGCGGTCCGGCAGGGGAAGGCTTAGCTGCTTCGCGGCCACACCGGAACCGCAAACACGCAGCAGGCTAGCCGTTTCGCAGCGCCTCCTGCATGACGGCGCTCACCACCTCCACGCCATGATTGCGAAGGGCTCCTGCCAGTTGCGAATCGACGCTCGGCGAGCGGCAAAGTCATCCTCCGAGCCAAAAAAGGCCAGCAGAAACGAACCAAGAAAATGGACAAGGGGAGAGGCCGACATGCCGCCATTGCTGGCCGGCCGGATGACCGCAGCGTGGGCCAACTTCGCGCGCAATGGCGACCCGAATGGCGGCAAGACCATCATCTGGCCGAAACACAACTCCGCGACGCGCCCTACGATGTTGTGGGACGAAAGCCCCGCCGGCCCGCGCTTCGAGAACGATATGCGCGAAGAATAGCGCAAGCGCATGCTGGGCTATGGCCAGCTGCAATACCGGGCGCGGGAGATGAGGCCGGGCTGATCGCTTCGATGTGAACCTGCTGTCGCTGCGTCACCGTTTGCGTGCGGGCATCGCATGCGTAGGCTCCCTGCTTCGGAGCGGGACAGCCCGTCCGCGAGGAGGAGACGTCGATGTCGGTTTCGCTGAAATCGTTGCTGTTGGCGTGCGCCGTTAGTGTCGCTGCGGCGCCGGCCGTTGCCCAGAGCGAGCCCGCCACGAAGCGGCCGGACCTGGAGGGCGTGTGGTCCAACCAGTCGCTTACGAATCTGTCGCGCCAGCCCGGCACAAAGCTTTCGGTGACGGAGCAGGAGGCGAAGGAGCTGATCGAGAACAATCCGTGGATCCTGCTCGCGGCCAGCGAAGAAGGTGCCTCGGATTTCGGCGACGGGCTGCTCGATGATGGCAACAGCGATCGCGGCTACAACACGTTCTGGATCGATCCCGGCCAGTCACTCGCCAAGGTGAAGGGCGAGATCCGCACATCCTGGCTGGTCGAGCCTGCCGATGGCCGCGTGCCGGTCTCGCCCACGGGTCAGAAGGCGCGCACAGACGCAGCGGCCAAGAAACGCGCCACAATGTATGAAGGGCCCGAGACATTACCCATCGCCGAACGCTGCCTGGTCGGCTTCACGAATGCTGGCGGTCCTGGTATGCTGAACACGATTTACAACAACAATTACCAGATCGTCCAAGCGCCCGATCATGTGATGATCCTGGTCGAGATGGTGCATGATGCGCGCATAATCCCGATCGCCAGGAACAAGGCTGAGGCCAAGCACAGGCCCGCCGCGATCCAGCCATGGCTTGGCGATTCCGTAGGCTGGTATGAGGGCGACACGCTGGTGGTCGACACCCGCAACGTCCACCCCGAGCAGGCGCGGCAGGGGCAGGTGATCCTGTCGCCCGAAGGCAAGCTGACCGAGCGGTTCAGCCGCGCGAATGATGGCCAGTTGTTCTACACATTCGAGATCGATGATCCGGTGTACTACACGCAGCCATGGCGCGCCGAGATGGTGATGAACAAGCGCGACGATAGTATCTACGAATACGCCTGCCATGAAGGCAACTATGCCATGGAAGGCATCCTCAGCGGCGCGCGGCTCTATGAAGCCAAGGGGCTCGAGAACAAGCAGGGTCCCGGCATTTTCGGCCCCACCGCGCCGCCGCCAAAGCCAAGGAACAAGCAATAGCCATGGCGCGCCTCGGCCGGAATTCCATTCTTGTGTGTGTCGCTGGCCTGCTTGCCGCGTGCACGACGCCAATCGAGGCGCCGCAGACGGCGAAGATGTGGGCGTGCCCTGATGGGTTCACGCCCAGGGAAGGTCTCAACACCAACTTTCCGCACGAAGGAATGATGCGCGCGTTCGTCGTCGCGTCGGCGAAGGGCGCGACAGGGCCCGCGCCTACGTGGGTTCCGCTAACCGGGACAGTTGAGTCGACCAACGCGAATCTCACCGCGCCGCGCTCCGGCGCAAACGCCTTGATGGCCGATCAGGGCTTCACCGTGATCGGGCCGGTGCGCCAGTGTGCCGAACAGGATCCGAATGTCGGACGAGGCCAGTGCGACGGGCCGGGATCGAACGGCTGGAACTGGAAGCCGTGGAATGACGGACGCGCCGGCAATGCCGACGGCGAGAAATGGAAGAATGATGCAGGCCCCGACTCGCGCTTCTTCGAGGCGATGGTGCGGTGCGTCGGCACGGCGTTTCCGCTCGACGCAAAGCGTCTCTATGTCGGCGGCATCTCGGCTGGCGGCACGGTCACCAACCGCGCGCTGACCTTCAATTCCGACTTCTGGGCCGGCGGCATGCCGATCTCGGGCGAGTGGTATGTCTCAAACGATGACGGGTCGCCGCTGTCGTTTAACGATGCGCGTCAGGCCGTGATTACCAATCCGGCGAAGATTCATCAGGGCCGCATCGGTCCCTATCCGCTGCCGAAATCGGTCTCTCCCATGATCGTCGTTACGGTGTGGGGCGGCGAGAAGGATTTGTGGGATTGCGGTCCGCCGCTCGGGCTGTGCGCCGACTATCGTCCCTCGACGCAGGCGGGAGCGAACTATTTTGCGTCCATGCCCAACGTTGTGCATGTCGCGTGCTCTTCAACACATGGCCATATGTGGCCGCAGATTAACACGCAGGCCTTCAACGCATGGGCGCTGAAGACGATGGCCTCGCATCCCAAAGGGACGAACCCGAAGGCGTTCAGGTTGACGCCGCCGCCGGAAGGCTATTCCTGCCGGATCGGAACCTACACCGATCACTACTGACAGGCGGATAGCGATGGCGGATGCGAAGAACGTCCTTGTCACGGAGCTGACGGGCTTTGCCAACCCCGTCATCGCCCGGCGGCTCGCCGCTGCGGGCGCGCGCGTGATCGGCTGTGACCCATCCATAGGTGCCGATGGTGAGCATGACAGCGTCGAGGTGGTCGGCTGGGCCAGGCCCGCCGATGTCGTGGCGCAAGCGACAGAGCGGTTCGGCGGCAGGCTCGATGCGATCGTCATCTCCTCGGCGATGCCGGCGCCGCGCATCCGCGTGGAGGATCTCTCCGAAGAAAACCTGATGCCGTACTTCCAACGGCTCGCGGCAGGGTCGCTGCTTTTCGCAGGCGCTGCTGTGAAGGCGATGCGGCCCAACAAGTCAGGCCGCATCGTGTTCGGATCCTCGTCGGGGCCGATCGGCGGCATACCAGGCTTTGCGGCCTACGCGTCGTCGCGGGCTGCAATCAATGGCGTGGTGCGCACGCTGGCGCTTGAAGTGGCGGGCGACGGCATTTCCGTGAATGCGGTCGCGGCCAACTTCATCCAGACGGAGACGTACTATCCGAAGGCGCTGCTGGAAGATCCGGTGAAGGGTCCGAAGCTGCTCGCACGCGTGCCGATGGGGCGGCTGGGCGAGGCGGAGGAAGTGGCCGCGCTGGTCGAACTGCTGGCGCTTGGCCAGAGCGGCTTTGTGTCGGGGCAGGTGATCCCGATCTCCGGCGCATGGTGCTGAGCGCGCCTACTTAGAGAATTGCTGCGAGGTGAAGGCGAGAATGCGCCGCGCAGCTTCCTCGCGCTGGTCGAGCGTGTCGCCGAACGCTTCGCCGAGCTTGCCTTCCAGCATCAGCGTCGCAAGGCCGTGGGCCGCCGACCATGCAGCGATGACGGGTACGAGATCGGGGCTTGTCTTGTCGCTGGCTGTTGAAGCGTTTGCGCCCGCGCCGAGCGTGTCTGCTACGAGCTGGAAGCAGCGGTCGGCCTTGGCCTTCGCATCGGGATAGCGCGTGAGGTCGCACATCTCGACCCGGAACATCAGGCGGAAGACTTCGGGGTTGTTCAGCGCGAAGCGGATATAGGCCTCACCGAGTGCGCGGTTTTTCTCGGCACGCTCCTTGCGCGCGAGGCCCACGGCGCTGACCATGTAGTCGTAAAGGCGGTCAAATCCATCGCCCGCAAGTTCGGCAAGGATCGCCTCGCGGTCGGTAAAGTAGTGATACGGCGCTTGGTGGCTTACGCCTGCGCGCCGCGCGACTTCGCGCATGGAGAGAGCGCCGAGGCCGCCTTCATTCATCAACGACAGGCTGGCCTGCAGGATGCCCGCCCTGACATCATCGCGAGAAATCGACTTGGTAACGGTCATGTGCGTCCCGTTCTTTCTTGACGCTGTCAATCTAATCGTAGACAGTGTCAAGACAACACGTATGTCAACTAGGTGACACATGCCAGCGGCGCTGTCAGCTTCGACTCGACTGGCTATGGCTGCCGGTTGCGCTTTTCTTGTGGCTGCCTGCAGTGGCGAAGCTGCGGTTGCGACACAGAAGCCGGCAGCTGCAATTGCTGTCGAGGTTCTCAATATTTCGGCGTCAGGGGCGGGCGGGGACATTCGCGCCAGCGGGCTGGTTGCCTACAAGCGTGAGACCGCGCTGGGTTTCGGGGCGCCGGGCGAGATCGAATCGATACTGGCCGATGTCGGCGACCGGGTTGCGGCCGGGCAGGTGCTGGCCACGATGCGCCGGACCACAACCGGCGCCGACGCAAGCGAGGCTGCGCTGGCGCGGCTCACGGCGGAGCAGAATTTCGAACGCGTCACGCGGCTGCATGCTGCTGGGGCTGCGTCCCAGGCGGAACTCGATAATGCGAAGCTGGCGCTGGAACGCGCGCGCGAACGCGTGTCGATCGTCGCGCCTGCGGGCGGCATTGTTCTCCAGCGTGACGCCGAACCCGGCCAGAACGTCGCCGCGGGACAGCGCGTCTTGTCGATCGGCGAGTCGCGCACGGGCATCATCGTCGAAGCATCGATGACGGCATCCGAAGTCTCCCAGCTTCGCGTGGGCGATGTGGCGTCAGTCAATATTCGCGAGCGCGCGGCGCTGGCGGGTCGGGTGGCGCGGATTGCGCCGAAGGGTACGCAGTCCGGACTTTTCACGGTCGAAGTGCAAGTTGACCAGCCGGCCGGCCTGCGCTCGGGCGAGGTTGCCGAAGTCGTCATCGCCGGTCGGGCCGATGCGCAGGAGATCGCAGCCGTGCACGTCGTGCCGGCGATCTCGCTGATCGATGCGCGTGCCGACCAGGGCGTTGTGTTCGTGGTTGACGCCGAAGGCAAGGCGCGCCGCCGCGCCATCGAAACCGGCGGTGTCAGTGACCGGGGCGTGACAATCCTCAAGGGGCTAAGCGATGGCGACCGGGTGATCACCCGCGGCGCCTCGATGGTGCGAGACGGCGACGCTGTTTCCGTAGCAGCTCAGTAACACGACAAGGGGGAGGGGCGGATGAAGGCCTTCACACGCTTCTTCGTCGATCGCTGGCAGTTCACGCTGATCCTGTTCTTCATGCTTTTCGGGCTGGGCATCCAGTCCGTGATGGCGATCCCGAAATCAGAAGACCCGATCGTGTCGTTTCCCGGCGTCGGCGTTTTCGTCGTCCTGCCGGGCGCGGATGCAGAGCAGATGGAGCGTGTGGTCGCAATCCCGATCGAGACGGCGCTCAACGGCCTTGAGGATGTCGATGAAATCCAGTCGACCAGCCAGGCAGGGCTGGCCTCGATCGGCGTGTCCTTTATCTACGGATCTGACCCCGAGAAGAAGTATGACGAGGTCGTGCGCGAACTGAACGTCATCCGCGCAAGCCTGCCGGAAGGCATCACGCTGCTGCGCGCGAACCGTCAGAATCCGGCGCAGACCAACATCGTGCAGATGGCGCTGGTCAGCGAGACGGCCTCCTACCGCCGCATGGAAGCCTATGCGCGCGAATTGCGCGACGCGGTCGAGCGCGCCAACGGCGTGCAACAGGCAGAAATCTGGGGCGTGCCGGCGTCCGAAGTGCGGATCACGCCGGACATGGACAAGCTGGCGAACTTCCGCCTGCCGCTGACGGCCCTGACCGAGGCAGTGCAGCGCGAAGGCGCCGACATTCCCATCGGCGCGGTCGAGAGCAGCGGGCGGCGTTTCAATGTCGAGGCGACAGGGCCATTCGACAGCCTTGATGAAATCCGCGACATCGTGCTGCGCTCGGACGGCGGATCGGCGATCACGCTGGGCGACGTGGCGCAGGTCGAGTGGACCAATGACGAACAGGCGGTTCGCACGCGCTTCAATGGCCAACGTGCGCTATTCGTGACGGCGCGAGCCAAGCTCGGCGCAACCATCTTCGACGTGATGTCGAACGTGCGGTTCCAGGTCGACAAGTTCGCGCCGCGCCTTCCGCCCGAGATCAAGCTCGAACGCGGCTTCGACCAATCCGAGACGGTGGCCTACCGGTTGTCATCGCTGGGGCGCGATTTCGCGATCGCGATTGCGCTTGTCCTGCTGACCCTCCTGCCGCTCGGCTTCCGGGCCTCGCTGGTCGTGATGGTGTCGATCCCGGCCTCGTTCGCGATCGGTGTGATCGCGCTCGACCTGATGGGGTACTCGCTGAACCAGCTGTCGATCGCCGGCTTCGTGCTGGCGCTTGGCCTGCTGGTGGATGACTCCATCGTCGTCACCGAGAATATCTCGCGTCACCTGCGCTCGGGCCTGAGTCCGCGTGATGCCGCCATTGCGGGCGTCGATGAGATCAACGTCGCCGTGCTGGGCTGTACGGCGACGCTGCTGTTCGCCTTTGTGCCGCTGCTGAACCTGCCGGAAGCGGCAGGCGATTTCACGCGATCACTGCCGATGGCCGTGGTCTGCACGATCGCGGCGTCGCTGTTCGTGGCGCTGACGGTGATCCCTTTCCTCGCCAGCCGGATGCTGCCGCGCAACAGCCACTCCAACGTCTTTCTCGATGTGGTCATGGGCGCCATCCATGCGATCTATCGCCCGATCCTCAAGGTCGCGCTCGGAATGCCGCGACTGACCGTGGTCGCGGGACTTGCTCTGTTTGCGGCGTCCCTGACGCTCGTGCCGCGCCTCGGTTTCAGCCTGTTCCCCGAGAACGACAGCCCGTACTTCATGGTCGAGGTTGAACTGCCGCAGGGTGTCTCGGTCGAGGAGACCGACAAGGCGGTGATGTTCGCCGACAGTGTTCTCGCCAAGCATGACGAGTTCACCTGGCGCTTCGCCAACTCCGGCCGCGGCAATCCGCAGGTCTACTACAACGAGATCCCGAGCGAGCAGGCGAGCAATGTGGGCGGCATCTATGCCCGCTTCGACAAGTGGGAGTCGAAGGAAGGCAACGCGCTGCTGGAAGAGTTGCGCGCCGAACTTGCGACCTATCCCGGCGTACGCTTCAACGTGAAGCGCTTCCTCAACGGCCCTCCGATCGAGGCGCCCATCGCCATCCGCATTCAGGGTGCGGACATCGAGGTGCTCTCCGGCATCGCAGCTGATGTCGAACGCGCCATGGCGGGGGCCGAGGGCATCCGCAACATCACCAACCCGCTGGCCGAGCGCCTGCTCGACCTCGACCTCAATATCAACACCGAGGCGGCGGCCCTGCGCGGCGTTCCGGCCGGCGCCATGGACCAGACGCTGCGGATCGCCATCGGCGGCGCACGGGTCGCCTCCTTCCGCGATCCGGTAGGAGACGCCTATCCCGTCATCGTTCGCGCGCCGCGCGCGGATCGGATGAGCATTGCGGACCTCGATCGGCTCTACATCTGGACGGGCGATGGTTCGGCCGCGCCGCTGTCGGAGTTCGCCGAACCTGGCATTTCGTCCGGCCCCGCGCGCATCAGCCGGTTCCAGCGTGAGCGGACGGTGACGATTACGGCGTTCACGCAGCCTGGCTATCTCACCAATGTCGTGACGGCGAATGTCGAAGAGCGGCTGGCGGGCATTACGCTGCCGGCGGGCTATTCGTGGAATGTCGGTGGCGAAGCGGAAGCTCAGTCGCGCAGCTTTGGCGGCATGGGGCCGGCAATCCTGATCGCGTTGTTCGGCGTGATGGCTGTCCTGCTGCTCGAGTTCGGATCGTTCGCGACGGCGGGCGTGGTGGCGTTCGTGATCCCGTTCGGAATTATGGGCGGCCTCGTGGCGCTCTATCTTGGCGGACAGTCGCTGTCCTATACATCGATCATCGGCTTCATCGCGCTCATCGGTATCGAGATCAAGAACTCGATCCTGCTGGTGGAGTTCGCCAACCAGGAACGCGAGCGAGGGACACCCCTGCGTGAAGCCATCGAGAAGGCGGGCGAAGTGCGCTTCCTGCCCGTTCTGCTGACTTCCCTTACGGCCATCGGCGGCCTGACGCCGCTGGTGTTCGAGAACTCGCCGCTTTATTCGCCGCTTGCCATGGTGATCATCGGAGGCCTGATTTCCTCAACGTTGATCGC
The DNA here is from genome assembly GCA_040398465.1 of Hyphomonadaceae bacterium. GTDB lineage: Bacteria > Pseudomonadota > Alphaproteobacteria > Caulobacterales > Hyphomonadaceae > UBA7672. Next base: position 5,168 of record JBBAUA010000033.1, on the reverse strand, counting down.
GCGGATCGTGACCCCGCCAATGTATCTGTTGCTGGCCCCACGTGACCGCAAGGTTGAACCTGGACCTGCCCCTGTTGCGGTCCCCGCCGAGTAGGTGACACTCTCCGGCCAGGAAACGCCGGAGAGCACACGTGGACTTCAACCTGCCGCAGGGACTCGTCGATTATCTCGCCGAGCTCGACCGCTTCATCGAAGCCGAGATCAAGCCGCTCGAGGAGCGGGATGACAATATCCGCTTCTTCGACCATCGCCGCGAGCATGCGCGCACCGACTGGGACGCTGGCGGGCTTCCAAGGCGCGAGTGGGAGGAGCTGCTGCGCGAGGCGCGGCGGCGGGCGGACAAGGCAGGCCACTTCCGGTTTGCGCTGGCCAAGGAGCTAGGCGGTTCGGCGCGAGATGTAGGATGCGGGTCCAATCTCGCAATGGCGATCATTCGCGAGCATCTCGCGGCCAAGGGGCTGGGCCTGCACAACGACCTGCAGAACGAACACTCCATCGTCGGCAACAGCGTCGGCGCGTTGCTGATGTGGAATTACGGCACGGATGCGCAGAAGGCCGAGTGGATGGACGACCTTGCCGCAGGCCGGCGCGGTTTTGCGTTCGGGATCACCGAGCCGAAACACGGCTCGGACGCCACGCACATGGAGACTGTCGCCGTTCGAGATGGCGATCACTGGATCATCGATGGCGAGAAGACGTGGAATTCCGGCATCCACCATGCCAGCCACGACATGATCATGGCGCGCACGTCCGGCAAGGCAGGCGATGGTCACGGCATAACCGCCTTCCTCGTGCCGGCTGACGCGCCGGGCTTCAAGATCGAGGAGTTTCTCTGGACCTTCAACATGCCGACCGACCATGCCCACGTGACGCTGAAGGGCGTGCATGTTCCGGACTCGGCGGTGTTCGGCGGCGAAGGCAGGGGCCTTCAAGTCGTGCAGCACTTCTTCAACGAGAACCGCATCCGGCAGGCGGCGTCTTCGCTGGGGGCGGCGCAGTTCTGCATCAGTGAGTCGGTGGCGTACGCGAACATGCGGGCGCCGTTCGGCAAGAAGCTGGCGAGCAACCAGGCGATCCAGTTCCCGCTGGTGGAGCTGCAGACCCAGTGCGAGATGATCCGGGCGCTGATCCACAAGACGGCATGGCAGATGGACACGATCGGCAATTTCGCAGTGAGCGACAAGGTCTCGATGTGCAATTACTGGGCGAACAGGTTGTGCTGTGAGGCGGCTGACCGCGCGATGCAGGTGCATGGCGGCCTTGGCTATTCGCGTCACAAGCCGTTCGAACACATCTATCGTCACCATCGCCGCTATCGCATCACCGAGGGGTCGGAGGAAATCCAGATGCGGCGTGTCGCCGGATACATGTTCGGCTTCATGGGCCAGCGCGCGCCGAAGGGCGTGCAGGAATGATCCTGGCGCCGAAACTGGAACGCGCGCTCGAGCGGCTCGCCGGCTTCGAGCAATTGCTGGCGTGCGATCGCCTGTCGGCGGGGGCGAGCCGCGAGACATATCGGCTCACCATTCGCAGGAACGCCTCCGAGCGGAAGCTGGCGCTGCGGCGGGCCGAGGGCGAGGGCGCGTCACCGATGGGCTCGGGGCCGGGGCTCAGCGCCGAGGCGAAGCTCTTTGCCGCCGCAAGGCAGGCGGGCGTGCCGGGGCCGGAAGTTCTGCTTGTGCTGCAGCCCGAGGACGAACTCGGCGCAGGCTTCGTGATGGAGTGGATCAGCGGCGAGACGCTGGGCGGAAAGATCGCGCGAGGCGCCGAGTTTGCCGAGGCGCGGAAGACGCTGGCGAAACAGTGCGGCGAGATACTGGCGCGGCTGCATGCGGTAGATGTGAAGGTGAGCGGGCTCGATCAAGTGCTTGAGACGTTCACGCCGGAGCATTCCGTGCGCAAGACGCATGCGGCGTACCTCGAGCTTGGCTCGCCACAACCGATGATCGACTTCACGGCGCGATGGTTGCTCGCAAACCTGCCGAGCGCGCGGCCGCTGAAGCTGGTGCATTCGGATTTCAGGAACGGCAATCTGATCGTCGATCCGGCGACGGGCGTCGTCGCCGTTCTCGACTGGGAGCTGGCGCATGTCGGTGATCCGATGCGCGATCTTGGCTGGCTCGTCACGCGGTCGTGGCGGTTCGGCGCACCAGACAAGCCTGTGGGCGGGTTCGGCGAGCTGGATGACCTGATCGCCGGGTATGAGAGTGCTTCCGGTGAGAAAGTAGACCGGGACGCGGTGCGTTTCTGGGAAGTGTTCGGGTCGTTCTGGTGGGCGGTCGGGACGCTGTCGATGGGGCAGAGTTTTCGCAACGGGTCGGAGACGAGTCTGGAGCGGCCAGCGATCGGGCGGCGCTCGTCGGAATGCCAGGTCGACTGCGTCAACATGCTGATCCCCGGTCCTGTACAAAGGCCCGACGTGGAGCTGCAATCGTTGTCGGCGACGGACCTGCCGCGATCGGATGAATTGCTGGCCGGCATCCGCGACTTCCTGCGTGGTGAGGGTGGGGCTGCACTCGAAGGCCGCAACCAGTTTCTTGCCAAGGTCAGCGCGAATGCGATCGACATCGTGCTGCGTGAGATTGCGCTTGGCGGCGATGCGCGAAAATTCGAGCGGCAGACGCTCGGGCGTCTGCTGGGCGAGCACGGGCCGGTGCAAGAGCTGCGTGAGGCACTGTGTCGCGCGATTCGGTTCAACGAGATCGACCTCACCCGTGACGACCTTCACGCCTATCTGCGGCAAAGCGTTTTCAATCAGGTGCTGATCGACCAGCCCAATTATGCGGGCGCGGTGGAATGCGGGGCCCACGACTGACGCGGGGAAAACGCCGGGCGGCAGAAGCCTACTCGACGGGCGCCTGCGAGGGGCCTAAACCAGCGCCAGTCAGAGAGGCATCCATGTCGCGTCCCGTCATTTCGGCCACCGGTCTTTACACCCCGCCCAACTCGATTTCGAACGCAGAGCTGGTGGCCAGCTTCAATGCCTGGGTCGACAAGTTCAACGTCGAACACGCGGGCGAGATTGCGGCTGGAACGCTGCAGGCGAAACAGCCGTCCTCGGTCGAGTTCATCGAGAAGGCGTCGGGCATCAAGTCGCGCTTCGTGATCGACAAGGATGGCGTGCTCGATACGGGCCGGATGACGCCGAACATCGCCGAGCGGCCGAACGAGCAGATTTCCGTGCTGGCCGAGATCGCGGTCAACGCTGCGAAAGAGGCGCTGGCCAAGGCGGGCAAGGAAGGGCGGCAGGTCGATGCCGTGATCTGTGCGGCCTCCAACATGCAGCGTGCGTATCCGGCGATGGCGGTCGAAGTGCAGGCGGCGATCGGGGCCGAGGGTTTCGCGTTCGACATGAACGTCGCGTGCTCGTCGGCGACGTTCGGCATCCAGACCGGCGCGGATTTCGTGCGGGCGGGACATGCGAAGACGGTTCTGATGGTGAACCCGGAGATCTGTTCGGGACACCTGAATTTCACGGATCGCGACAGCCATTTCATATTCGGCGACGTGGCGACGGCTGTGCTGATCGAGGCGGAAGAGGTGGCGGGCAAGGGTGCCTGGAACATTCTCGGTACGCATCTCAAGACGCAGTTCTCGAACAACATCCGCAACAATTTCGGCTTCCTCAATCGCGGCGATCCGGATGGCGTCGGCAAGGCGGACAAGCTGTTCGTTCAGGAGGGCCGCAAGGTCTTCAAGGAAGTAGTGCCGATGGTGTCGGGCATGATCCTTGGCGAGATGGACCGGCTGGGGCTGAAGGCGAGCGACCTGAAACGTCTCTGGCTGCACCAGGCCAATGCCGGGATGAACCGTCTGATCGCCGAGCGCGTGCTTGGGCACGAGGCCACCGAGGACGAGAGCCCGACCGTGCTGGACACGTATGCGAACACGTCATCGGCTGGGTCGATCATCGCGTTTCACAAGCATTCCGGAGATTTCAAGGTTGGCGACAAGGGCCTGATCTGCTCGTTTGGCGCGGGGTATTCGGCGGGCACGGTGTTCGTGGAGAAGACAGCTTAGGTGCGCGCGGACGCGATCTCAGACGCGCGCGCGCTGAGGTAGTGGGCGGCTTGAGGTTTGGAGAAACCGTGGCGGACCGCGGGCGCATGCGAGCCTGCCCTCACGGTTCGACGGACCCTCACTCCCGCCTTCGCTGAGCTTCGGCGCGGCAAGTCGGTCGCTGCTCACCATGAGGGCTACGCGGACGCCGGTGTTTTGACGCGTTGAGACATCCACCGCTTCCTGGTGAGCAGCGCGAAGCGCGTGCGTCGAACCATGGGCTGCGAGGGGAGTGCGCGAGAGACGCTTGTAGCGCTCACGAATGACCCCTTCCGGATCTGCGGCCCATCTCGCGGGCGCGATGAAACGGCGGTTCATGTCGAACGGCGTGCGCGGGCATGGGCCGCCGTAAGGGGCGGGTGGAATGATCTGGATCCATGTGTCGTCGAGCTGGAGGGGGTGGCCTGTGAGGAGTTGGGCTACCCCTTGCGCGATCAGTTGATCGCGATGCCATTCGGACTGGCGGAGGTCTTCCTAGCTGTCGCGCCAGTTTTGCCGGAAGCGACGGGCGCGTTTGAAGCGGGTGACTTAGCCGAGCATCGCGGCAAGCCACGCGACAAATGCGTGGACAGGCCAGGCCCAGTTCTGGGCCTCGCCTCTGTCATATGCGTCGGGGTTTTCGCGACGGTCATGGGCGCGATTATACGGCCGCAAATAGCCCCGCCGAATCTGCGCCACTGTTTCCCCCAAATTCCTGGCGGAAGTGATTGATTGGGTTGGGTTTCGGCGCTCGGTTTCCCCCAAACTCGGCATCAGCTTGCTTCGCTGGCAGCCCCCTCCGACCGCTTCGCGGCCACCTCCCCCGCCTGCTTTGCAGTCGAAGGAGGACTTCCCCCGGTGCCGCGAAGTCCTCCCCCCAGCGAAGCTGGGGAAGGCGCCCCGGACCTGATCCGGTGAACGCGTCACGGAAGGGGCTGGCTGCGAAGCAGGCGGATTGCTTCGGCGTTTTGAAGTGATTGAGATAGCGCCATTGCCCGCGTAGGGTCCCATAAACGACTAGACATAAGTCGATGGAGGAAGACCCATGGCTGCTGACACGGCGAAGCTGCCGCCATTCCGGCCCTTGCCCTACAAGGGGCCGAATATCGAGGCGATCCGCGGCGAGGGCG
>JBBAUA010000032.1:8024-40730 GCA_040398465.1 Hyphomonadaceae bacterium | reverse complement strand
GGTCGCTGACATCCACACCTTGCCGCAATTCCCGCGATACCCTGGAATGGACTAGGTCGCGCCGTCGCCAAATTTCAGGCGCAGCGCAACGATCGCCAGCGACAGGCAGAGGCACACGGCGTTCGATACCGCGATCGGCCACGAACCGAGCAGGACGCCATAGGTCGTCCAAAGCACGAAAGCGGTAACGGTCACTGTAAACATCTTCAGCGACACGCCTTCCACAGACTTCGTTTTCCAGATCTTCCCGATCTGCGGAACGAAGCTCACCATCGAACAAAGGCCTGCGCCGACGCCGACGATGTTGATGATGAGCTCCTGATCCACGGAGGTTACTGGGCGGCGATTTCCACCGGCTGGCCGACATCAAGCTGGACGCCGCGCATCGAGCGGGTCTGCGGGGTCGGGATGCCCGAGGCCTTGAATTGCTTGGTCAGCTCCGCTTTGCGGTCGGCCAGACGCTCGCCGAGTTCGGCCATGTCCACACCGGCCTTCTTCGCCTGCGCAAAGATGCCGTCGCGCTGTTCTTCTTCCTTCACGTGGTGCTTGATTTCTTCCGAGAGGACTTTGACTTTCGCGTCATAGAATGGGTCTTCGGGCGAGCCCGCCATCAGTTCGCCTATCAGCACCTTCGCGCTGTCGTGTTCGACATAGGCTTCGTCCAGCATGTCGTCTTCCACTTCGCCTTTGACGGTGGGGTAGAAGATTTCTTCCTCGATCGTGGCGTGGACGGTCAGCTCCATGCAGATCTGCTGCGCGAGCTTCGCCTTCGCAGGCTTGCTGCGCGATTTCTCGTAGGTTTCGAACAGGTCTTCGACCTTGCGGTGGTCGGCCTTGAGCAGGGCCACGGCGTCCATAGCCTTGCCTTTCGATCCGTTGGTTTTCTTTGCAGCAGCCATGATTGTTTCCTCATCCATGTGGGGCTTGATCGCGCTGGCGATCGCGATGTTCGCAAGGCCTAAACTCCCGGCGGAACGTTTAGGCGCGAACACGCAGCAAAAAATCGTCAGTAGCGAGAGGCGCTCACGCGCTGACGATTGCGTCAGCGCCGCGGGGATGGCGCTTGATTGCGATTGTCGAGCAAGCGAAGGTGCGCCCATGTCGCGTGGGGCGCTCAAGGATGACCGGCGAGGAACTGCAGGCGACGTGGCGCTCGCTGATCCGGATTTTTCCGGTCTGGTCGATGCCGGCCGAGGTTCTGTTCAGCAGGACGACATGCCGCTTCATTGGCGCGGACCTGCTGGCGGGACCGTTCGGTGACCGCAAATCACAGAAGGTGGCGGACATCGTCGGCCCGTTGCCGGCGGAGACGGTTGTAGCCTTGAAGACGCTTGCGGAGGTCAATGTCCGCCGCACGACGGCAGCATTCAGCGCCGTTGCGGTCGCCTACGTCTCTCTGCCCGTGGCGATCGGCGCCTTGCTGTCCGAGATTGCGCCGGAGGTAATGCGCGACCTGGTGTTCAGCAGCGGGAGCGTCGTCATCGCCGTGCTGGTCGGGCTCGCGTTTGGCCCGCTCACCTATTTCGGCAGCATGTGGCGCGCGCGCCAGCTGGAATGGACGTTGGAACTCGTGAGCGCAGGCGCCATGGCGCCACACGCCGCCCTTCCGGAGAAGGGCGCTGAGCCGACCCCTTCAAAGGCGGCGCCAGGCTGAGGCCGCGTCGTCGCGATCGTGATCAGTTCGACTTGCGCGCTGCGTCGCCGACCTCATCGGCGGCCTCGCTGACGGCCTCTGCGGCGTTTTCCAGGGGGCTGTCATTGCGTTCGTTGAAGAACATGGTGCCAAGCACGATCACGCCGACAACCAGAGCGCCTACGATGAAGTAGAGGAAGCCATTCGACCTGCCCGATGTGCCAGTGGCCATGTTCAAATTCCTGATTGGTTAGGCTGATTGCCGCATCCAGACGTTGCGAAGGCCCAAAGGGTTCCAAGGTCGCCGTCCCGGTGTTTTGAGAACAATTCGCGATTCAGGCGAAACCAACTCGCGACTCCTTAATTCTGGTGCGCTAAGGCAGCGAGGCATGGACACCTTCGAGGCGGATGCAGTGGTGATCGGCGCGGGGGCCGTGGGGCTTGCCTGCGCGCGCGCGCTCGCGCTCAAGGGCCGGGATGTGCTTGTCCTGGAAGCGGCGAGCGCGATCGCGACCGAGACGTCCTCGCGCAATTCAGAAGTCATCCATGCCGGGCTCTACTACGCGACGGGATCGCTGAAGGCCCGGCTGTGCGTGGAGGGGCGGCGCAAGCTGTACGACTACTGCGCGGCGCACGGCGTCGAGGCGCACAGGTGCGGCAAGCTGGTGGTCGCGGTTGATGACCATGAAGCCGCCGCGACCCCGGCCCTGCTGAAGCGGGCGCTGGACAACGGCGTCGAGGGTTGCCGGCTGGTCGATGGCGCCGAGGCGCGACGGCTGGAGCCGGCGTTGAGCCCGGACGTGCGCGTGGCGATCCATTCGGAGACCAGCGGCTTGTTTGACAGCCATGGCTATTTTCTCGCGCTGCAGGGTGAGTGCGAGGATCGCGGCGGCGCATTGGCGTTCAATTCACCTGCGGTGCGCGGCGAGGTGACGAAGGACGGCATCGAGATCGAGACCGGCGGCGACAGTCCGGCGCGGATCAAGGCGCGGACCGTGATCAACGCGGCGGGGCACTACGCCTTGCCTGTGTCGCGCCTCATCGCGGGCGGCCCGCAATACGAAGGCCTCGCCATGCGCTGGGTGAAGGGCTCGTACTTCATCGCCAGCGGCCGCGCCGCCTTCGCGCGGCTGATCTATCCGATGCATAACCAGGCGACGCAGGGCCTTCATCTCGCCATCGATCTCGGCGGCCGCACGCGACTGGGGCCTGATGCGGAGTGGCTGGCCGATGGGGCCGGGCCGCCTTTCGACTATGAGGTGGACCCTGCGCGGGCAGAGCATTTCTATCGCGAGGTGCGCCGCTACTGGCCGGGCCTCAAGGATGGGGCGCTGACGCCTGACTATTCCGGCGTCCGGCCCAAGATCGTCGCCCGAGGCGAGCCGAGCGCCGACTTCCTGATCGACGGTCCCGACCGCCACGGCGTGGCTGGCCTCGTGAATCTCATTGGAATCGAAAGTCCGGGCCTGACCAGTTCGCTCGCGATCGGCGAGATGGCGGCGGACATGGTGCAGCAGCGATAGCGTCGTGCGATAGCCCGTATACAGGCGCAAATACAAGGCTGTAGCTGCTCTATGGCGACGTTGGGCCAGCCGCCTTGCGCTGTCCCAACTCGCCGCGTATATCCCGCGCCTCAACTTTGGTGGGATAGCTCAGCTGGTTAGAGCGCAGGACTCATAATCCTGAGGTCCCCGGTTCGATCCCGGGTCCCACTACCACTTGCAAGGCAGCGACCCCCGGGTTCTCCAGAGTATCCTGCCAATATCTGCATGGATCTTAAGCACAAACGGCCCGGATGCTACCGGGCCGGTTCGCATACATTCGGTCAAACGCTATTTTACCAGAAACTTTTCGCGTTTCTCGCCTTTGCGTTCCAGCGAGCGCAGCCATTTCGGCGTTGGGCCGCGGCCAGTGTAGGTCTCGCCATTCGGTCCCATGTATTTCGGGCGCAGCTTGACGCCCTTGTCAGAGCGCTGGCGGCGGCCGCCCGGGCCCTTGCCCAGGAGCTCGTCGAGGCTGAAACCTTCAGCAACGGCGAGGGCTTTCAGCTTCTGAAGGGTCTCGACCTTGGCGCCGTCCTTCTTGGCCTGGATGGCTTTGTTGACCCGAGCCTGAAGCTCGGTGAGATCGGACATCGAGAGCCCGTCCACGTTTGGCAAGCGCACCGCCATCAGTTACCCCTTGATGATATCACAGCCCGGTCCCAACCGATTCTGAAATATATCCGGTGTTCGCTAGTGTCCAAACAAAGATATCAGCTTGTGTCTGATTTTTAATACTTAGGCGAATTCATCTAAGTCGAAACGCGTGCCACGCGATGTGTTCGGCAATAAAACTGGCGACAAAGAAATAGCTATGATCGTAATCGTGGCGAAGCCGCAGTGTGAGCTGCTGGCCCGCGTCCGCTGCGGCCTGTTCGAGCAATTCAGGCCTTAGCTGTTCTGCCAGAAACGGGTCCGCGAGGCCCTGATCGACAAGGATGTCATCGAAGTAGCCGTGGGCGAGGCCGCTGCGAAGCAGGGCGCAAGCATCATGCTTTTCCCATTCTGTCCGGCCAGCTCCCAGATAGGCGGAGAATGCTTTCTCGCCCCACGGACAGTTGGCCGGTGAAGAGATAGGCGCGAAAGCTGACACTGACCTGAATATATCCGTGTGGCGCATCGCCAGGGTGAGCGCGCCATGGCCCCCCATCGAATGCCCCGACACGCCAAGCCGCACAGGATCGGCGGGGAAGCTCGCCCGGATCAGGGGGATGAGATCGTCTACGATATAGCTTTCCATCCGGAAGTGCGGCGCCCATGGCGCCTGCGTCGCGTCGAGATAGAAGCCCGCCCCCTGACCGAGATCGTAGCCCGGGTCGTCGGCGACGTTCTGCCCGCGTGGAGACGTGTCGGGCGCGACGACGATCATCCCGTGCTGCGCGGCGGCCGGATAAGCGCCAGCCTTGGTGGTGAAATTGTCCTCGGTGCAGGTGAGCCCGGAAAGCCAGAGAAAGACCGGAAACGGACCGGGGCCTTCGGGGACAAACACGCTGAACGTCATCGGCGTGCCGGTGGCCGCGCTCTGGTGGCGGCAATAGCGAAGCTCGCCCTCGCTTACCCGGTGCGTCTTGATGGTTTCCAAGGTCGATCCTCGCTTGCTGGTGTCGGCCTCGCGGGCCGGTGACAGTCAGGTCGTGCGGAACAGGAACCAACCGTCGCCGAGGTCCTCGATCCAGATATAGCTGGACGGGTTTATCGCCGGCGCGCCCGAGGCGCCTGCGAGCAGGATGCCGACGGTGTTGTCGACACTGCCGCCGATCACGATCCGCGTGGCGCTGCCTTGCGTGTCGATCGATTTGAGGCCCAGGGCCTTCAGGCTGGCGGCAAGATGGCTCTCGCGCGTCACGCCCGGCGAGGGCGGGAAGGCGGCCCCGTTCTGGACGCGCGCCAGATCCACGATTGCAGGGCGGTTTGCAGCAAACCAGGCGCGCAACTGGCTGTCCGAGGACAGGGTCAGTTCGAGGTTCTTCTTCGCGATCTGGTCCGCGGGCGAAAGCTCCCGCTGCTTTCGCATTTCGGCGAGCAGCATCATGTCCATGCCGGAGGGCGCCATCTGGCGATAGGCGGAGACTGCCCAGCCCGTAGCCGTCTTCTCGAGATAGAAGTAGGCATCAGCTTCCTCGCCCGCGCCGCTGCGCAGGACGATGCGCGCTGCGGCGAACGTGGGCGAGACCGAAAGAACCTTGTCGGCGGCAGAGAGGTTGCTCTTCGCCTCGGTCGCCATCGCTTTCGCTTCGCCGGTGAGGATGGCCTGCCCCTCTGGCGTCTTGAGTTCGCCGGAGTTGGCGAGCGCGATGAAACGCCCGAGCGTTGCTTCAGGCGTGGCCTGTGCAAGCGCCGTGGGCGCGAGGCTTGCGACAACAAGGAGACCGATCAGGGCGCTGCGGAGCCGCATCTAGAAAACCACCACGCTCCGGATGCTCTCGCCCGCGTGCATCAGGTCGAACCCCTTGTTGATCTCTTCGAGCTTCAGCGTGTGGGTGATCATCGGGTCGATCTCGATCTTGCCGTCCATGTACCAGTCGACGATCTTCGGAACATCTGTGCGGCCGCGCGCGCCGCCGAAGGCGGAGCCCTTCCAGACGCGGCCGGTGACCAGCTGGAACGGACGTGTCGCGATCTCCTTGCCGGATTCAGCGACGCCGATGACGATGCTCGTGCCCCAGCCGCGATGGCAGGCCTCCAGCGCCGTCCGCATCACCTGGACATTGCCGGTGCAGTCGAACGTGTAGTCGGCGCCGCCATCGGTGAGGGCGACAAGATACTGGACGAGGTCGGTGGTCACGTTGGTCGGATTGACGAAGTGCGTCATGCCGAAGCGTTCGCCCCACTCCTTCTTGGCGGGGTTGATGTCGACGCCGACGATCTTGTCGGCGCCTGCCATCTTGAGCCCCTGGATCACGTTGAGGCCGATGCCGCCGAGACCGAAGACAATGCAGTTGGCGCCCGGCTCCACCTTCGCGGTCTTCACAACGGCGCCGACGCCCGTGGTGACGCCGCAGCCGATATAGCAGGCCTTGTCGAACGGCGCGTCGTTGCGGATCTTCGCCAGCGCGATCTCCGGCAGGACGGTGAAGTTCGAGAAGGTCGAACAGCCCATGTAGTGATAGATGGTCTGGCCCCTGTAGCTGAAGCGCGAGGTGCCATCCGGCATCACGCCCTTGCCCTGGGTCGCGCGGATGGCGGTGCACAGGTTTGTCTTCTGCGAGAGGCAGCTTTTGCACTGGCGGCATTCGGGCGTGTAGAGCGGGATCACATGGTCGCCCGGCTTGAGCGATGTGACGCCAGCCCCCACTTCGCGAACGATCCCCGCGCCTTCATGGCCGAGGATAGAGGGAAAGAGGCCCTCGCTGTCGAACCCATCGAGTGTGTAGGCGTCGGTATGGCAGATGCCTGTCGCCATGATCTCGACAAGGACCTCGCCCGCCTTCGGGCCTTCCAGATCAAGCTCGACGATCTCGAGCGGTTTTTTCGCTTCGAAAGCGACGGCGGCACGGGTTTTCATCGGGGAGCCCTCAAGCGATTTGCGAGGCAACGGGCCAGCATCCCGGCGCGAGGTCAAGCGCGGAATTGCCACAACTGACGCGACGGAGGGAATCGACGGCGGCACGGCATGTCTGGTTAGACTGCGGGCATGATGAACCCCGGCAAGAGTCCCTTCTTCACCGAAGAACACGAAGCGTTCCGCGCCGTGGTGCGAAGATTCGTGGCGAAGGAGATCGAGCCCTTCGCCGGCCAATGGGATGAGGATGGCGAGTTTCCCCGCGATCTCTATCGCAAGGCGGCCGACATCGGCCTGCTGGGGCTGGGCTTTCCGGAAGCCTTCGGCGGAACGCCGGCGGACCAGTTCATGCGCATCGTCGTCTCGCAGGAACTGGCGCGGCCCGGCGCAGGCGGGATCAACGCCAGCCTGATGAGCCACGGCATCGGCGCGCCGCCGATCGTCGCCGGCGGGCGCCCGGAAGTTCAGGCGCGCGTGCTGCCGGGGATCATCGCGGGGGAGAAGATTTCCGCGCTGGCCATCACCGAGCCGAACGGCGGCTCCGATGTCGCCAACCTGCGCACGATGGCGCGGCGTGATGGCGACCACTACATCGTGAATGGCGAGAAGACGTTCATCACGTCCGGCATGCGGGCGGACTGGCTGACAGTTGCGGTTCGCACGGGCGGGGCCGGGCCGGGCGGGGTGAGCATGCTGCTGATCCCGGGCGACACGCGGGGTCTGTCGCGGACGAAGCTCAAGAAGATGGGCTGGTGGGCCTCGGACACAGCGACGCTGCATTTCGACAATTGCTGCGTGCCGGCGGAATACCTGATCGGCGAGGAAGGCGGCGGCTTCCAGATCATCATGCGCAACTTCAACTCGGAGCGCATGGGCATGTCGGCCTCGTGCGCGGCCTTCGCGCGCGTGTGCGTCGAGGAGGCGATCGCCTATGCCCGCCAGCGCGAGACCTTCGGCAAGCCGCTGACCCAGCATCAGGTGATCCGCCACAAGCTGGTGGACATGATGCAGAAGGTGGTGGCGACGGAATCGATGCTGATGCTGCTGGCCTGGCGGCTGACCCAGGGCGAGAGCCCCGTCGCTGAAATCTGCATGCTGAAGAACCAGGCGACGCAGACCATGGCGCACTGTGCGTCCGAAGCGGTGCAGATCTTCGGCGGCGCCGGCTACATGCGCGGCGCGAAGGTGGAGCGCATCTATCGCGAGGTGAAGGTCAATGCGATCGGCGGCGGAGCCGAAGAGATCATGAAGGACCTCGCCAGCCGGCAGATGGGCCTCTAGAGAGCGCCCGCAATTTCCGCGATGCGCTGCGCAGCATTTTCGCGCGAGCCTTCGTCAAGCGCATCAAGCGCGATGGTCTCCAGACGCGGCCGGGGGTCGCGCCCGGCCGAACGCAGGTAGGACGGATCGTAGTGCCGTTCGACAACCTCGCGGACGAGGTCATCAAACTGACCCGCATCCGCCAGCAGCCGCCAGGTGGCGAGCTGCTTCCGGCCCGGATAGACTTCAAGGCGGGTGAGAGCTGCATCCAGCAGATCGCGGTCGGCGATCATCTCGGGATAGGTTTCGATCAGATACTGCACGCGCGCATCGACGGGCGCCGTCAGATCGATACGAGTCGCCGCCAGCATTGCCTGCCAGAGCGCAGGCGGCAGCGTACGCTTGCCGATCTTGTTAGACTCCGCCTCGACCAGCACAGGCCGCGACGCATCCATTGCGGATAACTCATGGATCAGGCTCGACTCGAACCATTTCTGTGACGGCTGCGCGTCGGCCATGGCGCCAAACAAGGAGCCTCTGTGCTGCGCGAGATCTTCGAGATCGAGCACCTGCGCACCCTTGGCCGCCGCACGCTGAAGGATGTCGGTCTTGCCGCAGCCGGTATTCCCATCGAGCAGGATCAGCCTGAAACCCAGCGGCTCGTCATAGAGACGGCGCTGAACGTTGCGGCGATACGTCTTGTAACCACCCTGCAGCACCGTCGTGCGCCATCCGACTTGCGCAAGGATCAGCGCCATCGCGTTGGAGCGCTGCCCGCCCCGCCAGCAATAGATCAGCGGCTTGAATGTGGGCGGCGCATCCTTCAGCGCCGTGTCCAGGTGACGCGCCACATTGCGGGCGACCAGCGCCGCGCCCATGCGGCGCGCGAGAAACCGGGATTCCTGCACATAGGTCGTGCCAATGATGGCGCGTTCCTCGTTGTCGAGCACGGGCAGGTTGACCGCGCCGGGCACACGATCCTCGGCAAACTCTCCCGGGCTGCGCACGTCGATGATCATGTCGAACCGGGCGAGCGAGGTGCGGTCGACCGCGTCAGTGATGCCGGGATTGGACATAAGCTGCGCCGTTTTGCCCGACACACTGTCGAGACCCATCAGGGGCTGCTATCAAACTGTCGCCGACTAGCAAGCAGGAGTGTGCGCCATGGCCGAGGAAATTCGCCTGACGTCGCTGGCCCATGGCGGCGGATGCGGCTGCAAGCTGGCGCCAGCGGTGCTGCGCGACATTCTGGCCGGCATGCCGGCCGCGGCTCCTTTTGCGAACCTGATGGTTGGAACGGAAACGTCAGACGACGCCGCCGTATGGCGTCTCAACGATACCCAGGCGCTGGTGGCGACGACGGACTTCTTCATGCCGGTGGTCGACGATCCGTTCGAATTCGGCCGCATTGCCGCGACCAACGCCCTCTCCGACGTGTACGCCATGGGGGCAACGCCGATCTTCGCCCTCGCGATCGTGGGCATGCCGGTGGGTGCGATGCCGGTGGAGATGATCCGGCAGATCCTGGCCGGCGGGGCGTCTGTCTGCGCAGCGGCTGGCATTCCGGTGGCAGGCGGCCACTCGATCGACAGCAAGGAGCCGGTCTACGGTCTGGTCGCGCTTGGGCTGGTGCATCCCGACAAGCTGCTGACCAACAGGACAGGGCGCGCAGGCGACAAGCTGATCCTCACCAAGGCGCTCGGCGTCGGCGTCTACAGCGCGGCTCTCAAGCAGGACCGGCTGGACGCAGACGGTTATCGCGCCCTGATCGCCTCGACCACGAAACTCAATATGGTCGGAAAGGATCTCGGACAGGTCGCAGGCGTGCACGCGCTGACGGATGTGACGGGGTTCGGCTTGCTCGGCCATGCGCTGGAGATGGCGCGCGGCGCGGGCCTTTCGGCGCACATCAATGCCGGCGCCGTGCCGCTGCTTCCCGGCGTCGAGGCGCTGGCGCGCGCCGGCGTCCGAACCGGCGCCGCGGTGCGCAACTGGGACAGCTATGGCGATGCGGTCATTCTGCCGGCAGGCTTCGATTCCTGGCGCCGCGATCTCCTGTGCGATCCGCAGACCAGCGGCGGCTTGCTGATCTCTGCTGCGCCAGAGGCGACGCAAGAGGTGCTGACAATGGTGCGCGATGCTGGCTTTGCAGGCTCCGCCATCGTCGGAGAGTTGGCGACAGGCTCGCCCGGGATCGTCGTCGTCTAGCGTCTACCTGACGCGAACCGTGCCTGGGTCTTCCATCCCGCCGCCCCAGATCACCTTGACCACCGAGTCCGGCATGTTGCGGTACATGTTGAACATGTCTTCCGAGACGAGGTCGCCGAGGCAGGGCTTGCCCTGTGCGCAATTCGCGGCGTTCTCCGCATTCCCCACCAGCGCGATGGATTCATAGTTCGTGCGCTTGCCGCCGATCACGTCGACGACATCCATGTAGAGATTGTCGATCTTGATCTTCTGCAGCTGCTTGTCGTGGATCGCCCATATCGTGTTGCGCGAGGTGACCTTGAACACGGGTTTGAAGTTCGCGGCGAGGGACGCGCCCGTGTCATCCGTCGGGCGATAGAGGATCAGTGCGCAAGGCTGGCGCGGCGCTGCTGTCTTGTTCGGCTGGCAGCGGCCTTCGCTGGTGAGCAGGTCATAGAGGTCTTCCGAGTCGTCGAACGCAACGAGATTGTATTTCGCAGGATCGAACACGCCCGGTTGCGTCGGGGGCGCAGCGACCGCCGCGAGAGCGGCGCCTGACACGCGGGCCTTCACGCCCGGCGCCAGCGCCTGGTCGAGCGCAACAATGCCGTCCTTGATCCATAGCGCGTCCTTGCAGGCGCCCTTGCAGTCGACGTCCAGCATCACAAGCGCGTCGCGTTGCTCGCGTGCGCCCTCGGCATTCTGCAGCATGACGTGCGTGAGCCCGAGCCGCGTCTTCGGCTCCGGCCTGTCAGGTTCTTCGACAACGGCACGTTCAAGCGCGACCTTCGCCTCGTCCCACTTTTCGAGGCCTATCTTAGACAGGCCGAGCATGAAGCTTGCGCCGACCGCGGAAGGCTTGCGCCGCAGCAGTTCGGAGAACGCCGCCTCCGCCGCTGCGAAGTCTTTCCCCTGCAAAGCCGCAAGGCCTTGCTGTCTCAGCTGCGCGAGGCCGTTGACCGCGTCGTCATCGATACGATCGGCCTTGTAGATGAGGTCATAGTCCGGCGCGGTGCTGAGCCCGGGTTGCGCGTAGGCCGCGCCTCCAAGGGCGAGCGCCGCCGCCACCACCGAACCAGAGAGTGCACGCGCGAACATGTGCCCGCCTCGCTTGCTGTCAGGGCGATGATCCGCCCGAAGCGGGATGATGCATGAACAAGCCCCGTGCGCAAATCACGCGAGCCTTGCGTAGCGTCATTCGTCGCCTTCAAAGCGGAGAACGCACGCCTCGTACGGTCCGCCCGGCACGCCCGTCAGGCGCGAGGCGCCATCCGTGGTGTCCAGGCGCGGCCCGCCTGGGATCGGGGCGCCACTGGCGTCCGTGACATCACC
This sequence comes from Hyphomonadaceae bacterium, assembly GCA_040398465.1. Classification (GTDB taxonomy): domain Bacteria; phylum Pseudomonadota; class Alphaproteobacteria; order Caulobacterales; family Hyphomonadaceae; genus UBA7672. Next base: position 29,275 of record JBBAUA010000032.1, on the reverse strand, counting down.
TGTCCGCCAACCCGCCGTGACCTCGACCTCGCCGGAAATGATCTGGCGTGACTGGAAGCTTTTGCCGTTGTCGCAGTCATGTGTGTACAGCGGCGAACCATGCCGGGCGCGCAACGCGTTATCGTCCGCGACGCAGGACGCCAGCGGCAGGCTGCAGGCGATGAGGATCACGAAGCGCATTTTCACCCGTCCCTTCCTGCGAACCTGCAAACCTGACTCCGACGCATCCGGCCCTGCAAGCTCCCTGTGCAGCTGCACGAAACGAACAGCCTACGTGTATTGTACGCGTCCGGCCGTAAGTATAGACAAGCGATGTGAGCAGATGCTCACCACGTCCGCATCTCAGGGGGTTCAGGATGAAGCGCTCGATTTCCGCACTGATTGGCGTCTCGGCGCTGGTGCTGGCAGCCGCGCCTGCGTCGGCTCACTTCATTCTCGTGGCGCCGGATGCGTGGGTTGAAGTGAACGTGCTGGGCGATCCGCAGAAGGCGGCGCCCTGCGGTACATCCGACATCACCAAGGGCGCGCCCACCGGCAAGGTGACGGCGATGACCGGCGGCGAGAACCTGCACATCAAGATCAAGGAGACGATCTACCACCCCGGCTACTATAGGGTGGCACTCTCGGTGCTCGACCGCGGCGAGCTGCCGGCTGACCCGGAAGCGACAACGCGGGAATCGCCGCGCGGTCCGATCTCGGTCTCCGGCAAGATCGACCCGAAACCTCGGCCCCCCGTTCTGGCCGACGGCCTCTTCGAACACCGCGAGCGACCCGCGCCGGGCTCGTTCTTCGAGACCGACATCAAGCTGCCGAACATCAACTGCGAGAAATGCACTGTGCAGATCCTGCAATTCATGGAAGAGCACGGCCTCAACAAGGAAGGCGATTTCTCCTACCATCACTGCGCCGACCTGAAGATCACCGCCAATCCGGCGCTTCCGATCGATAAGGCGTGGCCGGGTCAGAAATAGTATCGGCGCTGGCGCTACCCTTCCAGCAAGCCGAGCACGTCATCCAACGACTTCACAACGTGCAGCGCGCGCCCGCGTGTCTCCTCGTCCGGCTGAATGAGGTCCGGCGCCATGATCGTCATGAGGCCGGCGGCATGCGCCGAGGCGACGCCAGTGGGAGAGTCCTCGATTGCCAGAACGTCATGCGGACGATGACCGAGGATGGTCGACGCCTTCAGGTAGGGCTCCGGATGCGGCTTGCCGTGGGTCACGTCCTCGCGCGTGACCACGCCGCGAAAGCGCTCGGCCAGGTTGTGCGCTGCAAAGTGCTTGTTCACCCAGCCCGGACCCGACGAGGTTGCGAGTGCATAGGGCGTGGCCGAGGCATCCAGCCGGTCCAGCAGCGCGCCGACGCCGGGCTTCAGCGGGGCCGAGCGGTCCCCGAAGAACTCGCCCACCGTTGCGTAGAACGCTTCCAACGGAAACGCCGCGCCAAAATACTCCCGCATCTTCATTTCGCTGTGCTGGCGGTGGCGGCCGACAAGCGTCAGAAACTGCGCATGCGTGAACGGCACGCCATGCCGGTCAGCCGCCGCCATGTAGGCCTCCAGCACCAGCGCTTCCGAGTCGATCAGTGTGCCGTCGAGGTCGAAAACAACGGCTTTTGGCCTTCGGGGGAGTCTGAAGGCCGAGACTGAAGGGAGGCCGAGTGTTGTCATGGGCTGCAGGTGGCGGTTACGGCTGGCACGGTCAAGCGGATAGGGCTATCGAAGCCCCGATAAATACAAACGAACTAGGAGTTGCGCGCATGCGGCGTATCGAAGGCTTCATCGGCGGGAAATTGGTCAAGGCGACCTCGGGCCGCGAAGGGGATGTATTCAACCCCAACACCGGCGAGGTCCAGGCCAGGGTCAGCTTCGCCACGACCGAGGACGTCGATACAGCCGTGCAGGCAGCTGCGAAGGCTCTGCCGGGCTGGAGCGCTACCAACCCGCAACGCCGCGCCCGCGTGATGTTCGAGTTCAAGCGCCTCGTCGAAGCCAACATGCAGCAGCTGGCCGAACTTCTCTCCAGCGAGCACGGCAAGGTGGTCGCCGACTCGAAAGGCGACATCCAGCGCGGCCTGGAAGTCATCGAGTTCGCCTGCGGCATCCCGCACGCCCTGAAGGGCGAATACACGGAAGGCGCCGGCCCCGGCATCGACGTCTATTCGATGCGCCAGCCGCTCGGTGTCGTCGCCGGGATCACGCCGTTCAACTTCCCCGCCATGATCCCGATGTGGATGTTCGGCGTAGCCATCGCCGTCGGCAACACCTTCGTGCTCAAGCCGTCCGAGCGCGACCCATCCGTGCCCGTCCGTCTGGGCGAACTCTTCATGGAAGCGGGCGCCGCCGCCGGTCTCGATGTGACGGGCGTCCTAAACGTCGTGCATGGCGACAAGGTCGCTGTTGACGCCATCCTGCATCATCCAGAGATCAAGGCGATCAGCTTCGTCGGCTCCTCCGACATCGCCCACTACATTTATCACACCGGCGCCGCTAACGGTAAGCGCGTGCAGGCAATGGGCGGGGCAAAGAACCACGGCATCGTCATGCCCGACGCCGACATGGATCAGGTCGTGAAGGATCTCGCCGGGGCCGCCTTCGGTTCCGCGGGCGAACGCTGCATGGCGCTCCCGGTCGTCGTGCCTGTCGGCAAGAAGACGGCGGACGAGCTGCGCGATCGCATGGTCGCCGAGATCGAGACGATGAAGGTCGGCATCTCCAGCGACCCTGCCGCGCAGTACGGCCCGGTGGTCAACAAGGCCCATCGCGACAAGATCGCCGGCTACATCCAGACCGGCGTCGATGAAGGCGCGGAACTGGTCGTCGATGGCCGCGGCTTCAAGCTTCAGGGCTATGAGAACGGCTTCTTCATCGGCCCGTCGCTGTTCGACAATGTGAAGCCCGGCATGAAGACGTACAACGAGGAAATCTTCGGACCCGTGCTGCAGATCGTACGCGCCGCCACGTTCGAGGAAGCGGTCGAGCTTCCCTCCAAACACCAGTACGGCAACGGCGTCGCCATTTTCACGCGCAACGGCCGCGTCGCGCGCGAGTTCGCGGCCAAGGTCAATGTCGGCATGGTCGGCATCAACGTGCCGATCCCCGTGCCGGTCGCCTACCACACCTTCGGCGGCTGGAAGCGCTCCGCCTTCGGCGACACCAACCAGCACGGCATGGAAGGCCTGAAGTTCTGGACGAAGGTCAAGACCGTCACCGCCCGCTGGCCGGAAGGCGACGTGGCAGACTCTAGCTTCGTCATCCCGACGATGCGGTAGTCCTCTTCGGTTCGATTGGGGGCGCTGGTGGCGGCTCCTCTAATCGACGAACAGCTTCTGCAACGCCTCCAGCGTCTGTCTGTCGCCGTCCGCGAAGAAGCCATGCAGCTGGTCGAAGCCCGGCCCCGCGCCAAAGCCCTGGTGCGTCAGCACGAGCCGTGTGCCGCCTGTCTCGGGCGCGAGATGAAAACTCGTCACCGTCTGCTTGAACAGATCGGCATGCGGGAAGCCCGGCGGCGTCTGGATCGTGCGGAAGACGACCAGCCGGTCCGGAACCACAGCCAGGAATTCCTGCTTGATGTTGGCCGGATCGCCAGCCTTCGCAGCGGCATCATAGCTGGTCTCCAACTCGCCATGCAGCTTGACCGCGCCAAACGCGCTCGGCGCCGCCCAGCTTTTCCAGCCGTCCACAGTCGCGATCGCGCGATACACGTCCGCAGGGCTGGCGGGCAGCCATGCCGACATCTGGATTGCACGCACGCCATCTGCTTCGACAAAGGAGGTGTCCGAGATCGTCGCGGCGGGAGGCGCCGGCGCCGCCGTCGCACAGGCTGAGAGAGCGAAGAAAGCTGCGGCGACGAGAACGGACTTCATGCAGGCGGCCCCCTTCGGCGTGCCCCCTGGCCAAAGGAAGCACCGCAAATGTCGGAGCTCCAGTCTTGCGAGCGGGGCCGGACCCCGTCAACCTTCCCGCTCGCAAGCGCCCGACCGGCGCAGCTGGAGCCGCCGAGCCATGACCGCACTTGCCCAACCCCTGTCGCCGCCGCGATGGACCGGCTCCGCGCTGCGTTGGGCGTCCATCGCGCTGGTCGGCGCCGTGTGGATCAGCTCCGCGATTTTCGGCTTCTACATTCTCGCCTTCTATGGCGGCGCCATCCCAGCCAACACGATGAACGACTGGAACGAGACGCTGCCCCGGCTCTACGAAGCGCACACGCCCGTAGCCTCCGCCGGGATCGGGCTGCACTTCTTCGCCGGCGCAGTTCTGCTGCTGCTGGGCCCGATCCAGCTCATCGGCGCGATCCGCGCAAAGGCGCCTGCCGTTCACCACTGGATAGGCCGCATCTATGCGCTGGCCGCGCTCGCCGCCGGTGTCGGTGGTCTCACCTTCATCGCCATGAAGGGCACGGTCGGAGGGCTCGCCATGGATATCGCCTTCGCTGCATACGGCGCGCTGATGGTGCTGGCCGCCGTGCAGACGGTCCGGCACGCCATGGCCCGCCGCATCGAGCTACACCGCGCATGGGCCATCCGCCTGTTCGCGCTCGCCATCGGCTCGTGGCTCTATCGTATCGGCTACGGCCTGTTCTTCGTATTCGCCGGCCCGGACAATCCGGGCCATATCGAAGCCGATTTCTCCGGCTGGTTCGACCATGTGATGAACTGGGCGTTCTTCGTGCCCCCACTGATTGTGGCAGAACTCTATATCCGCGCACGCCGCGGCGAAGGCAGTGCGGTGGGCCGGTTGGGTGCGGCTGCTGCGCTGACGATCAGCGCGGCCTTCGTCGGCTATTCGACATTCTTCTTCACCCTCTATGGCTGGGGCCCCGCCATCGCCATGCGCTTCGGCGGCGGCGCTTGATCGCGGGCGCGGACTGGGTCTAGTGCGGGTGAAGTCTTGAGAGGATCTCACCATGACCCGCATCGCATTCATCGGCCTTGGCAATATGGGCGGCGGCATGGCTGCGCGGCAGGTCGTCGGCGGTCGTGAGGTCGCCGCGTTCGATCTCAGCGAGGCGGCCATCGCGAAAGTGGTGAGCGCCGGCGCGACAGGCGCAAAATCCGTCGCCGATGCGGTGAAGGGCGCCGACGCCGTCATCACAATGCTTCCCGCCGGCCCGCATGTCCGCAAAGTCTACGCCGACGACATTCTGCCCAACGCGCCGAAGTCCACGCTTCTGGTCGACTGCTCCACCATCGACGTCGATAGCGCCCGCGCCGTCGCCACACAGGCAAAGGCCGCCGGCTTCCGCTTCGCCGACGCGCCTGTCTCCGGCGGCACGGCGGCGGCGGATACCGGCACGCTCGCCTTCATGGTCGGCTGCGATGAAGCAGATTTCTCCAGCGTCGAGGAGACGCTGAAGCCCATGTCCCGCGTGACCATCCGCGCGGGCGATCATGGTGCGGGGCAGGCCGCCAAGATCTGCAACAACATGCTGCTGGGCATCTCGATGATCGGCACATGCGAAGCCTTCGCCCTCGCCGAGAAGCTGGGCCTTGCGCCCGATCGCTTCTTCGAGATCGCTTCGAAGTCGTCCGGCAATTGCTGGTCGCTCTCCACCTATGCACCGTGGCCGGGCGTCGGCCCGCAGACCGCGTCAGACCGCAACTATGAAGGCGGGTTTGCCGCCAACATGATGTTGAAGGACCTGAAGCTCGCTCAGGAAGCCGCCGCGCGTTCAGGCGCCACCACGCCGCTCGGAAACAGCGCCGAGGCGCTCTACCAGCTGTTCGACAGGCTTGGTTATGGCAGCAAGGACTTCTCCGGCGTGCTCCAGATGCTGCGGGGAAATCTCGGCCAGCTCTGACGCCCGGATTTGGACGTTTGTGCCGCACAGGTAAAGCTCCGGCCTGCCGCCGTTAACTTTCAGCAAACCCCCTGCGCGTAACCATGACTTTGCCGACGAGCCGCCGGTAGAATATTGGAACATCCCCATGGCCGCTGAACCCGACATTTCTGAACGTCTTGGATTCCTGCAGCTCGACAGGGACGCCATACAGGCCCTGCGCGAGATTGCCCCGCTCGTGACCCAGGCCCTGCCTGGAATTCTCGCCGAGTTCTACGTACACATGCGCAAATGGCCGCAGGTCTCCGCGCATTTCAGCGGCGAACCCATGATGGACAAGGCGAAGAACAAGCAGATCGCTCATTGGGCCATCATCCTTCAGGGCGATTTCAGCAGCGACTACGTGAATTCGGTGCGCAAGATCGGACAGGTCCACGCGCGCATCGGCCTCGAGCCGCGCTGGTACATTGCCGGCTACAGCTTCATCGCTGAACGGGTCTCGGCGCTAATCGCGATGCATTGCCAGGCCAAGGTCTACGGGCGCCGTCCGATGTGGAAGTCGCGCAGCGGCTCTGACGCCCAGTTCAAGGCGATGGTGGCGCGCTACAACGGCGCATTCTTCCGCGCTGCGATGCTTGACATGGATTTCGCCATTTCGATCTATCTGGAGGAAGGCGAGCTGGCGAAGCAGAAGGCCGTGCGAGAGATCGCAACCGCTTTCGAATCCTCCGTCGGCGGCATCGTCCACACTGTCGCCGCCGCCGCGACCGAACTCGAACATACCGCGCGGTCGATGTCGTCGATCGCCGAAGCCACCAGCAGCAAGGCTGTCGTGGTGTCAGCCGCCGCCGAGCAGGCAACCACCAGCGTCGCGACAGTCGCCAATTCCACCGACGAACTGAACCAGGCCGTCGCTGAAATCTCCCGGCAGGTCAGCCACGCGTCCCGCATTACGGCATCGGCCGTCGTGAAGGCGCGCAGCACCAACGAGACGATGGTCCAGCTCTCTGCCGCCGCCGACAAGATCGGCCAGGTGATCTCGCTGATCTCCGACATTGCCGGCCAGACCAACCTCCTCGCCCTCAACGCAACTATCGAAAGCGCGCGCGCAGGCGAAGCCGGCCGTGGCTTTGCCGTCGTGGCGGCGGAAGTGAAGGCGCTGGCCGGCCAGACCGGCAAGGCGACCGAGGAAATCGGCCAACAGATCGTTGCGATGCAGGAGATCAGCCGCCAGTCAGTGGCCGCCATCACCGAAATCCAGGCGACGATCAACGAGATCGACAGCGTTTCGTCCGCGATCAGCGCGGCGGTGGAGGAGCAATCCGCGACCACGCGCGAAATTTCCCGCAGCACGGGCGAGGCTGCTGTCGGAACCCGCGACGTCACCCACCACATCACGGACGTGCAGCGCGAAGCCTTTGAAACCGGCGAAGCGGCGAACCAGGTGGTCAACGCCTCCGGCGAACTCGGGCGTCAGGCTGAACACCTCCGCAAGCAGGTGGACAGCTTTCTCGCGACGCTCCGCGCCGCCTGATCTGCGCGGCTACCGACTGATCCGAAAAGTTCAAGGGCCCCCGCGAAAGCCGGGGCCCTTTCCATGTCAGCCATGTCGACAACCGGGGACCGCCCACAGCCCGCGAAGCCATTAAACATGCTGATAGCAAATGTCACAGTCGTTTCGAGAAAGTGCGTTGGCGTTAACCTTCTGTTGATGGACCTTTGTTCTACTAACGCATGAGCGACGGGCAATTCTGCTTCTCCTGCCGAATCCGCCGCAGATGGTAAGTGTTGCGACGTCCCCCTCCTGCGCACTTATCCCGCAAAGGCCGCGCCCGTTCCCCCCGGGCGCGGCCACTGCGTTTCAGGGAATGGTTTTCGCGGGTCGCAGGTACTGCCATGCCGTCCACGCGGAGAGGGCCGCAGTCATCACTAGTGTGAGCAGCCAAACCCATTCGAACGCCTCCACGTAAGACGAGATCACCACAAAGCCCGTATCGCCGATGCTATCTTGAACCTGCAGGTGCGCGACGAGCGCGCTCACGCCCAGCGCCGAGCCGACAACGATCAGCTCAAGCGCCGTCTTGATCTTGGCGAGAGACGAAACGGGTGCGCCTTCGCCATCAGGCGAGGACAAACGGATCAGCGTCATCGAAACATCGCGGATGACGATGACCGCCGTGGCGAAGGCGGCGATCGGCCAAAACGAGCTACGATCGAGCCACATGGCAACGACAATCGCGATCAGCGGCAGACCGACAATCGCCTTGTCTGCGATCGGGTCGATGAGCCTTCCGAATTTCGAGTGGGCGTTGAAGGCTCGCGCGATCATGCCGTCAAACAGATCCGTCAGCGCTGCTACAATGAAGAGGGCCGCAGCAACTGTCTGGTTGTAGGCAACGAACTCCAGCCGCCGAATGACGTCCTGGCCCTGGGCCATCGCCGCCGCAACTCCCTCGAGGAAAAACCACGCCACCACGGGCGCGAGCACCAGCCGCAGCAGTGTCAGCGCGTTTGGCAGATGCTTCATGCGTGGGCGGGCTCCGGGGACGGCGCCTAGTTAGCGGCAAACCTGCGCCATGGGCAGGGCCTGTCGCCGGACGGGCTTGCCAGAACACGCTTGCGCAGCGTTATAGTATATCATAGTGTTATTTTGTAACATACGGAGTTCCCTGATGCGTTCCTCCAGACACCTCCTCCTGGGCGCCGCAGTCGTGGCGCTTGCTGCGCCCGCGGCGCTGGCCCAGGCGCAGCCGCCGGCCGAGCAGCACGAGGATCCGGGCGACGTGGTCGTCATCACCGGCGTCGGCCCCGCGCGGACCGGCGACGAGTTGATCGCCTCCACCACCGTGCTCAGCAGCGACGACATCGCCGAGCGCATCTCGGGCGGGCTGGGCGACACGCTCGAGGGACTGCCGGGCGTCTCAACCACCGCGTTCGGCCCCGGCGCCAGCCGCCCGGTCATTCGCGGCCTCGGCGCTGAGCGCGTGCAGGTGCTCACCAACGGTATCGGCGTGATCGATGCGTCGGCTGCAAGCCCGGACCACGCCGTGACAGGCGACCCGCTCGGCGCGGAGCGCATCGAAATCCTGCGCGGCCCGGCCACTCTGGCCTATGGCGGCGGCGCTGCGGGCGGCGTGGTGAACGTGATCGACGGCCTGATCGCCGAACAACTTCCCGACGCTCCGCTGAGCGCCATGGGCTATGCCGGCTACACCAGCGCAGACGAGGGCAAGACGCTCGCCGCTCGCGCCACGGGCAGCAGCGGCCCTCTGGTTGGCACGTTGAGCGCGACCTGGCGCGAGAGCGACAATCTCGACATTCCCGGCTTCGCGGAATCCGCACGTCTCCGCGCGCAGGAAGCCGCCGAGGGCGAAGTCCACGACGAATCATCCGGCACGCTGGAAAATTCCGGTGTCGAATCACAGGCGCTCAGCGGCGGCCTTTCGCTCGTGGGCGATGATGGCTTCGTAGGCGTCGCCGTGCGCCAGCTGGAATCGAAGTACGGCATCGTCGGCGGCCATGAGGAAGAAGCGGCCCCGGTTGAACTGGGGACGCTGGCGATCGGTGTTGCGGCAGTCGGCGACACGCCCGACCTGCCTTTCATCGACATGGAACAGACGCGCGTCGACCTCCGCGGCGGCTGGAATTTCGCGCAGGGCCTGCTCAGGCGCATCACCGGCGCCGCCTCGGTGGTCGACTACCAGCACACTGAGTTCGAAGGCCCGGGCGTTCCGGGCACCGTCTTCACCAATGAAGGCTACGAGCTGCGGCTGGAAGGCGAACACGCCGAATTCATGGGCCTGGAGGGAAGCATTGGCCTGCAGTCCTCACGTCGCGATTTCCGCGCGGTGGGCGATGAGGCCTTCGTCACGCCGACAATCACCGAAGCCACCGGCGCCTTCCTGTTCGAGACACTCGAGCAGGACCAGTGGGGCCTCGAAGGCGGCCTGCGCCTTGACGAGGTGAAGCTCGACAACGCTGTTGCAGGCGAACGGACGTTCGACACCCTCAACGCATCCTTCGGCGTGCACGGCCACGCAACCGAGCAACTCTTCCTCGGCCTCACCGCCAGCCGCACCGAGCGCGCGCCGACCGACGTCGAGCTCTTTGCCGACGGCCCTCACCTCGCCACGCAGCAGTACGAAGTCGGCGACGCCACGCTCGAAACCGAGCGCGGCGTCAGCCTCGAGGCAAGCGCGCGCTGGGAGGCCGGACCGCTGCGCATCGACGGCAGCCTCTATCGCTTCGACTTCGAGCGCTTCATCTATCTCGCGCCGACAGGCGCAGAACTGGACGGCCTGCCGGTCTTCGCCGCCGCGCAAGCCGACGCAAACTTCACCGGCGCAGAGATCAGCGCGACGCTCGAGCTCGGCGAAGCCTTCGGCGTGCACTGGCACATTGACGGCGGCGCGGACGTGGTGCGCGCAAAGCTGGACGCCGGCGGCAACCTCCCGCGCATTCCACCCATGTCGGCGACAGCCGGGGTCGAAGCCGAGACCTCTCTCGTGAAAGCGCGTCTTGAAGCACGCTGGGCCGACGATCAGGACCGTGTCACCGCAGGCGAACTTCCCACCGATGGCTGGACCGCCATCGACTTGCGCACGACATGGCATCTGATGCCGGAAGTCGATCTCATCGTCGAAGGCACAAACCTCACCGACGAGGAGATCCGTCACCACGCCTCACCGCTGAAGGACCTCGCCCCGATGGCAGGCCGGGGTTTCCGCGTGGGCCTGCGCGCGGATTTCTGACAATCGCGGGAGTCGTTCTTGGGCATGACCCGGGAATGACTTGCTTCAGCGATCACCGCGGCCCGGCGACAATCTTGTCGTCGTGCAGCGCCGCGACCTCGGTGTTCGAAAACCCGATCTCCGCCAGCAGCTCATCGGTGTGCTCCCCCAGGCTCGGCCCGCGCGTCGGCGCCACGCGCTCCGCGTCCGAGAACGCGATCGGATTCCCCGGCGTGAGGTAGGAGCCGATGCCGGGATGTTCGAGCATGGAAAACATCGGATTGTCCGTCGAGATATCCGGGTCCTGTTCGACCGCTTCCTTGAACGACCGGTAGCGGCTCCATGTCACGCCGCGTGAATCAAATGACTGCGCGAAATCCTCGATGCGCCGGTTGTCGAAGAAGGGCTTGAGCACCGCCGTGATGGCGTGCCGGTGCTTGAAACGCTCACCCTCCAGGCTGAGATTCGCGCCAAGCTTCGTCGCAAGCTCATCGAACGCTGCCTGCGTGTGCGTGGCGGCTTTCAGATTGTCCCACTGGCGCACGGTGAGGGCGACCACAATCACCCGCCCGACACCCTTGCAGACGAAATCCTGAGCGTACGCGCCATACAGCGAGTTGCCCATCTTCGGCCGGTCATGGCCGTTGATGGTCACCTCTCCGATGATGCCAAGATTGCCCAGCATCGCCAGCGCCATGTCCTTCAGCGCCAGCTCCACCAGCTGCCCGCGCCCGGTCAGGCGCCGATGCCGCTCCGCCGCCAGAATCCCAAGCGCTGCCTGCTGCCCCGTGATGCAGTCCCACGCCGGCAACACATGTCCCGTCGGCTCGGTCGACCCTTCCGGCCCCGTCGCATTCGGAAAGCCGACTGCAGGATTCACCGTGTAGTCCACCTGCGGCCCGCCGCTGCGATCGCCCATGATCGACATCATGATCAGGTCCTCGCGATGCTTGCGCAGCGAGTCATAATCCATCCAGCCGCGCACGCGCAGGTTGGTGAGGAAGATCCCGGCCTGTTCTCCCGGCGCGCAGATCAGCCGCGTCACCACTTCCTGTCCGCGTGGCGTCGCCATGTCGACGGCAAGACTGCGCTTGCCCTTGTTGAGTCCCGCCCAGAACAGGCTGCGCCCCTTGTCGGTGACAGGCCACCGCTCATAGTCCAGTCCCCCGCGAATGCGATCGAAGCGGATCACGTCTGCGCCCATCTGCGCCAGCGTCATGCCCGCCAGCGGCGCCGCGACGAACGCTGAGCCCTCAACGATGCGCAGACCTTCGAGAATCTTGACCATCGTTTCCCACCCTTGCGCCGTGTGTCATCGTCCAGCGACTGGACGCGCACAGCCTGTCCTGCATCAGTCGGTCGTCCACCCGATGCGCGCCTGCATCCCGACCAGGTCCTCGCCATTGGCGGTGTAGACATGCATCTCGCCGCTGTCGCCGGCGCGCCCGTTCAGCGTGATCGCGTCAAAGTCGAACAGCGGCCGCATCCCGCGAAACTGGAACTGCGCCGGCCGCGCCCCTTTCGGCGCGTGCCGCAGCGCTGCATCGTACAGCATGATCGCCTGCAACGGCCCGTGCACCACGAGGCCCGGATAGCGCTCCACCTCCGTTGCGTAGGACAGGTCATAGTGGATGCGATGGCCATTGAATGTCAGCGCCGAAAAGCGGAACAGCATCACCGGATCGACCGTCACCTTCTCGCGCCATTCGCAGGGCGGCAGCGGCGTGGGGGCAGGCGGCGTGAAGCGCTCCGGGATCGCGATGAAAGCGATGTCCTGCTCCTCGCGCATGGCTAAAGCGCCGTTGGCCCTCACCTCGTGCGTCGTGGTCATCAGGACCATCGGGCCGGCCGCGCCGGATTTCTCCGCGATCTTCGTGATGGTCGATCTGCGCTCGACACTGTCGCCGATGCGCACCGGCGCCTCGAACGTGCACCGGCTGCCCGCCCACATCCGCCGCGGCAAGTCGATCGGCGGCGTGAAGCCGCCCCGCCGCGGATGTCCGTCCGAGCCAACCTCCGACATCAACGAGAGCGGAAGGAAATTCATCCACGTCCAGATCGCAGGAACAGGATCGCCCTCGGCCAGCTTCTGTCCGTTGTCGTGATTGAGCGTCAGCGCCAGCGCACGCGCCGGAAAGGCGCCGGCTGTGTCGCGCAGCGTCTGGCTGCGACCCACCCAATCCTGCCAGGCTCCGTCGGCCATGCGTCCTCCAGCCAGTGGCGGAAGTTTCGATCACTATGACGCGGGCCATGGTCGAGCGAAAGTCGAAATCGACAATTTGCAGACATGGCGAAGTCGCCGAGGGCATTGCATGCGCGTGCGGCCGGGCTCAGCTATGCGCGTAGACCGAGAGGGGCGCGATGCCGTTGAGTCGGGCTGAGTTCAATACGTTCTGCGGTCGGTTGCCTGCGACCAGCTTCGTCGAGCAATGGGGCGGCGCGCAGGTGTGGAAGGTGGGAGGCAAGGTCTTCGCCATGGCATGGTTCGAGAAGGGCCGCGCGCCCGAGATCACCTTCAAGGTGTCCGACATCGGGTGGGAGGTGCTGCGCGAAGCGCCGGGGTGCAGGCCGGCCCCCTACATGGCCTCGCGCGGGCTCAAATGGATACAGAGCTACGCCGCGCCCGGCCTCGCCAAGCGTGAGGTCAAATCCTACCTCCGGGCGTCATACGAGATGATTGTTTCTGCGCTATCCATCAAGCTGCGCAGGGAGCTGGGGCTCGAGGAAACACGCAATGGCTGACTTCACGAATATCCGCGCATTGACGTTCGACGTGTTCGGCACGGTGGTGGATTGGCGCAGCGGCATCGCCCGGGAGGCGGAGGCGATCCTCGGCCCGAAGGGACACGCGCTCGACTGGGGCGCCTTCGCTAACACGTGGCGCGGGCCGATCCTCCAGGCGATGGCGCCGGTGCGATCGGCTGAGCGCAGCTATGTGACGATGGACGCCCTGCATCGCGAAACGCTGGACGTCGCGCTGGCGCAGTACGGGATCACTGATCTCGACGAGACGGAGAAGCACAGGCTCGCCATGGGCTGGCGTCGCCTCGATCCGTGGCCGGATTCGATCGAAGGGATGGGCCTGCTCAAGGCGAGGCACGCCGTCGTGGCGCTTTCGAACGGCAACATCGCGCTCGTCCTGTCGATGGCAAAGCGCGCCGGCATTCCGTGGGACACCATCCTCGGCGCCGATCTCGTGCGCACCTACAAGCCAGACGCGGCGATCTATGACAGCGCCTCGCGCTTCCTCGACATCGCGCCCAGCCAGGTGATGATGGTCGCGTGCCACCCCGGCGACCTCGACGCCGCCAAGTCACGCGGTCTGATGGCCGCCTATGTCCACCGTCCGCTGGAATGGGGCCCCGGCACGGAAAGACCGCTGCCGGCGGCCGGGACATATGACGTGATCGTCCACAGCTTCACCGAGCTGGCGGAAGTGATGGGGGCATAACGGCAGGCTTGCTTCCACTTCCTGTCGTACCGCTCTAGACTTGAAGCTCCGCAGCGGGAGGGGGCCATGCGCAGATTCGCCATGTTCATTGCGATTACGGCCGCGCTCAGCGGCTGTGGCGCCGAGCCGCCCGCGCCGGCTGTGACTGCCGAGCCAGCGGCGCCCGAGCCTGCGCGATTGCCGATCGGCGAGATCACGAAGGCGGATGTTCCCGCCTTGATGACCGCTGTCTACACGGACGGCGTGCCTGACAATGTGGAGGATCTCGGCGTCGTCGTCATGGGCGAGCGCGCCGTGCTCCTGACCGGCGCAGACAACGCCGAAGCATGCGCGGAGTGTGCGGGCAGCCTGTCGCTCTTCTATCTCGTGCGGATGGAAGCAGGCTTCCTGCTGCAGGCAGATTACCGCGACTTCCACAAATCCGGCGGCGCCGGGAAGTTCAATCGCGCGATCGAGATCACACAATTCGGCGGGCGCGACGGCCGTCCGTCTTATGCGGGTTTCACCGATGTGAACCGGCGCGCGGAATGCGATGCAAGGACGCTGGCGGTCTACACCTTCACGGAGGCCGGTCCGCGCAAGGTGCTGGACGCGCCGTTCGGCGTCAAAAGCGGCTCCGCGTCTGTCGACGCCGAGATCGTCGATCCCGAGCCCTTCCAGGCCGAATTCGCGATCGCCTATGTATCCGCGCAGGATGATTTCGTGGCGCCGTACATGTTCGTCAACCAATCGCTGCGGCTGTCATTTCCGATTCCGGAATGGACGCGGGCGGCGTGCTGAATGCTTCAGTTCACTTAGGGTGGTTGACGTCAGAAATGAAAAGGCCCGCTCGTTTGAGCGGGCCTTTTGCAATCATGATCGTTGCGATCAGCCCAGCCTGCTCACCAGTTGGCTGTGCTGGTCCCACAGCGCCTGCGGCAGGCGGTCGCCGAACTTCTCGAAGAAGGGCGGGATGAGGCCGGCCTCTTCGCGCCAGACGTCGTGGTCGACGCCGAGCAGCGTGTCCATCTGCGCATCGCTCAGGTTGAGGCCCGAGATGTCAATCGACGACTTCGTCGGCACGCGGCCGATGGCGGTGTCGTTGGCCGCGGCCGTGCCTTCAAGGCGATCGACGATCCACTTCAGCACGCGCGTGTTCTCACCAAAGCCCGGCCAGATGAACTTGCCGTTCTTGTCCTTCCGGAACCAGTTGACGAAGAAGATCTTCGGTAGCTTGGCGCCGGACTTCTGGCCGATCTTCAGCCAATGCGCGAAGTAGTCGGCCATGTTGTAGCCGGCGAAGGGCAACATCGCGAACGGATCGCGGCGAAGCTCGCCGACCTTGTTCTCGGCCGCAGCGGTGCCTTCGGAGGCAACCGTCGAGCCCATGAACACGCCATGCTCCCAGTCGTAAGCTTCGGTCACAAGCGGCACAGCTGACGCGCGGCGCCCGCCGAACAGGATGGCGGAGATCGGCACGCCTTTCGGGTCTTCCCATTCGGCCGCGATCACCGGGCATTGCTCAGCCGGGCAGGCGAAGCGCGCGTTGGGGTGAGCAGCAGGCTCGCCCATCGCGGGCGACCAGGCGCGGCCACGCCAGTCGGTCAGGCCTTCCGGCGGCTCCTTCGTCATGCCCTCCCACCAGACGTCTCCGTCAGCGGTCAGCGCGACGTTGGTGAAGACGGTGTTGCGCGCGCACGAGTCGAGCGCGTTGCGGTTGGTGGCTGCAGACGTTCCCGGCGCGACGCCAAAGAAGCCCGCTTCCGGGTTGATGGCATAGAGCTGGCCATCGTCTCCAAAACGCATCCAGCAGATGTCGTCCCCGATCGTCTCGGCCTTCCAGCCCTTGAGCGTCGGCTCGAGCATCGCAAGGTTTGTCTTGCCGCACGCGGACGGGAAGGCCGCGGCGACATACTTCACGACGCCCTCAGGCGAGGTGAGCTTGAGGATCAGCATGTGCTCGGCCAGCCAGCCTTCATCACGCGCCATCACCGAGGCGATGCGCAGGGCGTAGCACTTCTTGCCCAGCAGCGCGTTGCCGCCATAGCCCGATCCGTACGACCAGATCTCGCGCGTCTCGGGATAGTGGACAATGTACTTGTCTTCATTGCAGGGCCACGGCACGTCCTTCTGGCCGGCCGCCAGCGGCGCGCCCAGCGTGTGAACGGCCGGAACGAAGAAGCCGTCATCGCCCATCTGCTCAAGCGCCGCGCGGCCCATCCGGGTCATTACGCGCATCGAGATGGCGACATAGGCCGAGTCCGTGATCTCGACGCCCAGCGCGGAAATCTTGGAGCCAAGCGGCCCCATGCAGAACGGCACGACATACATGGTGCGGCCGCGCATCGCGCCATCGAACAGGCCGGCAAGCTTCACGCGCATCTCGGCCGGGTCGGCCCAGTTGTTGGTCGGGCCCGCGTCGATCTCTTTCTCGGAGCAGATGAAGGTCCGCGATTCAACGCGGGCGACATCCTTCGGATCGGACGCCGCATAGAACGAGTTCGGGCGCTTGGCCGCGTTGAGCCGCTTCAGCGTGCCCAGCGCGATGAGTTCCTGAGTCAGCTGGTCGAACTCGGCGTCAGAGCCATCGCACCAGTGAACGCGGTCGGGCTTTGTGAGCGCCGCAATCTCACGAACCCAGGCGACCAGTTTGGCATGGCGCGTCGGGGCCGGATCGAGACCCGGAATGCCGCCGGTCGCGGACGCTGCCGCCTTGGGCTTCACGACGACCGCTTCTGTCATGCTCATGTCGACTCAATCCCACTACGACCCATCCAGGGCGGCTGCCGGGTCTAAGTCCCCGATCCGCCGCCAAGAACCCCAAAAGACAGCGCGCGGCGCTGCCCGGACCTAACCTCTTTCGAGAAGCACGGCCTGTGCCTTCGAGCCGCCACCCACCGAGGCCAGGCGCACAAGTCGCCCGCATCGGAAAATGGCGCGCTGGATGGCCCCTTCAAGGCGTCATCCAGCGAATCCTCTTTAACAACCAAGCCCGCTCCAACCGCAGCCTTCGGACGCAGCGCGCCTCGGGCGAACAATTACTGCCCAATTACCCAGCCGAGTGGCACGGCGTCGAGCAAAATCTTGGCGCCGTGCGTCGCCGCGCCGCAGCACCATTTCGCTCACGGCAAAGGCGTTTCGAACTGCCCCGAACTGACCCGCACGATTCCGGACCATATCTCGGCCATCGCGCGAAACCGGCGCTGCGTTTCGCCTGCTGCAGCGCAGCAGCCAGCTGCAAAAACATGCACACGCCCAACCGGTCGCGATTGTCGCAGTGGGAGCTGACACCGGTTACCTCGAATCGGCGCCTCTAGAGGCTGCAGGCTTCCGCCTTGCGAATCTCGGACGCCACCTGCCGCGCCGTCTTGTCGGTCAGGCTCGTGACCAGGATGGGCAGGCCATCCGCAGACAGCTTGTTGAACTCCGAGCCGTCGTCATCGTCCCAGTAGCGGTAGTCGAGGCCTTCCGCGCGCGAGCCGTTCGTTCCGAAAATGCTCTCGACGCCACGCGCAGCCAGCGCCGACCACAGGTCCGGGCGTGGCTCGACATTGCCGGTCCACGCAAGGAAGCGGTCGGGCTTCACCCCGCGCGAAATCAGGTCTTCGAACTGCGCCATCGAATTCACCGTGGCCGTGATCATCAGCTCGGGCGCGAGCGTGTGAACCTCCACAGCCTGCTCGTCTGTATACGTGATGACGAACACGTTGTTCTCGGCCTTCGCCGCGCGCACCGCGGCGATCATCGGCGGGTAGGTCGCAGCCCGCTTCTTGTCGAGCTCGAGGATCGCATTGTTTTTCACCGCCCATTCCAGGGCCGCCTCCAGCGTCGGCGGTGCGAACTCCGTCACCTTGCTGCCGGTCTCGAGCTTCAACGCCTGAATCTCGGCCAGCGTATGGTCCGCAACCAGCCCTGTACCCGTCGTGGTCCGCTCCATATCATCATCGTGCATGAGCACGAGCCTGCCGTCCTTCGTCTCGGCAACGTCCACCTCCATCGCCCGCGTCCCTGCCTTCAGGGTCCGCTCAAGCGTCTCGATGGCGTTCTCCGGATAGTCCCGCGTCGGCCCGCCCCGATGCCCGATCAGCAGAAGGCCTCCGGATGTCCGCAGGCAATCGAGCCGCTCATGCAGCGGTCCATTCGTGGCGAGAGGGGCCGCCGCGGATTCCGCTGGACCGGATCCGGTGTCCGCCGACGGCGCCTCGGTTGAAGCCCCCGCCGCAGGGTCAGAAGGCTGGCCACAGGCGGCGAGAACGAGGGCCGCAGAGCAGAAAACGGCAACGCGCATGGAGGTCCCCAACAGCTTGGTCGGCCTTCGATAGCGCGGACCTGTTCTGGGCGAAACGCCAATCGGCGCTCAACGGAGCGGCGAGACCGCGTCAGTATGCAAAAATCAGCGGCCGGAAGCCGCGTTACACTCGCCGCTCTCAACCTTCTGACCGCGAAAGAATTGCTCCCCAACGTGACGGCGTCTAGAAGGAGCGGCAAAGCCGCAGAACAGGCGCTTACGGGAGGTTGTCAGATGTTTGGAATGGGCAAGAAGAAGCCAGAGCCGGCGAAAGCATCGGCGCCCGCTGCGAAGCCAGCAGCTGCAGCAGCCCCGGTGGCCCCCGGCGTCGCGACAGCCATGCCCGGCGCCAGCACCATCAAGCGCGGGCCGATGAACGGCATGATGCAGGACTGGAAGCTGACCGTCGACAAGGTAATCGAGCACGCCTACCTGAACCATGGCCAGCAGGAAATCGTCACGCGCACGGTCGAGGGACCGATTGTCCGCTCCACCTACACCGACCTCTACCATCGCGCCCGGCAATGCTCGAACGCGCTCCTGGCTGATGGCGTCCAGAAGGGCGACCGGATCGCCACCCTGGCCTGGAACACCACGCGCCACATCGAGACCTGGTATGGCACGATGTGCATCGGGGCCGTGCTGCACACGCTGAACCCGCGCCTGTTTCCCGAGCAGATCGCCTGGATCATCAACCACGCCGAAGACACGCACGTCTTCTACGACATCACCTTCCAGCCGATTATCGAGGCCATCAAGGACAAGGTCCCGACGGTCAAGCACTTCATCGTTCTGACCGACGCCGCGCACAGGCCTCAGTCCGCCATGACAAACCTGCGCACCTACGAGGAATACATCGCGGGCAAATCGACCGACGTCACGTGGGGCGATTTCGACGAGAACACCGCCTGCGGCCTCTGCTACACATCCGGCACGACGGGCGATCCCAAAGGCGTGCTTTACTCTCACCGCTCGAACGTGCTGCACACCCTGATCGGCATGCAGTATGACGCCATCGGGATCGGCGCGCGCGACACGGTGCTGCCTGTGGTCCCCATGTTCCACGCCAACGCATGGGGCATCGCCTTTTCCGCGCCGGCAGTCGGCGCCAAGCTCGTCCTGCCGGGCGCGAAGATGGACGGCGAGTCGATCTACGAACTGCTCGACGGTGAAAAGGTATCGTTCACGGCGGCTGTGCCGACCGTATGGCTGATGCTGCTGCAGTACCTCGAAGCGACAGGCAAGCAGTTGCCGATCCTCAACAAGGTCGTCATCGGCGGCTCGGCCGTTCCCGAACGCATTCTCCGCGCCTTCGAGGAAAACTATGGCGTCGAGGTCATCCACGCCTGGGGCATGACCGAGATGAGCCCGCTGGGGTCGCTCGGTGCGATGACCTCTCCAGTGCTGTCCAAGGACCGCGAGACCGTCGTGAAATACAAGCTGAAGCAGGGTCGGACCCCCTTCGGCGTCGAGATGAAGGTCATCGACGACGAGGGCAAGACGCTGCCGCGTGACGGCAAGTCCGCTGGCCGCCTCGTGGTGCGCGGACCAGCCATCGCCAAGTCTTACTTCAAGAACGCGGGCGGCAATATTCTCGACAATGAAGGCTTCTTCGACACGGGCGACGTCGCCCACCTCGATGAGCTTGGCTACATGCAGATCACCGACCGCGCAAAGGACGTGATCAAGTCTGGCGGCGAGTGGATCTCCTCGATCGACATCGAGAACTTCGCTGTCGGCCACCCGGCCGTCGCCAACGCCGCCGCCATCGGCCTGCCGCATCCGAAGTGGGATGAACGCCCGCTCCTGATCGTGCAGCTGAAGCCCGGCGCCACGGCCACGAAGGAAGACATGCTCAACTACCTGAACGGCAAGATCGCCAAATGGTGGATGCCGGACGACGTCGCCTTCGTCGATAACATCCCCCTCGGCGCCACAGGCAAGATCAACAAGCTGGCCTTGCGCGCGACGTTCAAGGACCACAAGCTGCCGACCATCCAGGCGGCTGAATGACCGAACTCTCGAAAGCGCGCCAGCGCGAGCGGTCAGGGCGGATGCTTCGCATCGCCATCCTGACGCTCGCGGTGGTCCTCGTGGCGATCGGCGGCGCGATGCTGTTCGCAGGCCCCATCCTGTTCCGCATGGGACTGATGGACCTGCTGACGGCGCGCGGCTCCTTCATGCTGATGACCATGTGGGTGATGCTGGGCGCAGTCGCGCTCGGCATCATCGGCCTCGTCCTCGCCTTCGTCAGCGGTCGCCACCGCTCCGGCATCGTCGCCATCCTTGTGACCGCCGCAGCCGGCATGTCGGCCGGAGGCATCTACAGCCGCGCCGTCGTCAGCCACGACGACCTTCCGCCGATCCACGACGCGCAGACCGACTGGAACCTCCCCATCGCCTTTACCGAAGCGACACTTAAGGACCGCGCAGCCGTCGGTTCCGTCCGCGTCCGCGATGACGCCCTTGTCCCTCAAGGCAATGGCCGCTGGACCGGCATGACCTTCGCCGCCGCGCAGGAAAGCTTCTACGACGACCTCAAGCCGCTGATGCTCGATGCAAAACCGGAAGCTGTCACGCTAGCCGCCGCCCGCGCCATGGAGCGCCTCGGCTGGCGCGTCATGCGCACAGACGCAGAAGCAGGCGTCGTCGAAGCCGTCTACCGCTCGCCCTGGTACGAACTCATCCACGACGTTGCTGTGCGCGTCGTGATGGTAGGGCAAGGCGCCCGCGTCGACATCCGCGCCACCAGCCGCCTCCCCGGGCACGACACCGGCGAGAATGCAGGTCTGATTAAGCAGCTGCGCAATGAGATCGTGCTGGCGCTTTAAGCCCGCCCTCGTCCTTCGAGACGGCCTGCGGCCTCCTCAGGATGAGGGCTCCCCAAATCACGGATGGCCGGCAGCCCTCGTCCCGAGGAGTCGCGTAGTGACGTCTCGAAGGACGAGGGCGGGCTTCCTGAAGCCTACTTCCGGCACATGTACCGCGTCCGGTGGACGTCTTCCGGATTGTCCTCGTATCCGGTG
>JBBAUA010000032.1:0-7924 GCA_040398465.1 Hyphomonadaceae bacterium | reverse complement strand
CCGGCACATGTACCGCGTCCGGTGGACGTCTTCCGGATTGTCCTCGTATCCGGTGATGTTCGGCGACACGATGTCCTGCGTCACGCGCGTCAGCAGTGGCAGCACAGCCGTCTCGCTCAGCATCAGCGCCTCGGCCGACTTCAGCAGCTCCGCACGCTTCGCGCCGTCCACTTCCTTCGTCGCCTGGTCGAGGATCGCGTCATACGCCGGGTTGACGTAGTTGCCGTAATTCATCGGCCCCGTGCGCGAGTCGAGCAGGTACAGGAAATTGTAGGCGTCGTTGTAGTCGGCGACCCAGCCCGTATCGCTGATCACGAAGTTCTTCGCCTTCAGCATGTCATAGAGCGCCTGCGTCTCAACCCGCCGGATCTCCGCCTGAACCCAGGGCGCAATCTCCTTGAAGTTCTGCTGCAGCACCGGCGCCATGCGCGGATTATCGCCCGTTGAACGGTAGAGATATTCGAACGACAGCGGTTTGCCCGGTCCATAGCCGGCTTCTTCCAGCAGCGCCTTCGCTTGCGCCAGACGCTCGGCGCGCGGCAGCGATTTCCACTCGAACTCAGCCGGCGTGTAGTTGGCGATCGCGGCAGGCACAAAGCTGTAGGCCGGTAGCTGCCCGCCCTTCAGCACGTTCTGCGTGATGTGCTCCCGATCCATCGCCAGCGCGATGGCCTTGCGCACGCGCGGGTCGTTGAACGGCTCTTTCTGCGTGTTGGTCACCACATAGGTCGTCGCCATCATCGGCGAGATGCGCGGCCAACCAGGCAGGTTCTTCTGGGTGACTTCCAGCTGTCCCGACGGGAAGGAGTTGTTCATGTCGATCTCGCCGGCCATCGCACGGCGCACCATGGCGTCATGATCGTTGACGGGCAGGTAGATCACCTCCGAAAAACAGAAATCATCCGCCTCGGCAAAGGTTTCGTTCTTCACGACGCGGATGAAATCGTTCTGGCGCATCTCGGCCAGCTTGTACGGGCCGTTGACGACATAGTTCTCCGGGGTCGTCCACTTGTCGCCGAACTTCTCGACCACGTGCCGCGGCAGCGGGAAAACGGTGTAGTGCTTCAGCAGGCCGGGCAGGTGGGGCATCGGATACTCGAGCTGGATCTCGAGCGTGTAGTCGTCGATCGCACGAACGCCCACTTGCTCCTTCGGAACCTGTCCTTCCTTCGCCGCGCGGCCATTCTTGATGCCGTACTGGATGGACGCATAGGCGATCTCGGCCTCGTTCGGGTCGAACAGGCGCTGGAATGAGAACACAAAATCGTCCGCCGTCAGCGGCTCGCCATCCGACCACGTCGTCTGCTTGAGCTTGATCGTCCAGGTCAGCCCGTCCTCGGACACGGTCCATGACTCGGCAACGCCAGGGACGGGAATGGCCTTGGCGTCCTCGGTGAACAGGCCGATGAACATGTCGCCGATCACGTCGTTGGCCCAGGTGCCTTCAACTTTTTGTGGGTCCAGCGATTTCGGCTGCGCGCCGATCCCGCGCGTGAACCGCTCCGATGTCACCTGTCCCGATTCCCCCCCGCAGGCCGTCAACGCGAGTGCAGCGGCGAAAACACTCGCCAGCAAAGGGAACTTCAGGCGCATCAAGAACTCCTCTTTCGTCGCCAACCGATGCACAGGCGTGCACACGGTCAGCTTTTCCGGTAGGAACCTAGCGTCAGACCACGTTGGATTGGAAGGGCTTTGCGCTCTCCAGCCTCAAAGCCGGATGTAAGCATGCGTGTGTTCATCTTGCTGACTGCCGCCGTGCTGGCCGCCGGAGCAGCCTTTGCGCAGGAGTCGCCGCTGGCGAAGGTCTACGCATGCGCCGGCCTTCCGAAGGCGGATGAACGCCTGGCCTGCTACGATGCCGCCATCGCCGGTCTGAAGCAGGCGGAGGCGACCGGCGGCGTCGCCGTGGTCCGCCGCGAGCAGGTGACCGAGGAGAGTGAGCAGGCGTTCGGCTTCAAGAAGCCCGAAGCTGCTGATATCGCCCGCGCCACCGGCATCGCCGTGCCGAACGCCCCAGAACAGCCGGACGATGTTCAGGTGACCATCGCCTCCGCCGCAAAGCGAGCGGACGGCAAGTACCGCTTCACGCCTGATAATCGACAGGTGTGGGAACAGATTGAAATCGAGAAGATTGACCGTCTCGGCGCGCTTCCCCTGAAAGCTGAGATCGAGGCGGCGGCGCTTGGCAGCTTCCTGATGCGGATCGAAGGCGGCAGGTCCATCCGCGTGCGCCGCTTGAGATAGGGCAGGCGGGGATGTGGCGAACGATCCTCATCTATGGCGGCCTCCTCGGCGTTGCGGCCCTCGGCCTGCAATGGATCGAGTTCCAGCTCCTCGTCCGCGCCCATCCGGGCGAACTCTATGTCGGCCTGCTCGCCGCCGGCTTTCTGGCCCTCGGCATCTGGGTCGGCACGCGCCTGATGCCGCGCAGGCCGGCAGGCGAGGGCTTCGTTCCCAACGAACAGGTGCGCAATACCCTCGGCATCAGCGATCGCGAATTCGAGGTGCTGGAACTGCTGGCCGCCGGCCGCTCCAACAAGGAAATCGCGAGCGCACTGAACGTCTCGCCCAACACGGTGAAGACTCACGTCGCGAAAATCTTCGCCAAACTTGAGGTGACCCGGCGGACCGAGGCGATCCTTCGCGCGCGCGAGCTTGGAATGCTCAGGTAACGTGCGATGTAACGCGTCGATTCTGGGCGATTTTGCGCCAATCACCCCTTCGGGCGATTGCGGGTTGCCGCGGCCTGCCCCTTCTTCGTGTGACCAGGCATGAGAGGGGACCCCACCATGAGCGCCGCGCCAATCGTCTTCTTCGACATCGCCGGGCCAGACCTTGCCAGCCAGCGAAGCTTCTACGCCGAAGTGTTCGGCTGGGAGAGCGCGCCCACCGGCCACGTCTCCGCACCGGTCCAGTCGCCGAGGCTCAACGGCTTCCTCCGCACCGACCCAGCCGACTGCGTGATCTATTTCGGCGTGCCCGATGTGACCGAAACTCTCGCGAAAGTCGTCGCAGCCGGCGGCGCCATCAACGCCCCACGGTTCGAGGTAAAGGGCGTCGTCGTCCTCGGCCTCTTCTCCGACCCCGCCGGCAACCGTCTCGGCCTCGTCGAGATGGACGGCGACCAGCCCAAGAATCCTTAGGAGACCTGGAGATGTTCAGGATCATTCTTCTCTACGGCGTTCCTGGCGCGCTGATCGTCGGGGCCCCCTTGTTCTGGGGCATGGTGAGCGGCCAGCAGAACAACGAGTCAGGCGCGATCATCGGCTACACCACGATGCTCGTGGCGCTGACCGGCGTGTTTCTTGGCGTGAAGCACTATCGCGACCGGGAACTCGGCGGCGTGGTGAAGTTCCTCCCGGCGCTCGGTGTGGGCCTCGCCATCAGCGCCGTCGCCAGCCTCGGTTGGGTGATCGCGTGGGAGGCGGCGCTTGCGGTCACCAAGTTCGATTTCGGCGCGGTGTACAGCCAGATGATGCTGGAGGAAGCGCAGAAGAGCGGCGCCAGCGCCGAAAAACTCGCGCAGGTGGCCAAGGACGGGCAGGCGTTCGCGGAAATGTACCGCAATCCGCTGATGCGCGTGCCGTTGACCTTCATCGAGATGTTCCCCATCGGCGTGGTCATCTCGCTGATCTCCGCAGCCCTCCTCCGCAACAGCCGCTTCCTGCCGGCGCGGGCGTTGGCTTGAGGGATCATCAGTGAGCATGCCCTCGTCCTTCGAGACGCCCGCTTTGGGGGCTCCTCAGGATGAGGGCGGGCCTCCCGCGCTACCGATCCTTCGGATCAAACGCATCCCGCAGCCCGTCGCCGATGAAGTTCAGCGAGAAGAGCGTTACAACCATCAGCGCCGCAGGCGCAAACAGCAGCCACGGATAGGCAAACTCCTTCTGCCCTGCCGAGATCAGCTGCCCCAGCGACGTCAGCGGCTCGTTCACGCCTAGTCCGATGAACGACAGGAAGCTCTCCTGCAGGATCACCACCGGCATGGTCAGCGTCACATAGACCGCCACCGGCCCCAGCAGGTTCGGCAGGATATGCCGCATGATGATGCCCAGAGGCTTCACGCCCGCCGCCCGCGCCGCCTCGACGAATTCCTTCTGCTTCAGCGCCAGCGTCTGCCCGCGCACAATCCGCGCCATCGTCATCCACTCTACCGCGCCGATGGCGAGGAAGATCAGGAAGATGTGCCGGCCGAACACCACCGTCACCAGGATCACGAAGAAGATGAACGGCACTGCGTAGAGCACGTCGACGATGCGCATCATGAACTGGTCGACGCGCCCGCCCGCAAAACCCGCAATCGCGCCCCATGCCACGCCGATCACCAGCGAGACGAACGTGGCGATGAACCCGACAGCCAGCGAGATCTGCAGCCCGATCAGCAGCCGCGCCACCATGTCCCGCCCGAGAATGTCCGTGCCCAGCCAGTGCATGTTCTCGCCTGTCGGCGCGATCCCGAGTCTGTCCTGGTACTGGTATTCGTAGGAGTGCGGCCACACGAGCGGCCCGATGAACGCGATCAGCGTCAGCAGCGCCAGCAGGATCATCCCCGCCACCGCCGCCTTGTTGGCGAACAGCCGCCGCCGGGAATCGTCCCACAGCGACCGCCCCTTCACGGCGGACTTGTTCAGCACATCGGCGGTTGAGCCCGGAACCACTGCCATCATCATGAGTAGCGCACCCGCGGATCGAGGATCGCATAGAGCACATCGGCGATCAGGTTCAGCGCGATGATCAAGCCGCCATAGAGGATCACGGCGCCCATCACGCGGGTATAGTCACGCGTCATCGCGCCTTCGATAAAGGACGCGCCAACGCCGGGCAGGGTGAACACCGTCTCGATCACCACCGACCCCGTGATCACCCCCACGATCGCCGGCCCCAGATAGCTCACGACCGGCAGGATCGCCGCCGGCGCCGCATGGCGCAGCAGGATGCGTGTCTCGCTGATCCCCTTCGCCCGCGCCGTGCGGATGAAGTTGGACCGCAGCACCTCCACCATCGACGCACGCATCAGCCGCGAGATGATCGCCACCTGCGGAAGCGACAGCGTCAGCACCGGGAGAAAGAGGTTGTGAAAATTCATGCGGCCCAGGTCGAGGCCCCCCGCCGCAAACCAGTTGAGATAAACCCCGAACACCATGGCCAGGAGCGGCCCCGTCACGAAGGTCGGGATCGATATGCCGACCATCGCAATACTCATCACCGAATAGTCCGCCAGCGAGTTCTGCCGTATCGCCGCCAGCACGCCGAGCAGCACGCCAAAGAACAG
Source organism: Hyphomonadaceae bacterium (assembly GCA_040398465.1). GTDB lineage: Bacteria > Pseudomonadota > Alphaproteobacteria > Caulobacterales > Hyphomonadaceae > UBA7672. The sequence goes on along the minus strand of JBBAUA010000032.1, from coordinate 2,652 downwards.
CGCAATGGTGATGGAAAGCAGACCGATGGTCAGCGACACCGGCAGGCCCTCGCCCAGCAGCTCGCTCACATCCTTGTCGTAGAACACCATGGAGGGCCCGAGATCGCCCTGAACCACCTTGCCCACATATTCGAAATACTGTTCATGCAGCGGCTTATCGAGGCCAAGGCTGGCCTTGAGGTTGGCCTCCACGGCCGGCGTCAGCATGCGTTCCGCCGAATATGGGTTCCCCGGCGCCGCCCGCAGCATGAAGAACACCACGGTGATGATCACCAGCATGGTGGGAATGGCCGCCAGCAGGCGCCGCCCCACATACGCCCAGGGAATCCGGGATGCGAGACGCGCCAATGCTGAGGAATCCGGAGAACGGGACGGGTCGGTCGACAGGGGTTACGTCCTCCGCAGGCTCCAGCTTATAAGAGGCGAACAAGAGGTCGTTGCGCAAGCGGACATTTGTCGCGGATCAGAAGAGGGATCGACCAACATGGCTGACATCAAGCAGGTTTCCCAACGGTTTGCCGTCGCGCCACAGATCGCGCTGGGCGATATCCCCGCCATCTCCAGCATGGGCTACCGCCACATCATCAACAACCGGCCGGACGGCGAGGAGCCGGACCAGCCAACCTCCGAGGAGATCGAAGCGGCCGCACGGAAGGAAGGCATGACCTACGTTCACGCCCCCTTCGTCGGGCCGCCGACCGCCGAAGCCGTGAAGGCCGTGATGGCGGCGAGTTCAAACACACTGGCCTACTGCCGCTCCGGGACGCGTTCCGTCACAGCGTGGGCGCTGGCCGAGGCGTCCGAGGGCGTTGATCCGGAAGACATCGTCGATCGGGCCCAGGAAGTCGGCTACAACCTGAGCGGCATGCGCGGGCAGCTCCGTCGCATCGCCCAGAGGTAAACGTGTCCGGTATTCCCTTCGTCCGCGATCTCGATTTCGCCTACGGCCGCGCCGACCAGGCGAGCCCGCTGATCCGCCGCGTCATCGCGCAGAACCCCGGCCCGTTCACCTTCCTCGGCACCGGCGTCTACATCATCGGCAAGGGCGACGTCGCCGTCATCGACCCCGGCCCGCCGATCGACGCCCACTTCGAGGCGCTAAAAGCCGCCCTCGCTGGCGAGCGGATCACCCACGTCTTCACCACCCACACCCATCTCGACCACTCGCCGCTCGCCCACCCCCTCGCACAATGGGCTGGCTGCAAGGTCTACGGACTGCCCGATCCTTCAGGCACAATGCCCCACGCCTCGCTCGAGGAAGATGGCCAGGAAGGCTTCATGCCCGATGTGCTGGTGAAGGACGGCGACACCTTCTCGGGATCAGGCTGGACGCTGGAGGCGATCACCACGCCCGGCCACATGTCCAACCATGTCTGCTACGCGCTGAAGGAAGAGAACGCGCTCTTCTCCGGCGACCACATCATGGGCTGGTCCACCACCGTCATCTCGCCGCCCGACGGAAACATGGGCGACTACTACCGCAGCCTCGCCAAGATCCGCGCCCGCAATTTCAGCACGCTCTGGCCCACGCACGGCCCGCCCGTGAAAGACGTCAACGCATTCATCGACGCCTACGCCGCCCATCGCCGCGCCCGTGAGGAAGCCATCGTCGCCCGCCTGAAAGCCGGCGACACGCTGATCCCCGACATGGTCAAGGTGATCTACAAGGATGTCGACGCGCGCCTCCACGCACCCGCCGCCCATTCCGTTCTGGCGCACATGATCCATCTGGTCGAAGCGGGCAGGGCGACGGCCGACGGCCCTTTCAATCTCACCACGCGCTATCGCGCTGCATGATCTGGCCCACATGATCTGGCTTGTTCGGCATGGGCAGACCGCGTTCAACGCCGCAGGCCGCATACAGGGCGCGAAGGATTCCGCGCTCACCGCACTCGGCGAAGAGCAGGGCCGCCGCCTCGGCAAGCTTCTCGGCCGCATCGCGCCGCCGCACGCGCGCCTCATCGCCTCGCCCCTCGGCCGCACCCAGCACACCGCCCGCATCATCCGCGAGCACGGCGGCTTCGCATCCCCCATCGAGACCGATCCCCGCCTCGCCGAGATCAGTCTCGGCGAATGGGACGGCATGCTGAAGGACGACATCCGCCAACGCGTCCCCGACTACGATGCCGGCCCCAACCGCTGGAGCTGGTTCTTCAACGCCCCCGGCGGCGACAGCTGGGACGCGCTCAACACCCGCCTCCAAAGCTGGCTGGCGGACGCCGCCGCAGCGAACCATCCCATCATCGCCATCTCGCACGGCGTCTCCGGCCGCATCCTCCGCGGCCTCTTTGCCCAGCTCCCCCGCGACCAGACCCTCATGCTCGACATCCCCCAGGACGCCTGCTTCCACCTGCGCGACGGCAGGATCGAACGCGTCGATTGCTGACGGTCCAGGCCGCGCAACACCCACGGGGTCATTCGCGGGCTTGTCCCGGGAAATCCGGCTCGCGCCCCGGATGAACCGAAACAATCCCCGCCGACAGACACGCCACCTGTCAGCCCCTTCAAGCGCGCCGAACCGCGTCGCGCCACTGGCGTTCAATGATGGGTAAGCTGGAGCCGCACGGTCCCGCCCCCTGAAAGGGCTTGGGGTCGGTGGCCCATTGCGGACGTTGAGTTCAAGCTTGCCGCATCCGGCGCGTACGCTCGGAA